>NZ_CP049616.1:1888750-2501875 GCF_011068285.1 Flagellimonas oceani | reverse complement strand
TGCTTCAAAAAGTAGAGGAGTTGTACGATATAATGGACGTTCCCTTTACCAAAACATCCCCGAAACAATTCAACAGCTACTCGCTTGCCCATAAAATGGGGCTTTCCTTTGAGCAGGAATATGAATTGTTGCTGATGCGCAGAGAAACCGATAGGCTGAATTTTATAAAAGCCCATTTGGAGGCAACGACCCATGTACTCCATAAGGTGAACCGCACCAAAGAGGTAATTGAAATGAACGGACATTTCAAAAATTTTGACCCCCTCGACTTTCAGGATTTTAAGTTGTAGCTGTTCTTGGTCCGGAAAGCGGTATTTTCTTCCTACTTATCGCTAATTAATCATTTAACATCTTCAATTTGTCAGCAGTGTTTTCTATTTTTGTCTGCAAACAAAAGTAAATTCACAGATGAATCTTCACGAATATCAAGGAAAAGAGATTTTAGCCAGTTTTGGAGTTAGGATCCAAAGAGGGATAGTTGCCCACAACGCCAAGGAAGCGGTTGATGCCGCAAAACAACTTACAGAAGAAACCGGAACCGGATGGCACGTAATCAAAGCGCAAGTACATGCTGGTGGCCGTGGTAAGGGCGGTGGTGTAAAGCTGGCCAAAAACTTGAAGGAAGTGGAAGAGTTGGCAGGTAGCATTATAGGGATGAACCTTGTTACCCCGCAAACATCTGCCGAAGGTAAAAAAGTGCACCAGGTTTTGGTGGCCGAGGATGTTTACTATCCAGGTGATAGCGAAACCAGTGAATTTTATATGTCCGTTCTTTTGAACAGGGGAACAGGTAAAAACATGATCATGTATTCTACCGAAGGTGGTATGGATATAGAAGAAGTGGCGGAAAAAACACCACATTTGATATTTACCGAAGAAGTAGATCCAGGATTGGGGCTCTTGCCTTTCCAAGCAAGAAGAATCGCCTTTAACCTTGGGTTGTCCGGAACCGCCTTCAAAGAGATGGTGAAGTTCGTTATGTCCTTGTACAAAGCCTATGTGGAAAGTGATTCAAGCCTTTTCGAGATCAATCCTGTTTTAAAGACTTCCGATGATAAAATCATGGCAGTTGATGCCAAGGTGACCATAGATGACAATGCATTGTACAGAAGAAAGGCTTATGCGGAAATGCGTGACCTTCGTGAAGAAAACCCAATTGAGGTCGAAGCACGCGAGGTTGGCTTAAATTATGTCGACCTTGATGGAAATGTAGGGTGTATGGTGAACGGAGCCGGGTTGGCAATGGCTACCATGGACTTGATTAAAATGGCCGGTGGAGAGCCTGCCAACTTCTTGGATGTTGGAGGTACCGCGGACGCCAAAAGGGTGGAAGAGGCCTTCCGTATTATTCTTAAGGACCCTAACGTAAAAGCCATATTGATCAATATCTTCGGGGGAATCGTTCGTTGTGATCGTGTTGCCCAAGGTGTGGTGGATGCCTATAAAAACATGGGAGATGCCATCCAGGTTCCAATTATTGTAAGGTTACAGGGAACCAATGCCGAGTTGGCCAAAGAAATTATCGATAATTCCGGTTTGGCTGTACATTCGGCCGTACAATTTAAAGAAGCTGCAGATAAGGTAGAAGAGGTTTTGAGCTAGTTCTAACCACATAAAATAGATAAAGGGCAACGTTTTGGTAACGTTGCCCTTTTTTTATCCTGCAATTTATCACCCATTGATTTTAGTGCTTTTCTAGACTGTTAACACTATTTCCTTTCTATTGAATATGTTCTTTGATTTCTGTTGAATTTCTTTTAAAGAAACTGGCTTTTTTGGTATTTTATTGCGATGGCAACTAGATTAAACATTTGTTAAATCGTTCACAGGTGTAACAATTATGTTTTTTTATCGTCTTATTTTTGAGGTGTCATTAAAAAGGGCGTTTAATCAAGCTTAAATATTGACATATCGTTAATCATCAATTTTAATCAAAAAACAAAATCATGAAAAATTTCAAAAAGATTACAGTAGCATTGGCATTGTTCGTAACAATGGGTGCGTTTGCAACAGAAGGAAAAAAAGAAACAAAAAACAACAACCTTTCCGGGCAGATTTATGAGATGTTGAAAGACAATCAATTTAATGCCGATGAAAAAGAATTGACTGCAGAAGTGAAATTCATCGTTAACGAAAAAGGTGAATTGGTCGTACTTTCTGTAGAGACCAAAGATGAAGTTTTGGAAGGTTTCGTAAAAAGCCGTTTGAACTATAAAAAAGTGCAATTGGACAATGTTGCACCAGGTAGAGTTTACGAAATTCCAGTAAGGATTACCGCTTAATAAACGGGAATTGTTTGAGTTAGTTAGAAAAAGCCCTGAAATTCAGGGCTTTTTTGTGTACTAAAATGGCCTATTTTGGAGTTATCTACTTAGGATTGCAAACCAAAACCATTATTTTATGGGTAGCCATGAGGAAAAACTGAGTATTCTCTCCGAGATGATCGCCTTTGCACGGGTAGATCATTCCCTAAAGCAATCTGAATATGATTTTTTGCTGAAAGTGGCCGATAGCCTTGGTGTAAGCAAAGCTATTTTTAATGGCCTTCTCAAACAGAAATCACCAAAAGTTCGGTTAAAAACCCAAGCGGAGCGCATTGTGCAGTTCCATAGGCTAATATTGTTGATGAATATCGACCGGGAGCAGCATAAAAAGGAAATCCATACACTTTACAATATCGGTCTTAAAATGGGGCTGCCACCCTCGGCCATTAGTCAGGTTCTACAGGTGATGCACCGTTACCCGAACAACATTGTTCCGCCAGATGTGCTGATCAATATCTTCAAGGCACATTATAATTGATGTCAAAATGGCATAATTTTAAATTGAATACATGTCAAAATGACGTTATTTTTCTGTTGGTACAGGTTTTGACTTATACATGGTGATTTAAATGTTTAACTAAAAATTGAATCGCCATGAGTATAGTAAAAAGAAATAACCTGTTTTTTCCATCCTTGATGAACGATTTTGTAAGTCCAGATTGGTTCGGTGGAACAGAAAAGTGGAATACTTCCATTCCTGCTGTGAACATAAAGGACAACACCGAAGGATTTGAATTGGAACTAGCCGTTCCTGGTATGAAGAAAGATGACTTTACCGTAGAAATCGACAATGATGTGTTGACCATTTCCAGTGAAATGAAATCCGAGAATGAAGAAAACAAAGAGAACTACACAAGAAAAGAGTTTTCCTATTCATCCTTTAAAAGAGCATTTACATTGCCCGAAACCGTAGATGGTTCCAAAATCGACGCCAAGTACGAAGACGGAGTTTTAAAATTGACATTGCCCAAAAAACAAGAGGCATTGCCAAAACCAAAAAGGTTGATAGAGATTGCATAAGACATTAGAACACCAACTATAGGTGTTTCATGATGGTTGGATTAGTTGGTTAGTTGAGGCGCGCTCCTGCATATGCGGGGGCGCGTTTTTTTATTCCTTTTCCTGAAGCATTTTTATCTCGTCCCTTAGTTTGGCCGCTTCCATAAAATCGAGTTCTTTGGCCGCCTTTTCCATGGCCTTTCTTTTTTCCCTGATCAGTTTTTCTTTTTGATCTTCGGTGATATATTTTAAGTCGGGCTCCGCGGCGCGCATTTCTTCCTTTTGAAAGTGGTACGTAGAAACCGAGTTTTTGGCCAAGGCACTATCCAGATTTTTTTTGAGGGCCATTGGGGTAATATTGTTCTCCTTGTTATAGGTCATTTGTTTTTCCCTACGGTAATTGGTCTCGTCAATGGTCTTTTGCATGCTCTCCGTGATTTTGTCGGCATACATAATGGCCTTGCCGTTCAAGTTACGTGCGGCCCTACCTACGGTCTGTGTCAAAGAGCGGTTACTTCGTAGGAAACCTTCTTTGTCCGCATCCAAAATGGCTACAAGTGAAACCTCTGGCAAATCCAAGCCCTCACGTAATAGGTTTACCCCGATCAATACATCAAAAATACCTTTTCTAAGGTCTTGCATGATTTCCACCCGCTCCAAGGTATCGACATCACTGTGTATGTACCTACAACGGACATCTATCCTTGTTAAATATTTGGTGAGCTCCTCGGCCATACGTTTGGTAAGGGTGGTCACCAAGGTGCGTTCGTCCAGTTCTACCCTTTGCTGAATCTCCTCAACAAGATCATCAATTTGGTTTTCACTGGGGCGGACTTCAATAATAGGGTCCAATAATCCAGTTGGACGGATAATCTGCTCCACATAAACACCTTCGCTCAACTCCAATTCGTAATCCGCGGGAGTGGCACTTACGTAAAGCACCTGGTTTTGAAGCGCTTCAAACTCTTCAAACTTTAACGGACGGTTGTCCATGGCGGCAGGCAAACGAAAACCATATTCTACGAGATTTTCTTTTCTGGAACGGTCGCCACCGTACATGGCATGCACTTGTGGAATGGTAACATGACTTTCATCGATGACCATTAAATAATCATCCGGAAAATAATCCAATAAACAGAAAGGTCGGGTCCCAGGTTTTCTGCCGTCCAAATATCTTGAGTAATTCTCGATTCCGGAACAATAACCAAGTTCCCGAATCATTTCCAAATCAAAATTGGTGCGTTCTTCCAAGCGTTTGGCTTCCAGCGGTCGGCCGATTTCCTTGAAGTAATCTATCTGCTTCACAAGGTCGTCCTGTATCTCCTTAATGGCATTCTGGAGCACATCGGGAGAGGTAACGAACATGTTCGCCGGGTAGATGTTCAGTGTGTCATATATTTCAATGACCTTATTGTTGTAGGGGTCCAATGCTTCGATTTCCTCGATTTCATCCCCAAAAAAATGGATACGGAACGCATGGTCCGCATAGCCGGGGAATACATCTACCACATCTCCTTTAACCCTAAAATTACCATTTCTGAAATCCGCGGTGGTTCGGGCGTACAGACTTTGCACCAACTGCTTTAAAAACTTGGTTCTTGAGATGACCTGGTCCCTATGGATGGTAATGACGTTTTTCTGGAACTCTATCGGGTTACCTATACCGTACAGGCAAGATACCGAAGCAACTACGAGCACATCCCGTCGTCCTGATAGAAGCGAGGAGGTGGTGCTTAATCTCAACTTCTCGATATCCTCGTTAATGGAGAGGTCTTTTTCAATGTAAAGTCCGCTTGTGGGGATATAGGCTTCGGGCTGGTAATAATCGTAATAGGATACAAAATATTCCACCGCATTGTTGGGAAAAAATTGCTTGAACTCCGAATACAATTGAGCGGCCAAGGTCTTGTTGTGCGCCAAAACCAAGGTAGGCTTCTGAACCGATTCCACCACATTGGCAACGGTAAATGTTTTCCCGGACCCGGTAACCCCGAGCAAGGTTTGATGTTGAGCCTTGGATTCAATGCCCTCCACCAATTGTCGTATCGCTTCGGGTTGATCCCCCGTCGGCTTAAAGTCGGAAACTACCTGAAATTTCATAAGGTAAAAATACTAAAGGTAGCTGCTATATTGAAGCAAACCTTGGATATTCTTACCTCTTGATACTACAAATCACGTTTCTTCAATAATGCGTAGGATAAATAGATGAAAATAGCGCTCCATGCCATGACAATAAAGAACTCGTACCAATACACATGGTAGTCAAACTTCATGTCCTCACCGATTTGTTGTCCAATATTTTGAACGGCCGAAAGTCTGGTGAAAGGTTCTTTGATCAAATTGGACATCGATTCCAACGGAAAGAAGCGTTTTACCGCTTTCGCAGCTTCCCAGCTCATCACCTTCCATCCCAATAAACCAAATACCACTTGCTCAAATATGGTCCATAAAATCAGGAAACCAAGTGCAAAGGCCGAACGTTTGACCAAAATCCCCAAGAAAAGGCAAAAGGAGAAGAAACCGACCAACTTAAGGAAGAAAGCTGGTAAAAACTCCAAATCAGAGAATATAATGGACATTTCGTTATAATCCGAATAGGCCAGGCCAAGAATCATGGAGACCACAAAAACAAATAGGGTGGATATCAAGGCAAAGCTTATCACGGTAAGGACTTTGGAAAGGATAAACTCTTTTTTCGACAATCCATCTATCAAGTTTTGTTTGATGGTCTTGTTGCTATATTCATTGGACATCATGGATACGATGACTATGGCCAAAAACAGCTTAAAAAGTGCCGTAACAAAGGTGTTGAAGTGCCAAATGTACGGGAAGTTGAATATGCCTTGGTCGGCCAAGTGAAACTCTACCGGGCCAATATCAAATTTTATGGCGGCGATAAGCGCGATGGAAGTAAGCAGTACAAAATAGGAGATGATCAGTACCTTGCTGGCCCTATTGTTCCAAAGTTTTATAAATTCTATTTGTAGGAGACGTAACATTCGTTCTTTGATTATTGGTTCTTGGTCAAGGTTAAAAATTGTTCTTCGAGGCTTTCTTTTCGCTTCACAAGGTGAGAAAGTGTGATACCTTTTTCAAACAGCATTTTGTTCAAACTCTCGGCGTCCATTTCCTCTTTTAAATAAGCGGTAAGGGTACCATTGAAGTTTTCGATTTTGCCGAAACTGGCACTTTTTTTCAATAGGGTTTGCAATTGGCCCAAGTCGTTGGACCTCAATTCAAAAAAGCCATGACTGGCCAACATACTGTCCACCGGTCCTGAATATAAATTTTCCCCTTTTCTAAGAATGATGACGTGCGAACATACCTTTTCCACCTCGTCCAATAGGTGGGAGGCCAATAAAATAGTGGTGCCTTGATTTGCAATGGTCTTGATAATTTCCCTAATTTGATGGATGCCCTGAGGGTCCAGACCATTGGTGGGCTCGTCCAAAATCAATATTTCAGGGTCGTTGAGCAGGGCAGAGGCAATGGCCATGCGTTGTTTCATCCCCAACGAATACGTCTTGAACTTACTGTTGCGACGGTCCCACAGCCCGACCAACTCCAGTTTTTCCTGAATTTTGGTTTCCGGTACATTTTTTATTTTGCAAACCAGTCTTAAATTCTGGATGGCGTTCATGTACGGATAAAAATTGGGGCGTTCAATAATGGCGCCGACCTTTTTTAAGGCGTCGTGGGTGGATGTGGTGCCATCAAACCAACTAAACTCCCCTGAAGTTCTATTTACAACATTTAAAATAATGCCCAAAGTGGTCGATTTGCCGCTCCCATTGGGCCCCAAGATGCCGTAAACGTTTCCTTTTTCAATGGTAAAGGATAGGTCGTTGACAGCGGTGAGGTAGCCGAATTTTTTGGTAAGATGGCTTACGGTAAGTATTGTTTCCAAAAGATGCTATCGTTTTTTGAATGGTTTATACTAACTTGACGAGGTATATTACAATTTGTTACAAATAATCGAATACAATGTCGGAAGAAAAGTTGATGTCGAAAAAGAAACCTGCTTATCCCATAAGCAAGGAACTTGATGAATATTTGAAATATTACAACCGAAAAATAGAGATTCCCATCCATTATGATGACCTTCTCCGGTTCTCGGGAAGTGTTGCCGTGTACGATGCGAACGATGAGGATACCCTATGGGTACGGGTTTTTTACCCCGAGTTTGATCGGGATGAAATAGATTTGGCGTTAAAACGGGTCTATTCCAATTTTGTTTCCGATGGTAGCGATAAGATTTTCCAATATTTGAACGTGGACTATGTGGATTATTGCACTTTCGGGAACTCTAAACCCTTTAGGATCAAGGTGCGGAACATTCTGAACGACAACTACACCTTGTTCTATGTAAAAAAAACAGATGCTTCCCGTGTGTACGGATTGGAGTTGGAGCATATGTTGTCACCGTACAATCTCAATTTTGTCATTTATCAAAATACATTGATCGAGGAGCACATTGTGGGTATTCCCGGAGATGTGTTCTTCAAAAAAAACCTGCCCGAATGCTCGGAGTTCGACAAGGCACAGATTGCCAAGGAATTTGTAAAGTTCAACGAGCGCTGCATGATTCGGTTATTGGGCGATATGCGCTCGTACAACTACGTTATTGTGCCAACGCACGATTTTGACAGTGTAAATTATAAGATCAGGGCCATAGATTTTGATCAACAATGTTACGAAGGGAAAATCAAGGTGTACCGCCCACAATTTTTTAAGGAGAACAAAGTAATGGTGGATTTGGTTCAGAGCAAGTTGACGGTGGATTCGGTGAACCAATACATTGTGGAGGAACGTTCCATAATCGCAAAACGGATTTTAAGTTGGGGCCGCAGGCTAAAGCGACTTTTGGATGTGTGCGAAGTTGATACCATTGCTCCGCCAGAAAACACCGAAATTTTAAAAACACAGTTATTGGAATTAACCGGGGATATCAATTTTCGGGATAGCAAAACCATGGGCGAAGTGTTGATACATGCCCTGGATTTTGTGAAGCGTAACTACGAAGACGTAAGTATGCGACAGATTATAGAAAAAAAATTCTAGCTCTTTTGCTCTTTGTTGAAATACACTAGATAGTAGTACATCTGGCGCTCCTCGTCCCAACCTTTTTCCACAAATTTTTCTGCGGATTCAGGGTTGATGAAATCCATTTTTATCTGGATGTTGGTGTCCAGATTGATGACATTCTTGATTTTTTTACGGGCATCGCTCACTGCCTTGTTCGCAATATCAAAATTGGAAACGTCCTCGATGCTGTATTTAGGCCCTTTTTCAACTTTATAATGTTTGAACTCAGGAATCAACTCGGGGTTTTCCATAACCTCGTTCAAAAATGAGGTCTCTTCAAAATTGTCGTTTTTGGCAAAATGGTTCACCGCACGGTTCATGAACATTACCTCTTGCTGTTTGTCCTCGGCGGGCAAAACCACATCCTTGGCAAAGTTCTGACAGAATTTGAGGTAATTCTTAGTGTAGAAGTTATCATCCGTCAAGGGCAGCACGCCCAAAAAGTTTTCCAGCCAGTATTTGGCATCGTAGCGGTTGCTGTCCACAGAAAGGATTTTGAACCCTTCTTCCTTGTTGATGTTAAAAACGATACACCCCTTGTCGAGCTTATTGATATTGATGCCTTGACGAATCAAAATCTCCAAATTGTGCTCATTTTCTTCAAATTGAAGAAAATCGTGCTTCAATTCACTTTTAAAAACACCTACGGCATCCGTTTTTTGGTTGTCGATGACCATATCCGAAAAATGCACCACATAAACCTCTCCGCTTTTGATGTGAGGGTGGTTGGATTGCTCATACAGATGGGTGGTTATTTTTTTGGATAACCTATGGTTGTCGGACGGATTATCAAAAATTCCAGAAACCGCCGTGAAAACCTCATTGAATTCCAAATCCACTTCGTGTCCGAACTTATAGTAGTTTTCCTCTTTTTCCCTAAAAGGCTTAAAGAAATATTCTTTTAAAAGTCCCGACATTTCATCGTTGAGCGAAAAGGGCTCTGCGGATAAAAAGGCAGACTCATTTTTACTTTTGTTGCCAACACGGTGAAGCGAAATACTTTCAATTTGGGCGTTATATAGGTTTAGCATATTAGGTGTTAATGGTTAAAACTTGGTCAAGCACTCGGTTAATTCCAGTTTTCATCAAAGTCCATGTCGTCATAACTGTCCAAAAGGTCGTCATAATCTCCATCTTGTTCATCATTGGGCTCGGCTTCGAACTTTTTTTCTGGCGGGGCGTCCGGCAGTTCACCAAAGGTGAACAATACATTCGGATAAATTCTCCCATCCTCTTTTTCAACAATGTCCGCCAGTTCCACAAAAAAGGTCCACATGCTAAAAAAATCATAGACATAAATCAACTTCGGATTATTTTCGGTGATCACATCCCCCAAAGTGGTTTCGTTCATCAACCGTATATCGGAACCGTTCTCGCTCATATCAAAAAGGGCGATTTCCTCATCTTGGTTCCATTCCTCGTCACACGTATAAAAGGAGGCCATTTCACTCCCCTCAAAACCAAAAGCTTGGGTTATGGCATTGTGGAAATCCTCCAAATTACTTTGGTCCTCAATTTCGATATCGCGAAAGATATCTTCCTCAGCATCAAGTATTATCCTGATTTTATAAATCATCCATCAAATTTTAGAGTGGGCACAAAGGTACAATAAATAGACCTTATTTGGAGAACCTGTGCAAGGTAAAAGTCATGGCGGCCAAAAGGAAAAATGCGCCAATTTGATGCGCAATTCCCAGCCAAAGTGGCACGGCGTAAATCAATGTGAGCACTCCCAGCACAAATTGTATAAAAACCAGGGCCAATAAGGTTTGTAATCCTTTTTCCTGAAGCGGCGTTCGCTGAATCTTACGGGTTCTGAACCAAATCAAGGCTATTATGCCAACTACAATGTATGCCAAGTATCGATGCACAAACTGTACACCGCTCTTTCCTTCATAAAAGTTTTTGATAACGGGCTGCTGCTCAATATAGACCGTTTCGTGGATCAGTTTGCCATCGCTCATCAGGGGCCAATGGTTGTGAATGAATCCTGCATCCAAACCGGCAACAAAAGCGCCCCAGATAATTTGAAGCAACAAAAGCACGAGTCCAACCCTGATCAAATTCCGGATTTTTAGGTTGATTTCTTTTTTATAGGGATAAATAAGGTCCAGGGCCACCCATAAACTATAGGCAAAGGTGAGAAAAGCCGTGGTCAAATGTGCGGCCAATCTAAAATGAGACACATCGGGACGGTCCACAAGCCCGCTCTTGACCATATACCAACCCAGAAAACCTTGGAACCCGCCCATAAAGAGCAAAACCAAGCATTTTTTTACCGTTGGCTTCTCCAATTTTTTTGTGAACAAAAAATAGAGGAACGGAATGATGAATACCACACCGATAAACCTTCCAATGACCCTGTGCAACCACTCCCAGAAATAGATGTCCTTAAATTCCTCGATTCCGAAATGGTTGTTGAGTTTTTGATATTCCGGATATTGCTTGTAGAGCTCAAAGGCTTCTTGCCATTCTTGCTCGTTCATGGGAGGAATGGTGCCCTGTATCAATTTATAGTCCGAAATGGAGAGCCCGGAATGGGTAAGGCGTGTAATGCCACCTACCAAGACCATCACAAAAATTAGAAAACACCCAGTGAGCAACCAATACACTACATATTTGTTCTTTTTCATTCAGAATGGACTTTTAGATTCATTTTTTTGCCTTTTTCCAGCATAAACTGGTAGGCAGCCTCATATTCGTTGGGTATTTCCCCTTCCAAAATGGCTTCTTTAATGGCGTCCTTGATGATACCGATTTCCTTGGAAGGTTTCAGGTTGAAGGTCTTCATGATCTCTTCACCGGAAACAGGGGGCTGAAAATTACGGATATGGTCCCGTTCTTCGACCTCCACTATTTTTTGACGAACTATTTTAAAGTTGTTCTTGTATTTTTTCTGTTTGTGCGGGTTTTTGGTCGTGATGTCGGCTTCGCACAAGGTCATAAGGTCATCCACAAAATCCCCTGCATCAAAAACCAAACGCCTTACCGCAGAATCGGTTACGTGATCTTCGGACAAAATGATGGGCCGTGAGCTCATCAATACCATTTTTTGGACGAATTTCATTTTCTCGTTCAAAGGCAACCGCAACCTCTTGAAGAGTTTGTACACCATTTTAGCCCCCACAAATTCGTGGGCGTGAAACGTCCAACCAATTTTTTTATGGAATTTTTTGGTAGGTGCCTTGCCAATATCGTGAAGCAATGCGGCCCAGCGCAACCAAAGATTGTCCGTGGTTTCGGAAATATTGTCCACGACCTCCAAGGTGTGCCAAAAATTATCTTTGTGGCGCTGCCCTTCTATTTCCTCTATACCTTGTAAGGCGGTAAGTTCTGGCAATATTAAAGGCAGTAGTTCAGTTTTGTGCATCAATGAGAATCCCAAGGATGGTTTGGAACTCATCAAAATTTTGTTCAGCTCGTCCACAATACGCTCCTTGGAAACAATTTTGATACGGTCCTTGTGCTCCGTAATGGCCTGAAGCGATTTAAGTTCAATATTAAAATGCAATTGCGTGGCGAATCGGATGGCGCGCATCATGCGCAATGGGTCATCGGAATAAGTAATTCCAGGTTCCAACGGTGTACGGATGATTTTTTTGTCCAAATCGGCCAAACCATCAAACGGGTCCAAAAGTTTGCCAAAGTTCGATTGGTTAAGCGCCAGGGCCATGGCGTTTATGGTGAAATCGCGGCGGTTTTGGTCGTCTTCCAAAGTGCCATCTTCCACAATGGGTTTTCGGCTATCTCGATTGTAACTTTCTTTACGGGCACCTACAAACTCAAGCTCCAAATCTTTGTGCTTGATCATGGCGGTTCCAAAGTTCTTGAATACGGAGATTTCTGGTTTGCCCTTAAGTTTGGAGGCTACTTTTTTGGCAAGTGCTATTCCGCTTCCAACGGCGACCACATCAATATCTTTTGGCGTATTTCTTTTTAAAAAATAATCGCGAACAAAACCACCGATAACGTAGGAGTCCACGCCCAGTTCGTCTGAAGCTTCGCCGATAAGTTTAAAAATAGGATGTTGTATTGCCGCTGTATGGAATTCCTTCGCCATTGTTATTCCCGAATAACCTTCACCTGTCCGTCGTTGCTCAATTTAATGATAGAGGAGGGGGAAGGGTTTATATTTTCATCGGGCAAATTTACCACATAGTCCACTCCTTTTAAAATTTCTTCAGCAATATCCTTGAATTGTTTTGGGGTGGGATTGCCCGAAATGTTGGCGGATGTGGATACAATGGGTTTTCTGAATTTATTGATGAGGTATTGGCAGAATTTATCGGAAGCGACACGAATGGCCAAAGTGTTGTCTTCTGCGATTAGATTACTGGCGACACCCATTGGTTCATCAAATACTATTGTCGTCGGTTTGGTTGCCAGGTCCATGATATCGTAGGCGACTTCGGGCACTTCTTTTACATGGCGCTCCAACATGGCCTGATTGGACACCAAACAGATGAGCGCCTTGGTATCTTCACGCTTTTTAAGGGCATACACTTTTTTTACGGCTTCTGGGTTTGTTGCGTCACAGCCGATCCCCCAGACCGTATCGGTAGGGTAGAGGATGAGCCCGCCTTCTTGCAGCACTTTATTGCAATTGTTGATTTCTTCGATCAATGTTCTAGAATTTTAGTTGAAAATGGTCAGTCAAAGCCTGCCATTGTACTCTATTTTTATCCATACCAATATTTCCTTTTTTTAGTGAAACTTTTTGTGATCCCCAAATGGGTATGGGCTCTTTTTCACTGTTATAGGCTTGTATGGATTGTGTTCCTTTTAACAGCCCCATCATTTTGAACCATAGATCGTCCGCATTGGGAGCAAGTTTTAGGAACAGGTCTTGTTCGAACACCTTTTGGTCCATTGCATTGGGTGGATATAAGGTTCCGCCGGCACCAATGGGTAAGGTAAGTTTAGGATTTTTACACCCAGATGGGTTGAAATTCCATTGTTTGTAAGGCAATAATTCACCTGATTTACTATAGGTTATGCACCGGGTTTGGTTTGCAATGATTTTATCAGGGTTTTTTTGATGGGCTTCATAAAGGTTTGATAACCAGTTTTTACGATACATCATATCATCATCGCAAGTAACAATGATTTTTTTTGGATACATTTTTAGGGGTTCCACCAATTTTCTATGCGAACTGAAGTAGTCGGTAAATTCAATTGAAAACAATTCTCCCACCAGATTATTCAGTTTTTTGGGAATATTGGTTTTTAAATCGCGGTGTAACCAAAGCACAATTTTTTCGGGCAGTAGATCTTGATTCAATAAACTCCGGATAGTTAGATGAACAATATGCAGCCGTGAAGGAATCGATGCCAGTGAAATTATAACCGGTACCTGTTTTTTATTGGATATAAGCTTTTCTTGGGATTGCCGAGTTAAGTTGGCTTGATGAAAAAGTGAAACAGGAATTTCCTTGACCTTCATTCTAAGAGTTTAGAATCACAAAATTAAGCATATGAGATAACATTTAATATTTCTATTTTTGCCCAGATGAACCAAAACGGAACAGAGTCACCGAAAATATCAGTAATCGTGAGCACTTATAATGCCGAAGAATGGCTTAAAAAGGTGCTGTGGGGATTCAATTGCCAGATTTTCAAGGACTTTGAAGTGGTTGTGGCCGATGATGGTTCTGGTCCCAAGACCAAAGAATTATTGGAAGAAATGTCCAATAAAGTTTTTTACAGCATTGTCCATGTGTGGCAAGAGGACGATGGTTTCCAGAAATCGAGAATCCTGAACAAAGCGGTTGAGGCCTGTAGTGCGGATTACATCATCATGACAGATGGGGATTGTATCCCTCGGGAGGACTTTGTAGAGGTACACTATATCAACAAGGAGCAAGGTTATTTTATTTCGGGCGGGTATTATATGCTTCCGATGAACATCTCCAAGTTGATAACCTTGAAAGATATAGAGGAACAGAATTGTTTTAATATCCACTGGCTTAAGGAAAAGGGCATCCCAAAGACTTTTAAGAACAACAAGCTTACGGCAAGTGGAATAATCTCTAAGCTATTGAACACGGTAACGCCGACCAATGCCAGTTGGAACGGTCACAATTCTTCCGGTTGGAAAAAGGATATTTTAAACGTAAACGGTTTTGATGAACGCATGCAGTATGGCGGACAGGACCGTGAGTTGGGAGAGCGCTTGTTCAATTTTGGAATAAAATCCAAACAATTGCGGTACAGTGCGGTCTGTGTGCATTTGGACCACAAACGTGGATACAAAACGCCTGAATCCATTGCAAAAAATCAAGCTATACGTAAGGAGACTAGGTCAAACAAAATGGTGTGGACACACTATGGCATCACTAAATAGTAGGCCAGCTCGTTCTTTTTTTCCAGTCTTTTTAGCTCTCTGAACCTTTCCAGAACACCAAGGGCGTTCAAGTAGCAGATGGTCCACCCTTTTTTGCCATCCAAAATTCCCAAACGAAGGATATAATGGTTGAAGAATTTCCAAACGGGCTTTACCGTCATCAGCACATAATTAAAATGCTTTTCCTTGTAAAAATCTTCTTTGGCCTTTAATTGACCATATTTGAGCATTTTTCCTTTATAGTCTTCGTAGTCTTTATAGCAAAAATGAGTCAATTTCTCTTTAAGGATTCCGGAGGTGCCGTCCACGACCAAGGTTTCATGTACAATTTTTTGATCCGTAAAATGAGCTTTGCTCTTTCGGAATAGTCTATAATTTTTGTCGGTTTGCCAACCACTGAAGTTCAAAGTCTCGTTTTGGAACATAAACTTTCGGTAGAACCAATAGGCCTCATGGGCATTTGGGTTGTTTATCGTTTCAACGATTTCCCTTTGAAGACTTTCTGTAACCACTTCATCGGCATCCAAGAACAAGATCCAATCGTTGGAGGCTTGTTTAAGGGTGAACGACTTTTGAGCGGTAAAGTTTTCAAAGGGATTTTGAATCACCCGCACTTTTGGGTGGCTCAAAAGATACTCGTAGGTGCCGTCGGTACTGTAGGAATCAACGACCAATATTTCGTCAGCAAAAGAAACGGAGTCAATACATTTTTCAATGTAGCCCATCTCGTTGTAGGTGATCACAAGTGCTGAGATTTTTTGCTTTGGGGTGCGCAAGTCAGCCATAATTTATTGGTGTAGTGTTTACTATTTACAAATCTATAACAAAAAAGTAGCGTAAAAATTGCTTCAACGTTTCTTTTTCTTACAAAACAATCAACGCTTAAATTTCCCTACTTGTTTTGTGTTAAAACTCTAATTCGGGCCTTTTCATTTATTCTTTAGACGGAAATGTGGGAAAAGAGTTGCGTATCGACTTAGGATTTTTCGTTAAATAGTTTTCTTGTATCGCTCAGTGCCGCACCAATAACCTGATGCATATCATAATACTTGTATTCGGCCAGTCTTCCTCCAAAAATCGTGGGTTCATTTTTTGCCATTTCCTGATAGGCTTTAAAAATTTCATTGTTCTTGGTATCGTTAATGGGATAGTAGGGTTCTTTTTCAGGTGAGGCTTCCAATGGGTACTCTTTTGTGATGACGGTAGACTTTTGCCTGCCAAATTCAAAATGTTTGTGCTCTATGATCCTGGTAAACGGAATTTTGGCTTCGGTATAGTTTACAACTGCATTGCCTTGATAGTTTGATTGTGCTAAGATTTCATGTTTAAAATCCAAGCTTCGATATTCTAGTTTACCATGGCAATAATCGAAGTATTCATCGATTTTTCCTGTGAAAACTATTTGTTTCGCCAAACCGGTCAAGGCTGCTTTTTCTTTAAAGAAGTCAATATTTGTTCTACACTCTATACCTTTTAACAATCCTTCGGTAAGTTTGTTGTAGCCACCAATAGGTATGCCTTGGTAGGTGTCGTTAAAATAGTTGTTATCGTAAGTGAACCTTAATGGCAATCTTTTGATGATAAATGCCGGAAGCTCGGTGGCTTTGCGCCCCCATTGTTTTTCGGTATATCCCTTGATCAATTTTTTGTAAATATCGTCCCCGACCAGTGACAGTGCCTGTTCTTCAAGGTTGGTAGGTGTTATGTTACGGTATTTGCTTGTCTGCTCATCAAGAACTGCCATGGCCTCATCCGGTGTCTTGGTGCCCCACAGTTGGTAAAAAGTGTTCATATTGAACGGCAGGTTGTAAAGTTTGCCCTCAAAATTGGCCAAGGGTGAGTTGGTGTATCGGTTGAAGGGAACGAAGCTATTTACGTAATCCCAGATGGTCTTATCGTTGGTGTGAAAAATATGTGCGCCATACTTATGTACATTTATCCCTTCGATGTCTTCGCAATAGGTATTTCCGCCAAGATGGTTTCGCTTGTCGATTACCAGACAATTTTTGCCATGTTTGGTCGCCTCGTGGGCGAAAACGGCACCATATAGCCCTGCGCCGACAATTAAAAAATCATACTTGGGACTACTTTTCATAAGGTCAGTGTTTTAGAAGTTTTAGCAAATGGTTGGGTGCAATTTATGGATTAGCTGCTTAAAAAGAATATTTTTGGAACATAAACACATACCATGCAACATACCGACCTGTTCTATATTTCCCGAAACTATAAGTTTTCCAAAAATGCAGCTTCCAAGCCCAAAATGGATTGCGAGAGCGTGTTGTCTCAAATAGGATTCAAAAACTTGGGTTTCAAGCAAAGCAACCATCCTAGTTCGGCCATTGGAGCTATCATCAGCTTTTTGGGCATAACCAAAGGTTTGATTTTACTGCCGTTTTCGTCGACCCTTTGTATGCAATATCCCCTCAGCAAGTTTTATACCTACAAAGTGGCACTGGCCAAGCTCAAGCGGTGTAAAATCATATTAATTGTACATGACGTAAAAACCTTGATGGGCAAAAACAAGGATGTAAAAAAGGAGATGAAACGTTTTAACAAGGCAGATGTTCTTATACTTCACAACGAGGTGATGATGAAATGGTTTGCCGAAAATGGGTATAAAGGGAAAATGGTACCGCTGTATCTGTTCGATTATTTATTGGCTTCCGGTCAGAGTTTGCCCAAAATGCAGGATAGCGTTGAAAAAAATGTGGTTTTTGCTGGTGGTTTGGGAATGGAAAAAAGTGCCTTTCTTTACAAGGCGGATGAGTTGAAGCAAAAGGATTTTACCCTAAAACTCTACGGAAACGGGTATCAAAAGGAAAAAGTGGGAGCTAACTCCGTTTTGGACTATCAAGGTGTTTTTGCTCCGGACGAGGTATTGGATAAGATGAAAGGAAATTTTGGCTTGGTGTGGAACGGGAACGCCATCAAGGAATGTGATGGCGATTTTGGCAAATACATCCAGTACAACAATCCACATAAAACCTCCCTGTACTTGTTGGCGGGATTGCCCGTAATCGTTTGGGACAAGGCTGCAGTTGCCAAATTAATAGAAGAAGAGCAGATTGGGTTTGCTATTTCATCTTTGGATGAACTGTCCGAAAAACTGAATAATATCGATGCCGAGACTTATTCCAAAATGGTCTCCAATGTGGATGCGATTAGGCATAAAATCACAAACGGCCACTTTTTAAAAGCGGCCGTTGAAAATGCTTTGGAACAGTTGAAATAATCGCTACACCGCAACATTGTGCTCACGTAGCGCATTGTTCAAAGATGTCTTTTTATCTGTACTTTCCTTCCTTTTACCAATGATCAAGGCACAGGGCACTTGATACTCGCCCGCAGGGAACTTTTTGGTATAACTTCCAGGGATCACCACTGACCGAGCTGGCACGCGACCTTTCAACTCAACGGGTTCATCACCTGTAACATCAATAATTTTGGTAGAGGCGGTCAAAACTACATTTGCGCCCAAAACGGCTTCTTTTTCTACTCGCACACCTTCCACCACAATACATCTGGAGCCGATAAAGGCATTGTCCTCGATAATCACGGGAGCTGCTTGCAACGGCTCCAATACGCCGCCAATTCCTACGCCACCGCTCAAATGGACATTTTTGCCGATTTGTGCACAACTGCCCACCGTGGCCCAAGTGTCCACCATCGTTCCTTCATCTACATAGGCACCGATGTTCACATAACTCGGCATCAAAATCGTGCCTTTGGAAATATAGGCCCCGTGTCTGGCAACCGCATGGGGAACCACGCGAACACCTTTCTCCTTGTAGCCTTTTTTCAATGGAATTTTATCGTGATATTCAAAAATGCCGGCTTCCAGCACCTCCATTTTTTGGATGGGGAAGTAAAGCACGACCCCCTTTTTTACCCACTCATTTATCTGCCAGCCATCTTCCGTCGGTTCCGCACATCGCAGGTCTCCTGAATCAATAAGCTTTACGACTTCGCGTATGGCGTCTTGAGTTTTTTCGTCTTCCAGCAACGCTCTATTGTCCCACGCTTTTTCAATAAGCGTTCTTAATTCTGTCATTTTCTTAAAGTTTTTACAAAGATAAGCCCCATGGCAGAATTATGGCCGGCATTTTTAAGCGCATAACATTTTTAAGGTTATTTTTGCCAAAAAATTATTTTGGCTAGAATTTTGGCTTTGGATTTTGGAAAGGTGCGGACCGGAATAGCGATTACCGATGAACTTCAGTTGATCGCTTCTGGGTTGACCACCATCGAGACCAAAGACTTGTTGTCCTTTTTGGAAGAATACATCCAAAAGGAATCCGTGGAACGTTTTGTTGTGGGGCTGCCCAAGCAAATGGATAACACCGCTTCCGAGTCAGAGGAACTTATCCAAGATTTTTTGAAAAAGCTGAAGGCCAAGTTTCCTTCCATGCCCGTAGAGCGCCAAGATGAGCGGTTCACCTCCAAAATGGCATTTCAATCCATGTTGGACAGCGGGATGAAAAAGAAAAAAAGAAGGGACAAGGCCCTAGTCGACGAAATAAGTGCCACGCTCATATTGCAGGCCTACTTAAACAGATTTTGATTTATGATTTTACCGATAGTAGCCTACGGAGACCCCGTTTTGCGAAAAAAGGCAAAGGATATCACATCCGAATATCCAAAACTTGACGAGTTGATTACCAATATGTGGGAGACCATGTACAATGCCCACGGTGTTGGACTGGCCGCACCGCAGGTGGGACTTCCCATACGAATATTTATGGTGGACACTACTCCTTTTGCTGACGATGACGAGTTGACCGAAGCCGAGCAGAAACAGCTCGATGGATTCAAAAAAGTGTTCATCAATGCCACGATTGAAGAGGAAAACGGCAAGGAGTGGGATTTTAACGAAGGTTGTTTGAGCATTCCCGATATTCGTGAAGATGTAAAGCGCAAGCCCGAAATCACCATCAACTATTTGGATGAGGATTTCAAGGAGCATACTGAAACCTTTGACGGCCTCTTGGCCCGTGTGATCCAACACGAATATGATCATATTGAAGGTGTTTTGTTCACCGATAAGCTTTCAACCCTCAAGAAACGATTGTTGAAAAGCCGATTGGAAAAGATTTCAAAAGGAAAAATAACAGTGGACTACCGAATGAGGTTTCCCAATATCAAAAAAGGACGTTAAAAAAATCGCAGTTTGCGATAAAAACATATTTTTGCGCCCATAAATCACTATTTGAATGGCATTAGACAAGATTTTATCTATTGGAGGTAAACCAGGACTTTACAAATTATTGACCCAAACCCGAGGTGGCTTTGTTGGCGAATCCCTATTGGATGGCAAACGTGTAACCGTTGGATTAAGAAGCAATGTAAGCGTGTTGTCCGAAATAGCCATTTACACTTTGGAAGAGGAAGTTCCTTTAAAGGAAGTGTTTCAAAAAATAAAGGAAAAAGAAGGGGGCGAGAAAACCTCCATCAGCCATAAAGCTGAAAAAATCGAGTTGGAAGAGTATTTCTTCGAAGTACTGCCCAATTATGATGAGGACCGAGTGTACGCCAGTGACATCAAGAAAATCATACAGTGGTACAACATCCTTCTCGACAACGACATCACTGATTTTGTTGAGGACGAAAAGGATGCTGAAGAATCTACAGTGTCCACCTCCGAAGAGGAAGAATAAACACTATTCTTTTTCCCAATCCACCAATTTAGTTGGGTAGTAGTTGATCTGCTTGGCTTCCAAATAGGGAACCTGTGCGGCCAAGCGCTCTTTGTAGTCTTCCCAATCAAGGTGCTCGCTTGGCGACCATCCCAATTCGGCATATCCAATTAATCGCGGGAAGGCCAAATACTCCAATTCGGAACTGTTGCTAATGGTTTCGGACCAAAGCGGGGCTTCAATCCCCAAAATGCTTTCTTTGGAGAGTCCCTCAACATAAGTTTCAGGGTCCCATTGGTACCCCACATCAACAGGAATGTAACCTGCCCATTTTAACCCATATTCCGAAATAGAATCGTACTTCATGTCCAAATAGGCCTTTTTAGCAGGTGAAACAATAATTTTAGAGCCATTTTCCGCCGCTTTCAAAGCATTTTCAGCGTTGTTCCATAATTGTATCACGGCGTTGGAGGCAATATCGGCCTGTGCGATTTCATCCCAACCGATCATTCTTTTGTTGTGCTTTTGAACCAACTTGCCCACTTTTTCCACAAAAAGAATGTAATCGCTCTTCTTGGTTACATGGCTTTCATCACCCCCAATGTGAAAATAGGGCCCAGGTGTGATAGCGGCGATTTCGCCGATTACGTCATCCAAAAAGCTGTAAACCGTGTCTTTTTTGGCATCAAAAGAACTGTAGCCCACCTTCATGTCGGTACGTACACGTGGGGTCTCCGCTCCGGCATAGTGTAAAAAGGGATAAGATAGCGTAGCGGCATTGGTGTGTCCCGGCATATCAATTTCAGGGATAATGGTAATGTGCCTATCCGCCGCATAGGCCACAATGTCTTGGTATTGTTCTTGGGTATAAAATCCGCCTTCGCCTCCACCAACTTCGCTTGTACTACCCACTTCGGTAAGTTTTGGCCATGATTTGATCTCGATTCGCCATCCCTGATCGTCGGATAAATGCAGGTGCAGCGTATTGAATTTGTAGTATGCCAAGGCATCGATATATTTTTTGACTTCATCTACGGTGAAAAAGTGACGGGCCACGTCCAACATGGAACTGCGGAATTCGAATTTGGGAGCATCTATAATCTTGCCAGAAGGAATCACCCACATGGGACGGTCCGTCAACGTATCGTTGCTGATCTCTGGAATAAGTTGACGAAGCGTCTGTACGCCTCGGAATGCACCTGCGGCAGTTTTGGCGTTCAATAAAATGGAATCCTTTTTAATATATAGTTGATAGGATTCCGGCGTTTCCAAATCCACACTGTCCGATTGGTTAATGTAGATCAACCGCTCCAATTTATCTTCGGATGATGCATTTACGGCAATATCAAGGCCAATTTTCTCTTTGATGCTTTCCGATAAAAATTTCCCCACGTTCTCAAATTGAGGGTCTGTGGTCGAAGTGTAGATAACAGTTCCGGCATCCAGTCCAAAAACACTCCCCGTGGGAATGGTTTTAATGGGTTTGGGAATCAACGGAGCGTTGGCTAGGTCGGTTTTCGGAAAATTGATTTCCTCTTTTTTGGTTTGGCAAGCTGCCATGCAGATAACTGTAACGAACAGCAAAATTGATTTGTAAATCACGTTTGTTTAGTTTTAGTCTATGTAGTCTTTGATCACATCGTACCAGATGTCATAACCTTTATCGTTCATGTGCAGGCCATCTTCAATAAAAATGTCTTGCTTTACTTTTCTGTCATCCAGCATTGGATACCAAACATCCACAAAATCTATCTTCTCGTTTTCCGAGGCCAGTTTGTCCAATTTGCGGTTCAATCTGCGGTACCTTCCCCTGTATTTCCAACGGGCAATACTTGGTTTGGCAGAAATCAACACAATCTCCATGTTAGGGTTTCGCTGTTGAAGAACGCTGAGAATGTATTCCGCCCTCTTCATAATTTGTCGTGGTCTCTTCTTGGCGAAAATATCGTTGTCGCCTTCGTAGATAAAAACCTTTACGGGGTTGTAGTTCAAGATAAGCTCATCCAAAAAAAGCTCAAGGTCGGAAAATTGAGAACCTCCAAACCCTGTATTCAGCACTTGATATTCTGGAAAACGCTCTTGGACATCTTCCCAAAAACGAATACTCGAACTTCCCGTAAAAACAATTGTCGGTTTGGACGAATCCCAAAGGGAATCATTCTTTTGCTGGATTGCCTTTACTTCATTTTGGAAAGGATTATCGGTTTGCCCAATGGCCATTAAAGGCACCATGAGCAACGCCATAAAAAGATGTTTCATTCTAGCACTTTTACCTTAAAATGAGGTTGAAGATAGTGATATTTTCCCTAAGTAGGCTTTGTTGAAAAATACTAAAATACTTTTTATTAACCGTCAGTTCAAGTTTTTCTGAAGGAAAAGTACCTGCTTGCCGGCTGGCAGGTCGAGAACAAGGTTACTTCTCTTATCAATTATTTCTCGATACAATTTTTTTATGGTTTTGACTTTAGTTTATCCTGAGCATAGACGAAGGTCTCAACCAACAAAAACCAATCGAAATGACAAATTTTTCATAAGTAAATTTCGATGATGGAATCTCAACCAACGGGACTTCGTATTTTTGGGGAAAATCCTAAACCATGAACACAAGATCGGAACAGTTGGCCGCTTTTGACCGCCTTTTGACCATAATGGATGAACTCCGAGAGCAATGTCCCTGGGATAGAAAGCAGACGATGCAAACCCTTCGCCACTTGACCATTGAAGAGACCTACGAACTGGGCGACGCCATTCTGGACAATGATTTGGAGGAAGTGAAGAAGGAGCTGGGCGATATTTTACTGCACATTGTTTTTTATGCTAAAATCGGTTCCGAAACCCAAGATTTTGACATTGCCGATGTGGCCAATGGCATCTGCGATAAATTAATCAACAGGCATCCACACATTTATGGCGATGTAAAGGTGGAGAATGAAGAGCAAGTAAAGCAGAACTGGGAAAACATCAAACTAAAAGAAGGGAAAAAAAGTGTCCTCGAAGGGGTTCCCAACGGACTGCCTTCTTTGGTAAAGGCGAACCGGATTCAAGATAAGGTGGCCGGCGTAGGATTTGATTGGGAAAAACCCGAACAGGTTTTTGAAAAGTTGAAAGAGGAGCTGGGCGAGCTTCAAGAAGAAGTGGAAGCCAATGATACCGACAAAATGGAATCTGAATTTGGCGATGTGCTATTTTCCATGGTGAATTACGCCCGTTTTTTGAAAATCAATCCGGAAAATGCACTGGAACGAACCAATAAAAAATTCATCAAGCGTTTTCAATATTTGGAACAAAAAGCAAAAGAGGCAGGGAAATCCATGAGCGATATGACCTTGGCTGAGATGGACGTCTTCTGGGATGAGGCGAAGCAACTTTGAATTTATCGGTAAGCTAACATATGATTTGGAGACAAATGTCCCCAATCTGGCTATATTTGCCATCCTTTTTTAAATATCCGTTGTGTTTCAAAACTACACCAAAGAGTTCGCCTATAACCTTAAATTGTCCTATCCAGTTATTTTGGGGATGTTGGGGCATACGTTTGTGGCCTTTGCAGACAACATTATGGTGGGACAGTTGGGCACGGCGGAATTGGCCGCCGTTTCTTTGGGAAACAGTTTTGTTTTTATCGCAATGTCCCTGGGTATCGGTTTTTCCACCGCGATTACTCCTTTGGTGGCCGAAGCGGATGGCGCAAAAGACGAGGCAGCGGGCAAAAGTGCTTTAAAACACGGTTTGGTGCTTTGTACCATTTTAGGATTGTCCCTTTTTGGACTGATTCAAGTTTCTAAACCTTTGATGCACCATATGGAGCAACCCCCAGAGGTAGTGGAACTCGCTATGCCCTATTTGGACTTGGTGGCATTTTCATTGGTGCCCTTGATCATATTCCAGGCTTTTAAACAGTTTTCGGATGGTTTGTCGCAGACCAAATACCCCATGTACACTACCATTATGGCCAATGTGGTCAATATTACCTTGAACTATCTGCTCATTTTTGGTTCCTTCGGATTTCCCAAAATGGGGATTGTGGGAGCGGCTGTGGGTACCTTGGTATCCCGGGTAATTATGGTTGCCTTTATTTGGTATTTGCTCAAACGAAAAAAGAAGTTTGAATCCTACGTGACCAACTTCAATTTTAAAAAGATTGAGAAAAAAGTGATGCGAAAAATCATTGACCTTGGTTTTCCCTCTGCTTTACAGATGTTTTTTGAGGTGGCCATTTTCACCGCGGCCATTTGGTTGAGCGGGGTGTTGGGAAAAAATGCCCAAGCGGCCAACCAAATTGCATTGAACTTGAGCAGTATGACCTTTATGGTGGGTACGGGCCTCGGTGTGGCGGCCATAGTACGGGTCGGCAACCAAAAAGGACTAAAAAACCACAAAGAGTTGAAGCGTATTGCTGAATCCGTATTTTTCTTGACATTGCTTGTGGAAATCGCATTTGCCGCCATTTTCCTGCTGGGAAGGCATTGGTTCCCCACGATTTATTTGGATGTGGACGATATCGCCAACCAGGCCGATAATAGCGAAGTGATTTTTATTGCAGCCAAATTGTTGCTGGTCGCCGCCTTTTTTCAAATTTCTGATGGATTGCAAGTGGTGGTTTTGGGAGCGTTACGCGGTCTACAGGATGTGAAGATACCTACGCTCATTACTTTTATCGCCTATTGGTTGATTGGTTTTCCCATCAGTTATTATTTGGGACTGCATACCAGTTTTGAAAGCACGGGCATCTGGATTGGATTGTTGTCGGGGCTTACCGCATCGGCGGTAATGTTGTATCTTCGATTCAACTTTTTGACCAAGAAATTGATTGAAGAATAGTTTCGTCACCCTGAGCTTGTCTCAGGTCTCATAATACATTGAAAAATCTATATGAGATGTTGAAACAAGTTGTAGATTATAAATTAAATTCGTCATTTCGAGTGATTTTTGTTGGTTGAACGAAGTCTAAATCAACCAAAATCATATCGAGAAATGGAGTTTTAAGCCAGGCACTGATTCTCGATACAAAATTCCTTTGGAATTTGACTCGAATTGACAGCTTTTGGCGTGGGGGGAAACCTTCAAAATGCACAAGAGGTATTGAATTAAAAAGATTCCAAATTCTGAAATCTAACTATTTGATAAATGGAACTACCTAAATTTTTATTGGCCGACAACACGGATTATCCCGAGGCCATTTTTATCGTCCATACCGAATATCCCAGATTCATCATCAATCTGGAAAATGATGAGGTGGAATGGATGGAAGAATTCTCCAAACAAGACGAAGCCGATTTAATGGAAGAAGCCGAAAGCTTGATTGAGGCCGCCACCGCTTTTTATGATCGGGAAGTCTCCAGATACGACGATTGATGATCGAACAGTTGCTGGAATACGATAAAGAGCTGTTTTTGTTCCTCAACGGATTGGGAACCGAAACCTGGGACGGCTTTTGGATGTTTATGACAACGACCAGAAACTCCGCGCCACTTTATCTGTTGTTGCTGTATTTGTCCTATCGAACCTTTGGTTGGAAAGGAACAGGTATAATTTTGGTGTCCATCGCCTTGCTGATCACCTGCACCGATCAGTTGTCCAACTTTTTTAAGTATGGCATAGGTCGCTTGCGACCCTGTCACGACCCTGAAGTGAGCAGCGCAATGCGCTTGGTAAAGAGCTACTGCGGCGGACAGTTTGGGTATTTTTCCGCCCACGCGGCCAATTCTTTTGGTCCAGCCATTTTCTTTATCGTGTTGTTCAAGAATAAAGTGAAATATATTTCTTGGGTATTGTTGCTTTGGGCGTGCATTGTCGCATACAGCCGAATTTACATCGGTGTGCATTACCCGTTGGATGTGGTTACAGGAGCCTTGGTAGGTTCACTTTTCGGATGGTTGTGGGCCAAGTTGGCTATATTTGCTTTCCAAAAAACAGGGGTATGATCTCAACCGCCAGATATTGGTTTTACATTGGATTGATTGTGTTGGTGTACATCATTGGGATGTTTGTGACCCTGTTGGAAAACGACTCGGCACAATTTGCCGTTATGGCGATGCGAATGGTGCAGGAAAATGATTTTTTGAGCCTGTTCAAAGGCCCCGAAGAGTATCTGGACAAGCCCCATATGCACTACTGGTTGGCCGCACTTTCCTATAAAATCTTCGGCATTCACGATTGGGCGTACCGGATTCCCGGTATTTTGTCCACCTTGCTGGGGGCTTACAGTTGCTACGGTCTAGGAAAATTACTTTACAATAAGGATGTTGGTCGATATGCCTCATTGATTTTTATGACGGCCCAAACCATCGTTTTGGCCAACATCGATGTGCGCACCGATGCCGTTCTTACAGGATTTAGCATTTTTTCCATTTGGCAGTTGGCCACCTATATTGAGAAAAATACGTTGAAAAGCATCATTTTGGGTGCCTTTGGGGCGGGAATCGCCTTTTCCACCAAAGGTCAGATTGCTTTGGTCGTGATTGGGATGGCCATTCTCTGTCATCTGGCCTATACCCGAAAGTGGCAGCAATTACTCAATTGGAGGGTATTGGTGGCGATTTTGGTCTTTGGTTTGACGATATCCCCAATGCTGTATGCCTATTACCATCAGTTTGATTTACACCCTGAAAAAATCATCCGTGGCAAGGATAACCGTAGTGGTATCTTCTTCATTTTCTGGGAGCAGAGTTTTGAACGGATGAGTGGTGAAGGCATCGGTAAGAACAGTAGCGACTTTTTCTTTTTCTTCCACACGTTTTTATGGGTCTTCCTACCGTGGACGGTTCTCGCCCTTATCGGTTATTGGACGAAAATAAAGGCCTTTTGGCAAGCCAAATTTGCATACAAACCTAATTTGGAGTTTTTGACCGTGGGTGGAATTTCAATTTTGTTCCTGCTCATCAGTTTTGCACAGTTTAAACTGCCGCACTATATGAATGTGCTAATGCCTTTGTATGCCATTTTATCCGCTGGGTTTCTATATGTCTTGCATCAACAGCAAAAATTAAAGATGGCCAAGATCATCTTGGGTATCCAATATTTTATATTGGGTCTCGTGGTAATTTTTACGTTATTGGTGAGTTTTTATGTTTTCAAATTAGAGCATTGGTACAGTTATTTGTTTTTGTTGATGGCTCTCGGTTTAGTGGCTTATTTCATTCTAAAAAAGGAAACTGCCTATGCCAAAATTGTAACGGTTGCCATTTTTAGTGCGGTGTTGTTGAACGGATTTATGAATGCTCATTTTTACCCCAAACTGCTCGAATACCAGGGTGGGTCCACAATGGCGAAAAAGGTTCGGGAGAAGAATATTCCCGTGGACAATATTTATAAGATTTCGGAAAAATATTCTTGGTCCTTGGATTTTTACAATAAAAAGCCGGTTCAAATAGTTTCGATACCCGAAATAGCCAAAAAGAATGATGTTTGGGTCTACGCTACGGATGATGAATTAAAACAATTGAAAGACAATGGAATGGTTTGGGACGAGCAAATAACCGTAGACCAATTCCGGATTACCCGATTACAGGTCAAATTCCTGAATCCGAATACACGGGAGGGCAAGTTGAACAAAATGCATTTGGTGCATTTGGACTAGTCCACTGATTCCAGTTTTGGTTTTTTAAAGTGGTAGATCACCCCAAACAGCGAAGTTAGGGCAGTAATTAGAAAGAAAGCGAAGCTAATCCCAATGGATGTGCTTTCGTCCAACCCCAACCATTTTGCACCATATAAAAAAGTAACCTCGCGACTTCCGATACCGCCAATGGTCAATGGAATTACGGAGACAATGGAAGAGACCAAAAATACAAACAGGTATTCAATGGCGTCCAAGCTAACGGACAAAGACTTCAATATAAAAAGTACGCTGACCAACTGCGCCAATTGGACCAAGGCCGAAAACCCCACGGATTTCCAAAAAACGGGTAGGGTAGTGGGGAAAAAGGTCTTGTTTACGAACCAAAACACAAGTACGCTCAACGGAATGGCTGCTACAATCAACCCATAAAAACTTTGGAAAAATTCATTTTTGGACAACAGGGCAAGAACACAAGCATATACAAAAAGCAACAACATCCCGCTTAAACGATCCAATAGCAAACTGGACACCACTTTTTTGGTGCCGGGTTGGTATTCTTTCTGAATCACGTAGCCTTTATAAGCATCACCGCCAATACCTCCAGGCAGGAACAGGTTGTAGAACATTCCCAACAGGTAAAGCTTCAAATTGCTCCATTGTGTGATTTTCGCCCCTATTTGATGGAAATACAAGTTAGTTCGAAAGGCGGATAAAGCTTTGGA
Organism: Flagellimonas oceani; assembly: GCF_011068285.1. Taxonomy (NCBI): domain Bacteria; kingdom Pseudomonadati; phylum Bacteroidota; class Flavobacteriia; order Flavobacteriales; family Flavobacteriaceae; genus Flagellimonas; species Flagellimonas oceani. Next base: position 2,473,208 of record NZ_CP049616.1, on the reverse strand, counting down.
CAACACAAAAAACAGCAACGCCAAGAGTAAATATAGAGGGTCGCTCTTTTTTAGGGTCTGGAGCACATCCTTCAACTCTATTTTGGTGAAAATAAAGTAAATCAGAACTGCACTAATAATAATTTTTAGGGCAGTGATTAGCTTTTTACGCAGCTTTTCCGTCACCTATGCTGATTTTTTTGATGCGATACGGTCTTTTTTGTTGCGATTCGTAGTAGGTACGAATCAAAAGTTCCATCACGATTCCGATGGTAAACAATTGAATGCCCCCCACAATGAACATCATACCAAATATGAGTAAAGGTCGGGTTCCGATGTCCTGTCCAAATCCAAGTTTCACAATCAATAAGTAAACGTTGATCAAAACCCCAAGGATTACAAGTAGCACCCCAAAGATTCCGAAGAGGTGGATGGGGCGTTGGAAGTATTTTCTAATGAACAGTAACAGCATCATATCGGCCACTACCTTAAAAACCCGTTCCAAACCGTATTTGGAAACCCCAGCGTGTCTGGCGTGATGTTTTACGGGAACCTGTTTTATCTGAGCACCTTCCAAATACGCCAAAAGTGTAATGAAACGGTGCATTTCACCATACAGATTCAGGCTTTTGGCAATGTCCTTGGTGAAAACCTTGAGCGCACAGCCATTGTCCTTGATATCCAATTTGGTTACCCGGCGCACTAGGAAATTGGCGATTTTGGACGGTATTTTTTTGACTTGGGAGTCCTTTCTTTTCTGCCGGATACCGGTAACGAGATCATATTCTTCGGTGATGGCGTATTCCAACATTCCAGGAATATCGGAGGGGTCGTTTTGGAGATCTCCATCCATCGTGATGATATATTCGCCCTCGGCATAATCGATTCCTGCCGCCAAGGCCAAACTCTGGCCGTAGTTCTTTTTCAATTCAATCAAATGGACTCTTTTATCATCCATTTCCTTGACCTTGATGCGCGTTTTATCGGTGGAAAAATCATCCACATATACAATTTGATAGTTGTATCCCTCAAGGCTTTCGTTGATTTTTTGGGTCAAAAGGACCACATTGTCCTCCTCGTTGTACAAAGGAACCACTATGGATAAAAGGGAATCGGTGACAGTGCTCATTCAGTATAAAATCTGTGCAAATTTATTGCTTTTATTTAAAGTTCCTCGGTAATCTTGTCCAATAGGATTTTTGCGGCGTAGAACGGCGAAATTTTATGTGCTTCAATTTCCGTCAACAACTTGGCCTGTTGTTTTTTAAAGCTTGCCTTTTGATGGAAAAATTGTTTGATGTATTCGTCCACCGTCTGAAGAAACCAGTTCTTGTTCTGTTGTTGTCGGTTCTTTTCAAAAAAGCCGTTTTCTTTGGTGTGCTCCACAAATTGCTGCACCATTTCCCAGATTTCCTCAATACCCGTATTTTCAACTGCGGAACACTTTATCACTTTCGGCGTCCATCCATTGGCTTTGGGCGGATAGAGATGCAATGCTCTGGAAAATTCGGTTACGGCCAGCTTCGCGTGCTCCAAATTGCTGCCATCCGCTTTGTTTATGGCAATGGCATCGGCCATCTCCATTATTCCTCTTTTTATGCCTTGCAGTTCGTCTCCGGCACCGGATAATTTCAGCAAAAGGAAAAAATCAACCATACTGTGCACGGCAATTTCACTTTGGCCCACACCCACGGTTTCCACTAAAATAACATTGTATCCTGCTGCTTCGCAGAGTATGATGCTTTCACGGGTTTTTTGGGCCACACCGCCCAAGGAAGTTCCAGAAGGGGAGGGGCGGATAAAGGCATTCGGGTCCTTGGCCAAGGTTTCCATTCGGGTTTTATCGCCCAAAATACTTCCCTTGCTCAAAGAGCTGGTGGGGTCCACCGCCAAAACGGCGACTTTGTTTCCTTGGTCTGTCAAGGTTTTGCCCAAGGTTTCAATAAATGAACTTTTACCGACCCCGGGGACGCCCGTAATTCCCAAACGGATACTGTTGGTGGGTTGGGCCAAGCACTTTTCAATAACGGCGTTGGCCTTTTCAAAATGGGCGGCCTTTGTGCTTTCCAAAAGGGTTATGGCCTTGGCAAGCATAGCTTTGTTGCCATCAAAAATACCTTGGGCCAAAGCATCTGCAGAAAGTTCTTGTTTTCTGATTGCCTTGATTTTGGAAATAGTGTCCGGAGGTGTTTTTTTATTGTCTGCCAAGCGTACGGTTCATCAGTTTATACGAATTTATAAAGATTTTACGGGTTTGTTGGGACTTTGCTTGGTTTTGCACCTTCATTTTTAACCATCCATTTCACAAAAATTTAATATCTGTTAAAGTGTACTTCCGCTAGCAAATTGGTACCTTATTCATTTAATAATCGGTCATCATAAGGAATGCCGATTTTATGAACCTATAAACATTTAAAAGATGAAAACTATTTTTGAGGCCAAGGCCACTAATACAGGAGGAAGATCCGGACACGTGAAGAGCGAAGATGGCGTTTTGGATTTACCTATTTCAATGCCAAATTCTAAAGGGAAACCGGACCCGAAATCCACCAATCCTGAAGAACTTTTTGCTGCTGCCTACTCCACTTGTTATGCAGGTGCGGTGGAAGCCGTTGCCAAAAATCACGATATTGATGATCTCGGAGATTTTAGTGTTACGGCCATAGTTGCCTTTAATAAAGAGGACGATGGATTTTTCTTGGAGGTTACCTTGGATACGTACTTGCCAACGGTAGATAAGAAAATGGGGGAGACCATTATCAACGAAGCACATGAAATGTGCCCATATAGCAAGGCGACCCGTGATAATATTACGGTGCACCTAAATCTATTATTGGACGAATAATCGATTTAACTTCTTAAAAATGAGCTCTGTTGATTTTTCAACGGGGCTTTTTTTGTTAAAAATGCGCCAAAAACGCACTAATTTGCAACGTTGCTTTTTTTGCATCGTCCTTAATACAGAACAACTAAAAAACCAGACATAGAACCGAGTGTGCTCCATATAGAGCTTGTAGAAAAGTGCAAGGCGAACGACCGCCAGGCTCAAATGCAACTGTACCGTCAGTATTGCGATGGTATGTTTTGTGTGGCCATGAGGTTTTTGAAAAATTCTGATGATGCCGAGGATGTACTCCAAGATTCCTTTATAAAAGCGTTTCAGCGGATAGGGCAGTTTAAGGGAGATGTGACGTTCGGGGCCTGGTTGAAAAGGATTGTTGTGAACGGTAGTATCGATTTTTTAAAGTCGAAGCACCAACGAACAGTGGAACTGAATGAAAGTTACTTGCAGGTGGCGGAAGACGATGATTGGTCGGTTGAGGAAGGAATCTCCATGGAACAAGTGAAAGAGGCCATCGAGGAACTGCCCCAAAAATATAGATATGTAGTGCAATTGTTCTTGGTGGAGGGGTACGACCATTCGGAAATTTCTGAAATACTGGGAATAACCGAAACGGCTTCTCGGACCCGATTGCTTCGAGGAAAGGCACAATTAAAAGAAAAACTAAAAGATTTGGCTTATGGCACGTGATCTTAGGGAATTGTTTGAAAAGGAAAGAGAGGAAAAACGCTTCAAGATGAAAGAGGGGCATGAAGACCGCTTTTTCGCGAAGCTGGAAGAGGAGTTGCCCAACGACCCTCCCAAAAAGAAGGTCATTTCCCTTTGGATGCAGATAGCGGCTTCGGTCGTGGTAGCAGTAGGATTGTTCATTTATTATTTCAACAGTAATGGAGGTACGGTTGATCCCGATGAAAAAATAACCGTGGTGGACAGGGAGAACCCAAGTAGAGGGTCCCAGGGTATTTCATTGGGAGATTTATCTCCAGACCTCAAAAAGATTGAAACATACTATACCACCAATATCAACATACAGTTGTCCGAACTGGCCGGTGACCCCGGAAACAAGGAGCTTGTGGACAGTTATATGGACCGGTTGGCGGAGCTGAACAAGGAATACCTAAAGCTGAATCAGGAGTTGAACGAGTTGGGTCCCAACGATCAGACCATAAGCGCGCTCATCAATAACCTACAGCTACGTTTACAGTTGTTGCAAAAATTAAAATCAAAGTTGAATCAATTAAAATCATCAAAAAATGAACAGGAATCATCAAATATTGTGTAGCGGATTGCTCCTTGCCCTGGTCGGGTTTACCGGCCATGCGCAGGAGAAGTCCAAAACCTACAAGGAAACCTTCAATGTCAATAAGGACACAGAACTGAACATCAACACCAGTTATGCGGATATCGAATTTGAAACTTGGGATAATGACCAAGTGGAAATCACTGCCGTAATCGAACTGGAAGGTGTGGACCAAAAGGAAGCGGATTCTTATCTGGACAAGGATTTGGTAAAAATTATGGGGAATAGCAAAGAGATTGAAGTCAGTACCGAAGGTTCTGCTCCATATTCTTACGATTTTAGAACGGTGAACATTGATATACCGGACATGCCATCGGTGGCAGAGATCATTGCGAGTGTTGAGATTCCGGAGATTCCCGAAATTGAAATCCCTGAGATTGCGGTAATGCCCTCGATGCCTCCATTGCCTCCTTTACCCCCCATAGATTTTGATTTCGATGCCTATAAAAAGGATGGGGACAAGTACATGAAAGAATGGAAAAAGGAGTTCGATAAAACCTTTGACAAGGAATACAAGGAGCGCTTTGAGAAATGGGGCGAGGAGATGGAGAAAATGGCTGAGGAACGTGAGGCCCGTAGGGAAGAGCTTAGGGGCGAACGGGAAAAGATCAGGGAAGAACGGGAAAAAGTGAGGGAAGAAATGCACGAAAGACTCAGGGAACAACGTGAAGAAATCCGCGCACAGCAAGCTGAGATCAGGGAGGAGCAGGCCGAACTAAGAAAGCAACTGCGGGAAGAGGTAAGGACCATTCATGGCAGCCCCAACGTATTTTATTTCTCATCTGATGGAAAACATAAGGAGTATAAGGTCAAAAAACGGATCATCATCAAAATGCCAAAGTACATCAAGGTAAAAATGAATGTACGCCACGGTGAGGTAAAATTGGCGGAAAATGCCAAGAACATCAATGCAAGCTTGTCCTACGCAAGCTTGCTTGCCTCTACCATTGACGGTGCCAATACGGATATCCGTGTATCGTATTCGCCGGTGGTGGTGCAAAATTGGAATTATGGCAGCCTCAGGACCGATTACTCGGACAAAGTCAATTTAAAGGAGGTTAAGCAGCTAAAGTTGAACTCGGTATCGTCCAATGTGGTCATTGGAAAGGTTGTGGGAAAGGCTTTTGTAACAAACAATTTTGGGGTGCTGAACATTGGTGAGGTATCCAATGGGTTCAATACCATCGATATATCCGTTGAGAATGGGGAACTGGATTGTAAACTGCCCGAAACCCCTTATGTTATTTCCGTAAACGAGACTACATCAGGTTTTCAATACCCAAAAGCTTTGAAATTGACATCGACCAAAAACCAAGGTGGCAATTTACATACCGGTTACAACATCAGTAAAAATGATGGAAAAACCATCAAGATCAACTCCAAGTACAGCGAGGTGGTTCTAAAGAACTAGCTTGTTTCTCTGGGTCTCCCAAGCCCCCAAACCATTATTGGTCAATATCACTCTTCAACGACCAGCACCTGCCCGGCTATTTTTAGTGTGCATCTTCTTTTAGGTAGGACTTAAAGTTTTCTTTGAAACGATTTAATCTAGGAATAGATACATTTCTGATATAACTGTTATTGGGATTTCGCTTTTCGTAATCCTGATGATATTCCTCCGCCATGTAGAATTTTTTGAAAGGGGTCACTTCCGTTACAATGGTGCGGTCTCCATAGGCATTTTCCGTTTTCAGAAGGTCAATATAATCCTGAATGATTTTCTTTTCCTTGTCGTTTTTATAAAAAGCGATGGAACGGTACTGGGTTCCCTTGTCCGGTCCCTGCCTGTTGAGGGTAGTGGGGTCGTGCGAGCCAAAGAATACCTGTACCAATTGCCTAAAGGATATAACATTAGGGTCATAATAGACCTCCACGGCTTCTGCATGGCTGGTCCTACCATAGGATACCTCTTCGTAGGTCGGGTTTTTCTCCGAACCGCCGGAATATCCGGAGTACACTTCCTTAACACCCTTTACGCTCTCAAAAATGGCCTCCACGCACCAAAAGCACCCGCTGGCAAAATAAGCGGTCTCATATTCTTGGAGCTGCTCTGCGCTCAATTTGGTTGCCATATGTGTGTCCGGTTCTTCCTTTTGGGCAACTTCTTGCTTGTCGGATTTGTTCTTGAGTTGGCAACTTATCGATGCCAGAAACAGTAGAATTAAAAATGGAGTTCTCACGCTTATCATTTTAGTTTTTTGTTTAGTAGCAATAAGATACCAACAATTACTTGGATGGCCGTTAAAAAATGTTAATCATCGTGTATTGGACGGATTGAACGCCAGCATTGGCGGAGTATCAAAAACGTAGGAAACAACCGGTAATCACTCAAGTTGGATTACATGCATATAATCTTTTTCTTACAAATAAATTATTGCCTTTCAGTAGGTTACAGATGAACTGCAAAGTGGATTATCGATGAAATGCACATGCGTTCGGTATGTTGTTTTTGTCACCAAAAACGTTAGTCGTCGATAAAAAACACTTTAACCGATAAAAATTTATTCACCGACAGAAAAGTGTCATTGAGCGATTGAAATCGAGTCGGGGTTGCAGGTGAAAGTACTTTTACATCGTAAAACAAAAAGAACAAATGAAGACAATTTTCACCATCATCGCAATAACTTTTTTCGGAACTATGGCTTCTGCCCAAGATATTTCCAAAGAGGCCAAAGTGGATGCCATTTCCATGGGTGTTGAGTTGAAGGTTGATTTCAATCAAACCATCAAAAAGGATAGAAAAACGGCCAGACTTTACAAGTTCAAGAACTCCCTTATCAAAAAAGAGCTTTCTTTTAAAACTAAAAGGGACGGTGCAAAGTTGGCTTAATTATGCTATTGGATGTGCTGATACCTTTTGTGCTGTCGCTAAGTGTTGCCTTTGTTCTGGCAAGCATAGCGTTCTCCTTTAGGCAAAGAAAATTTTAGAGGTTTAAGTTTATATTGGAATAGGTTAATACAAGAGGTCGGTGCAAACCGGCCTTTCCTTTTTTAGGGAAGGTAAATAGCTGGCCGCTTATTGATCTACGGAATTGAACTGTTCTATCACCTCTTCGAACTCAATGGTGTAGTGTGTGCCTTTTTTATCGTAGTCCCTGGTAATGGTGCCCCTGAGCTGTCGTGCCAAGTTGTAGATAAGCTTTAGCCCAAGCGAATTGGAGGTTTTCGGGTTTATTTCCTCCGAGTATCCAATGCCATTGTCCCCGAGGTGCATTCGGTAACGGTTGTCATCAATTTTTTCTACGGAGACATGTATTTCGCCGTCCGGAATCTCGGCGATTCCATATTTTAGGGCATTGGTGATGGTTTCGTTGATGATTAGACCCAAGGGAATCACGGTATCTATACTCAACTTGTAATTGTTGATATCGAGATTGACTTTTACATCGTTTACACTGCCTTTAACGGACCGGACCAAATAATCGCACAATTCTTGAACATAGGGTTTCAGTTCAATTTTTGATAGATAGTCATCCCGTTTGTAGAGCATTTCGTGTACCATGGCCATGGATACCACCCTGTTTTGACTGCTTTTTATAATGTTGCTGATTTTGCTGTCATCAATTGAGCGCGATTGAAGGCTCAAAAGACTTGAAACGGTCTGGAGGTTATTTTTTACACGATGGTGCACTTCTTTTAGGAGTATCTCTTTTTCATCGATACGTTCCTGGATTTCATTACGGGACTTGTACAATCTGTGGTGGGCGCTCAGCAGGTTTTTGCCAAAAACTCCTCCCAGCAGATAAACAGCAAAAAGGGCACTCAAATAAGCGAACCAGTCGCGGGACTCCAATGGGATCGTATTTTCGGAAATCTTGAAATCCCCTGTGTCATACAAAAATAAGAGCGTAAGAACGGCCAAATTCAGTATAAGGTACAATTGTCCGAAGACCCTTGTGGTCACATAACCGGCAAATACTATTATGGCCAGAACAAAAACGAACGGGCTTTCTATTCCTCCACTGTAGAGGGTAATCACAATGGCTCCCAACATGGACAAGATGGAAGTGAGGTTATAGGTGAGCACCAATTTTTCATGTTGTTTATAAAGAAGGGTGTTCAATAGATTGATGGCTGCGTAGCCCCAAAAAGTATAGGGAATGACGCCATCTATGCCCAAAAAGAAGTAACACACCAACCCAAAGATGGCAGCAAAGAAGGAAGAATTGTAATTTACCTTTAGTATCAAAGTAACTTTGTCTTTTATCCTATATGTATCCTTACCAGGACTTTTCATATGCTGCGTGTGAATATGCCTCTATCACAAAAAGGTTGAGCGGTGTGATAGAGTTGCTTAATGGGGTGTTTTACGGTGTAAATCTAACTATGTTTTTGATATAAAAAAAGTGGCAGCTTTAATAACTGCCACTTTGCGTTTGTATTGGATGGGGTTTAGTCGTTGACCAATACCCATTCTCCTTTGTCTATCAGGGGTTCGGCCTGTTTGTACTTTACAGTTTTGCTTTCCCCGGACATTACATTTTTAATGGTGACCTTTTCATTTCTACCAATTTTCGGTTTTTCCCGAACAATGGTTTCGGTTACCTGTTGTCGCTGTCCTTGCGTTTGGCCCGCAGCTCTATTTTGAGCGGCCAATTCGTCGCTGTTCGGAATTTCCTCTTTTGAAGTCTGGATGTTTTCCTTGGGTCGGCGAACGTTTCTGGCTTCTTGGATCTGAGCTGTGTTTTCCGATGGCAACTCTCCTTTGAAAAGGAAGGATATTACCTCACGGTTTACCTTGTCTATCATTTCCTTGAAAAGCTCAAAAGCCTCGAACTTGTAGATCAACAACGGATCCTTTTGCTCGTGAACCGCCAATTGCACGGATTGTTTCAACTCGTCCATTTTGCGCAAGTGCGTTTTCCAAGAATCGTCTATAATGGCCAATGTGATGTTCTTCTCAAAATCGGTAATCAACTGTTTTCCGTTTGAGTTGTAAGCTTTTTCCAAGTTGGTTACAACATTCAAGGATTTGATACCGTCCGTAAAAGGAACCACGATGCGTTCAAATTTGCTGGACTCATCCTCGTACACCTTTTTGATGACCTGGAAGGCAACCGTGGCGCTACGCTCCATTTTTTCTTTGTAGAAACTGTAGGCTTCGTCGTTGACTTTATTGGCAATCTGTTGGAAGCTCATTTTTTTGAACTCTTCCTCATCGATAGGTGAGGTGATGGAAAAATATTTAATGAGCTCGAACTCGAAATTCTTATAATCGTCGGCCATTTTATTGGTCTCCGCAATGGCCTCGGAAGTATCATAGATCATATTGGCGATGTCTACTTTTAGGCGCTCACCTTCCAATGCGTGCCTTCTTCTTTTGTAGATGACCTCACGTTGGGCATTCATTACATCATCGTACTCCAACAAACGCTTACGGATACCGAAGTTGTTTTCCTCCACTTTTTTCTGTGCACGTTCTATGGATTTGGTCATCATGGAGTGCTGAATCACTTCTCCATCTTCCAAGCCCATGCGGTCCATCATTTTGGCAACACGGTCAGATCCGAACAAACGCATCAGGTTATCTTCCAAAGAAACATAGAACTGCGAGCTGCCTGGGTCTCCTTGACGTCCGGAACGACCTCTCAACTGCCTGTCCACACGTCTGGAATCGTGGCGCTCCGTACCAATAATGGCCAAACCACCGGCTTTTTTTACTTCCGATGATAATTTAATGTCGGTACCCCTACCGGCCATGTTGGTCGCAATGGTAACAATACCGCCTTTACCGGCTTCGGCAACAATGTCGGCCTCTTTTTTATGGAGTTTTGCGTTCAATACGTTATGTGGAACCTTGCGAACGCTCAATAATTTGGATAACAATTCCGAAATTTCAACGGAGGTGGTACCGATCAGTACCGGTCTTCCTGCCTGAGACATTTTCGTAACCTCGTCGATGATGGCATTGTATTTTTCACGCTTGGTCTTGTAGATCAAATCTTGCCTATCGTCACGGGCAATGGGTCGGTTGGTCGGAATTTCCATCACATCCAACTTATAGATTTCCCAAAATTCACCTGCTTCTGTTACCGCAGTACCTGTCATTCCCGACAGCTTGTTGTACATTCTAAAGTAGTTCTGGAGGGTAACGGTGGCAAATGTCTGGGTCATGGCCTCGATTTTTACGTTCTCCTTGGCCTCAATGGCTTGGTGGAGCCCGTCCGAGTACCTACGACCGTCCATGATACGACCGGTTTGCTCGTCCACGATCATTACCTTGTTGTTCATCACCACATACTCCACATCCTTTTCAAACAGGGTATAGGCTTTCAGCAACTGGGTCATGGTGTGGATTCGCTCACTCTTTACGGCAAATTCCTTAAAGAGTTCTTCCTTGAGCTCAGCCTCTTTTTCAATGTCGAGGTTTTGGTTCTCGATTTTGGCAATTTCACTACCGATATCGGGCATCACAAAAAATTCCTTGTCCTGATCTGTAGAGATGCTTTCTACCCCTTTATCGGTCAATTCAATTTGATTGTTTTTTTCATCGATAACGAACAATAGGTCTTCGTCCACCTTGGGCATTTCCCTATTATTGTCCTGCATATAGAAGTTCTCGGTCTTTTGAAGCAATTGCTTGACCCCTTCTTCACTCAAAAACTTGATGAGCGCCTTATTTTTAGGAAGTCCACGGTGAACTCGTAGCAATAGGAAGCCTCCTTCCTTAGTGTTCCCTTCTTTGATCAACCTTTTGGCTTCTGCCAAAACGCCTGTTAAATGTTGACGTTGTTTTTGGACGATATCCGAAACCTGCGGTTTTAGTTCATTGAACTCGTGGCGATCTCCTTCGGGAACCGGTCCAGAAATAATCAGTGGGGTACGGGCATCATCGATCAACACGGAATCCACCTCATCCACAATGGCGTAGTGGTGGGGACGCTGTACCAGATCATCTGGAGTGTGCGCCATGTTGTCACGGAGGTAATCAAAACCGAATTCGTTGTTGGTTCCGTAGGTGATGTCCGCATTGTAAGCGGCCCTTCTTCCGTCCGAATTGGGTCTGTGCTTGTCGATACAATCCACGGAAAGTCCATGAAACTCGAACAAGGGAGCCATCCAAGCACTGTCCCTTTTTGCCAAATAGTCGTTTACCGTTACCAAATGCGCGCCTTTTCCGGCCAATGCATTGAGGTAGAGCGGGAGGGTAGCTACCAAGGTTTTACCTTCACCTGTTTGCATTTCGGCAATCTTGCCTTGATGCAGCGCGATACCGCCGATAAGCTGTACATCGTAGTGTACCATATCCCAGGTAACTTCTTTACCTGCGGCGTCCCATGAGTTTTGCCAGATTGCTTTATCGCCTTCCAAGGAAACATAATCCTTTTCGCCGGAAAGCACCCTGTCGAATTCGCTGGCCGTTACCGTCAAAGTTTCGTTGGCTGCAAATCGCTTGGCCGTTTCCTTTACCACGGCAAAGGCTTCGGGAAGGATATCTTCCAGTGTTTTTTCAGAAATTTTATAGGCTTCTTCGTTGAGCTTGTCGATTTCGGAATAGATTTCTTCGTTACGATCAATGTCGTTCGAATTTTCCACTTCTTCTTTTAGCGCAGCGATTTTATCGTTGATCTCTTTACAATCTTCAGCTATTCTTTCTTTAAAAGATGCTGTTTTCTGTCTCAGTTCATCATGTGATAATCCTTCCAGTTGTTGCTCAAAGGATTTTATCTCTTTCACTAAAGGTTGTAGTGACTTTACATCCTTCTCCGATTTATCTCCTACGAATACCTTTAGTACGGAATTAATAAAACTCATGAAATGTTTTTTCTTTTGATTGTCAAAAGCCGTTCCATTGATGGGATTACGATGGAATTCTTCGGCTAGGCTGTCAAAATTACACAAAAAAAAGCCTCAAAAGAGACTTTTTAACTTGGTTTGTGCTTTTGGGATCTAATATTCATCCTCGTTCCAGAGGTAATCTTCCTCGGTGGGATAATCCGGCCAAATCTCTTCGATGGACTCGTATATCTCGCCCCCTTCTTCTTCCATCGATTGCAAATTCTCTACAACTTCCAACGGCGCTCCTGTACGAATCGCATAATCTATCAGTTCGTCTTTGGTTGCTGGCCAAGGCGCATCACTTAAATATGAAGCTAATTCTAAAGTCCAGTACATAGTAACGGTTTGATTTTAAATTTTTTGCAAAAATAATTTTTAAACCCAATCTGCCAAGTAAAAACACTATTATTTAAAAATTATTTTATTGTTGACAAAACATTTAGGATAAAAAAACGATTTTGTCAGTCCAACTTCTCAGGAATCCACTTGACCTCTTGAGCATTTAAATCCTTGGACAATTTGCGTGCCAGAACAAACAGGTAATCGGAAAGTCGATTAATATAGGAAAGCAAATTATCGGGAACTGGCTCGTTCTCGTGTAAATAGGAGATCATGCGTTCGCCTCGGCGGCAAACCGTTCTGGCAATATGACAGTATGACACGGTGGTGTGCCCGCCAGGGAGAATAAAATGTGTCATTTCAGGAAGTTCCTCGTTCATTCGGTCCATTTCCTGTTCTAGAAACTCAATATCCTCGGAACTGATGCGGGGTATTTTAAGCCTTTTGTCCTTTTTGGGTTCGGTGGCCAATATGGAACCTACCGTAAAAAGCTTGTCTTGGATCAGGCTCAGCGTTTTTTTGGAATGTTCATCCATTTCTTGATCCCGCAAAAGTCCTAAATGGGAATTGAGCTCATCTATAGTGCCGTAACTTTCAATACGAATATGGTGTTTGGGTACACGGGTGCCCGTAAATAACGATGTGGTGCCCTTGTCCCCGGTTTTGGTGTATATCTTCATTTTTCAGTAGTCAGTAGTCAGTAGTCAGTAGTCAGGGATGCTTATCTGTATTTCTGGCTAATATTGATTATTGTTCATTGTTTTTGTCGTGTTGGCGTTTGCCCTCCATAAACTTACGGGACTTTCGGCGTTTGGTTCCTTTTCTGTTTCTGAACAAAATAATCAGATAAATAAGCCCCAAAACGGCCAAAACATACCAAATGGTGTTGTCTGATGCTAGATTTTCCATAACCTAAAATTACCGTTTTAAATCCGAATCGTGAAATGTTCCTTTACCTGTTCCCTTCGGATGGAAATAAGGCCGCAATGGTACATATCTATGCTTACGGTGATTTCTGGTAGGGCAATCAAACGTTTCCATTGTTCCAAAATTTCCTTGTTATCATAAATGGAGTCGACCAAAATAAGACTGTCGTTGTGCAATATTCCTTCGGAACGTATTTTTTGGAAGGTAGGGATATCCATTTCATCAACAAAAAGAAGGTCCATGGGGTTTTTGTCAAATTGAGTATTGGGAAAAGTCTGTTTTACCAATTCTTTGACTTCGGTATTATTTTCAATGCTGATGTTTTGAAGGCCAAAATAGTCGATGGTCTTGAGCAGTACATTGATGCTTTTGTTCCTGTGGAGCTTTTTTTGTGAATAAAGGCATCGGGTCACATATTGGAACACAAAAGGGGAGTGCACGCCATGATGGTTGGTGGATTGTGCCAGAAACTTTAGATATGAAACGAATCGAAACCACATTGTTTACCCCTCTAAAATGGAGGAAAGCTCGAACCAGCGTTCCGTCTTCTTCTCAATGGTATCGGTTATTTCCTTGAGTTCAATGGAAAGGTTGGCAATCTCGTCCCCGTCCAATTTGGGGTCTGTGAACTTATTTTGTAGTACCACTTTTTTCTCTTCCAGTTTTTGAATGTCCTTTTCCAGTTGTTTGTATTCCTTTTGTTCCGAATAAGACAATTTGCCGCTGCTGGTGTCCCGCCAATTGTTCTCGGTTTTTTCTGAAGAAGTGTTCTTGTTTTCGCGTTCCTCGATTACCTTACTGCTCTCGTAGGCCCTGTAATCCGAGTAGTTTCCAGGGAAATCTTCTATAGCCCCTTCTCCACGGAACACGAATAGGTGATCTACGATTTTATCCATAAAATAACGGTCGTGCGAGACCACGATCAAGCAGCCGGGGAAATCCAACAGGAAGCTTTCCAGTACGTTCAAGGTAACGATGTCCAGATCGTTGGTGGGCTCATCCAGAATCAGGAAATTTGGATTTTGAATCAGTACGGTGCACAAATACAGTCGTTTTCTTTCCCCACCGCTCAGTTTTTCAACAAAATCGTACTGCTTTTTTCTATCAAAAAGAAAACGCTCCAATAGCTGTTGTGCAGAAATCTGCCTTCCTTTTTTCAAAGGGATGTAATCCCCAAACTCACGGATGACATCAATCACCTTTTGACCTTCTTTATTGGGAATCCCTTTTTGGGTATAGTAACCAAACTTTAGGGTGTCGCCAACCACTACTTTTCCGCCTTCTACTTCTTCCCGTTCGGTTATGATGTTTAAAAAAGTGGATTTCCCTGTTCCGTTTTTTCCAATGATGCCCACACGTTCACCTTTGGTGAAGTTGTAATCGAACTTGTCCAAAATGATTTTGTCACCATAGGATTTGGAAACATTGTGAAGCTCTAAAATCTTGCTGCCCAAGCGCTCCATATTCAGTTCCAGTTGTACCTCATGTTCTTGACGCCTTTGGTGAGCCCGCTGTTTTATCTCTGCAAAATCATCAATCCGGGATTTTGATTTTGTGGTACGGGCCTTGGGTTGCCTGCGCATCCAATCCAACTCCTTTTTGTACAGCATTTTGGTTTTTTGCTGCTCTACCGCCTCACGTTCCAAACGTGCCTCTTTTTCGTTCAGGTAATAGGAGTAATTTCCTTTGTAAGTGTATAACTGGTTGTTGTCCAGTTCCAATATTTCGTTGCAGACCCTATCCAAAAAATAACGGTCGTGCGTTACCATGAACAGGGTAATGCTTTCTTTGGCAAAGTAAGCTTCCAGCCACTCGATCATTTCAAGGTCCAAGTGGTTGGTGGGCTCGTCCAGAATCAACAAATCGGGTTTATTGAGCAGCGCATTGGCCAAGGCCAAACGCTTTTTTTGTCCACCCGAAAGTGTGCTTACCTTGGCATCGAGCTTGGAAAGCTGTAATTGAAAAAGAATTTGCTTGTACTGGGTTTCAAAATCCCAAGCATTGAGTCGCTCCATGGCCTCGAATGCTTTTTGGTACTGCTCCGTATTCTCTGGGTTCTCCACGGCCTTTTCGTAGTTCGCAATGACCTTTAGGATTTCGTTGTCCGTAGTAAAAATGGTCTCCTCAATGGTCAAATTCGGGTTCAGGTCGGGTTCTTGCTCCAAAAACGAAATTTTGATGCCCTTACGAGTGGTCACCTGTCCCGTTTCGGATGTGTCCTTTCCCGACATAATGTTGAGGATGGAGGTTTTGCCACTTCCGTTTTTGGCAATAAGGGCAATCTTTTGGTCTTTATTGATTCCAAAGGAAATATCGGAGAAGAGTACCAGCTCCCCATACGATTTTGATATGTTTTCGACCGTTAATAAGTTCATGGGTATTGTTTGTGGGCCAACCTATAATTTGGAATACCTGATGATGTACAGGTACCGAATAGCCAGCGTCAAAAGTAACGGAATAACTACAGGAGAAAAAATCTGAACCTTAATTATCCATAGCAAAAGCACAATGCCCATCAACCCTAAAGCCGCCCAAAAGTATTTTGGGGCCCATTGGGGCACCTTATCTTGGAAAACCAAGGCAAAAGCAACAATTGCATTGGTGGGGAATGCCCATAAAATGTTGAAGTTATATGGGGTGGAAGTGTGGTCCGCCGCCACCCAGAGCAAAAAGAGAAAGGTCCCTGCCACTCCCGTAATAAATAACAGCGAAAAGTCCAACCAGCGGCTGCGTGTTTTGTGTTTGTAATCAAAATAGGTGATGATCGCCGTGAAGGCCATTAGCATCAAAAACCAGAAGAGTGGTGAGAGCGGAAAAAAGCTTTGTTGAAGGTGTTCGCTGTAGTCCAAAATGGTCCGCTCCCTTTTTACCAAAGGTTTTCCGTTCAAGGTAGTGTGCCTTAGTTGTTCCATGGCATAATACGGCAAAAACATATGTTCCTGTACCGTGGCCTTTCTGTCCACAGGTGAACCAAAAGCTAGGTCAATGCCGAACATGGACCAAGTGTTCACATCCATAAATTGGCGCACCAATTGTCGGAACGTGTATTGTTTTTCCAAATATGAGCCATCAAAAACAATGGCCTCGCCAAACTGCTCTTTTAAAATATCCCCTGTAATGCTGGAGCAGTTGTTCAAAAGCGGGTCATAAAGGTAATCCCTGTTTTCGGGCAGATAATTTTCTTCAAAAAAAGCGAGCAGCTGATTGCGTTGTTGCAGATTGAGGTCCAAAATTTGCTCTTTCACCCATCTTTTTTCCAATTCGTACTCATACAGGAAGGCTTCGAAACTTCTGCGGGATAGGGAATAGATCATTCGGCCCTTGGTGAAGTTTAGGTAGAAGTTGGGTTGATTAAAATCAAAAGTCCCATAATTGTAGACTACATCGATTCCAAGCGCCGGGTCTTGAACGCGGAAAGCGCTATGGCCAAAAGCATAGTACAATTCGTCGCCTGCGGCACAGGTAAGCAGGCTTACTTTTGCATTTTCTGTGAGTTGCGGGGCTTGGGAAAAAACAAATTTTCCGATGATGAAGCAAAAAAATAATAGATGGAGCTTTCGTCTCATTCTGTATTTTATCAGAACAAATATCAGAATAAAAACGACTCGGGCCACGATCCGTTGCACACAGTTTAATTTTTCCTTTATTTTTACGGAAATCTAATTTCATGAAGTCCTATATTCCCAATTTTTTAACCCTGCTCAATGTTTTGAGCGGTTGTATAGCCACGGTGTTTGCAGTGCTCAATCATTTGGAATGGGCTGCACTTTTTGTGTTTATCGGGATTTTCTTTGATTTTTTTGATGGCCTTGCTGCCCGTCTGCTCTATGTGCAAAGTGAAATAGGAGTGCAATTGGATTCATTGGCCGATGTGATTACAAGTGGTCTGGTGCCGGGCGTGGTGATGTTCCAGTTGTTGAGCATGGCGGAACGAGGCGGTTGGAACTTAGGTTTTATTGGTCACGATGCAGAAATTACGCTGTTGCCTTTTGTTGGCTTTGCGATAACCTTGGCCTCGGCCTACCGATTGGCCAAGTTCAATGTGGATGAGAATCAAATATCTTCTTTTGTGGGACTGCCGACACCGGCCAATGCTCTTTTGATCCTTTCCTTGCCCTTGATTCTTTTGTACCATAACAACGATGCATTGAACAACATCATCCTTAACCCATGGTTTTTGGTGATTTTGACGGTTTTGAGTTCCTATCTGCTGAACTCGCCGATAAAATTGTTTGCTTTAAAGTTTAAAAACTGGAGTTTTAAGGATAATGGCATTCGCTACCTGTTCCTTATCGGCAGCTTGGTATTGCTGTTAACACTACGCTTTTTGGCGATACCTGTAATTATACTTTTTTATGTATTGGCTTCTTTGCTGATGCCTTCGGAGAAGTAAATTTAAAAATCCAATTTCTTTTTACGGAGCTCAAAGTTTTGGCCCAAGTAAACCTTTCTTACCATTTCATCCATGGCAAGTTCTTCGGGAACACCAGCTTTTAGGATACCACCTTCGAACATCAAATAAGAGCGTTCGGTAATGGCCAAGGTTTCCTGAACGTTGTGGTCGGTGATCAAAATACCGATGTTTTTGTTCTTTAAGTGCGCAATTTGGAATGGTTTGTGTGGGAAAAGTATTATGATAATTTGTTTTAATAAAACTTTCTGTTCGTTTTTATATAGATAAATTACTTAAAAAGTCCGGAATAACGAATAAATTAGAATCGATTGGAGTTTGCGATTAAATCCACCTATTGTATACAAGTCTTGTTTGTGTATTTTCTAATGAGTGAACGGAAGACTAATTTTTTCTAGGTAACCAATCATTAAATTTTTTTAAAATGCCTAAACACGTACCATTATTTATTACAGCAGCTTTATTTTTTCTCATAAACACTCTCAATGCCCAAAATGAAATAGAAGGGCAATACAGGGAATATTTTGAAAAACCCAGAGAGGTCGTATACCTGCAAGTTAGCAAGGATATATTTCTTCCGGATGAAGAAATATGGTTCAAAGGTTATTTGTATGACCTAAAAAGGGCCCAACCCTCTAAAATTTCCAAAACCATTAATGTAGGCGTTTATGACAGCTTAGGTGTTTTGAAAAAAGAATTGCTCTACTACATAAACGAAGGTTTTTTTAAAGGAAGTGTAAAAGTAGATTCAACATTCAGTGAAGGCCGCTATTTTTTAAAAGCTAAAACCAACTGGATGCGAAACTTTAAAGATGATAATGCATTTTTGAAGCAAATCTTAGTCGTAAAGTCCGATTATAATATTCCGTTAAATCAACAGGATCCAAGAAAAGTAGATATCCAGTTTTTGCCGGAGGGCGGCAAACTTGTAGCAGGTATAAACAATATTGTGGGGGTCAAAGTACAGAATGGTATGGGTGTACCTTTACAAATGGATAACATAAAAGTTGTGGATGAGGCTGGTAAGCAATTGGCATTGATTGAAACTAATAGCTTAGGTCTTGGAAAATTTGAGATTACACCTGAATTGAACGTGTTTTATTTTGCCAATCTGCAAATGCCTTCTGGGGAGGAATTAAGTGTTAGGGTTCCCAGGATTTACGCTAAGGGAATTAACTTGAATGTAGTTGACAATCCCTACAAGAAAGAAGTTTTGGTCCAAGTTGAGTCCAATGATTTGGCATTGCAGGATGGGGATGTCAGAACAAATTTGGTTTTGCATAAAGATGGTGAGATCATATCTAAACCTGTCTTGTTAAGCAAAAACAGTAAAGTGTTCACCACTTATTTCGATAAGACCAAATTGTTGACAGGCGTAAATATCCTGACCTTGCTGGACGATAGGAACAACCCTATTGAAGAAAGACAATTTTATGTTTGGAAAGGTGGGGTGGCAAATAGGGTTGAAGCCTCCATAAACTATGCAACGGATACAAAAGACTCTTTGGAAATAACATTAAACTCCAGAGGGTATCAGCCTATGGGAGTAAGTGTTTCCGTGTTGCCCGAAAACACAAAGGTTTATAAGGGAGAAAATAGTATTTACGAACAAATTTATCTTATGCCCTATATACAGGGGGATGTAGAAAATGCAGGCTACTATTTCAGCAAAAATGAGATTAAGAAAAAATATGACCTTGATTTGCTCCTTTTAACACAAGGTTATAGTAAATATGATTGGCAAGAGATTTTAAGCGATAAATTACAAACCAAGTATAATCCGGTAGATGGATTGACTCTTTATGGCTTTTTGAATGAAGAATTGAAAAGGGAAAATATTTTAGTACATAAATCGATAGAGCATGAGGCAACAGAAGTAACCCTTTCTCCGGGCCAAGATAAGTTTTTGATTACCAACTTTTATCCAATCAATGGAGAAAACATCTTCTTTTCAAAAAAGAACAATTGGGGGAAGTTATCGAAGTTAGATATGTATGCCCGCTTATCTAACAGCTACTTTTTGGATGAGAAAATTGATGTTTCCGGTATTAAAAAAATAAACTTCTTTAACGCCGAGAGTGGAATAATGCGCTCAAGAAGCAACAATTTAGAATTGCCCGGTTTACATTCAGATGATAAACTTATAGCGCTTGACAATGTTACGGTTACCGAGCAAAGTAAACTTGAAAAACAAGCCAGAGAGAATATAAGAGTTCCCCGATACTTGGCTAATAAAATTACAGTTGTTGATGAGGAGTTGGCCCTTACGTTTGGTACAGTTGCATCATTGTTGCGCTCTAAAGGCTATGAGGTATTGGAGGAATTACAGGCCTATGATGGTGGTAGTAATGATTTCATCAGTAGGGTAAAAATAAGGTCACGGCGTAACCCCACATCTGGGGTTAATATTGTTTTGGACGATGTTGTGCTGATGAATTTAGATGCGATTTATAATATGCCCTTAACTCAGGTAGAGAGCTTTTATATTGATCGTTTATCAAGGTATATGGGGACCAGAGCAGGGAACAAAGAAACGATATATATTTTTACAAGGCAACGTCAAGAACTAAATCTAACCCCGGGCAAAGGTTTTATGTCAGATAAATCTTTTGCATTTAAGGTGGACAACGGGTTCGAAAAACAAAAGAAATTTTATAACCCCGAATTCATCTCGTTTACCAACACTGCTTTTGAGAATTTTGGATTGATTCATTGGGAGCCATTGATATGGATAGACAAGAATAACAGCTATACACTCAAAATTCCCAACTATGGATTCGATAACTTAAAGGTGGTTGTTGAAGGAATGGGAGAGGACGGGAGTGTATTCTCCAATGTTGAAATATTGAACACCGTTAGGTCCAACTAAAAATCCAATTTCTTTTTACGGAGCTCAAAGTTTTGGCCCAAGTAGACCTTTCTCACCATTTCATCCATGGCCAGTTCTTCGGGCACCCCTGCTTTTAGGATACCGCCTTCGAACATCAAATAAGAGCGTTCGGTAATGGCCAACGTTTCCTGAACGTTGTGGTCGGTGATCAAAATACCAATGTTTTTGTTCTTCAACTGGGCCACGATTCGCTGAATGTCCTCAACCGCTACGGGGTCCACACCGGCAAAGGGTTCATCCAAAAGGATAAATTTTGGGTCTGTGGCCAAGGCACGGGCAATCTCGGTTCTACGGCGTTCTCCCCCTGAGAGCAGGTCACCTCGGTTTTTACGGATGTGCCCAAGACCAAACTCATCGATTAGGGACTCCATTTTCATATGTTGCTCCTTTTTGCTCAATTTGGTAAGCTGCAACACGCTCAAAATATTTTTCTCGATGCTCAATTTTCGGAAAACAGAGGCTTCCTGTGCCAAATAACCAATACCGTTCTGTGCCCTTTTGTACATGGGAAAACTGGTAATGTTCATGTCGTCCAGATAGATGTTGCCGCCATTCGGCTTTATCAGGCCAACGATCATGTAGAACGATGTGGTCTTTCCAGCTCCGTTTGGGCCTAGCAACCCAACAATTTCGCCTTGGTTTACTTCAAGGGAAATACCTTTAACAACTTTTCGGCCACGATAGGCCTTCATTATATTTTCTGCGCGTAGCTTCATAGGAATTTGCCAAAACTAAACATATTCTTTGTCTACCGAACGGTCTTTTGGATTTTTTTAAGCTTCGCTTTCTTCCAAGGCCTCCCAATATTCGTAGGCACGGCGTAAATGGGGCACTACAATGGTACCTCCGACCAGGGTAGCTATCCCCAAGGTTTCCATTACTTCTTCCTTGTTGGCACCTGCATTTTTGGAGCTCTCCAAATGATATTTTACGCAGTCATCACATCGGAGTACTGCAGAGGCTACCAAGCCCAACAATTCTTTGGTCTTTACGTCCAAGGCCCCGGCCATATAGGCGTTGGTGTCCAAGTTAAAGATGCGTTTTATGAGTTTGTTGTTTTCGGCAAGCAGCTTATCGTTCATCTTGGCACGATAGGCATTGAACTCTTCTACTTTATTTGGCATTGTTTTGTGCTTTCTGTCTTTTAGCTTCCTTTTTTGCTTCTTTTTTGACTACCATTTTGGAAATGAATATACTGACCTGATATAAAATAAGTACAGGTATGCAGACTATAATTTGACTTGTGATATCGGGAGGTGTAATGATAGCGGACAGTATCAAAATGATGACAAGTGCAATTTTCCTGTATTTCTTCAAGATTTCGGGAGTTACCAATCCAACCTTCGTCAAAAAGAAGATAACAATGGGCAGTTCGAACATGATTCCGCAGGCGATTACAGATGCCCTTACCGTTCCAATATAGGAGGCCAGATCGATTTCGTTCAATACTTCTTTGCTCACTTGGTACGATCCCAAAAAGTTGATGGATAGCGGTGCAACGATGTAATATCCAAATAATACCCCAAGGAAGAACAGTCCCGAAGCTGTAATGATGAATCCCCTGGAATGCTTTCTTTCGTTGTCGTAAAGCCCTGGGCTAATGAATTTCCACAATTCCCATAAAATATATGGAAAGCCTAGAATAACCCCTGCCCAGATGGATGTCCAGATATGTGCGGAAAACTGTCCGGCCATCAACCTGCTCTGGATTGTGAATGGGATCGTGTCTCCACAGAACTCGGAATCTACTCCGAAGAACTTTCCGATATTACAGAAAAACTGATAGGTCGGGAAATCCATGTTCTTGGGCCCGAACAATATGGTATCAAAAATAAAGCCCCTGAACACAAAGGCAAAACAAGCAATGATCACAACTGCCAGTGTGGAGCGTACCAAATGCCAACGTAACTCTTCCAAATGGTCCAAAAAGGACATTTCATCTGGGCTTTTTCTCTCTTTTTTAGCCATTATAGGATTCCCTCGTTTATAAGGTTATGGATGTGGACCACGCCCGCATAGTTGTCGCCATCAAAGGCCAACAATTGGGATATGCTCTTTTCCTGCAATAGTTTCAACGCTTTCACGGCCAAGGTGTCCACGTCTATGGTTTTTGGGTTGGAAGTCATTATATCCTTTGCGGTAAGTCCACTTATATTATCATATTTGCTCAACATTCTTCGTACATCGCCATCGGTTACAATGCCCACGACCTTGCCTTGTTCCAGCACGGCCGTAACGCCCAACATTTTTTCGGATATTTCTACAATTACGTCTTTTACCGTGGCATTTACATCGACCTGTGGTTTCTGGTTGTTCACCACAATATCGGCAACGCGCAAATATAGTTTCTTTCCCAATGCACCACCAGGGTGGTATTTGGCAAAATCGGCACTGCTGAACCCTTTGAGCTCCAGCAGGCAAATGGCGAGTGCATCGCCTATGGACATTTGTGCGGAGGTACTGGTGGTAGGTGCCAAATTGTTGGGGCAAGCCTCTTTTTCCACATAGGTGTTCAGGACAAAATCGGCTTGTTTGGCCAACACGGAGTCCATGTTTCCCGTAATTCCGATAAGCTTATGGTTTCCTGATTTAATCAAAGGAAGCAAAGCTTTGATCTCGGCGGTGTTCCCGCTTTGGGACAAGCAGACGACCACATCGTTTTGTTGGATGGTGCCCAAGTCGCCGTGAATGGCATCTGCAGCATGCATAAAAATCGCCGGTGTTCCGGTGGAGTTCAATGTGGCCACAATCTTGGACGCTACAATCGCACTTTTGCCGACCCCGGAAACAATGACCCTGCCATCCGATTCCAAAATATGTTGCACGGCATGTGCAAATTGCTCGTCCAAAAGACCGATTAGGTTTGCCACGGCCTTGCTCTCTATTTCAAGGGTCCGTTTTGCTATGGATAAAATTGACTTTATGTCGCTCAAAGTATAAAAAAGTAATAAACCGATTAACTGATTGTATTCCTAAAAGAATATCTTATCTTTAAGATTACAAAACTAATCAAACTATCTTTTACAGACTATTATGGAAGTGAGAATAGATTCATCTGTAATCGAACGGTTAAAATTAAAAGCTTCAACTGCCTTTTAGGTTGCTTGTAACAAATTGAAAAATGCTGAAATGAGCCTAATGAATACTGATTTACATTCCTCGCTCAAAAAATATTTTGGTTTCTCGAAGTTCAAAGGATTACAGGAAGGTGTAATCCAGAATATCCTTAGTGATAACGATACATTTGTAATTATGCCCACTGGCGGCGGTAAATCCCTGTGCTATCAATTACCGGCCATAATGAAAGAGGGAACCGCAATAGTTGTTTCCCCACTGATTGCCCTGATGAAAAACCAAGTGGATGCCATTCGCGGCATATCCGAGCAACACGGCATTGCCCATGTGCTTAACTCTTCCTTGACCAAAACCGAGGTAAAGCAGGTAAAGGCGGATATTACCAATGGCGTGACCAAACTGCTTTATGTGGCGCCGGAATCATTGACGAAGGAAGAGAACGTGGAATTTCTGAAAAATGTAAAGCTTTCCTTTGTTGCTGTGGACGAAGCCCACTGTATTTCGGAATGGGGGCACGATTTTAGGCCCGAATACCGAAACCTTCGCGGTATCATCAACCGATTGGGGGACAACATCCCCATTATTGGCCTTACTGCAACCGCTACGCCCAAAGTACAGGAAGATATCATCAAAAATTTGGGCATGACGGATGCCAAGGTCTTCAAGGCATCTTTCAACCGTCCCAACCTGTTTTACGAAGTGCGACCCAAGACCAAGGATGTCGATGCCGATATTATCCGTTTTGTGAAACAGAATCAAGGAAAATCAGGAATCATATATTGCTTGAGCCGCAAAAGAGTAGAGGAATTGGCCCAAGTGCTCCAAGTAAACGGGGTAAGCGCTGTTCCGTATCATGCCGGTTTCGATGCCAAGACCCGTTCCAAGTATCAGGATATGTTCTTGATGGAAGAGGTGGATGTAGTCGTGGCCACCATTGCCTTTGGTATGGGGATAGACAAACCAGATGTACGTTTCGTCATCCATCACGATATTCCAAAAAGCATTGAAAGTTATTACCAAGAGACCGGGCGTGCAGGGCGAGATGGAGGCGAAGGACATTGTTTGGCCTATTACGCCTATAAAGATGTCGAGAAGCTGGAAAAATTCATGTCAGGAAAGCCAGTGGCGGAGCAGGAGATTGGAAATGCCCTGCTGCAAGAGATTGTGGCCTACGCCGAAACATCCATATCCCGTAGAAAATTTATTCTGCACTACTTCGGTGAGGATTTTGATGAGGAAAATGGAGAAGGGGCGGATATGGACGATAATTCCAGAAACCCCAAGCCCAAAGAAGAAGCACAGGAAGATGTGGTAAAGCTTTTGACGGTGGTGCGGGACACCAAAGAAAAATTCAAGACCAAAGAAATCGTAAGGGTGTTGGTGGGAAAGACCAATGCCATGATATCTTCCCACAAGACCGACGAGAAAAGTTTCTTTGGAATAGGTAAGGATAAGGACAAGGAATTTTGGATGGCATTGACCAGACAGGTTTTGGTGGCCGGACTGCTGAAAAAGGAAATTGAACGATATGGTATCTTAAACCTGACAGAAGCAGGTAAGGAATATCTCGAGAATCCAGAGTCGTTTATGATGACAAAGGACCATGTGTATTCCAAAGATGACACAGGAAATATTGTAACCGCCGAAAAATCGAATGGGGCAGTTGCCGATGAGAATTTATTGAAATTGCTCCGTGACCTTCGTAAGAGAGAGGCACAAAAGCATGAAGTGCCGCCATTTGTGGTTTTCCAGGACCCTTCGCTGGAGGATATGTCCTTAAAATATCCAGTGACCATGAACGAGCTTCTCAATATTCAGGGTGTTGGGGAAGGAAAGGCAAAAAAGTACGGAAAGGCTTTCGTAGAGCTGATCTCCAAATATGTGGAGGAAAACGATATTATAAGACCGGATGATCTTGTAGTGAAAAGTACCGGTGCCAATTCCGCCTTAAAGCTCTACGTGATCCAAAGTGTGGATAGAAAGTTGCCTTTGGACGACATTGCATCTGCCAAAGGATTGGAATTGCCGGAACTGATCAAAGAAATGGAGCAGATTGTTTTCAGCGGAACCAAATTGAACATTGGTTATTGGATAGATGAAATATTGGATGAGGACCAACAGGAAGAGATCCATGATTACTTTTTGGAGGCCGATACGGATTCCATATCCGCTGCCGTTGATGAATTTGATGGCGATTACGAAGATGAAGAACTCCGATTGTACCGCCTTAAATTTATAAGTGAAGTGGCGAATTAAAATTCGCCACTCAACTCACCAGTAGTAATTGCCGCAACGATCAATCCAAAATAAAGGATTGTGAACACCAAATAAACAAGCGCCAAGGCCAATCCTATATATGAAAGGATCTTGCCTGTTTTTACATTGCTGTAATCCGTATAATTCTCTGGGCTTTGTTCGTACAACTGGGTCGCGGTCTTAGCTTTTACCAATCCAATGATGCTAAAAATGGCACCAAAAGGCCCACAACAGAACAAGGTGAGGACAATGGAGAGTATCCCCATTGTCAACACCGTGCTTGCCCCGGGTAAGGGTTGTTGGTTCATAAAACTATCTTATTGATATTGTTCTGTCATTTCCTGGACTTTTTCCATGTAGCCTTCCCAGCCTCCCAATTGGTTGATTGACCAAAAAGTGTACAACAGATAAAGAACACCGATCACCATCCCTATTATTGCAAGAATCTTTACGGTTTTTAGCGTGCTGTAATTCTTGTATAGCTCTGGATTTTCAGTATAGGTCTTTTCATCCTTTTTTACCAAAAAGAAAGCTATTCCTGCCAAGATAAGTCCTGGGGCCCCTCCAAAGCAACAGCATAAAAAGGATAAAATGGCCAAAACTAGGGCGATGGTTACATTAGGTAGATTTTTTTGTTCCATGGTTTTTAATGTTTAGTGGATAAATTTGAATATATAATTTATTAAAATTAAAGCAACGGTTGCTATGCCAAGACCAGAGATCAAAAAATTGTTGACCTTTACATTCAGTACTTTGTCGCAAATTACCAATGCAAACAGGGGGATAATGGTATAGATTGCCGGGTACATTTGAAAAGCGGCCAAAAATTCACCGTGCAGCAAAAGATTCACCGAACGTTGCAGTCCGCAACCCGGACAGTCCACCCCAAGGAGCTGTTTGTTTAGGCACGGAAGCATGTAGTCCTCTACATGAATGGCGGTTATGGTCGGTGTTAGGTACATCATTATCTGTAGAGCCCGAAAATACTATTATTTTTGTATTCAAGTTTAATTTTCAGGTCATTTTTATAGTTGGAAAGTAAGTATGGGCAAGTTTTCGATAGGGGATAGGGCAGAGGTATTGGACGAGGCCATTTCGGGCATCATTCAAAAAATTGACGGTGATCAGGTAACGTTGATTACCGACGATGGCTTTCCCATGCATTTTGCTGCCGGTGACCTTGTTAAAATTGGTGGCGATATTTCCGTTTCCAACCACGAAGTGGCCAAAATCAAAAAAGAAAAAGAGATTCCCAGAAGAAGAAATGCGCCTACCATAAAGCCCAAAGAGCGCACTGCACCTAAAATGGAGGTGGACCTGCATATCCATCAACTCGTTAAATCCAGCAAGGGCATGAGCAACTACGATATGCTCAACATCCAATTGGACACCGCCAAAAGGCAGTTGGATTTTGCCATTGGCAAACGAATCCAAAAAGTAGTTTTTATCCACGGGGTTGGCGAGGGTGTGCTAAAAGAGGAGCTGCACTACCTCTTCAATAGGTACGACAATGTGAAGTTTTACGATGCCGATTATCAAAAATACGGGTTGGGAGCTACAGAGGTCTATATTTATCAAAATGCCTAATCGGGCACTACGGTGTTCACCTCTCCAAACTCATTAATGGCCAAGTTGGTGATGCGTTCCCCGTTCCCCGTCACAAAGGATATGCCGCTAAGGCTAATATTGTGAACATATCGAGTGGTGTCGTTCTCGGCAAGCATCGTCTCAATGATCACCATGCCATCTTCCGCAACTACCTCATCTAAAACTGTGGGATTTACCACGGGGATGTCGTCGCAAAAGTATTCTTTGTTCACACCATCGGAGAAAACCCTGTAAGTGACCTGGGATTGACTCGGAACGGTACTTTCGGTAATTACAGTGTCTCCGGCGACGCCATTGTTCAAGGCTCCGTTCTGAAGTTCCAGAATTAGGGCCTCGTTTTCGTTTATTTTGAAAAATAAGTTTTTGGCGTTGCCAACAGGGTTGGAGCAGAACTGTACGGATACACTGTCAAAATCGATGGTCTCGATTTGAAGATCGCCATCGCTACAGGAAAGTATCGCTATAGAACCGATAATTGAAAAGATAAATTTTCTCATGCACCAAATTTAAAGCAATTCCATTTTAATTCACCAATCCTTAGGAGCACTTTAAAAGAAATTAACTTTATTTCCTGTACTTTTGCACCTGTTAAAAGTGAACCCGAACATGCAAAAAGTCTATCTGGACAACGCTGCGACAACGCAGGTAAGGAAAGAGGTAATTGAACGGATGCAAGAAGCTCTTGCGCAACAATATGGCAACCCATCGTCTACCCATAGTTTTGGTAGATCGGCAAAAACCGCTGTGGAGCAAGCAAGAAAAACCATTGCCAAAACCTTGAATGCGCAACCATCGGAAATCATTTTTACCTCGGGCGGTACCGAGGCGGATAACATGATCTTGCGATGTGCCGTAAGGGATTTGGGTGTTGAGACCATTATCACTTCCAAAATTGAACATCATGCAGTGCTCCATACGGTGGAGGAACTGGAAAAAGAATATGGCATCAATGTTTGGTATGTGGATTTGGATGAATTTGGCAGCCCGGATATGGAACATTTGGAAGAATTGCTCAAAACCGATGACACCAAAAAGTTGGTCAGCTTGATGCATGTGAACAACGAAATCGGTAATATCACCGACATCGCAGCTGTGGGTGATCTTTGCAAGGCGAACAAGGCACTTTTTCATTCAGATACCGTACAATCCATTGGACATTATCCTTGGGATGTGCAGGCGGTCCATGTTGATTTTATGACAGCGGCCGCCCATAAGTTCCATGGTCCAAAAGGTGTTGGTTTTGCTTTTATCCGTAAAAATTCGGGATTAAAACCGTTGATCGTGGGCGGTTCCCAAGAACGTGGATTCAGGGCCGGAACAGAGCCGTTCCATAACATAGTTGGTCTGGAAGAAGCGTTCGTGCAGGCGTATGAGCATTTGGATGAAGAAATCGGAGCCGTAAAAGAGCTTAAGAAATATTTTGTGGATAGGATTTTGGAAGAGATCCCTGGTGCGGTTTGCAATGGCCTTTCCGGTGATATGGAAAAAAGTACTTATACCTTGGCCAATATTCGTTTGCCTTTTGATAAGCAAAAAGGGTTGATGCTGTTGTTTCACTTGGATATGAAAGGTATTGCCTGTTCCAAAGGAAGTGCGTGCCAATCGGGAAGCAATCAAGGTTCGCACGTACTCAATGAAATTTTGGAAGGGGAGGAGTTGGACAAGCCCAGTTTGCGCTTTTCTTTCTCTATGTACAACACCAAAGAAGAACTGGATTACACTGTTGAGGTGTTAAAGGAGTTTGCGAATAGCTGATCAGTCTTTTCGGTCCCTCTTTTTTTCCTTGTCGTACGGGAACTTTCTGGAGGCGGTCTTCATCATTTTATCGATGAGCTCGTTGGTGTTTTTTCCGGTTTTCTTGGAAATTTCGTTCTCGTATTTCCAAAGTAGTTTTCCCGTGTCGCCATCGCTTATTTTAACGCCGATACGACCATAGTTGGCGTTCCCGCTGAAGTAATCCAAAATACTAAAATCCGTCGGCACCCCTTCGGAAAGTAAAATATTGAGGTTTAGATTGCCGCTTATTATTCCGTCCACATCCAATATTTTGCACAATTCCTGAGTGGTATACGTATCAATATTGTTGTAATTGATGTTGTTTTGTGCCAGAATGGCGTTGGTGTTCATGATATTTTGGAAATCCACATTGAACTTCTTACGTTTTTTTCGTCTGGAAAAATAAGTTTCCAAAGCATTCTGCACAGCGTAGCCTTCTTTTTCGGCCAACATGTTCAGCTCATCCATATCCACGGCTTTTTTAAGTTCCAAATGGGCGATAAACGGAACAATGGCCAAAATTTCGTGGTCTTCGGTGTATTCATCAAACCGTATGCTCTCATAAATGTTCTTTTGCGCCATTGCTAACACACTGGTGAAAAGAACAAAAACAAAGACAATTTTTTTCATTCATCAAATTTTAATTCAACAATCTGGATCTTTGGATGAGGTCGCTTTTTTGATGGGTCGATAAGTGCCGTAAAAAACGGAATTTTAATTGTTTGGCCGCTTTTCGTGTGCAAAAGTAACGCTATTTCCTGAAAAAAGTGCTCGTATAAGTAGTTGAATTGCCCACATTGTCCGTAACGGTAACCATAAGTTCACATTCCGTTTCGTTCACAATATTGTCATCAAAATTATAGGTGATCGTGTTTGTTTTGGGTTCGTACTCCATCAAAATCCATTTTCCGTTGAGTGTCGCGGAATAGGAATCGATGCCGCTAAGGTCGTCCGTAATGGTGAGGCTCAGATAGCTGTAATTGCTCAGCCATTGCTTTTCCTTAAAGTTTTTGGGACTTATTTGGGGAGCCACGCTATCCTTTACCAGTGTGTACGTGCCCAAAGTTCGTGTGCGGGTGGTGAAGGACCCATCACGTTTGTAGGTCTTGGAATACGAAGGTCTCATTCTGCTATCCAGATGGGCGATGAACATCTGGTCCCTATCTTCCATGGGATATTTTGAGGGGTCAAAACTAATGGTGAAGTTTCGGTGAGCGGCCACGCTGTTGTCGTGTATGGTCACGGTATCGTTTCCTTTTTCCAAATTGATGTAGAAATCTTCATAAAAAGTACTGGCAGGAAAATAGACTTTGGCGGCACCCAGATCAAAGTTGTTCGGTTTGTCCGCAATCAAATAATTGTCGGTGGTTTTGTCCTTTTTTGTGATTTTTTCCACCTCTTTTTTGCCTTCGACGGGTACAATGAGCTTTGTGGTGTTCCCGGCCAGATCGGAAATCAGCAGTTCCACGTTGTAGGACATGCCTTCTTCTATATTGATTTTGCCATCGTTGTAAAGCGATTTGTAAATACTCAGGTGGTTGTACGGTTCCTTAAAGCACTTTTGTATACGCTCCCGGTGGTCATAGTAATGGGCGTAATCTATCAAGGTGTTGATGTAGCGTGTTTCCGCAAAAGAGAAGGTCTCGAAATCAAACTCCGAATAAACTCTGCCGTTTACGGTCTGTTTTATGGCGTAGACCCCATTTTGGTTGGCGGCCATGTCCAAGCGGTCAAAAGTATTTACCCCAAAACCAATAGTCCCACTGGCGGTCACCTTGTCCGCCAAAAAGGAGCCATCGGCCTGTCGAGTATAGTTCAATTGGATTTTTTCGGCGCTTTGATTGATCAATGCACCGTCGGAAATGGGATAGCCGTACAACCCCAGCAAAGTAGGGTCTGTTGCATCCCTTACCTCATAACCGTAGAGCAACGGATTGGTGGGTTTTCCGTTAACGCTGTTTCGTATCTCAAAATGAACGTGGGGTCCACCAGAGCTGCCCGTATTGCCAGAGTAAGCGATTATACTTCCTTTGCTAACCTTGAGCTCGCCATAATCCGGGAACATTTCCACCTCATAGGACTGCTTTTCATATTGGAACTTTTTTACGTATTCCTCTATTTCCGGCCCAAATTTTTTAAGGTGCGCGAAAACCGAGGTATATCCGTTTGGGTGAGCCACATAAAGCGCTTTTCCATATCCCCAATGCGAAACTTTGATCCTTGTCACCGTGCCATCGGCTATGGAATATACCGGTAGACCTTCACGTTGCTGGGTCTTGATGTCCATTCCCGCATGAAAATGGTTTGATCTAAGCTCACCAAATGTTCCTGCCAAAACGATGGGGATATCCATTGGGGAGCCGAAAACATCTTGCGGGTATTCCTTTTGAGCGGATAAGTGCAGGACGATAAAAAAAAGAATGGAAAAAAATTTGAGGCGCATAAAAAAACAATAATTCCCTACGAAAATAACCAATGTTTTCATTTGGTGAAATGTTTTGGGAAAACGACTTTTTACTTCAAGCAAAGCTTTAAGAATAAATCTTAAAAGTATTGCGAGGTTGTGCCAGTATCGTTAACTTTGTTTTATACGTATTGTTGTTTGCATATATGAGCGAACTTGTTGAGATTGTTGATTCTTTGGAGAACAAGGTGAGCAAATTGCTTCACAAAATGGAGCTGTTGCACCAACTCAATGCCAAGTTGAGACAGGATTTGGAACTTCAAAAAGAAGAAAACGAGCTACAACGCAAGAACCTCAGCGAATGGGAGGAGAAATACGACTCCCTAAAAATGGCGAACACAATGCTGGGTAGTAGTACTAGTAAAACTGAAGCTAAGCTCAAGATAAATACATTGATTCGCGAACTTGATGTTTGCATAGCCAAGTTGGCGGATTAACGGACGGTTACCGAGATTATGGACGAGAAGCTCAAAATAAAGCTTTCCATTGCTGATAGGGTATATCCTTTAACGATTGACCCCAAGCAAGAGGAAGGGTTGCGCAAAGCGGCCAAGAACATAGAAAATCTGGCAAAAAAGTTTGAGCAAAACTATGCCGTTCGGGACAAGCAGGATGTTTTGGCCATGTGTGCCTTGCAATTTGCATCCAAAATTGAGCAAAGCGGAATAGACCGTTCCGAGAATGCAGAGGCAGCCATGCAGCGCCTCAGGGCATTGGACGAACTGGTACATTCCAAATTGGGGGAATAAGTTCTTTTAAATAAAATATTGTTACTGCCCACATTGGTAATTTATTTTTTGACAAACTCAACACTAATATAATTAGAAAGGGTGAGTTTAGGCTGTAAAAGCAGGCCCTACTCGTATAGGGATCCTTGATCAGTCTGTTAGCCCTAAACCTGTATTTTGGAGTTTGTACAAAACTTCTTCCGATGTGGGCTTTTTTTTTTAACTAAACACGATCAAACATGGATAATATCATAGTAATTGTTGTCGCAGCTGTTGTGGGGTTGGCAATAGGATTTGCAATAGCCAAAATGATGGAGAAGGGCAAGGCGTCGAAAACCATTGCCAATGCCAAGAGGGAAGCCGCCAACATTGTGAAGGAGGCAAATAAAGAAGGGGAGAGCATTAAAAAAGATAAGATTTTCCAGGCGAAGGAAAAATTCTTGGAGTTGAAGGCCGAGCATGAAAAAGTTATTATCAACAAGGATAAAAAAATCGCCGAGGCAGAAAAACGTACCAGGGACAAGGAGTCCCAAGTAAGTAGCGAACTGGCCAAGAACAAAAAACTCAACGATCAATATCAACAAAAGATAAAAGAGATCGAGTACAAAAGTGATATACTCGATAAAAAACAAGCGGAGGTCGAAAAGCTCCACAAAAGCCAAGTCCAACAGTTGGAAGTGATTTCCGGGCTGTCCGCAGAGGATGCCAAGGCACAATTGCTGGAATCTTTGAAAGAAACCGCTAAAAGTGACGCAATGGCGTACTTGCAAAATACCTTGGAAGAAGCAAAGCTTACCGCACAGCAGGAGGCCCGAAAAATTGTGGTCAATACCATTCAACGTATCGGTACCGAAGAAGCAGTGGAAAACTGTGTTTCCGTGTTCAACTTGGAGTCCGATGACGTAAAAGGGCGAATCATTGGCCGCGAAGGTCGAAATATTCGAGCCATTGAGGCCGCTACCGGAGTGGAAATCATTGTGGATGACACACCGGAAGCCATTATTCTTTCCTGTTTTGATTCCGTACGAAGAGAGGTGGCCCGTTTATCATTGCACCGATTGGTGACCGATGGACGTATTCACCCTGCCCGTATCGAGGAGGTAGTGAAGAAGACCGAAAAGCAAATCAACGAAGAGATAGCAGAGATAGGAAAACGAACCGTAATCGATTTGGGAATCCATGGATTGCACCCTGAATTGATCAAAGCGGTGGGCCGAATGAAATATCGTTCCTCTTACGGACAAAACCTGTTGCAGCACTCTAGGGAAGTCGCCAAACTATGTGGGGTAATGGCCGCTGAACTGGGGCTTAACCCCAAATTGGCGAAACGGGCCGGATTGCTTCACGATATAGGAAAAGTGCCCATGGCCGAAGTGGAAGTGGAAACCCCGCACGCTATTTTGGGTATGCAGTGGGCGCAAAAATTCGGTGAAAAGGACGAAGTCTGTAATGCGATAGGTGCCCACCACGATGAAATAGAGATGACCACCCTGTTGTCCCCGATTGTTCAGGTGTGTGATGCCATCAGTGGTGCGCGACCCGGAGCCAGAAGACAGGTGTTGGACTCCTACATTCAGCGTTTGAAGGATTTGGAGGATATTGCCTTTGGTTTCAACGGAGTTCAGAAAGCTTATGCCATTCAGGCCGGTAGGGAGCTACGGGTAATCGTGGAAAGCGAAAAAGTAAACGATGACAAGGCTGCCGAACTATCCTTTGAGATTTCTCAAAAAATCCAAACGGACATGACCTACCCGGGACAGGTTAAGGTAACCGTAATCCGAGAAACTAGATCGGTAAACGTAGCAAAGTAGTCTGCTGACAATTATCATACTTTTCCAGATGGGATAGGACTAACTTCATTCAAGGAATTGATAAATACTTGAATGATGAAAAATAGTGTACCTGTTTCAAAAATAATGACCAAAAAATTGGTGACACTTACCGCCAATGATGATTTGGTGACCGCAGAGCAGCTTTTTAAAAAGCACCACATTCGGCATATCCCCGTTGTCGAGGGCAATACCATCAAAGGAATGTTGAGCTATACCGACTTGCTTCGCATTAGTTTTGCCGATGCGGTCGATGAACATGAGGAATATGTGGATACCATTGTGTACAACATGTTCACTATTCCCCAAGTAATGGTAAGTGATGTGGTTAGCGTTACATCTGCAACCTCCATACGCGATGTGGCACGTTTTCTTTCCAAAAAGGAATTTCATGCGCTGCCCGTTGTGGACAATGGTGAACTTGTGGGCATTGTGACCACCACGGATTTGATTAACTATCTGTTGGAGTATATTGAAGGGTAATTATCCAAGAATAAGAAAGGACCGCTGATAAGACGGTCCTTTTATTGTTTTTTGGAGTTACAAAAAGTGGCTATTCTTCTTCGCTGCTCTCGGTTTCCTCTTCTTCGGATTCCTTATTGAGCTTGTGTTCCAGAATATTGAGGTTTTTCATCTTTTCCTTCCAAGTCTGAAGTGCTTCTTTCTGCTTGTTCAGGTTGTTTATGACCTCCTTTACCAATGGATTGTCCTCGGAGTCGTTGGAGAAGAACTGGAGGTTGTTCTCCAATTGACGGATTTCAGATTTTACCTCATCAATTTTACGCTTAACAAACACGCGCTCGTTGCCAATGGCATAGTTGTCCTCTGTTTTGGCCAGCTCTTGGACCTTGTTTCCGTATTTGAGCAGTTCGGATTGTTGTTTGCCAACTCCCAATTTCTTGAGCAGGGCATCCACAATTTTGTTGAACTTACTATTGATGTGCTTCTTGTTGTAGGGAATACGGCCATACTGCTTCCATTCCGATAGAAAGGCTTTGATGTCCTCGATATCCTTTTTCTTGTCGCCACTAAGTTGGAATTCTTTTAAACGGTCAAGACATTCACTTTTCTTTTTAAAGTTCTCGAACTCTTCTTGGTGGGCCTCGTTCTTTTCGGAATGAAGGCGGTCAAAATAATGGTTGCAAGCATCCTTGAACTCTTTCCAGATTTTGTCCGAGTACTTTCTGGGAACATGGCCGATTTTTTTCCAGTCCCTCTGTATTCGCTTCATTTGAGGCGTAACCTCGGCCCAATCATCACTATCTTTTAAGGAGATGGCCAGTTCTAGAAGCTCTTTTTTCTTTTCCAGATTTTCTTGTTGCTCCTTTTTTTGATTCTTGTAAAAAGCATTTTTCGTCCTGTTGAACTTGCGAACACTTTGTTTAAACTGGTCCCAGGTTTCTTCGTTCACCTTTTGGGGAACCTTCCCCGCCTTAAAAAAGGAGTCCCTTAAGGCTTCCACTTCTTTTATTTGTTGCTGAATACCGCGATGGTTGTTCGCAACATTTTCGGAAATTGAGGTGATGGAGGCAATGATCTCCTGTTTTTTCTCATAATTTTTCTCGTAGACCTTTTCCAGTTCCTGGAAATGTTCTTGTCTACGCAGGTGCATCGCTTTGGTGGCGTTGCTGAATTTTTCCCAAATTTCCTCCCGATGTTCCTTGGCTACAGGCCCTATGTCCTCTTTCCATATCTTGTGAAGGGTCTGCAACTCACGGAACGCTTTGTTCAGATCAGGTTCGTCGGCCAATGCTTCGGCACGCTCCACCAACTTTTGTTTTTCCTCCAGATTGTGTTTAAAGTCCAGGTCGCGCAACTCACGGTTTAGGTGCAGAAAATCATAAAAGATTTCCATATGATGGTGGTAGGTCCGCCAAACATCGTTGTAATTGGTACGGGGGACAGGACCGGCGTTTCTCCACCGATGCTGTAAATCTTTAAAGTTATTATAGGTAGTGTTAATGTCTTCTTCAATGTCAATGAGGCCTTTTAGCTCTTCAATGATCTCCAATCTGTTTTTAAGGTTGGTCTTCAAGGACTGGTCCAATTGTTTGTAGTATTGGTCCCTTTTTTCCCGGAAATCTGAATAAACCTCGTTGAACTGCCTTTTGGCCACAGAGTTGTAGCGGAAATCTATCTCGTTTCCACCCTTGGATACAAACTCCTCCTTTTTTTCATCTAAAAAATCCTGAAACTTTTGGTCAAACTCATATTTAATGGCGCTCACGTGCTTATTGATGGCCTGTACCTTTTCATTTTTGACCAATCGCTGCAATTCCCCTACGAGGTTTTCCATGGACATGGAGTGGTAGTCCAACATGGGAATGGTATGCCGTTTCTCGTTCTCGGTATCTTCGGCATCCTCTGCATTGGACTCGTCAATTTCATCCAAATGATCATTGGAATCATCGTTTTTGGCACTCGTTTCCTCATCCTTGGTTTCCGAAACAGTTTCCTTTTCAGGTTGTTTTTCTTCCTCCTTCTCGGGTACAGTTTGCTCGGACACTTCTGGATTTGCCTGTTCGGTACCTTCCAAAGGTGTTTTTGTGCGCTCTGTTATTTCCTCTTTCCCACCTTCAGCTTGCTGAAGTTTACGATCGTTTTCCTGCATTGGTTGCTTGTTTACCTAATTGATTGATGAAAGTTATAGCCAATTTAACAACTTAATTGTCTAATAGCAAAAGTATTGATTCTTCTTTTGCCTAATATGATGGTTGTGTGGGTAAGGCAAATCCCTATGCCAATAGCTCGTTTTTAGACATTGTTCCAAATTTCCCAAGCTTTTTCAGCCTGTTCTTGCAACATTTTTAATCCATTGCAAATAGCGGCTCCGTTGGATTCGCCCATGGCCAGAAAACTGGTTTTTTCAGGATTGTAGATTAAATCGTAAAGCAGGTGCTGCGTTCCGATGTGCTGGTAGGGAATTTCAGGTTTGTCCTCAATGTTGGGATAGGTTCCTAGGGGTGTACAATTAATGATCAACGTATTTTCTTGGACAATGTCTTTGTTCAGTTCATTATAGGTATACTGCCCATTTTTTTTGCTACGGGAGACGTAGGTGTTGGCAATGCCAAGTTCGTTGAGCACATATTTAACCGCTTTGGAGGCGCCTCCCGTTCCCAAAATCAATGCGCTTTTGTGATGCGGCTTTAAGTAGGGTTCCAATGATTTTTGAAAACCGTGGGCATCCGTATTGAATCCCTTTAGCTTATTTCCTGAAAATTGAACGGTGTTAACGGCCCCGATTTTCTCTGCTTTTGGGTCTAGCTCATCCAAAAAAGGAATAATTTCCTGCTTGTACGGAATGGTGACATTGAGCCCTCTTATATTTTCCTGTTTGAGCACATCTTTGACCTCTTCTATTTTTTGAAGGTCAAAATTCTCATAGCTGTGGTCCATCAATCCCAAATCTTTGAATTTTTGGGTAAAATAACCTTGCGAAAAGGAGTAGGAGATGTTTTTACCGAGAAGGCCGTATCTGTTCATGTTTTTTTCTGTTGTTGCCATACCAATCCAAGACCAATAATACCAAAATCCCCAGTAAAATAAAAAGGATGGCCCACCAGCTTTCGGCTTTTGCCATATCTGGAATGTATCGGGTATAATTGACGATAACCTTGTTTCCGTTGGAGTCCAATAAGGGGTGTCCCGCAGGGTCTAATTTAAAAATTGTTTTTTTCCATGGCCACAACACGCCCAAAGACCCTGTGATAAACCCAAGCAGAACTACGGTGGTTGTTGATTTGTAATGCTTTAATAAATAGCTCAATAGATGCGAAAATGTTACTAATCCGGCAATTGACCCTAAGGTGAAAACTGCCAGTATTTTTAGGGTCTGCATCCGTTCGGCATTGTTCAAAAAACTGAAGTCCCCAGAAAATATCTCGGAAAATGTATCATAAAGTGCATTGACAGAATCCACTAGAAGCAACACGTAATTCCCCATCAAAATCAAAATAAAGGAACCTGAAAGTCCGGGAAGGGTCATTCCGGATACACTGACAATACCGCAGAAAAAAATAAAGAGTAGGTTATCATTTTCTTTTGCGGGATTTAAAAAGCTGATGGAGATACCAATGGCCAGCCCGATGAGTCCGGCGGGGATGGTGCGTTTGTTCCACGGCGAAAAGTCTTTTCCGATATGATAGATGGAGCCGATGACCATTCCAAAAAAGGTGGCCCAAACAAGAAGTTCGTTATGCTTTAAAAAGTAATCCAGAATGCGAGAGACGCTAAAGTAGCTGACCAACATTCCAAAAATCAGCAGTCCCAAAAACTTTGCGTTGATATACCTGAAAAAACTGCTAAACCTTCCGTTGAAGAACAGTTTAAGTGCTTTTGAGTTCAGTTTTTGCAAGGAATAGATAAATTCTTCATAAAAACCGGCAACAAAGGCAACTATCCCCCCGGAAACACCTGGGACCTTGTTGGCAGCTCCCATGCAGAGGCCCTTGATGACCAAGAAGAAGTTGTCCAGAAATGTTCTAGGTTGCTGCATGTGCCTAAATAGGTTTTCCTTATTTTTTGGAAGCTAATCTTTCCAGGATAAAAATAAGTGAAAAACCTAGGATGGCTAATACAATGGCCAGCATTAATTTACTATCTCCCTCAAAAGCACCGGGGAGTACGTTCATATCGTCCACAACAATAATCTTTTCACCAAAGGTCTTGGTCTCCAGAACTTTTTTCCAAGGCCAAATTTTATTCAACGAACCCAGAATAAAACCGGTTAAAAGTGCCAACGTTATGTTTTTATAGTGGTTGAACATCCATTTAAGGAGTCGGGCAAAGCTCAGCAGGCCAAAAATGGCGCCAAGGCCCACAGTCAAGATAATTTTGATGTCCCTTTCGTGTACGGCGTCCAAAATGGTTTTGTAGGAACCCAAGAGCACCAAGATAAAGGCTCCCGAAATACCGGGAAGGATCATGGCGCAAATGGCCAAGGCACCAGAGAGGAACAGATAGGGTAGGTTGTCGGTGTTATCGCTTGCGGGCAATTCCGTAATGAAGAATGCAAGGGCAGCGCCGATAATCAAAATAACAATGGAACCGATGTTCCACTTGGTAATTTCCTTGCCCACCAAAAATATGGAAGCGACGACCAATCCAAAGAAAAAGGACCAGAGCAAAATAGGTTCATTTTCCAAAAGCCAGCTCAGGAACTTTGCCAAGGAGAGCACGCTGATGAAAATGCCAAGAAACAGCGCCACCAAAAAATTGCCGTTCACCTTGTTCCAAACAGCTTTTATACCATCTTTTTTAAAGGTGGCGATCAAAGAGAGGTTGATATTGTTGATGGAAGTGATGAGCTCCTCATAAATACCCGATATAAAGGCTATGGTTCCTCCAGAGACCCCTGGCACCACATCGGCAGCGCCCATGGCCATTCCTTTAAGGGTAATAAAAACGTAGTCCAGTATACGGCGTGCTTGCATGGATTTGTATAAAATGTACTGGCTACTTGGCTGTTTTCCTAATTTTTGAAACCAACGCTTTCACCCAATCTACTTCAGTGAATTCCGGGAATTCTTTTTCAAACTGCCGCAATTTACCAATATCCAATTTCATGGCCTTGGATAAAATCTGTTTTGATTCCACCAGGTCATCGTTTTTAAAATGGATGCCCGCCAATTTATAGGTCAGCTCTGAATTATCGGGATAAAATTCCAATCCCTGGATCAATACTTGTATGGCGGAATTGTAATCACCTATTTTATTGAGGACTTCGGCCCAGTTTTTCCATGTGGTCAGCTCGTAGTTGCCGAGCTCCACGGCTTGTTTATATGCGAAATCCGCTTCGTCCCAATTTTTTAGGGCAGCGTAAATTTTTCCTGCTTTTTTCCAATATTTTGGATTTTCACCGTCAATATTGATGGCTTTGTTGATGTAATACAGGGCTTTTTCATAATTTTTTTGTCCAAAATGAAAATCTGTAATGGCCAACCAACCCTTGTCCAGCAAAGGGTCCTCATGAACGGTGTGATAGTAATAGTATTTTGCCAGATCGTAGTTCCCCAGTTTTTCATGACATTTGCCCAGTCGCAAAAATGCGTAGGAGGTAGGGTCTTCGATGGATATGGTGGATTCATAATTTTCGATGGCCTCATTGTACCTGCCCAATTTTTCCAAAACCTTGCCTTTTTCAAAATAGGCCCCGATAAAGGAATCGTCCGAAATCACGGCGAAATCAAAAGCGGTCAACGCCTCGATGTATAATTTTTTTGCAAGGTACATTTTACCTAGTTGATGCCAAGCGACCTCACAATAGGGGTTTCTGTCCAGATAATCGTTAAGGTAATAGATGCTGCCATCAAAATCTTCCAAAAACTCAAAGCAGTACACCACGTTGTAAAGGGATGAATAATCTTCGTCATCAATCTCAACACAGCGCATAAAGCTGAGCTTTGCTTGCTCATAATTATCCATGAACAGGTATTCCATGCCTAAAAGCGAGTGGATATCGAACGAGTGGTCCGTGATATCCAAAGCTTCCAACAATAGGTTTACGGCTTCTTGGTGCTTGTCCTGTTTGGAACGGATATTGGCCCGTTGGATAAAGACTTCCTCGTTGGCCGCGTTAATGTTCTGAATCTCGTCCAGAAGTGTTTCGGCAGCTTCAAATTTGTCCTCGAAAGCCAAGACCTCCACTTGTAAAAGCTTCAATTCCATAGAATTTGGATGTTGCTCCAAACCAATTTGGATGGCTTTTTTGCCCAAGGAGATTTTACCGTTGTTCAGGTAGTGGTGAATGATTTCCTCAAAGTCCTCCGCATCAAAGAAATAGACGTCATCCGTCTTGAGCATGGACTCAAATTTACTAATGGATTTGTCAGGATATTCGTTAGATTCTAACGCCATAGGAACGTTTTTGGTTGAACTATGGACTTAAAATTAACCCTTTGAGCTACTCTTAAAGTCCATTTTTTGGGTATGTTATCAACAAATTAGTTAACAGTATCGAATTTGTAGCTATTTAAAATGCTGAGAATTTGGTCGCATCCCTGCTCAATTTCTTTCATGGAAATGGTTAGGGGAGGGGAGATTCTTACAGCTCTGGACTCAAATAAAAGCCAGAAAAGTATCAGCCCCTTTTTTGCTGCTTCCAAAACCAAATAATCGGCTACTTCCTTGCTTTCCATAATGGGGGCAAGCATTAAACCCTTGCCTCGTATTTCTTTTATCAATGGATGTTGCAATAATTTTCGGAACATTTTTTCTTTTTCCAAGGTTTGTGGAATCAGGTCTGTTTCAGTGATTTCCTTTAGGGTTGCCAAACTTGCGGCTGCAATTACAGGGTTTCCTCCGAAAGTGGTGATATGGCCAAATTTTGGGTTTTCCATTAGGTCTGTCATCAATTCATGCGAGGCTACAAAAGCACCTACGGGCAGTCCTGATGCCATTCCTTTTCCAATGACCAAGATGTCTGGCGGGCAATCAAAGTGTTCAAAAGCGAACAATTTGCCGGTACGGCCGAAGCCGGGCTGTATTTCGTCCAGAATCAACAATGCCCCTACTTCGTCGCAGCGTTTTCGTACTTTTTCCAGATATCCGTTTTCGGGCAAAATAAAGCCTGCACCACCTTGGATGGTTTCCAAGACCACGGCAGCAGTTTTTTCGGAGATGTTCTTGATTTCTTCTTCAGCATTGAACTGAATGAAACGAATATCGGGAATCAAAGGTCGAAAAGCACTTTTGCGTTCTTCCAGTCCCATAAGGCTCAAACTGCCCATAGTGTTGCCGTGATAGGCGTTTTTGGCGGCGATTACCTGTGAACGTCCGGTATGCCTTCGGGCCAATTTAATGGCTCCTTCCATGGCCTCGGTTCCTGAATTGACCAAATACGTGGTGTTCAGATTTTTTGGCAGGTGGGCGGCCAGCAATTTGGAGAACTCCACGGCAGGTCGTTGCACGTATTCGCCGTAGACCATTACGTGCATGTATTGGTCTACCTGTGCTTTGATGGCCTCCACTACCTTGGGGTGGCCATGTCCCAAACTGCACGCGGAAACACCGGCCACAAAGTCCAAATGGGCGTTCCCATCCACGTCGTAGATGTAGCTCCCCTTGGCATGTGAAACCTCCAAGGCCAATGGATGTGGGGAGGTTTGGGCTTGGTATGTAAAAAAATCGTTTTTGGACATTATGGGGTCTGTGCTTTCTTTTTAAGAACAGGTTTTTTGGGTTTTACCGCCTTGGTGTTCGGAGCGTTTATGGGGTCGTTCTGGTTGTTCTGCCGCTCGTTTTCCTCTGCATCAATATCAATGGGGTTGTCTAAGCCCCTAATTTTTACCAGTTCGATATTATTGTCGTCTTCATCGAATATTTCTTCTTTGGACCTGATCCGTTCGTCGCCGCGCCAAACAAATCCTTTCAGTTTTCTGCTCTCTACGGGCAGATCGGTCTCGGGAAAAATATCACCATCTGGATTCACAAAAAAGGTGATGTCCTCAATATCGTTGTTTGCCATGAGCAACCGTATCTTGCTACAAATGGTCTTATCGATTCCGACCAGTTCTTCGTCATCGTTGTACACGTAGTAGATTACCTCGGTGTTTTGGACCAAATCAATGATCTTCAATTCATTTTCTATAAACTTGCCAAAGAGATTTTTACCCTTGGCCTGGTTATACCCAGTGTTGCTGATGGTGTCCAGAGAAATAATGAATGCATTTTCTATGACCTTAAGGGAATCCAGTTTATCGGTTTCCATATCGGATATCAAATGGATACTGTCCCCCGTTATTTGGTTGTCCACGTTCCATAAAATCGGATCGGTGATCAACTGGGTAATCCCTGTTCTTTCTTCAAAATGGATGGAATCGCATTTGCCGCTCAAATCTGTTTTATAAAACTTGGCGTTTCTGAAGGCCCTAAGAATTCGTTCCTCTTCTTTACCGGTAACCATTAAGGTGTCGCCGTGCATGTAGAGGGAATCTTTTTCCACCAAGCTGATGGAAACCGCTCTTTTGGTCGCAAAAACCGAATCTTTGGCTTTGTGTACTTCGGCGTAGTGCGCCCTGATCACTCCATTGTTGATGGTGTCCGTAATCTGGATATTGTTCGTGGCCGAGGCAAATTCAGTAGCCTTATCAAAATAGAGGCTGTCGCCCTCGATTATTTTATTGTCGTAATCGATGCGGGTGTTTTTAATACCATA
Source organism: Flagellimonas oceani (assembly GCF_011068285.1). Taxonomy (NCBI): domain Bacteria; kingdom Pseudomonadati; phylum Bacteroidota; class Flavobacteriia; order Flavobacteriales; family Flavobacteriaceae; genus Flagellimonas; species Flagellimonas oceani. Next base: position 2,429,848 of record NZ_CP049616.1, on the reverse strand, counting down.
TCCCTGCTCAATTTTGGTATCGTAAAAACCACGTTCGCAGTAAATTTTGTACTCTTCCCCAGTAATGGTGGACGGACCGTACATGTAAGCGTTTTTGGAGGTGGTGTAATAATCCAGTTGCTCCGAATCGATAATATAATCAGGGTTGTCTATATGTACATTACGTTGGAACTGGTACTTTTTGGGCGTCATAAAATAGGTGCCCACTTTGCTGGTAAGCACATTGGCCGAGTCTACCACTTTACCGCCGGAACGGTAATAGGCTTCTTGTTTTTCCCTATCAAAATAGAGGGTATCGGTGGTCAACCGCATTTGCCCGTTCGTGAGATCTACATTTTCCCACGCCTTTGCCAGTTTGGTGTTTCCATCGTAATCCATTTTTCCGCTGTTCATCTCAATGGAATCCCCTTGTTGCAAACGGATGTTGCCAATGGCCTTTAAGCGATTCTCCTCGGCATAAAAAATAGCAATATCACACCAAAGGTCTGCTCCTTGGTGTTCAAACTGTACCTGTCGCTCATCGTCCTTGCTAAAAATGGATGCGCCAGGAAACTGGGCCTCATCCTTGGTGAAGTTGGCCCCGTAAACAATGTTGATCTGTCTGCCGCCTTCCGGTTGTTGGTTCTGTGCAAAAGCGCTGAAAGCGAAAAGTGATAGAATGAGAAATGAAATGCTTTTCAAGTCCATAAAATTTTGCCCAAAAGTAGGGTTTTTAACGGAAGTGACATGCATCGTTTAGAAAGCTTTGGGATTTCTCTGCCAAACGTTTACGGCGCTGTATTCTATTTTCCTCGTTTGAGAGTTAAGGTGATTTGTCCGCAATGGTAAGTTGTGTGATATAAAATATGCCCTAATAACCTGACCCTGGAAATGGGACCAAAAAAAGGCGTGTCCAAGGTTTCCATCCATTCTTTTTCGGATAGATTTTCCACAAGGTCGTACAGAACAAGGTAGCCATCTTGTACAAGTTGTTGACTTTCTTCCTTGTCGTAGACTTTCCCCGAGTCTATTTGGCCCATGGTTGTGTTTTCAACATCTGTGGGAATCCCAAAAAATTGTGAGAGCAGATGTATTATTTCTCCAATATGACGATAAATGAACCCAACGGATGCGGTATCATCATTTAATTTTAGCGCGCTGTTTTCTTGAGTGATCTCATCGAACGTAAAATCACAGGTTTTTTTGTTCTGCGCGATTAAATCCTTAAGAATGTCTTTGGTCATATAAGTTATTGATTGAGGTACGCCGAGTACATCCAAATCAGTTTTTCCTGCTCGCGGATGTAGTCGCTCATCAACGCATTGGTGCCTTCATCATTGGACTCACCGGACATTTCCAGCAACTCTCTTTCCAAAGGAAGGATTACTTCATAACCCTTTAAAATTTCTTGAATGGCCGTGTTGCCACTGGATACATTTTTTGCTGCTTTGATCTTGGCTATTTCCAGATAATCGGTATAGGTATGCAGTGGAGTAAAGCCCAAGGTCAAGATCCTTTCCGCGATTTCATCAATTTTCAACAATGAATCGTTGTAGAGTTCTTCAAACTTTATGTGAAGTTCAAAAAACTTTTCACCCTTGATGTTCCAATGGAACCCACGGGCATTCATATAGAAAATCTGATAGTTGGCCAAAAGTTCGTTCAGTTTGTCGGATAGGTTGTTCGATGCTTGTTTGTCAAGACCTATTTTATTGAGATTGCTTGCCATATTTCTTTATTTTGTTTACTGTAAATATAAGAAATAAGCAGCCTGCCTAAAGTGACATAGGTCACATAATGTTAAGCTTCCCAAGCCAATGAACCAACTGAACTTTTTATTATCTGTGAATGGTCTGGAGCCTGTCCGGGCCCACGGATACAATCTTAATGGGCACGTTCAATTGTTCTTCCAAAAAGGCGATATAATCATTCAAATTAGCGGGTAAGTCCTCCGCTTTGGAAAGTTTGGTCAAATCTTGCGACCATCCCTTCATTTCCTTGTAGATAGGGGTGACATATTCCTCTTCTATACTGTATGGCAGGTGTTGAATCTCCTCTCCTTTGTATTTATAGGCCGTACAGACCTTAATGGTTTCAAAACCACTGAGCACATCGGCTTTCATCATCATCAACTCGGTAACCCCATTGATTTGAACTGCATATTTTAATGCTACCAAATCCAGCCAGCCACAACGTCGCGGTCTTCCCGTGGTCGCGCCAAACTCGTTTCCTACTTTGGCCATCATGGCACCGTCTTCATCAAAAAGTTCGGTAGGGAACGGTCCGCTTCCCACTCGGGTGGTGTAGGCTTTAAAAATTCCCAAGACATTTTTAATGTTGTTCGGGGCAACACCTAATCCAGTACAGGCACCTGCTGCTGTTGTATTGGAAGAAGTTACAAAGGGATAGGTCCCAAAATCAATGTCCAACAAAGACCCTTGGGCACCTTCCGCCAATATTTTTTTTCCTTCTGCCTGGGCTTTGAAAATGTACTCCTCACTATCAATGAAGGTCAATTTTTTAAGGGTTTCCACACCTTCGCAGAACTCGGCTTCCAATTCGTCCAGATTGTACTGGATATCCACATCGTAAAAATCGATCATAGCCTCATGCTTGTCAGCCAAAGCCCTGTATTTTGTCTTCCAATCATCAAACTCCAAATCTCCCACGCGCATACCGTTCCGCCCGGTTTTGTCCATGTAGGTAGGGCCAATGCCTTTTAAGGTCGAGCCGATTTTGGCCTTTCCTTTGGAAGCTTCGGAAGCTGCATCCAATAGTCGATGGGTTGGTAGAATTAAGTGCGCCTTACGGGAAATGTAAAGTTTGGATTCTATATCAATGTTGAATTTCTCCAGATTATCCAGCTCCTTTTTAAAGATTACCGGGTCTATTACAACACCATTGCCCACCACGTTGATGGCGTTTTTATGAAAAATCCCTGAGGGAATGGTGTGCAAAACGTGTTTTATGCCATCAAACTCCAAGGTGTGCCCGGCATTCGGACCTCCTTGAAATCTGGCGATAATATCGTATTCCTTGGTCAGTACATCAACAATTTTTCCTTTTCCTTCGTCTCCCCATTGGAGTCCAAGCAATAAATCTACCATGTAATATGTGGGTTATTCAGTTAGGTTTTTTTCTTTGTTACGGGTTCCGTAGAAGTACAATGAGTGGTTACTGATCTTAATGTCAAAGACCTCCTCAATGGTTTTTTTGATGGATTGAATGCGCGGGTCGCAAAATTCCACGACTTCACCGGTATCGGTAAGTATAACGTGGTCGTGCTGACGGTCAAAATAGGACTTTTCGTATTGTGCCTGATTTTTTCCAAATTGGTGCTTTCGTACCAGTTTGCACTCCAATAAAAGTTCTATGGTATTGTAAAGTGTGGCACGACTTACCCTGTAATTCTTGGTCTTCATTTTAATGTAAAGGGATTCTACATCAAAATGGTCGTCACTTTCATAAATTTCCTGTAAAATGGCGTAGCGTTCAGGGGTTTTGCGGTGTCCCTTTTCCTCAAGAAAGGCCGTGAACACGTTTTTTACAATTTCCTGATTTTTATTATTTCCCATGGCTTTCTACCTATGCTAATGCACAAAGGTACAGTTAAAAATTAAATTCTGGTCACTTTATCTATACCTTCGACCTGCTTTAAATTGTTCATCAACCGCTGGAGGATATTATTGTTTTTTACCACAAGCGTAATTTTTCCCTTAAAGGTTCCGCCATCTGCACTAAAATTGAGGTTCCTCATATTTACATGCATATTCTCCGAAATAATCTTGGTGATATCCTTGACCAGCCCCATGTTGTCGATTCCCGTGATTTGGATGTCGACAGAAAATTCTTCTTGGGAGGAATCTATCCATTTGGCGCTAATGATGCGGTACGCGTAGTTGGACTGCAACGAAATGGCGTTGGGGCAGTTCTTTTTATGGACTTTAATCCCGTCGTTCACACTTACAAATCCAAATACATCGTCCCCGGGTATGGGGTTGCAACATTGGGACAATTTATAGTTGAGCCTTTCTTCCTCTTTGCCAAAAACGAGCAAGTCGTACTTGGTGGTAATCTCGTTTTTGTCGACATCTTTTGGAGCAGGACTTTTACGGATCCTGTTCTTAAAGAAATTGATAAATGCATTGTGGTAAGAAGAAGAGAAATCTTTCAGCTTCTCGTTGTCAATAACTCCTATGCCGACCCTATAGAAAAGGTCTAAACTGGTTTTTAGTTTGAAAAAGGTCACCAATTTGTTCACGGTGTCCTCGTTCAGGTTGATTTTCTGTGCCTTGAGTTTGCGGCGCAAAATTTCCTTTCCTTCTTCGGCGACTTCTTTTTTCTCCTCGCTTAGCGATGATTTGATTTTGGAACGTGCCCTTGCCGTTTCGGCATAATCCAACCATGTTTGGGTAGGTTTGGCACTTTCGGAGGTGATGATCTCCACTTGGTCGCCACTTCGGAGCTTCGTTCCCAGTGGCACCAATTTTCCATTGACCTTGGCACCACGGGTCTTCATCCCGATTTCCGTATGAATGTTGAAAGCGAAATCCAAAGCGGTCGCCCCTTTGGGCATGGATTTTAGATCTCCTTTGGGAGTGAAGACAAATATTTCCTTGGCGTAGAGGTTGAGCTTGAACTCTTCCACAAAGTCCACGGCATTCCCGTTGGCACTTTCAAGTGCTTCCTGAAGCTTGTTGAGCCACTCTTCGATACCTTGTTCCTTTTGGGCGCCGTGCTTGTATTTAAAGTGGGCCGCATAGCCTTTTTCGGCAATCTCGTGCATGCGTTCGCTTCTGATCTGCACTTCTACCCATTTGCCCTTGGGACCCATAACGGTAATGTGCAGCGCTTCGTAACCCGTGGATTTGGGCGATGTGATCCAGTCGCGCAAACGGATAGGGTTGGGAGTGAAGTGATCGGTAACTATAGAGTAAATTTTCCAGGCAAGGAACTTTTCGTTTTTCTTGTCGGATTTATAGATGATGCGGATTGCGAATTTGTCATATACTTCATCAAAGGTGACGTTCTGTGTCTTCATCTTTTTACGGATGGAGAAAATGGACTTCATCCTGCCCTTGATAAAATAGTTGAGCCCCTCTTTATCCAAAGATGTCCTGATCACATTGGAAAAATCCTCGATATAGGCTAAGCTCTCCTCTTCGGTGTCCTCTATTTTGGCATAAATGTCGTTGTAGACTTCGGGCTCTGTATATTTTAGTGAGAGGTCCTCCAAATGTGTTTTGATGTTGTACAGCCCAATTCTATGTGCCAAAGGGGCATAGATGTAGAGCGTTTCCGACGCAATCTTCACTTGTTTGTGCTCCGGCATGGAATCCATGGTGAGCATATTGTGATAACGGTCGGCAATCTTGATGATGATTACCCGAACGTCATCATGCAGGGTCAGCAACATTTTACGGAAGTTTTCCGCTTGCTGACTTATATCCTTGTCCTTTTTAAGGTGGGCGATCTTTGTCAGTCCGTCCACTATTCGTGCAACCGTCTCCCCGAACATTCGCTCTATGTCGGCCAAAGTATACGCGGTATCCTCAACTACATCGTGCAGCAGGGCAGATGCAATGGAAACGGCATCCAGGCCTATTTCCGAGGCCACGATTTTGGCAACGGCAATGGGGTGGAAGATGTAGGCTTCTCCGGATTTTCTTCGCTGGTCCTTGTGGGCGTCAACGGCCACGTCAAAGGCGGAACGAATCAATTTCTTGTCCTCGTCCGTCAATGTTTGGTAGCTTATGCGAAGTAATTCCTTGTACTGCTTCGCAATCTCCTTGTTCTCTTTTTCAATAGCAGCCTCTGTCATAGTATATTAAATTTACTATAATCTTATGTTCTAAACAACAAAAACTATGCCTTTAGGTTACGGATACGTTCCACTAAAGGGGGGTGTGAATAATGTACGAATACGTATGCTGGGTGAGGTGTTAAATTGCTCAAGCTTTTTTTGGACAGCTTTTTTAGTGATGATACCAATGGTGTCGCCGCAAAGGTATTCTTGGCAAAATCATCCGCCTGAAACTCGAACTTTCTTGATAAATAGTTCATGATCAAACCGGTCAATTCCGATATCGGGCTGTACAACAAGGCAAACCCTACCAATGCGGCGTGGAAACTAGGTGTGGACACCCCGATGGCCCGGGATATTTCCGGATGGTTGATGAACAACGAAAGAACGAACAACGTCAAACCAGTGGTCAATAATGAAACTACAAGGTTCACAATAATATGATTGCGTTTGTAATGACCTACTTCGTGGGCCAAAACGGCAACAATTTCATCTTCACTAAGATCATTGATCAAGGTATCGAACAAAGTGATTCTTTTCTCTTTTCCAAATCCTGAAAAATAGGCATTTGCTTTGGTGGATCGCTTGGAACCATCGATCACAAATATATTTTGAAGCTCGAAGCCTACTTTTTGCGCATAATTTTCAATGGAACTCTTTAGACTGCCATCTTCAAGCGGTGTCTGTTTATTGAACATGGGCACGATCAGCCGGCTATAAAACAGGTTGATAAACAAAATGAAGATTCCAACGGCAATCCATGCGTAGACCCAAAAATATTGCCCTGTGGACTGGTAGAACAACATGAACAATGTCAAAATACCTCCTCCAAGAACAACGGTTAGGATGCTGCCCTTTATTTTATCGGAGAAAAAAGTGGATTTGGAGGTCTTGTTGAAGCCATATTCTTCCTCGATCACAAAAGTGCGGTAATAGGAAAAGGGGAGCCCCAAAATGGCGCTTCCCAGCATAACGATTCCAAAGAAAATCAATGCCATCGGTATGGGTTTTTCAGTGATGGAACGCGTGAGTTGGTCCACCCATTCAAAACCTCCAAAAGCGAGGAAGCAGATAGTCAATACAAGCGAAAAACCATCCGAAATAACACCGAATTTGTAATTGGTCCGTTTGTATTGTTGCGATTTTTGATATTCCTGTTCATCAAAAACATCGGCAAGTTCTGGTGGCAAAGTCGATTTGAAACGCTTGGCATTCAAGTGCTCCAAATACTGGTGAGCCAGGTATTGGACCACAAGTATGGCCATAATGATATAAAAGAGTACATTTTTTTCCATAGCTTAAAATCCGCGCTGGCGCTTCGCCTCAAATATAAGTATTGCGGCGGATACCGAAACATTCATGGAGTCGATTTCTCCCTGCATCGGTATAATTATGTTTTGGTCGGAATTTTGAAGCCATTTTTCGGTCAATCCAGTTGCTTCCGTACCCATTACAAGGGCCGAAGCGGCTTTAAAATCACAATCCACATAATTTTTGGAAGCGGTCAATGCGGCACAGTAGATTTTGATTTGGTTGGTTTGTAAAAAATCAATGATTTCGTCCGTTGTTCCCACGCCAATCTGGTTGGTAAAAAGGCAACCCACGCTGGAACGGATAATGTTTGGACTATATAGGTCGGATTTGGGGTTTGCTATTAAAACAGCGTCAACGGCAGCGGCATCCGCAGTTCGCAAAAGCGCGCCGATGTTTCCTGGTTTTTCGGGAGCTTCGGCAACCAGTACCAAAGGTGTTTTGTTCTTGAACGTTATGTGCTCCAGTGCATGGTTTTTGGACTGCACCAGCCCGAGAACACCCTCCGTGGTGCCGCGATGGGCAATTTTACCATACACACCCTCGGAAACTCGGATGGTTTCTGCGCTTGAAGCATTTGTAATCGATGCGATGGAAATGTCGCCCATAATCTCTGGGCAAAAAAGTAGCGTTTGTAGCACATAGCCTCCTTTTTGCGCCAATTCAATCTCCCGTTGACCTTCCACAACAAAAAGTCCAGCCTTTCTTCGTTCACGGGATTTGTCTTTTAGTAAAATGATGTTTTTTACCAAAGGATTTTGGGCACTGCTGATGAATTTAGCTTCCATATTCATGGTAAAAATAGCCATTCTTGTAATTAAAAAAACTTGTTTTCGACCAATTGGAAAAATAGACATCATGAACAGATTGACCATCCTATTGTTTTTTATTGGTGTAACCGCCTGTAAACAAAATCCCAAAACCGAAAAAAGTGAAACACCGATTCAGCAGGAGATGTTGGAGAACGAAGCTGTTTATCCAGACGCCATGGTCAAGGTTTTTGACGCCCATGGAGGTTTGAAAAAGTGGAAAACGCAACGTACATTGTCTTATGTGATTCCAAAACCTGAGTTTCCTGAAACGCACACCGTGGATTTGTGGTCCCGAAAGGATAGAATCGACACAGAAAAATTTTCAATGGGTTTTGACGGGGAACAAGCTTGGCTGGCCGATACCGACGAAATTTACAAAGGTGATGCAGGCTTTTATCATAATTTGATGTTCTATTTCTACGCAATGCCTTTTGTCTTGGCCGATGATGGCATTATGTACACTGCTACCGAAGATTTGGAGTATGAAGGAAAAAAATACCCCGGCCTGCAAATAGCTTACGAATCAGGGGTTGGTGCCTCATCCAAAGATGAATACTATATCCATTTTGACCCTGAAACCCATCAAATGGCCTGGTTGGGTTATACGGTTACGTATCGTTCAGGAGAAAGCTCGGACAATGTCAAATGGATTCGTTATGACGATTGGCAAGAAGTGAATGGGCTGATACTCCCTAAATCCATTACATGGTATAAGTATGAAGGCAGGCAATTACAGGAACCAGCGAACACGGTCAATTTTGAAGAAGTCAGTTTGAACGAAGATACGAAGCCCGAAGCGTTTTATGATAAACCGGAAAACGGGGAGTATGTTGCCATTAAAATGAATTAATCAAGAGCATTTTTGGTGGAAATCTGTCAATTCGAGTGATTTTTTTAGTGTAGCGGAGAAAAATTTTATCGAGAATGGCAATTTTGATGCTAGAAACCTGGTTCTCGATACTTTTTCCATAGGAAAAAACTCGAACTGACATATTTGCTGAAAGTAAAACAGCCTAGCGATATTAATGAAAAACGGCGCCTTTTTGGGCGCCGTTTTTTTATTTGTTGAGGAATCTACTATTGTCCTTCTTTCTCTCTTTCGTATTTGCCCATATATCTTTTCCAAAGTTCGGTTTGGTGGGTTTCCAGCGAAATGTCCCTGCCATCAATGTATGCTTTGGAGAGTTTGTTGGTTCGCATGTCCAATGCATCTCCTTCAGAAATAAAGAGCGTGGCACTTTTGCCCTCTTCCAAGGTTCCGTACATATCGTCGATGCCTAAAATTTTCGCGGTATTTCCAGTGATCAGTTGCAGGGCCTTTTCCTTGTCGAGTCCTTGGGCCGCTACCTGACCGGCATAGAAAGCCATGTTCCGGGTCTGGAAATTGGCCATTTCCTCATTCTGAATGGCGACCAATAGGCCCGCCTCCACCAAAAGCTTTGGCAACTTATAGTTTAAATCGTAATCATCGTCATCAAATTCTGGTAGCGAATGGGTCACGTTGACCAAAATGGGTATGTTGTTTTCCTTTAGGAAGTCCGTAATTTTATTGGCACGGTATCCGCCAACGATCACCACGTTTTTAACGCCCATATTTTTGGTTACGGTGACGGCATCTATCATTTCTTTTTCACCATTGGTATGGATGAACAAGCGTTGGGACCCATCAAAAAGACCTTGCATGGCGGCAAAAGGCAAGTTTTTGTTGCCTTCTCCTGTTTCCCCATAGGCTTTGGAATTTTGAAGGAACATCTTGATGTCATCCATCTCTTTTCCGTAATCTTCATTGGGAATAAAGCCTCTTTCCTCTCCGGCCCACCAACGGCCTCTTCTAAAGAAGTTGGGCCAGTTCATATGGATGCCATCATCCGTTTTAAGGGCTGCATCTTCCCAGTTCCATGCATCAAACTGGACAATGCTGGAAGTTCCCGAGATGGTGCCTCCCTGTGGAGTGATCTGTCCGATCAGGACGCCGTTGGGGCGCATGCTTTCCACAACTTTGGATTCCGCATTGTACGCGATCAAACTGCGCACATGGGGAATCATTTCACCGATTTCGTCTTGGTCGTCACTTGCCCTAACGGCATCCACCTCCACCAAACCCAGTGATTTGGACGGGGCGATAAAACCAGGGTACACATGTTTGCCTTTGGCATCGATCATGGTGCCTATTGTTGGAACCATTAGGTCCGCACCAATGGCCGTAATTTTACCATCTTTAAAAACAATGGTACAGTTCTCTATCACTTCTCCATTACCAATATGGGCCGTGGCCCCAATAATTGCAATTTGCTCTGATTGTGGAGGGGCGGGGGTCTGCTGTGCGTTCAAGGAAACCCCAAAAATTAGTGCTATGATTAAAATTATTTTTTTCATGTCTTTCTTTTTAAAGGGTGTCACATTCAAACCGTTCTTTTTTATTTTGTACCGGAGTTCTGGTTTTTCCTCCTTTTTTCTTTTCGTTCAGCATCATTCCAATCAATTTGTTTCGTTCTTTTTTGACGGACTCTCTCATCATTTTATCTTTTTCCAAATCAAAGTACACCGTGCCTTCCACCAAAGTTTTTTCCGCTTTGGCATAAACGGACAACGGATGGTCGCTCCACAGCACCACATCGGCATCCTTGCCTTCTTCGATACTGCCCACGCGGTCGTCCAGGTGAAGCAATTTGGCAGGATTCAAGGTGACCGTTTTCCAGGCTTCAATTTCTGACATCCCGCCATATTTCACCGTTTTTGCGGCTTCTTGGTTCAATCTTCTTGACATTTCCGCATCATCACTGTTGATGGCCACGGTTACGCCTTGACTTGTCATGATGGCGGCGTTGTAGGGAATGGCATCGTTCACTTCATATTTGTATGCCCACCAGTCACTGAATGTACCTCCACCAACACCGTGCTCGGCCATTTTATCGGCTACTTTGTAACCTTCCAAAATATGGGTGAAGGTGTTCACTCGGAAATCAAATTTCTCGGCGACTTTCATCATCATGTTGATTTCGCTCTGTACATAAGAGTGGCAAGAAATGAATCTTTCCCCGTTCAAAATTTCCACCAAGGTTTCCATTTCCTCATCGTAACGGTAAGGTTCCCCACTTTTCTTCTTTTCATCGTATTCCTTGGCGCGTTGGAAGTAGTCCGTATACACCTGCTCAACACCCATTCTTGTCTGTGGAAAACGGGAATAACTACCCCAGTTGGATTGTTTTACGTTTTCGCCCAAGGCAAACTTGATGAACTTTGGCGAGTTTTCGAAAATCAAACCCTCGGCATTTTCTCCCCACTTGAATCTTAGGATTGCGGATTGTCCACCAATGGGGTTGGCGGAACCGTGCAACAGTTGGGCAGTGGTAACGCCTCCGGCCAAATTCCTATAAATGTCCATGTCCTTTGGGTCCACTACATCTTCCATATGTACCTCGGCCGAAGAGTTATGTCCTCCTTCGTTGATGGCCAATGCGGCAATATGGGTATGCTCGTCAATGATTCCCGCGGTCAGGTGCTTTCCTGTGGCATCGACTACAGTGGCACCGCCTGCACGAAGGTCTTTTCCAACTTTGGCAATCTTTCCTTTTTTGATGAGAACATCGGTGTTTTCCAAAATGCTTTCGCCCGTCCAGACCGTTGCGTTCTTGAAAAGGAAATCCTCTTGCTGTGGTTTTTCCTTGTAGCCATACCCCACATTTGGATAGGTGAGTGCGATAAGCTCAGGTTTTTCAGCATCATCATCATTTTCAGATTTTTCATCGAAAGACGAAGTTTGGGTCATGGTAGCTGATGTTTCATCACCATTTGGAAGCACCACATTTCCCTTGATGGTTTGCGTATCTGGAATTATATGGGCCACCATACGGTACGAGCCAACATTGTCCTCGCTGAAAGAGATATTCAACCAATCCGATGAGTAATCTATTTTAGCTTCCAAGGTTTCGTCACCTTTTTTGATTTCAGCCTTTGGCTTGCTGGCATCTCCGGTCAAAGAGACTTTGTAAGTGGTACCATTGACGGCGAGGTCATAATCCCCGCGAATATCGATGACATCCATACTCTCGATTACGTTTTTGGTTCCTTGGACCCAGTTTTCATAAAGCGTGGTTCCTTTGTCAAAAATAGCACCGGAAGTGATTAAGAAATTGGCTTGACTACCAGCTTTCAACGTGCCAATTTCGCCCGATTTGCCCAAAATTTGAGCGGGAACCGTGGTCAAGGCTTCGAGTGCTTTGGTTTCGGAAAGGCCGTAAGTGATGGCCTTCATTATTTTTTCCTTCAATTCTTTTGGAGATTTGAGGCCGTGCAGTGTAATGGAAAACTCCACACCATTATCGGCCAAAACCTTTGGGTTCGACGGTGCCAGGTTCCAATGTCTCATATCTTTTAAAGCGATGTATTTGGCCTCGTAAGGATTGGATACATCAAAAGCATCGGGAAAATTAAGCGGTAAAATCAATTTGGCATTGGTGGCTTTAATGTCATCGATACGCTCATATTCGTCACCTCCGGCCAAAATGGTGTACTGGATTCCGAACAAATCCCCGATTTTATCGGCACGTAAAACATTGCCGTTGTCGCCGGCGGCATAAATCTGGGTCAAACCTTTATTGGCAATAAGGGCTTCCAAAGAACGGTCTTTGGTATCCACATTGCCCTTGCTGTACCAGTCCATATCATAATACACTTGGCGCATCAAAGCCATGGCGCCCATCAATGATCCCGGGTATGATTGTCTTGATGCTTGGCTTTTTTCAAAAGAAAAGTATTGGGCGGATTTATCGGAAAGGATGCGCTGCGCTTCGGATGCTTCGTCGTTCAAGGCGACCAATAGCCCGGTTCCTCTGGCGATTCCGTCCTCAATGTGCGCATTGATGGCTCCAAAACCGGCATTTCGCAGCTCTTTGGCTTCTTTGGCATCATAAGAAAAGCTGTTGATGGCATCGTTCTCGGGCATGATATGGTCGTTCCAGTAGAAACCTTCCCTGGATGGCCCGTACTGTGCAGACCTTCCACCGCCGCTTGCTTCTTTGGGAAGTTTTACACCAAACCCAGAGAAAACATCAATAAAAGAAGGGTAAATGGATTTTCCGTTCAGGTCCTCCACGACTGCATTTTTAGGAATGCTTACGGATTTGCCCACCTGCACCACTTTACCGTTTTGGATCAGTAAAGTCCCGTTATTGATAACTTCTGTGGGGGTCACATAGATCTTGGCATTGGTGAATGCCGTGTAATTGTTGTTCTTCTTTGCTTTTACACCGTCATTTATGGGAAAATAATCCTGTGCAAACAAAGAAGCACTGCTAATGAATAGCAACAGTGCCAATAGTTTAATTTTCATAAGGTTTTAATTGAGTTAGAATGCTTAAATATAGGCTTTGTGATACTACTTCACAAGTTTCAAAGTAGCTCAGGATGAGCTTTATGGTAGTTGATCATAAGCCCGACCATGGAGTTGTAGCTTTTGATGCCTTCCTTTTGGTTGTTCACCTTTAAAAAAGTGTTGAATACGGATTTGAAGATGGGTTCCATGGGATTCTCATATTTTTCCCAAAAATCACGTAATTCGTTGAAATTTGCTTTCACTCCGAAGTTAATGGAGGCCACAAGCACATTATATGCTTCCTCATCTTTATAAAAAAGGTCGGTAAGGCAGTATCCCAAGGCGTGGTGGTAGGCGGAATATTTAAAATAGGGGTCATTGCTTTGCAAAGTCACCAAGTTGCCCAAAAAATTGGTGGCGTCCTCAGCTGAGTATCCCAATTGATGCCCCACTTCATGGCCGCTTACCACGGGCAACCTGAATTTTGGGGTGAGGCCATTTACCTGAGCTTCGATGGTGAACGGATTAAGGTAGCCCCCATACCCCATAAACGTCAATGGTGCACTATAAATGGATTGTTTTAGGCTTTTGTGATCGTAATTAAACTGTGGATAGTGTTTTTCAAGTTGGCCGTAGGCTTCCTTGGTCTTGGAGAATATTTCTTTTTTGGTGTACGGGATATGCACCGCGGAAACGGTGTCCCCATTGATCTGATATTGATATTGATTTGCCTTCTCAACCAGATATTGGGTGTATTCCACCAATTCGTCAACGGTATATACACGTTCAATGCCCAATTTCCAGTCGATGGGTTGGCGGTGATAGTTCATTCCCCAAAGCAGATGAAAGGCAAAATATACGATGGACAACACCGCAACTATGTGCTTTAGGAACAAAAACGGCTTTTGCTTGATGCTTTTCCAATGCTTGTACACATATCGAATGGCCAAAATGGTCAGTGCCGTATAAATCAAATCCCCGAATGAAAATGGAATCCAACCGAACAATATTCTTAAACACTTGGAAATATAGGGATAGAGGCCATTACTATAATATTCCTCAACAAAGTTGGGATAGCTGCTGAGCCACTTTACCAGCAGTATCTGGACAGGAAGGGCTATGGCTATGATGGTCTTGGTTTTTTGTCCCATGGAACAAGAAAGGAAAAAATGTTAGGGCAATAAAAAAGCCGCACGAAAAGTACGGCTTTTTTAGATTTTATTTTCAAGTCGATCCTATTGGATTCCGACAATTTCCACATCAAAAACCAAAGTGGATCCTCCGGGAATAGGACCGTAGTCGTTGTCGCCATATCCTAAGTGAGGGGGGATGAACAAGCGTACTTTGTCCCCGACCTGCATGGTCAACAATCCTTCGCGGAAACCGGCCGCCAGTTGGGCGTCAGGGCTGTAAGCCATTGGGAATGGACGATATCCGCCTTGATCTCTCCTGCCCGGGTTCAGTTGATTGAACTGCTCGGCAATTTCTTCAATATTGCTATCGAACAAATCCCCATTGAACAGCCATCCGGCATAGTTTACCAATACTTTTTGACCTACTTTGGGCTGCTCGCCATCACCTTCCTTCAAGGTTAGAATTCGTAATCCACTTGGAGTTTCCTCGGCCTGGTCGATTTGTTCTGCAAATTGAGCGGCCAAATCTTCCTTCATTTTTTTGAATGCGGCTTCAGCGGCTTTCGCTTCTTCAAAGTAGTCACTCATGATCTTAACTGCGTCAAATTGCTTCGCTTCCTTGCCGTTGCGTACAATTTCTACATGATTCATTACAACATCGGTTTTCGGCCTATCCTGTGCACCGGTTTCAACACTGGCAATGGTATCCACCACATCCATTCCGGCAACAACCTCACCAAAAACGGTGTGCTTGTCATCCAACCAAGGCGTTGCCTTGTGGGTGATAAAAAACTGACTGCTGTTGGTCTTTGGACCTCGGTTGGCCATGGAAAGGATGCCTTTTTTGGAGTGTCTCAAAGAATCATTGAACTCGTCTTTAAAGGTGTATCCGATGTTGCCGCTTCCACTACCGGTCGGGTCTCCCCCTTGAATCATAAAATCGTTGATGACCCTATGAAAAACAATCCCATCATAGAACTTTTTGTCCTTGTACTCTTCGTTCACAAAAGGGTTTTTGCCTTCCGCCAAGGATACAAAGTTGGCTACGGTAACAGGTGTTTTTTTGTACTCCAATTGGATGATGATATCTCCCTTCGTGGTTTGGATGTCGGCAAAAATGCCATCGCCCAAATCGGCATACTTACTCGATTTGCATCCTATGATGATTAGGAGAAACACGGGGATGATGTAAAATAATTTCTTCATTGCTTATGAATTTAGTTTAAACTGTCGTTGTCTATTATGATTGTATGTAATTCCACAGATGATTTAAGCGGTGTTTTGGGACCAATGGCCTTATTGTCGCCTTGATAACCGAAGGCTAGGGGCGAAGGGAACAAAAATGTTGCCTTCTCGTTTATTTTTAACAGCTTCACCGCGTTCTGAAGCCCAGGAAACAATTGTTGTTTGTCGATAACATGAGATTGCGGCCCAATGTTATCCGCGGTATAAATGGTGTCCCCGTCCAAGCGCATCAAATTATAGGAAAACAAAATCTGGTCACCTGCTTTTAATTGATACGTAGCGGTGTCGTTTTTGGTCTCGTAGTAATACCAAAATCCGTTTGGATTAGACATATACTCGTGAACGGTATCCTTGGAAATAATATCTTGAATGGCTTTTTCCTCCTCGGCCAATAATTTTTTGGTGCGCTCGATGGATTCCTTGTAGAAACTACCAGATTTCACTTCCACAGGTCTTCTCGGTTCGGGACCCCCACAGCTCAAAACGATTGCAACCAATAAAACGGCTAGAAAAAATCTCATGGGTTCAATTTGTCTTTATAGGTTTTTAAAATATCGTAGAATTTGGAAATGGTCTCTTCCATACTGGTTTCGCTTCGCCCACCTGCGGCATTGGTATGTCCGCCCCCGTTAAAATGCTCCCGAGCAAATTCGTTGACGGAAAAATCGCCAACGGAGCGCAACGAGATTTTGATAATACCTTCTTCACGGTTTTCTATAAAGATGAGGGCAAAAATAATGCCTTCCAACGTTAGCCCATAATTTACAAAGCCTTCCGTATCTCCCTTGTTAAAATTGTACTGGTCCAATTCTTCTTGGGTAAGGGTAATGTAGGCTGTCCTGTATTCGGGCAGAATCACCATGTTGCTCAGTGCGACCCCCAACAAATGTAAGCGGGATGGGGAATTGGTATCAAAAACCTCCCGGTGTATTTCCATATTGTCCGCTCCCTTGTCAATAAGTTCGGCCACGACACGGTGCGTTTTGCTGGATGTGGAACGGTACTTAAAAGAGCCGGTATCCGTCATAATGCCCGTGTACAGATTGGTGGCCATATCGGCATCAATCTGGTCGGTTTCCCCTAAAAAGTCGATAAAATTGTACACCATTTCGCAGGTGGAGCTCATCGTCACATCGGAATAGGTCACCTTGGCATAATCGCTTGGCTGTTGATGATGGTCTATCATAATAAAATCAGCTTTGGCTTCTTGTAACACCGGTTCCATTTGCCCAACACGGGAAAGGTCGTTAAAGTCCAAGGTAAAAATCACCGAGGCCCCATCAATTATTTCTTTTGCTTTTGGGTTTTCCCTTTCAAAATTGATAACGGTATCGTTGCCCGGCATCCATTTCAGGAATTTTGGGTAGTCGTTTGGTGCAATAACAAATACTGTATGTCCCTTCGCCTTTAAAAATCCATACAGTGCCAAGCAGGAGCCCATGGCATCCCCATCTGGATTTCTGTGGGGGATGATCGCTATCTTTTGAGGCTGGGAAAGAATCGACTTTACCGTCGTGATATCCGCTGAATTCATGCGGCCAAATATACAATAATATAATATAGAGGTAATTCGGTTTATCCCTATTTTTGGATTTGTAAAAACACATCATGAAGCAATTCCATATTTATGTAGCGGTCTTGGTTTTATTTTCTGCCTGTAAAAAGAAGGCCGAGAAAACCGTTGAGGTCGAAGAACAGTCAACTCCAGATTTTGTCGTGGCCTTTGGCTCCTGCAATATGTCGCAAGAGCCCAACTATTTTTGGGACGATATATTGGCCGAGAAGCCAGATGTTTGGATTTGGGGCGGGGACATTGTGTATGCGGATACGGACGATGTTGACCGGTTAAGGTCCATTTATGCCATGCAGGATACCGTTGCAGGTTATGCCAAACTGAGGAACGAAGTGCCCGTTATCGGTACTTGGGACGATCACGATTTTGGTGTGAACGACGGTGGTTCCGATTTTGCGATAAAGGCAGAAAGCCAGCAAGTGTTCTTGGATTTTATGGACGTGCCGCAAGATAGTGGACGGAGAACCCAAGAGGGGGTCTATGCTTCGCATGATTACGAAGTGCCGGCCGGCAAGGTAAAGGTAATCGTTTTGGATACCCGGTATTTTAGAAGTGAACTTATTGACGATACCGATTCCAAAAAACGCTACAAACCGACAACGGATTCCACGGCGACCGTTTTGGGAGCTGCCCAATGGCAATGGTTGGAAAAGGAGCTTAACGGTTCCGATGCGGATTTCAATCTGATCATGTCCAGCATACAGGTCCTTTCGGGCGAACATGGTTTTGAGACATGGGGCAATTTTCCGTTAGAGGTGAAAAAACTGGAGAACATAATCGTGCAATCAGGAGCAAAAGGTGTGATCTTATTATCTGGTGACCGCCATATTTCGGAGTTCTCTAGAGCCGAAGTCGAGGGCTTGTCTTATCCTTTGGTGGATTTTACCAGTAGCGGGCTTACACATTCGTACTCGAGCTTTAGCGGAGAACCCAATCAGCATCGCGTAGGTGAAGTGGTTTCCGATAAAAGTTATGGCATCATCAACCTAAATATTGAAGAAAAAAAGGCCGAATTTAAAATTATGGGGGACAATGGTACAGTTCTCCAAGAGTTAAAACAAAGCTATTGAGCCTTGTACCTTGGTCGAAAAAGCTTAAGTTTGCGCAAAATTTAAAAAATGACTGGAAATAGAACGTTTACCATGATTAAGCCCGATGCCGTTGAAAATGGGTATATCGGGGCGATTTTGGATAAAATTACGGCTGCTGGATTTAAGATTGTGGCCATGAAGTACACACAATTGAGCACAAGGGATGCCGAATTATTCTATGCCATACATAAAGAGCGTCCGTTTTTTGGTGAATTGGTGGAGTTTATGACAAGAGGCCCCATCGTTGCCGCCATCTTGGAAAAAGACAATGCCGTGGATGATTTCCGTGCGTTGATCGGGGCGACCAACCCAGAGGAAGCTGCCGAAGGGACTATCAGAAAACTGTACGCTGCCAGTATCGGCGAGAATGCCGTTCACGGTTCCGATAGTGATGAAAATGCTGCTATCGAGGGTGCTTTCCACTTCTCAGGAAGGGAAATCTACTAATCGATTTACAAGATAAGTTTAGCAAAGCCACCTTTTTTGGGTGGCTTTTTTGTTTATTCCGTGCGGTTGCTGAGCGCTGGTCATTGAGCGAAGTCGAAATGAGTCGTAGCACGACACGGAGTCTCATAAGTAAGGGGTGGGGCGCTGAAACCTGCCTTTGCCGGCAGGCAGGCGAGTTCGGCATAACGTCGAGTTATCTCAGGACCAACTTTTTCACCAATTCCTTGCCCAATTCTTCATTGATCATTTTAACGATTTTGGATTTGCCCAAACTCAATTCCTCTCGTAACACGGAAGAAGAAAGCGAAACGTAGAGCGTCTCGTTCTTGAGCTCAACCGCCGATGTATAATTGTTTACCCCATTGCCCATCAATTTCACCCAGGCTTCTCTGGCATCCACTTTGTCCATGCCCTTTTGGAGCTTGTTTTCTTGGATAAATTCGCTGAGCGCTTCGCTCAACGGAATATGTGAACTATGTCTTTTCGCCATTATTGTGGGATTTTGATGGGTTCAAAACGTTTGTATTTATAGGTAACACCCTCTTGGTTGATAACCGAAAAGGAAACCGAATCCAACTGCACCAACTTTTCTTCCCATTCGCTGAACTCATTTTTATAAAGAAGGGTAAAAGTATCGTTGATGTCAGATACCTCAAAATCTTCCACATCTTTTGAGGTGTCGTAGGTGCCATCAAACTGGGGTTTCATCTTTTTTCGATACCCTTTGCCTTCCTTCAATTGAATAAAATCGATTGTCGAGTTCATACCATATTCCTTGATGGAGCCATCGGGGAATTCCACTTCGGATATCTCCCAATAACCGTTCAAAAAATGCAAATCCTCGTTCTTTACAGATGAATCGTTGCAGCTCCAGAACAATACAATCAATAAAAAGGGAACAATGCGCTTCATGATGCTACAAGGTAAATATTTTATAACTCTGATGAATGTTCTTGACAACATTTTCGGTGCGGTCCGCATGGGTGTCGCTAATAAAAATCTGACCAAAATTATCGTCCTTCACCAGACCAACAATGTGGGATACACGGTTTTCGTCCAGTTTGTCAAAAATATCATCCAACAATAAAATCGGAGTGGTGTCCGCCAATTGTTTGATGAAATGAAATTGTGCCAGCTTCAAGGCGATCAAAAAAGATTTTTGTTGGCCTTGGCTCCCGAATTTTTTGATCGGGTGTCCGGCAATGGTAAAGCTCAGGTCGTCCTTGTGCACCCCCACCGAGGTATATTGCAGGGCGCGGTCTTTCTCAATATTGTTTTTTAAAAGATGCAGCAAATTGTTATCGCTCAATTGACTTTCGTAGGAGAGGTCGATTTTTTCGTCCTTTTCGGAGATATTTTGGTATTGCTCCTTAAAAATGGGCAGGAAAGAATCGATAAATGCAACCCTTTTTTGATGGATCGCAGTCCCCAAAGTGTTCATCTGTTCGTTGTAAATGCTCAAAGTATCGTTGTCGAAGGTGCGGTTGGCAGCAAAATACTTGAGCAGCGAATTGCGTTGGGTCACCACCTTGTTATATTTGATGAGGTTCTGCAGATATGCCTTGTCCGATTGCGAGATAACGCCGTCCATAAACTTTCTGCGGGTGTCGCTTCCCTCCAATATCAAATCACGATCTGAAGGCGATATGATCACCAACGGCAAAAAACCAATGTGCTCCGAAAACTTTTCATAGGGCTTTCCATTGCGTTTTATCACTTTTTTGGTTCCTTTTTTAAAAGAGCACAGTATTTTTTCGGTTCTCTGGTTTTTCTCAAATTCCCCTTCCACCACAAAAAAATCGGTGTCGTGTTTTATGTTTTGTGTGGACACGGGGTTAAAGTAGCTTTTGCCAAAGCACAAATGGTAAATGGAGTCCAGAACATTGGTCTTTCCCACGCCATTATCGCCCACCAAACAGTTGATGACAGGGTCGAATTCCAGGGTCTTGGAATCAAAATTTTTGTAATTGACTAAAGATAAATGTCTTAAAAACATAAAAAATTAGAGAAACGATTTGGAATTAAAAGGTGGCCCCTCTAAAAAGGGAATCCAAAAATAACGAATAAATTACCTTTTGGTTTTGGATAAAAACTTTATTTTTGCGCGACCAATTAAATGACGGATGGCAACATACAAGAAGAGAGGCTTTAAGCCAAAAAATAAAGAGGAAGAAGCTCAGATAGAGGAACACGACAGCACAACGGCTGAAGTTTTCAATACTTTGGACGAGGGTGCCTCCAAGACCGAAGCTTGGGTTCAGAAGAACCAAAACTATATTTTGGGCGTAATCGGTGTAATCGCCGTAGGTGTTTTGGCCTATTTGGGATACCACCAGTTCATCCAGAACCCAAAGGAAGCTTCCGCAGCAAACGAACTTTTTTATCCACAACAATATTTTGATCAAGCCTTGGCAAGTGAAACCGAAAAAGATTCGTTGTTCAATATGGCTTTGAACGGTGCGCAAGGTAAATATGGTTTCTTGGACATTATCGAGGAATACAGTGGTACCAAAGCGGCCAATTTGGCAAAATATTCCGCTGGTATGACGTATTTGAACCTAAAGCAATATGACCAGGCCATTGAGCATTTGGAAGAGTTCTCTTCCGATGATGATATTATGGGGGCCATGGCCAAAGGAGGAATAGGCGATGCCTTTTCGCAGTTGAACCAGAACGATGATGCCTTGGATTATTATGAAAAGGCCATTGCACACAGCGACAACGAATTCACTGCACCTCGATTTTTACACAAAGCTGGTGTGGTAGCTTTGGAACTAGGTGAAAAAAGCAAAGCTTTGGGGTATTTTGAAAGAATTAAAGAGGAATATCCGAACTCTCAAGAAGCCAATGGTGTTGATGCCCTGATCGGATTGGCACAAAACTAGAACATGGCCACAGAGAACAAAAACTTATCCGTTTACGATAAAAGCAAAATCCCAAATGCGAAGGACCTTCGGTTTGGGATTGTTGTTTCGGAATGGAACGAAGAAATTACCGAGGCCCTTTACTTGGGCGCGATGGAGGCCCTTGTGGATTGCGGTGCCCTTCCCGAAAATTTGCTTCGTTGGAGCGTGCCGGGGAGTTTTGAACTGACTTTCGGTTGCAAAAAAATGATTCAAACGGAAAAAGTGGACGCCGTTATAGCCATTGGCAGCGTTATTCGAGGGGAGACCAGCCATTTTGATTTTGTCTGCAGCGCCACGGCCCAAGGCATCAAGGACCTGAACGTTGCTTACGATGTTCCTGTGATTTTTTGCGTGCTAACGGACGATAATATTGAGCAGTCCAGAGCTAGAAGTGGGGGCAAGCACGGTAATAAAGGGACCGAAGCTGCTATTGCGGCCATCCAAATGGCAGTGTTGGGGAAATAGGCTTAAGTATCAAGAGCAAGATCAATAACTCCAACAATCCAACGATCTAATCATTTTGCAATCCAATTACTGGAATAATCGGTTGTTAACATTTTTTGGGACGATCGTCCGACCCCTTTTTTCTATTTTGAGTACCTTTGAGGTTACAGCGATAAGGATACCATGCGAAACCCTTTAAAACTTAGGAAAAACAAGAGCTTCGATTACTCCCCTAGATATTATAAGGGAGAGGGGAATCCTTATAAAATTGAGCACAAACTTGATAAATTCAGAACCACGGCACATTCCACCAGGGGACTTAAAAACAAGGTTACCTCTGCCATGGACGATTTGCAGACCGAAGGGGACAAAAATTTGAAACTTCGTTTTTGGATCATTGTTGCCGTTCTGGTATTGCTGTTTCTGTTTATCATCGATTTTGACCTTTCAATATTCCTGAATCCATAATGGCGGACATCATTAAACTTTTACCGGACCATGTCGCTAACCAAATAGCAGCAGGGGAGGTGGTACAACGGCCCGCTTCCGTAGTAAAAGAGCTCATGGAGAATGCCATTGATGCAGGTGCATCGTGCATAAAGTTGATTATCAAGGACGGTGGCAAAACGCTTATCCAAGTAGTGGACGATGGAAGCGGTATGAGCGAAACCGATGCCCGCTTGTCCTTTGAACGCCACGCTACTTCAAAAATATCATCGGCACAGGACCTATTCAATCTGGCCACCAAAGGCTTTCGAGGAGAGGCGTTGGCTTCCATAGCCGCGATTGCGCACGTGGACATGCAAACGCGTACCGCAAACAACGAAGTGGGTACACATCTTAAGATCGAGGGAAGCAAAATCGTGTCCCAAGAGGTTGTCGCTACTCCCAAGGGAACTTCCATATCCGTTAAGAATCTATTTTTTAATATTCCGGCAAGGCGAAATTTTTTAAAATCAACGCAAGTGGAACTTCGTCATATTACGGACGAGTTTCATCGTGTGGCCTTGGTCCATCCAAATATCGAATTCCATTTTTACAATAATGGTTCAGAGATCTTTAACCTGCCGAGCACAAAACACCGTCAACGTGTCGTACATGTATTTGGTACTAAAATGGATGGCCGACTGGTTCCTGTTTCCGAGGAGACGGAGGTGGTAAAAGTTTCGGGGTTTGTCTGTAAGCCCGAGTTTGCCAAAAAGAGCAGGGGAGAGCAGTTCTTCTTTGCCAACAACCGATTTATCAAGAGTCCGTACCTGCATCACGCTGTGGTGGCTGCTTTTGAAGGTTTGATCAAATCCGATACCCACCCGGGGTATTTTTTGTATCTGGATGTGGATCCGTCCTCTATCGATATCAATATACACCCCACCAAGACAGAGGTAAAGTTTGATGATGAAAACACGTTGTACGCCATTTTAAGGTCTACGATCAAGCATAGCTTGGGGCAGTTCAATGTGGCGCCCGTTCTGGATTTTGACCATGACCCTAATCTGGATACGCCTTATTCATACAAGGAAAAAGGAGCTGTAATTCCCAAGGTGACGGTGGATGCCAGTTTTAATCCTTTTCAAGAAACACCGGTGAAAAAGAGTGCATCAGGAAATGGTTTTCGTAAACAGAGCGCCAAAGGATGGGAAGACTTGTACGAGGGTCTGGGTAATCAAGATGACCAGAATGCCTTCAGCAGTGTGGTTATTGAGTCAGAAAGTGAGGAGCAGGGCACCCTGTATTCGGGGAATGATATTGAGGAGCATTTGGCCAGCACCTTTCAACTACGGCGTAAATATGTGGTGAGTACGGTGAAATCCGGAATGTTGGTCATCCATCAAAACAGGGCCCACGAGCGGATTCTATTCGAGAAATTTTTAGGCGAGATCACGGTAAAGGAAGGGGTAAGCCAACAGCTGCTCTTTCCTTTGGAACTTACCTTTAACAAACAAGAATTGGCCGTGGTGAGAGAAATCCAAGAAAGCCTGACAAACATTGGGTTTGTATTTGATGGCTTGGATAACGAGACTGTAAAAGTGACAGGTGTGCCCATGATGTTTCCCGAAAGTGGAATTGGCACGGTATTGGATCGCTTGATTGCAGATTATATGGAGGGTTATTCCGATGGTTCCATTTCGCAGGCCGAAATATTGGCCAAGGTGCTGAGTAGGAACCTAGCGGTGCGCACAGGGGACGTGTTGGATTCTGAATCGCAATTAATGTTGGTGAACAACCTTTTTGCTTGCAAGGAGCCAAATTTGAGCCCTTTTCAAAAAATAACATATACCATTATCTCCGAAGGGGATATTGATAAAAAATTCAACTAGATGGGTAGATTGACCGAGGCAGTAAAGCATATTTTGATCATAAACGTGATCTTGTTTTTTGCCACTCAATTATATGGAGATCAAATGTACCAATGGCTGGCACTTTGGTTTCCCAAAAACGAAAATTTCCAGGTTTGGCAAATAATTACCCACATGTTCATGCATGGTGGTTTTATGCACATAGCGTTCAATATGTTCGCGCTTTGGATGTTCGGTACGCCCGTTGAGCGTGTTCTGGGAAAAAACAGATTTTTATTTGTTTATTTTTCTGCAGGTTTGGGCGCGGTGCTTTTTCAATTAGGGTTTTATTACTTTAATTTTTTACCGGCCCAATCGGAATTGTTGAGTACAGGTCTTTCGAACCAACAAATATTGGACATGATGGCTTCGAACCGGCTCCAGGAAGGATTGTCGGAAGTTCAGATTTCGACATTAAGAGCAGTGATTCCGGAATATGCCCAAATCTACAATGCCAGTATGGTGGGTGCCTCTGGATGTATTATGGGGATTTTGGCCGCTTTTGGAATGATGAATCCTGAAGCCCGGCTCATGTTGATATTTTTGCCCATACCCATCAAGGCCAAATATTTTATTCCCGGAATAATCTTGTTGGATGTGATTTCGGCGATTACCGGGCAGTCCTTTTTCAGTCCTAGCAATACCGCTTACATGGCGCACGTTGGAGGAGCGCTGACCGGATTTATAATAATGTGGTACTGGAAAAGGAACCAGTTCAACAAAAATAGGTGGGATTAATTTATGATGAGCGGTGGATTACGATATCAATTTGCAAGGCTTAGCATAGCCGAAAAGCTCATTGCCATCAATGTGCTTATATTTTTATTGGACGGACTATCGGGCGCCTTGCTAGGTCATTCGTTTTCACGTTGGTTTCATTTGCCAAAGGATTTTTTTGAATTTTTGACCCAACCTTGGTCCTTGGTGACCTATTCCTTTTTCCATGCAGGGTTTGGACATATTTTTTGGAACATGATAGTCCTTTATTTTGCAGGAAGGATTTTCCTCAACCTTTTTGATGCACAACGCTTTATCAATGTATATTTTTTAGGTTTGATGTTGGGCGGATTGGTGTTCCTGCTCAGTTATAACGTATTTCCGACCCTTGTCAACTCCAATACGGCATTGATAGGGGCATCTGCGGGCGTCAACGCAGTGCTTATCTTTGTCTGTGCCTATATTCCAAACCAAGAGGTCCGTGTAATTTTCTTCAATATCAAATTATGGTACATTGGACTCGCTTTGGTCATCAAGGATTTGGTGTTGATTGGAATGGGGGATAACATTGGTGGCGGTATGGCCCATTTGGGCGGTGCCTTTTTAGGATATGTGTACGCCAGACAATTGTTCAAGGGAAATGACATCGGTTCTGGTTTCACCAAATTTAGGGATGCCATTGCAAATATGTTCAAACCAAAAGAGAAAAAGGCACCCTTGAAAACCGTTTATAGGAAAAAGGCGGCTTCGAGCAGCAAAGCAGATTACGACAAACAGGCCAAGCAAAAAAGGATTGATTCGATTTTGGACAAGATCAGTAAATCTGGCTATGAAAGCTTGTCCAAAGAGGAGAAGGACTTTTTGTTTAAGGCAGGTAAGGAAGATTAAGCTGTGAGAAAATCTACTTCCATATTTGATAGGGTGGTGTATGCAATTAATATTTTGTTTGCATTTCTATTGATATTCACGGGTATTATCTCATTTATTCCATCCAGGTTTTTCTCTGCTATTTCAGTGCTAAGTTTGGTGGTTCCTTTTCTTTTTATGTTTAATATCCTTTTCCTTTTATATTGGATGGCAAAAATGAAACGAAAGTTTCTTCTTTCATTGACAGCTATCGTTCTCGGTTATTTTATGTTTGGCCCTTTTTACGGCCTAGGTGGTAATGAAGAGGTACAAAATGAAAAACCATCAGTGTTAAAGGTAATGTCATTCAATACTTGGCATTTTAATATCAATGGATGGATTAAGGAAGCTAATGTTGGTGATAGAATAATTGATTTTATCAAGTCTGAAAATCCGGATATTTTATTGATTCAAGAACATAGCAGGATACGGCATCGACAACTTAAACAATATCCATATCGGAGCGAAACCCCGTATACCTCGTCAAAGACTACTCAAGCAATCTTTTCCAAATACCCGATTATAGGAAACGGTTCACTGGATCTACCAAACACCCTGAATAATATTATTTATGCTGATATTTTGTTTCGAAAGGATACGATTAGGGTTTATAACCTGCATTTACAATCATTTAAAATAATACCCAGTACGGATAATTTTTCTGATGGTAAAAAATCAGAAAAGACCTATAAGAGATTGGTTGAGACCTTTTCCAAACAAGTGGAGCAGGCCGAAATTCTCAGGAATCATTTGCGGAAGAGTCCTTATGCCAATATTGTTTGCGGCGATTTCAACAATACCCAGTTCTCCAATGTGTATAAAATCGTAAAAGATGATTTGCAAGATACTTTTTTAGAAGCGGGAAAAGGTTTTGGCCGTACATACGATCTTTGGAAGATTCCGCTTCGCATTGATTATATCCTTGCCGACCCAAACTTTGAGGTGCTATCCCACCAAAACTTTGATGAACGCCTATCCGATCATTACCCGGTAATGGCAACATTGCGTTTGAAATCACATCAATAGGCAATCCACCGTATCTGCAACAATATGGATCATTAATGCCAAACCTATTAGCCGTGTGGGCTTGAAGAACAGAAGCAGTGCATAAACAGGAATAATCCAATAGCTATGAAAGGTGTGAAAACCAATACTGCAACGATGCGGGTCAAAAAGCGGGTTGGCCCAAAGGTGGTCTATATCTATTAGAATCCCCGCTAAAAGAATTAGGGTTACTTTTAAGCGATTATCTTTAAAGAACAATA
This sequence comes from Flagellimonas oceani, assembly GCF_011068285.1. Taxonomy (NCBI): domain Bacteria; kingdom Pseudomonadati; phylum Bacteroidota; class Flavobacteriia; order Flavobacteriales; family Flavobacteriaceae; genus Flagellimonas; species Flagellimonas oceani. The sequence continues at coordinate 2,402,566 of NZ_CP049616.1, read as the reverse complement.
GTGCAATTACGATGGGAACCAAAAAATGTATACCGTAGTGTATAAGGTGCCTAGTCATTTGTAAAATCCAAAGATAGGTCCTTTAAGTAGCTAAGTGTATTGGTACCCTCGTTGAACAAGAGGTCTAGAATGCTCAAATTGGCAATAAAACCATGGCGCTCTTCAAATACTTGAGTGTATTGTTCAATGCCCCAGTCCTTTTCTTTTTTGGCTTCCACCAAAAATCGAGCATCAAAAAGTGTTTCCGGCGACACTTCATATTTTTCGGTTTTTTCGGTTGGAATCCCCATTTGTATGCAACCGGCAACAGCTTCAATGGTTTTTAGGTTGAAATCATACAATGAATCATCATTTCCTTCATAGAGTGGTCGAATTTCGTCTTCGTAAAATTCAAAGAAGGGTGAAGTACGGTATGCCGTTTCCAAAGTTCGCCAATGTTCTTTTTTCCAATTATAGCTGTTTTCGGTACGCACATCAACGTATTTTTGGTGCCCTTCTTTACCTCCTACATGTGTAATGGGGATATTGAGCATGTGCTTGCCTTTATCCGTTGAAATATAGCAACGGTTCCGATAGGTCTGCTTTTGGAAATTATCATGTGCTTCCCAAATCACCTCGTGCTGAACAATGGCCGCAAAAGTGGCAATGCTGGGAAAATAGGTTGGGTGGACAATAATTTTCAAAGAACCTGCTTTAAATGTTGTTATGCGTTTTTCTTCTTTCTTTTTCGGAAGAAATCAAAAATAAACCAAGCGGCCAATAGCGCAATAAAGTACCAAAAATAGGATACAGGTTCTCCCCTTCCGCCAACAGTAGTGAAAACTCGGTCCCAGCGGACCCTCCAATTGGAGATTCCCTGTCTAAAGTTGTCAAAGCTCATCCAAAGAAAAACGGGTTTCCCCACAATATGATCGGCAGGCACATACCCCCAACTTCTACTGTCCTCGGAATGATCGCGGTTGTCCCCCATCATCCAGTAATAATCCTGTTTAAAGGTGTAGGAGTCTGCTTCTTGCCCATTAATGAGTACTTGGTTCCCACTGATCTTAACATCGTTGTGCTCGTAATCCCGAATGATTTTTTTGTACAGCGGGATGGTTTTCCAATCAATGTCTACCGTAGTTCCTGCCTTTGGGATGTAAATCGGGCCAAAGTTATCGTTGTTCCAAGGGTAAAGGTTTGGTTTTTGAGGAAATGCTCCGCCATATTGTCCTTTGGGTTCAATGGTTTGTACCACTGAATCAATTGCAGGATTGTTTCGCAGGGCAGTAACCATTTCAGCCGTTAGGTTGGCTGTGCGCGAACGAGGCTTTTCTTCAGAAAGTGAGAGTCTCAACTGGCGTATCGCATCGGTCGGTATTCCCTTTTCCTGCGTATAAAGTTCAATTTTTCCATCTGCCGTTGGTCTTCCTCCGGAAATAAATGGGGCCAAGGCGTTATATTGACCTTCGCTGATATTGGTTGCAATATACTTGCGAACATAGTCAGAGGCGTCAACTTCTTCCAGATACTTACTGGAAACCCCGTTTTTGGCGTAAATGTCGTATACGTACATGGGTTTGGCCCTGTCCGAAAGTTGAAGCTGTTCACCGTTGATGTAAACATATCCATTGATGACCTCCAAGGAATCCCCAGGGGTGCCCACACAGCGCTTTACGTAATTGGATTTTTTGTCTATGGGTTTAATGACGGCTTTTTGGGCCTTAAAAAACTGGTAAAGTGTATCCGAAGGTAGACTGAACACCACAATATCATTTTTCTCAACTCTCTCAAACCCGGGCAATCGCATATAGGGCAATTGCAATTTGTTGATCCAAGATGTTTTGTGCGTTTCAGGATTTACATCAGCCAAGTACGACCTTGTTTTTACCACAGGAAGCGTATCATGGACCATAGGTGCGGCCAAAGTGGTCATGGGAACTCTTGCACCGTAATGAAACTTGCTCACGAACAAAAAGTCGCCAACGCGCAGCGTGCGTTCCAATGACCCTGTCGGAATTACATAGGGCTGAATAAAATAAGTGTGTACAAATGTTGCGGCAACAATGGCAAACACGATGGAACTGACCCATTCGCCCAGACCTGTTGTTGGTTTTAGGCTACGGTCCTCGATATATTTCACATCTTCAGCGTAGTTGATGTAGTAGATGTAAAAACCAAGGGTAAGGATGACCAACCAAGTGTCCACAAGGGAATTTTTTCCAAAACTTCGGATGGTTTCCACCCAAACCACGGGGAACATCAATAAATTGATGATGGGAATAAACAATAAAAGTACCCACCACCAAGGTCTATTTATGATTTTCATCAAAACAATCCCGTTATAGACAGGGATGGCAGCTTCCCATGCTTTTCTGCCGGCCTTAACGTAGAGTTTCCAAGTTCCCAAAAAATGGATGACCTGAATGATCAGGATAAAAATGATCCATTGTATACCGTCCATAGTAATAAGTTTCTTTGTTAGACCCTGGGTCTATGTTCCTGTTACGTTTTTTAGCTTAGGTTTAACACGTCTTTCATGGAGAAAACCCCTGTTTTTCCTTGTATCCACTCTGATGCGATAACCGCTCCGAGCGCAAATCCTTCCCTATTATGTGCTTCGTGCTTGATCTCGATGGTGTCCACGGAACTTGTATAGGCAATGCTGTGTGTTCCCGGTACCATGCCTTCCCTTAAGGATGTAATGGAAATGGTCGAATCATTGGATTTCTCCAATTCCCAGTTTTTATACTTGGTGTTTTCAATGATTCCTTCGGCAAGGGTAATGGCAGTGCCGCTTGGAGCATCCAATTTTTGGGTATGATGGATTTCTTCCATGGCAACTTTGTACTGGTTCAATCCGCCCATCATTTTGGCCAGATGTTTATTGAGTTCAAAAAAGATATTTACGCCCAAACTAAAGTTGGAAGCATAGATGAACGCACTTTTGTTGTCCTCACAAATTTTGATGGCTTGGGAATACTTATCCAACCATCCCGTAGTGCCACTGATTACGGGAACCTTGTTCTTAAAACAATTGGTGATATTGTCAAAAGCGGCTTCTGGAGTACTAAAGTCAATGGCAACATCCATTGAGGCGTAATCCACATCTTGCGAAGGGTCATCAATCTTTGCTACGATGGAATGGCCTCTGCCTTGAGCGATCTGCTCTATCATCTTTCCCATTTTGCCATATCCAAACAGACCAATCTTCATATATTAAAATTTTATGACCATAGCCATACCATAGTTTGGCTTGTTGGTAAACGGATTTATATCTAAATAAGGGTTAAAGTCAACGGCTAGGTCGTCACTCACATTATACTGTTTTAAGTGTGAGTCCACGTTGGCGTCAATAATGTTCAGGGCATAAAGGGCAATAGTGATCACCAAGGCCAAATCCCTATCCCGTTGTGTGTTTTCCTGTGCTTCCTGCAATGCTTCGGTAGATACATCCGGACCGCTTCCATCCCCGTTCAAATCCCAAAACTCATCATCCTCAAAGCCGGCGAGTCGTCTTTTAAATGCGCTCCTTGCACTTCGATATTGGGTGTTATTATATGAATAGACATAAATTCCCGTTCCGATGGCACCCCAAACTATGGGTGCTTTCCAGTAGCGTTTGTTATAGATTTGCCCAAGGCCCGGAAGAACGGCCGAATAAAATGCAGCTTTACTGGGTGCAAGGGGGTTGATGTTTCTTTGCTTGGTCACTTCTTCAAAAGTAACACCTTCCCCTTCCACGGTTTGGGCAATGGAATCCACTTCTTTGCTTTGTTGGGGCTGTTCCTTTTCCGTGCTCTCCTCTTCTTCTTGAGAAAAACCTGAATGAAACAACAAAAAAGCAAAGAGCAATAAAAGGAGGTTTTTATTCACCTGTCAACAATTTTTTGATACGCTTAAAGTCTTCTTCCGAATGGAAGGGTATCACAATTTTTCCTTTTCCGTTTTTGGATGTGGTAATGTCCACCTTGGTTGCTAGTCGCTCTTTGATGGAGTCCAAACTGTTGGAAACAAATTCAGGAACGTCAGGTGTATTTTTTTTCTTCTCCGGACCTGAGCTTTTAGGTTCCTTATGGTCTTTTACCAATTGTTCGGTAGCTCTAACGGAGAGTCCATCGGAAACCACCTTTTCGTAAATGGCTATTTGGTCTTTTTTCTTATCGATGTTGATAAGTGCCCTGCCGTGTCCCATACTGATGAAACCGTCCCGCATACCCGTTTGGATAATGGGATCCAGTTTTAGCAAGCGTAAATAATTGGTGATGGTGGAACGTTTTTTGCCCACACGGTCACTCAATTTTTCTTGTGTGATCTCTATCTCATCGATCAGTCGTTGATAGGAAAGCGCAATTTCGATCGGGTCAAGGTCTTGCCTTTGGATGTTCTCCACCAAGGCCATTTCCAAGGATTCTTGGTCGTTGGCGATGCGGATATAGGCCGGAATGGTTTCCAATCCCACCAATTTGGAGGCACGGAACCTACGCTCACCTGAAACCAACTGGAATTTGTTAAAGTCCAGTTTCCTGACCGTTATCGGTTGTATGATGCCCAGTTCGCGGATGGAACTGGCCAGTTCTTCAAGGGTTTCGTCGTTAAAATTGGAACGTGGCTGAAATGGGTTTACTTCAATGGAATTGATATCCAGTTCTACAACATTCCCTATGACCTTGTCCGCATTTTTGTCCGAAACTGACTTGATATCGTTCTCCGGATCATTTAATAGAGCGGACAGGCCTCTTCCCAACGCCTGTTTTTTTGTTGCTTTCGCCATCTAAACTTTCTCCTTGTTTTTCTTCAAAATTTCGTTGGCTAAGTTAAGATAATTGGAGGCACCTTTGCTGCTTGCATCATATTTTATAATGCTCTCGCCATAACTTGGTGCTTCGCTCAGCCTAACGTTTCTCTGGATAATGGTGTCGAAGACCATATCCGCGAAGTGCTTCTTCACTTCCTCAACAACTTGGTTGGAAAGTCGTAACCTGGAATCGTACATGGTCAACAACATTCCTTCGATGTCCAAATCGTTATTATGTATTTTTTGTACGCTTTTTACGGTGTTCAATAATTTGCCAAGGCCTTCCAAAGCAAAATATTCACATTGTATCGGGATCATAACGGAGTCTGCCGCGGTTAGGGCGTTCAATGTCAGTAATCCCAATGATGGAGCGCAATCTATCAGTACAAAATCGTATTTGTCCCCAAGATTTTTTAAAGCTTCTTTGAGCATGTACTCCCTATTGTCCTTGTCCACCAATTCAATCTCAATGGCGACCAGGTCAATATGGGCCGGTACCAAATCTACGTTCGGGGAATCGGTAGCGATGGTCACTTCCTCAACGCTCATGGTGTGTTCCAAAAGCTGATAGGTTCCGTTTTCCACAGAATCAACATCAATTCCCAAACCGGATGTTGCATTGGCCTGGGGGTCGGCATCAATTAATAACACCTTTTTTTCCAATACACCTAAGGAGGCTGCAAGGTTTACCGTAGTAGTGGTTTTTCCTACACCGCCCTTTTGGTTTGCTATAGCAATAATCTTGCCCATTTCATAGTAAGTTAGGTGCTAAAAATACGATTATTTAGGATGCGATAAAATGTAATTTGTTAACAGGGGGTGAATAAACCTGCTATTCAGCGTTAAATAAAGTTAAACTTATATTTATTAGACCGTTATAGTGATCAATCTAAAAGTATATTAAGGATTTGAGTTGCCGCATCGGCAATTTTGGTGCCGGGTCCAAAAACGGCAACGGCTCCATTGTCCAATAAATGTTTGTAATCCTGCTTTGGAATCACACCGCCAACGATGACCATAATGTCCTCTCGTCCGTATTTTTTGAGTTCTTGGACCACCTCGGGCACCAATGTTTTGTGGCCCCCTGCAAGCGAGGAAATCCCCAACACATGCACATCGTTTTCAACCGCTTGTTTGGCAACTTCGGCCGGGGTTTGGAACAACGGCCCAATATCCACATCAAAACCGAGGTCCGCATACCCTGTGGCCACTACTTTGGCACCACGGTCGTGTCCATCTTGACCCATTTTGGCCACCATGATACGAGGTCGACGGCCTTCTTGCTCTGCAAAGGAGTCGGCAAGCTTTCGGGCTTTTTCAAAACTTTCGTCGTTTTTGATTTCTTTGGAGTACACGCCGGTAAACGATTGGATTTTTGCTCTGTAGCGTCCGAACGCGCTTTCCATGGCATCACTGATCTCTCCCAAGGTAGCTCGCTCTTTGGCAGCTTCTACTGCTAAAGCTAATAAATTTTCACGGTCGGAATTGTTTTCATTGGCTTTTTTGGCAGCCATGCGGATAGCTTCGAGTGCTTTTTCCACTTTTTTGGAATCCCTGCTGCTTCGGATTTGGTCCAAACGGGCCATTTGCTGTTTGCGGACCTTGGCATTGTCCACTTCCAAAATTTGTAGGTCGTCCTCATTTTCCAACCGGTATTTGTTGACACCGACTATCACGTCCTGACCGCTATCGATACGGGCCTGTTTCTTTGCTGCGGCCTCTTCAATCCGCATTTTTGGGATGCCTTTTTCAATGGCTTTCGTCATCCCGCCCAATTTTTCCACTTCTTGGATCAGTTCCCATGCATTTTCGGCAATCTCCTGTGTCAGTTGCTCCACTTTATGGCTCCCTGCCCAAGGGTCTACCGTTTTGGTGATATGGGTTTCTTGTTGCAAATAGATTTGCGTGTTCCGTGCTATTCTCGCTGAAAAATCGGTGGGCAATGCAATGGCTTCGTCCAAAGCGTTGGTGTGAAGGCTTTGCGTGCCTCCAAACGCCGCTGCCATCGCCTCAATGGTTGTTCTGGCCACATTGTTGAAGGGATCCTGCTCCGTTAAGCTCCATCCGCTGGTTTGGCTGTGGGTGCGGAGCATCGATGATTTTGGATTTGTGGGATTGAATTGATCCACCAATTTTGCCCAGAGCATTCTTCCTGCGCGCATTTTCGCGATTTCTGCGAAATGATTCATTCCAATACCCCAGAAAAATGAAAGTCTTGGAGCAAATTCATCAATTTTAAGACCTGCTTTTATTCCGGTTCGGATGTACTCAACACCATCGGCCAACGTATAGGCCAGTTCCATGGATGCGGGTGCCCCCGCTTCGTGCATGTGGTAGCCAGAAATACTGATGCTATTGAACCGGGGCATGTGTTTACTGGTAAATTCAAAAATATCCGCAACGAGTTGCATGGACGGAGTAGGTGGGTAGATATAGGTGTTCCGCACCATAAATTCCTTCAAAATATCGTTTTGGATGGTTCCCGAAAGTTGCTCCATGGAAACACCTTGCTCCAGACCTGCAACGATGTAAAAGGCCATTATGGGAATCACAGCCCCGTTCATGGTCATGGAAACCGACATTTTGTCCAAAGGAATGCCGTTGAACAAAATCTTCATGTCCTCAATGGAATCTATGGCGACACCTGCTTTGCCCACGTCGCCGACTACGCGGTCGTTGTCCGAGTCATAGCCTCTGTGCGTGGGGAGGTCAAAGGCGACGGAAAGCCCTTTTTGGCCCGCCTCCAAGTTTCTTCGGTAAAATGCATTGCTTTCCTCGGCCGTGGAAAAGCCCGCATATTGACGGATGGTCCAAGGTCTGCGCACGTACATGGTGGAGTAGGGACCACGTAAAAATGGAGAGATTCCTGCGGCAAAATTCTCGTGCTCGTAATTTTGGGTCTCGACTGCGCTCGACCTGACAGCCAATTCCATTTGTTGAAGGTCCTTTCTACTCATCGTTCAATCTTTTTTGTTCAGAGGCTTCGGCCAATCTTTTTTCAATGATAGGTTCAATGATGGTTTTCCGCGCTTTTTGCTTCACAAAGGGGTAGAGTTCCAAATCATCCTTCATCCTATCTTGTGGATTCTGATATTTGTTGGTCCCCAGTGATACTATCTTGCCTTCATCAAAAAGTTGCTGCTCTTTTTCGGCACTTTCCTTTACTTTTTGTTGAATGCTTCCTTTTTTTAAACTGTCCAGAAAACCACCGGCTTTTTCAATCTGCTTAAAAAGAACCAAGGCTTTTTCGGCCAATTGATTGGTAAGCGATTCGATGTAGTAAGCACCTTCCGAAATTTGTGATGCCCCGGCAAAGTAGCCTTCCTCCTTCAATACTAACAACTGGTTGCGGGCGATGCGTTGCCCAAACTCGTTGTCTTTATGGTAGATGGCGTCGTAGGCCAAATTACAAACAGTGTCCGCTCCTCCCAAAACTGCTGACATACACTCGGATGTGGTGCGCAGCATGTTTACATTGTAATCATATAGCGTTTTGTTGCGTTTTGATGGGATTGCCAGAATATTGCACTCGCTTTTGATTCCGTATTCGGCTGCCAGACTGTTCCAGAGCCACCGTAATGCTTTGATTTTGGCTATTTCAAAGAAATAATTGCTGCCCACGGCCACTTTAAAAGTGAACGGGAGCGATTTCTCGTCACCTTTTGAAGTTATATGATTTAGATATTCATTGGCGTGTGCCAAACCATAGGCCAATTGCTGAACCATGTTAGCCCCTGAATTTTGATAAAGGGACAGGTCAACTCCGATGATAGAAACATCCGAAGTGCCCAACGACACCAATCCTCCAAATAGTTCGTGGTCTTTTTCCAGATTGTGGAACCAATTGCCATCTTTGGCCAAATGCCCAATGATGTCAATGTTCAAATGGGCCTTTGCTTTTTTATCTTTGAGAAGGGACACCAATTTTTTGATGGGTTCTATGGCCAAAAACTCAAAATAGAAATAGAGTTCCACTTCTTGAAGGTCGATCCCTGCAAATAAGGTTTCAAAATCTGTAGTTTCATTGGGTATATTGAAAATCAAACTTTCTACACCTTTTTCAAGGATTTCAAGGGCCTTTGCATTCGATTTTTTTTCGTCCCCAACATAAATGGACTGGGCTACGGACCAGTCATGATTTTTGGGCAATTGAAAGGTTGGGATATTTTTTAAATCGTCTTGATTGTAGAATGGCTTAACATTGATGCCCTCCAAGGATTCCCATACCAAAGTTTCGTTGTAATCCGCACCTTTAAGGTCCACTTGGATTTTTTGCTTCCATTGTTTGGTGGATACTTCTGGGAACTCTTTAAATAGGCCGGTATTACTCATCTTGCTTGTTCTTTAGACTATCTTCATATTCAATCAGGAATATTTCTTCATTGTCCTTTTTCATATAATATTTCTCGCGGGCAAGTTTTTCAAGCTCGTGTTCGTTGGACATCTTTTTTAAGATTTCTTTATCCTTGGCAATCTCGCTCTTAAGAAACTCCTTCTCTTTTTCCAACTTATCGATTTCGTTTTCAAGCTCCAAATGAATCATAAGGGAATTGGTATCAAAAAACGCCATCCAGATCACAAAAATGGTCAACACCAGAATATAGGTGTTGGTCATAATCTTGAACCATTTCTTTTTTCGCAACTCCTTTAGTCCCATGTTACGCAAGTTTGTTGTTGATGATGGTCCTTACGATATCCACTGCGACCGTGTTGTAATGGTTGTTTGGGATAATGATGTCCGCAAACTCCTTTGACGGTTCAATAAATTGAAGGTGCATCGGCTTTACGGCAGTTTGATACCGGGTCAGCACCTTTTTTAGGTCGTGCCCACGTTCTTGGGTGTCCCGCTGCAATCGTCTGATCAATCGCTCGTCCGAATCGGCATGGACAAATATTTTTATGTCGAAAAGCTCCCTCAATTTAGGGTTGCTCAACACCAAAATCCCCTCCACGATCATTACTTTTCTCGGTGCTGTGGGAACAGTTTCCTTCATTCGGGTTTCCTCAACAAAGGAATAAATAGGGGTATCCACAGTTTTTCCTTCCCTTAGCTGATTGATATGCTCGATCATAAGGTCAAAATCAATCGAATTGGGGTGGTCAAAATTCACTTTGGCCCTTTCCTCCCTGCTCATATGGGAGAGGTCGTTATAGTAGGAATCTTGGGATATTACGCCCACTTCGTCCTTTGGCAGTTGTTCCACAATTTGGTTGACCACCGTAGTTTTTCCGCACCCTGTGCCGCCAGCAATCCCTAAGATCAGCATAGTTTGAATTTTGATGTCAAAAATAAACAAATGATTATATCCGCTGTCTATCTGTAACTCAACATAATTAATGATTAATAATACAGAAATTAATGATCATTGTCATAATTAATCCTTTGGATGGTGTATAACTTTGTATGATTTCTGATGTATTACCCTTATATTTATCAAGCTAACCCATGGAAAATTCTCATATGGATAACTCTTATTCCGTCAAGGTTGGAGACGACTTTGACTTTACTCTTTCCAAAGACACCATTTCTTCGTTGGATTTGATCAAAACAGGTGATAACGCATATCATTTGCTTCAAAATGGTGCTTCCTACCACTTGAAAATTCTGCACTCTGACTTTAATAGGGGCAAATATACCCTTAGTGTAAACGGTACTGAATTTGAGACCTCGATACAAACACCTTTGGACGAGCTTATCAAAAAAATGGGATTTGCCGTCAATGCAGGAAAGAACGTAGACTCCATTTCGGCCCCTATGCCAGGTCTGATTCTGGATATTTTAGTGGAAGAAGGCCAAGAGGTAAGCGAAGAGGACCAATTATTGATTTTGGAGGCCATGAAAATGGAAAATATCATCACCTCTCCCAGAAGTGGAGTGATCAAATCAATCCATATATCAAAAGGTGAAGCTGTGGACAAGAAACAATTGTTGATTGAATTTCAATAGAACACCATGAAAAAAATATTGATCGCCAATCGGGGCGAAATTGCGGTCCGGGTTATGAAGACCGTAAAAAAAATGGGCATCAAGACCGTTGCCGTATTTTCGGAAGCAGACAGGAATGCACCACATGTTCAATTTGCGGATGAAGCGGTATGTATCGGGGAGGCCCCCTCGAACAAATCCTATTTACGGGGTGACAAGATCATTGAGGTGGCCAAAGAACTCCATGTTGATGGCATTCATCCGGGATACGGATTCTTGAGCGAAAACGCCGACTTTGCCGAAGCAGTAGAAAATAGCGGGATCACATTTATTGGGCCAAAATCCAAGGCCATCCGCATCATGGGAAGCAAACTGGCGGCCAAAGAAACGGTAAAGGAGTACAACATTCCCATGGTTCCGGGTATTGATGAGGCCATAACCGATGTTGCCAAGGCCAAAGAGATTGCCAACGAGGTAGGGTATCCTATTTTGATAAAGGCTTCCGCCGGTGGCGGTGGCAAGGGAATGCGCATTGTGGAGAAAGAATCGGATTTGGAGTCCGGTATGAAACGTGCCATAAGTGAGGCCACCTCCGCCTTTGGCGATGGTTCCGTATTTGTGGAAAAATACGTGAAATCACCCAGGCACATCGAGGTACAGGTGATGGCCGACACCCATGGCAACGTCCTACATTTCTTTGAAAGGGAGTGCAGCGTACAGCGACGCCACCAAAAAGTAGTGGAAGAGGCACCTTCGTCCATTTTAACACCCGAACTGCGAAAGGAAATGGGAGAGGCCGCTTGTAAAGTGGCCAAATCCTGTGATTATGTTGGAGCTGGCACGGTCGAATTTTTGATGGATGCCGATCACAATTTTTACTTTTTGGAAATGAACACCCGTTTACAAGTGGAACATCCAGTAACCGAATTGATTACGGGAGTGGATTTGGTGGAATTACAGATAAAAGTGGCCCGTGGGGAAGCACTCCCCATGAAACAGGAAGACCTTAAAATCAATGGGCATGCCGTGGAACTTCGGGTATATGCCGAGGACCCCTTGAACGATTTTTTGCCCAGCGTCGGCAATTTGGAAACCTATCAATTGCCCGTCGGCGAAGGGATAAGGGTGGACAATGGTTTTACGGAAGGAATGGACATCCCCATTTATTACGATCCCATGCTGTCCAAGTTGATTACCTATGGTAAAACGCGTGAGGAGGCCATTGAGTTGATGCTTGATGCCATTCAGAATTACAAGGTCAAAGGGGTACAGACCACCTTGCCTTTCGGAAGTTTTGTATTTGCCCATGAAGCGTTCCGATCAGGGAATTTTGACACCCATTTTGTAAAGACACATTATTCTCCGGAAAAAATAAAGGAGCAAGCCGCAAAACAAGCCGAGGTAGCGGCAATGATCGCCCTTTATCAATTTCTGGAAGACAAAAAAATAGTACGATTACCTTCAAACTGAATCCTATGGATCCCAAGATAAAAGCACTACAGGAAAAAATTGCCGAAGCTCATTTGGGTGGAGGCGTAAAACGTATCGAAAAACAGCATCAGAAAAAAAAGCTGACCGCCCGTGAAAGGGTGCTCTATTTTTTGGATGAAGGCTCTTTTGAAGAAATGGGCATTTTAGTGACCCACCGTACCACCGATTTTGGTATGGACAAGGAGATGTATTATGGCGATGGTGTGGTAACCGGCTACGGAACGGTAAATGGAAGATTGGTGTATGTGTATGCCCAGGATTTTACCGTTTTCGGGGGAGCCCTTTCCGAGACCCATGCGGAAAAAATCTGTAAAGTAATGGATCTGGCCATGAAGGTCGGCGCACCCATTATCGGACTGAACGACTCAGGTGGGGCCCGGATACAGGAAGGAGTGCGGTCGCTTGGCGGATATGCCGATATTTTTTACCGCAATGTTCAGGCGTCCGGGGTAATCCCTCAGATTTCGGCCATTATGGGACCATGCGCAGGTGGAGCGGTGTATTCCCCTGCCATGACGGACTTCATCATTATGGTGGAAGAAACGAGTTACATGTTTGTTACGGGGCCTAATGTGGTCAAAACCGTGACCAACGAAACCGTGACTTCGGAAGAGCTGGGCGGGGCCAGTACCCATGCTGTAAAATCCGGGGTGGCGCACAAAACATCCGCCAATGATGCCACTTGTTTGAACGACATTCGAAAGTTGTTGGACTATCTGCCCCAGAACAATAAAGAAATCACACCCAAAATTCCATACGAACTGGGCGACGAAACTAGGGAGGAACTGTCCGGTATTGTTCCTGACAACGCCAATAAACCCTACGACATGCACGATGTGATCAGTGGAATTATTGATGCGGATTCTTTTTATGAGATCCATAAAGATTATGCAGAGAACATCATTACAGGTTTTGCCCGTTTGGGAGGGAGGAGCATTGGAATCGTCGCCAATCAACCTATGTTTTTGGCCGGGGTGTTGGATGTGAACAGTTCCACCAAGGCGGCCCGATTCACCCGTTTTTGTGACTCTTTCAATATCCCCTTGCTGGTATTGGTGGATGTTCCCGGGTTTCTGCCAGGAACGGACCAAGAGTGGAACGGAATTATAATGCACGGGGCAAAATTGCTTTATGCATTGAGTGAAGCCACCGTGCCAAGAGTCACGGTAATCACCCGTAAAGCGTATGGTGGTGCCTACGACGTAATGAACTCCAAGCATATTGGGGCGGACTTCAATTTTGCTTGGCCAAGCGCCGAAATCGCCGTAATGGGCGCAAAGGGCGCCAGTGAAATCATTTTTAGAAAGGAAATTGCCGCTGCAGATGACCCAGAGGCCAAATTGAAAGAAAAGGAAACCGAGTATGCCGATAAGTTTGCCAATCCTTACCGTGCCGCCAAACGTGGATTTATTGATGAAGTAATTCTGCCCAAAGACACCCGTAGCAAATTGTTGAAAACGTTTGCCATGCTGGAGAACAAAGAGGTTCAGACCCCTTGGAAGAAGCATGGGAATATTCCGTTATAAACAAAAATTAAAGGGTGAAGGGTTGACACGAATTGCACTAATTTTTACTAAGCACTGAACCTAACCTGACATTTTATCTACAACATGATGGTTTTTCCCGTCCTAACCGATTCATCTGCGGCAAGAACAATTTTGAGACTGTTGACGGCGTCGGCTAAATGATGGGTCAAGTCTCTATCGTTTACAATGGCATCCAATAGATATTCCTGCTCCAACAAGCATAGTCCATCATGGTCTGGTTCATCAGAGGTACTGATGATTTCATCTTTTTTGGTGAAATTTCCATTTGCATCAAGTTCGCTGTGGTGTAACTTTAAGCTACCTGTTTTGGAATGTCCTTCCACATCGTCGGATGCACCTTTGTCTTGATCACTGATGGAAACGCACCCTTTTGGACCAATGACATCTTTGATGAAAAAAGCAGTTTCGCTCATCATGGGCCCCCAACCTGCTTCGTACCAGCCAACCGAGCCGTCTTCAAAACGAACTTGCAACTGTCCGTAATTGTACATATCGGAATCTACTTCATCGGACAAATGGGCGCCAATGGCAGAAACACTGATGGGTTTGGAACGGGTCATGGAGCACATCACATCAACATAATGTACTCCGCAGTCCACAATGGGGGACATGGAGTTCATCAATTGTTTATGGGTATGCCAATGGTCTCCAGAACTTTGTTGGTTCAAGTTCATGCGCATTACCAAAGGTTTGCCCAAAGTTTGGGCCATTTCAGTGAACTTTGCCCAAGTCGGGTGTACCCTCAAAATATAGCCCACAACCATTTTACGATTGTTTTGAAGTGCAAGCTCTACCAAAGTTTGAGCTTCCTCAACCGTTAATGCCAATGGCTTCTCCACAAAAACATGGCAGTTGGCATTCAAGGCCATTTTTACATAATCAAAATGGGTGTCGGGATAGGTGTTGATGGAAACCACATCCGGTTTCGATGTTTCAAGGGCTTCAGCATAATCAGAAAACATCGGGGCGCCCCCCAATTCATTGGAAAGGCGTTCCCTGCTTTTGGCGCCTCTGCTGACCAATCCAACGATTTCAAAGCTTTTCAATTTGCGATAGGCGCGAGCATGTGAGGTGCCCATATTTCCACATCCAACTACCAATACTTTTAAACTTGCCATGGCGATAAAAATTTGATTTAAATATAAGGTTCTCTATGGGATTTATCTGTTTCAAACAAGTTTTGGGAAGGTGAAACGCCCATACATCAGGTGTGATTTTTAACTACAACGTTGGATATGTTTCGTTAACATTAAACCTTTCTTAAATGCTTTACCGATCCGTTGGGTATGACTAATTTTGCCGGATGGAAAAGTTAAATCAAAAACCCAACTTTGAGTTTGTGGCCATGATGGCCGCTTTAATGTCCATTGTGGCTCTTGCCATTGATGCCATTCTGCCAGCAATTTCCAATATTGGGGAAGCCATCAAGAGTACAGATTCCAGAGATCACCAATTGTTGGTGACCATGATTTTTTTGGGACTTGGCGTTGGGCAATTGTTTTTTGGCCCGTTGTCGGACAGTTATGGAAGAAAACCCGTTGTCTACATGGGGTTCATCATTTTTTTGATCGCCAGTATCATTTGCCTATACGCTCCAAACTTGGAGATTATGGTATTGGGCAGGATCCTTCAGGGCATAGGGTTATCGGCACCAAGAACCATTTCCATATCCATTATTCGTGATACGTATCAAGGGGACTACATGGCAAAGATAATGTCGTTTGTAGTGGCATTTTTTATTCTGGTGCCGGTAGTGGCTCCCGCTATAGGTAAGTTGATTTTGGACGCGGCCGGTTGGAAAGCCATTTTTTATGTGCAGATGTTCTTTGTGCTGGTGGTCGCTGTTTGGTTTTGGAAAAGACAAAGAGAAACGCTTCATCCAGAGTATAAAATTCCCTTTACAAGACATGTTTTTGTTGATGGGATAAAGGAGTTTGTGAAATATAGGGAGACCGTTGCCTTTACATTGACTTCAGGTTTGGTCACCGGTGCATTTTTAGTGTATTTGAGTTCGGCCCAACATATTTTTGAAGACCAATATGCCTTAAAGGAAATGTTCCCTTACATCTTTGCGGGACTTGCGGTTTCAATCGGACTTTCCACATTTTTGAACGGTACCCTTGTGATGCGTTTTGGAATGCGAAAACTTTCTTTGATGGCCACTATTGTGTTTTGTACGGTCGCCATCTTGTATTCGGTTTTGTTTTTGAATTCGCCCAATCCCAGTATTTATGTATTGGTTGCATTTTTGTCCGTGCAATTTTTCTGTCTCGGGTTTATGTGGGGGAATTTCCGCTCCATTGCCATGGAACCCATCGGACACATTGCAGGAATTGGCGCTGCCATCAACGGTTTTGTGTCCACTTTGCTTTCCATACCGATCGCAACGTTTATCGGTGAATTTGTAAAGGATAGTGTTTGGCCGCTCTTCGCAGGTTTGGCCATTTGCGGTCTGTGCGCGCTGGCGATTTTCTTGTTGGTGAACAGGCCGAAAAGGAAGCGTGTCGTTACGACTTAATCTTTTATTGGAAAAAATACTTCACCACTGCACGAATCGGAAGTGGCACCGGTAACTGATTTCAGTACGTTGGTTTTTCCTTCCAAGCGGAGTACGCCCATTAATGCAAAGACTAAAGCCTCTTTGTAGGCGATCAACGTTTTGTTTGGCACTACAACTTCAATGCTAATACCCAGTTTACTTTGTAATGTATCGATAAAAAATTGATTGAGGGCACCGCCTCCTGTTGCCAAAAGTTTGCTGTTGGATGTACTATTGTTCTTGTACTTGCGGACGCTCAATGCAATCTGTTCACAATTGTGATGAATGAAAGTATGTAAGAGATCCTCGTTGGAGCTTTTTGAAGCTTCTATCAATGGAACAATTTCCGAAGTGAACCATTCATAGCCTGTGGATTTTGGATAGGGAAGCGTGTAATACTTTAAACTGTTCAGTTTTTGTAATAAAGAATTGTCCAGCTTACCTGAACGCGCAATTTTTCCATCGGCATCGTAGGCAAGGCCCATTTTATGTGTAATGTAGTTCAACGGCATATTGGCCAAACCGATATCGTAGGCAATACGCTCACCGTCCTTATCAAAAGAAATATTACTGATGCCCCCCAAATTGAGGCAAAAATCATACTCATGAAAAAGTAATTTATCCCCAATAGGAACCAGTGGAGCTCCTTGGCCTTTCAGCGATACGTCCTTGGTTCTAAAATCACAGACTACCTGTTTTCCCGATGTGTTTGCCAGTAGTTGCCCATCTCCCAACTGAAAAGTGACGCCTTCTTCGGGTCGGTGATGCGAAGTATGGCCATGACTGGCAATAAAATCGACCTCTTCCTCCAATTCATCAATAAATAACTTGGATTGCTGCCCCAGCCAAATGCCATAATCCTTATGGAGCTGGTCGTGGTCCTCCTCCGAAAGATGGATCGCATTTTTGAGATACTCCCTCATCTCATCGGAATAGTCGATTTCTGCGGTATTTTTTATGGAAAAATTCCATTTGTTATCCTCTTCCCAAATATGGCAATAGGCAATGTCCAATCCATCCAGCGAAGTTCCGGACATTAGGCCCAAGACTTTGTATGTGCTCATGCTTTGTTGATTTTTATGATCAGGGAAACAGGTTTCTCTTCATCGTTCACAATTTCAACGAATTCAAAATTGCTGTTTTCAATTTGATTCAGTTCCAAAATCCAATCCCCAAAAGTTCTGGCATACCAAGAATGCCCGTCCTTAAAATTGCCGGGCAACCCTTTCCATGAATCGGATAGCCATTGGCTTTTGTAGGGCAAATTGTTCTGTAATAAAAAATAGGGGTGCAGGGTCTGGACTACGACCGTTCCATTTTTGGATAATTGATCGAGGGTGTTCGACAACAATTTTTTTATATCGTTCTTTTGGTATAGGCAAAAATTGAACACTGCGGCATCAAAAGTTCCATTAGGGATGGTTTTTTCTGCAATAATTTCTTCAAATGTGAACACTTCAAAGTTTTGGTCACTTTGCTTTCGCGCTTGCATGATCAAAACCTCGGTAGCATCCAACCCCATTGCTTCCCAACCCAAATTTTTCATTTCTCTCGTCAACCAACCTTCACCGCAACCAATGTCCACAATCTTTTTTCCATCTAGTTGTTTGATGGTATCTAAAATGGCCGGATTCGTAAACTTTCTTGACGGAATTGCATTGTTTTGAATGATTTTTATCCATTCTTTCGCATTTCTGTTCCAAGAATCAAGAATTTCTCCACTCATGGTCGGAAGGTTTTTAATTGAATGGGAAGTTTTCCCCGAGCTTCAATTTTACCGGAGAAATGTTCAAATGCAACTTCTTGGAACTCTGGAAAAACTTGATATACCAACACTACATTGGACGATGGTTGCAATTTTAAAATATCCAGCACATAGGGATTGCCGAACAGGTAGATCAAAGTGTTTTTTTCTTCCAATAGCCTATGAATGTCAGCCAATGTTTTTTCATCAAACCCAAACTGGTCTTTGGGCTTAACGGCTGGGGGAAATAGGCTAAGAAGGACCAAGTCCTTTTCGGATAGAAGAGCTTCCTCCAAATTCATGGTTGTTGAATCAAAATTGGATGAAATCTGTTCGGAAAAGCTGTTTTTTTTATCAAAACTGACCGAAACATTCAAAAAATCAGTGTTTTTTACTTTTTTGACCAATGTTGAGTCTCCGAAAAGTTCCGTTATACTTTTTTTGGCAATTTCACGATTCAATATGGAATCTGTTTGCATTTCAGCGCCCTGTGATTTGGAGTAATTTTCTTTTTTGAAAATCTTATCCTTCATTGCCCAAACCCTGTCAAAACTCTTTTGGATGCTTGTTTCGGTAGCTTTTGCCATTATTTCATCGATTCCCTCTACTACATTTTCGCTAAAGCAGAGTACATCCATACCTGCGGCGAAGGCAGCATGTTCCAGTCTCCCTTTTTTGGGGAACATTTTTGAAACGGCGTGCATATTCAAAGCATCGGAAATTACGACTCCATTAAAACCCAATTGATCTCTTAGCAAACCGGAAATGATTTTGGACGATGTGGTGGATGGGTTTTCCGAATCTAACCGGGGGAGTAGCAAATGGCCGACCATAACTGAGTCTATCCCTGACCCAATCAATTTTTTGAACGGATATAGCTCATTTTCCATAAGTTCATCCATGGATTTATCGATTACCGGCAGCCCTAAATGGGAATCGGTGGCCGTGTCGCCATGCCCCGGAAAGTGCTTGATGGAATTGAGGGTGCCGCTGTTGCTCATCCCTTTAATAAATGCTTCGGCTTTGCCAAGGACTTTTTCTTTATCATCCCCGAAAGAGCGATATCCGATTACGGGATTCTCCGGATTGTTGTTGATGTCCACGACCGGTGCCAGATTCCATTGTATGCCCGCCGCTCGGCAATCACCTCCAATAGCTTCGCCCACCTTGTAAATAAGGTCGTTGTTGTCCGTTAAAGCCCCCAAAGTGATGGCATACGGGTATTGTGGTGTGTTTTCAATACGCATGGCGAGCCCCCATTCGGCATCAATGGCGATCAAAAGGGGAACACTGGCAGCTTTTTGGTAACGGTGTATCAGTTCCAATAAACGATGATAGCTATTTTCGTTATGGACAATTTTTTTCTTCCCTTCAAAATTGGTGGCCGCACTGGCCCTGCTATGGAAAAAGCAAATGGAGCCGATATGTTGTTCCCTTATGAGTTTCTCCATCTGTTGTACCTCTTCCTCGGTATCGTTTATAAAAACCGCGGGCATAAACAACTGACCCACCTTTTGTTTTAAGGTCAATGGTTGAGTGAGAAGGATATGTGTTTGAGAGGTGTTAGTCATTGGATTCTATCGTTTTTTTGCCGTAGTCGGCAGGATATTTTAGATAGCGGAGGACCAAAAATGCGGGAAGGGCGGCGATTACGACCCAAATAAAGAAACCATCGTACCCCAACCATTCTTGGATATACCCGCTCAGCATTCCGGGAAGCATCATTCCTAAGGCCATAAAGCCAGTGGCAATGGCATAATGAGATGTTTTTGAGGCACCTTCTGCCACATAGATCAGATACATCATAAAAGCGGCAAATCCGAAACCGTAACCAAATTGTTCCAACACCACGGTTCCAACAACGGCATAAATACTGGTGGTTTGTGTGATGGCCAACAGTGCGTAGAGTGCGTTGGGCAAGTTAAGGGCCAAAAGCATCGGAAGCATCCATTTTTTTAGACCGTCACGGGAAATTAAGATTCCTCCGAGGATACCTCCGAGCGATAACATTATGACGCCTACCGTACCATAAATGGTTCCGACGGCTTCGGTGGAGTAGGCCAATCCTCCCACTTCCAGATCATCCAGTAAAAAAGGTGATGCCATTTTCACCAATTGTGATTCGCCCAAGCGATAGGTCAATACAAACAAAAGGGCCACGCCAATTTGATGTTTTTTGAAAAATGTGGCAAATACTTCAAAAAAACCAGCAGGTCTTTCCTTGGATTCTATCGCTGTTCCTTCAAATTTGGGTGCGGTAAAAAAGTTGGAAATGGTCAGGGCAATCATTAAAACTGCCGCGCTGATCATGGTAACGGACCACGCTTTGGTATTGTCTCCATATTGATTTTCCAGAAAACCAGCAAAAATCACCAAAAGTCCCTGCCCAGTGACCATGGCCAAGCGGTAGAACGTACTGCGAAGGCCAATGAAAAAGGATTGTTTTTTCTGGGTAAGGCCAATCATGTAATAGCCATCGGAAGCAATATCGTTGGTGGCGGAGGCGAAGGCCGCCATCCAAAAGAACGCTAAGGTTATAATGAAGAATGAGTTGGATGGCAAAAAGAGACCAATCCCTAAAAAAGCAAGTGAAATGACCAATTGCATTCCCAAAAACCATTTTCGCTTGGTACCGTTGAGGTCCACAATGGGGCTCCACAAGGGCTTTATTACCCATGGGAGATATAGCCAACTGGTATATAGGCCTATCTCGGCATTTCCAATACCCAAACGTTTGTACATAATTACTGAAACCGTGACCACTAGAATGTATGGGATTCCTTGCGTGAAATACAAAAAGGGAATCCACAGCCAAGCGTTTTTGTCTTTGGGAGCAATATTCATTTGGGTTGTTTTAAAAGGTTCTGATAAATGCTTTTCTCGGACTTTTCAATAATCTTGGCGTCCACAATTTGCTGGTAATAGGCGGCAGGACCGACCCCGCCGATAATGGCATAGGCATACCCCATATCTCTTAGACTCAACAACGACTTTACCAACAAGATTTTGCCTACGCCCTTTCCTCTTTCGTTTTGAAGTACGCCAGTTGGGCCAAAAAAGTTCTTCGCTGTACTTTCAAAACAGGCAAAACCCAGTATTTTTTGTCCTTTCTGGGCAATAAAACAATTTACGGGCAATGCGGAAAAGGCTGCTTCTGCCTCATCTGCCCAATTTTTACTGAAATGCATATCGATCCAGTGGACTACAAGGCTTTTCTCGGGGGCAATGGGTCGCCTAAAGATAATGCCCTCCTTCTCCAAAAGAGTATTTTCCTCTTTTGAGATATTCGGTAGGTCCAAAAGTCGAACAAGCATGTCCTGCATCATCCTTTAATTAAAGATTATCGGTTGCATGGCACTGTGATTGCCATAGGCATCACTTATATTGATCTGTAAATCCTTTCGGACTTGTTTCGGCTTCAAATTAAATTGATAACAACCTTCAATATCGCTTTCTGAAAGATATTGCTTTCCAATGAGTTGTTGCTTATCTTTTTTGGCTACATAAAGATTTAAAAATCGCGGTATATCATCGGTGTGACTGATGCAAATCTCCAATTTTTGATAGTTGGTCTCAACGGAATTGATAGCGGGAAGTTGAACCTCGCGTACAATTCTGTTCAATGGTTTTGGGTTTTCAGAAGGAAGTTCATAGTATTTTTTTCGCAGCTTTTGATTGACTTTTTCGTGTTGCCCCATCAAGGATTTGGCACTAAAAAAAATGTTGCCATCTACGTTTTCCAAGTTGCGGGCATAATCCAATTGCTTTGGTATTTCGTTTTTCTTTTCCCATGCCTTGTCGGCATTGTTCATTATTTTGTAGGTGCCATTTCCAATATATAGATTGGTTTTAGGGGTATGCTCGTCCCACCAAGAGGTTATGATTTTATGGGAAGCAATGGGGTAGTCCATGCTCCAGTACACTTGTGGTGCCAAATAATCCAACCAACCTTCTTGAACCCACAGAACGGGGTCGGCATAAAGATCTTCGTAAGTAGTTTGCCCGGCTTTGGTATCGGAACCCATTGGGTCGGTACTCTTGTTTTTCCAAACCCCAAATGGACTAATGCCAAATTGAACCCACGGCTTATGTTTTTTGATAGTTCGATGTACATTTTGTACGAGCGAGTCCACATTGCTACGTCGCCAATCATCCAGGGATTGGCCTTTTAAACCATATTTTGCAAAGGTTTCGGCATCATCAAAGGTTTCCCCTTCTACTTTGTAGGGATAGAAGTAATCATCAAAATGAATGGCATCTACCTGATATTGTGTAACCAGTTCCTCTATGATCGTATTGAATTTTTCCCTGACTTTGGGCAGTCCAGGGTTGTAATAGTTCTTTTTTCCGTAGGAAACTATCCAATCAGGGTGCTGGTAATAATCGTGTTCTTTCGAAAGTAGGGTAGTGTCCAGACTTACTGTGGCTCTGTATGGGTTGAGCCATGCATGGAACTCCATCCCGCGTTTATGGGTTTCATTGATCATCCATTTGAGCGGTTCATCAAAACCTTCGGGCGCTTCACCTTCCGTGCCCGTTAAATATCTGGACCAAGGTGCCAAATCGGTAGGATAGAGGGCGTCTCCTGCGGTGCGTACCTGTACAATGGCCGCATTGAAATTCATGTTTTGATAGAAATCAAGGATTTTGATGAAATCCTTCTTTTTCTTGGCAATGTCGTCATCTGGGTGTTTGGGCCAGTCAATATTTGCCACGGTCGCAATCCACACGCCCCTAAATTCTTCTTTGGGTGCTTTGGAAACAGCACAGGAAAATAGAAAAAGGAGTGGTAATATGTATAAAATTCGATGCATATAAGCGAAAAAAAGGCCTACGTATGCACTAAATGTAGGCCTTTTGCTAGATTAAATTAAACAACTAACAACTTAAAAACATTGTCATTTTTTAGATGGCTGGATCAGCCGGTGTATTTGTATTGTTATCTCTTTCCGTGTTGGGGTAGGGGTAGAAGTTTCTGTTGCGCTCTTCTTCAAAGTTTTGAACGGACGGTGTTGGTTCGGGTCTTCCAAATCTTCTGCTATCCTCTAAGCTTGCCCCGGTCAGGAACAGTTCAATCCTCCTGTTTTTGTATACTTCTTCCAATAGTGCATCTACGGAGGTATCGCCAGTATAGTCCGGTAGGTTGGCATTTACGCCAAAAACATCGTCGGTATCCGTCAAGACTGCATTTAGAGCTGTTACGGCCGCACCTGTATCTGGTGAGGCCTTTCTAAGATTGGCCTCTGCGATAATAAGGTTCATCTCGTCCGGAAGATATAGCGGGATTGATTCTGACCCGTTTTCGTCATCAAAAAAGCCTCCTAGATCCTCAATGGGAAGTTGATTAAGGTTAACCGTGTCCAATGGAATCAGGTAGAACTCTGTTCTACCATCATTTTCATCTATATCAAATGATTCTGGCAATCCGAAATTGTCCCTAGGCTTAAAGTTTGGTGTGTTATTTTGATAGACTCTGGCCCAAACGGGGTTCAGGTTTTGTGAATCGTAGCTAAAAACGGATGTTGATGATTGGTCTACCTCTGATGCTGCGGCAATGGCTGCATCGTAGTTGCCTGCATATAGGTTGAACCTGGCCAGCATGGCGTCTATGGTATTTTCCAAGTCGATTTCCCCTCTTAAGATCTCAGATTCAAATTCGGAAGAAATTGGAGTGGCCGCCAACGTATTCTTCGCTTCGTTCAACAGGGTGATCGCGGTGTTAAAGCCTTCGATGCGTGAAACGAATGGGGGATTGTCCTCCGAAGTTGCCACTATGACCTGTTCGTAATTTTGGGCCATAGCACCAATGCTCATGGCACGGTATAGGTTGGCATAGG
The DNA here is from genome assembly GCF_011068285.1 of Flagellimonas oceani. Lineage (NCBI taxonomy): Bacteria > Pseudomonadati > Bacteroidota > Flavobacteriia > Flavobacteriales > Flavobacteriaceae > Flagellimonas > Flagellimonas oceani. Next base: position 2,378,705 of record NZ_CP049616.1, on the reverse strand, counting down.
CAATCAATCCACTTTGTGTTCCCGGAACAATATCAATGGTGGAGGCGTTTGCAGCGATGTCTTCTGCTATGCCGATTACTCTTAACATGGTGGTCCAAAGACCGACTACATTGGAGTTGGTGTTGGGAATGTCGCCGCCATCCTCTAAATCGATCATGTTTTGAAAAGTGGTGGTGATAGCTGCCTCACGTGTTGTAATGGCAGGGGTCTCCACAATATACCGCAACCCGGTTGTGGAATACAGTTCCTGCATTCCAATGGTGGCGGCCAATATTCCTTCCCTTGATGAGAATACTTGATCGCTGGTCGCCGCATTTGGGTTTTCAAAATCTGTTTCGCAAGATGTAACTGCCAATATGGTGGTCAGCAAGAACATCAGCTTGTATGTGTTATATCTGTAAAATTTCATTGTCAATTTTTTTAAGATTAGAAGCTTACGTTAACGCCTAACTGATATGTTCTTGGTATTGGTACAGTTGCGAAGTCAAATCCACGAACACCGTTGCTTTGTCCGGCAGCGCTTACTTCAGGATCCCATCCCGAGTAATCGTCCCAAGAGATAAGGTTTCTTCCTACCAAGCTGAACTTAACATTGTCTATGTACTCCCAGTTTGGTTTAAAGTTATAGCTCAGGGCCACTTCACGTAGTTTTACGAAAGACCCGTCCTCTACAAATTCTTCGAAAATGTTTGCTTGTGCACTTCCGTATCCTTTTGGACGGTTGCCCAATAGTTCTTGTCCAACGTTGTATCCGCCACCGAACACTACGTTATCCAATAACCTTCTGTTCCAGTTGAAAACATCGTACCCTTGCACGGCATCGAATTGCACCCGAAGGCCGAAGTTTTTATAGGAGAACTCATTGATCAATGAACCAAACCAGTCTGGGTTTGGATCTCCTATAACTTTGGAGGACTCCCCATCTTCGGTGGTTCCTCTATAGGGGTATCCATTTTCATCGAGGGCGATGGAGCCATCTTCGTTTCTTGCATAGAACTGTCTGTAGAAAACGCCCAGCGGCTCTCCTTCGATCACATAATTGGTCGAGAAACTTCCGGCCAAGGTGAGCCTTCCACCACCCGCAACATTGGTTACCTCGTTCTTATTTTGGGAAAAAGTTGCGGTTACGTCCCAACTAAAATCAGGGGTTCTGATAGGAGCTCCTCTCAGTAGTACCTCCACACCAGTATTCTCTAAGTTCCCTACGTTCTCGAACCTTGAGCCGAACCCACTGGATGGGGCCAGAACCCTTGGCAAAAGAAGGTCGGTTACTTTTTGTTTGTAGTACGAGAATTCAATACCCAATCTATTGTCGAACAATCCGGCATCAAAACCTAATTCAATTTCATCCTGTCTTTCTGGCTTTAGGTCTTCGTTGCCCTGTGCGGTAGAAGGGGTCAAACTTACGGACCCGGTCAATGCAGATGGATTGTATATGGAGAACCTGTCAAAAGCTCCCAAAGCTGTTAAGTTACCGGCTTGTCCCCAGGATGCCCTAAGTTTTAAAAGGTTGAATGTGCTTCCGAATGTATCTTGCCAAAAGTCCTCGTCCGAAATCACATAAGATCCACTGGCCTTAAAATAGATTTGATTGCGCTCGTCCTCGCCAAATGTTGACGCTCCATCCATACGAACGGCTCCATTGACATAAATTTTGTCGTTTAAGGCGAATGATTGCTGGAAGAACGCTCCCCAATAGGAAATCTTTGACCTAGATTCACCCTGTTCCAAGATACTTCCCCCGGTTGCCGTTTGTACAACGGGCGGTAGTCCTGTAGCATTTATGCCCACTCTGTCTCTTTCTTCATATTGCCAAGAACCACCTAATGTGGAAGTTGAGCTGATAGCATTGCTCAAATCGGTCTCATATGTTAAATTAAGGTCCGAATTGTACTGGAAGTTGTTCAAATCCGCTCTCCTTGCATACCCATCTGGGTTGGGCGAGGTGTTGCCTATGGGGATATAGGCTGTTGCGGATTGATTGTAATAATCCATACCCAATGTGTATTTTGCACTCAAATGCTCATTGAAGTTGGCGTTCAAAGCGATGCTGGTAATAAAGCGGTTGGTTTTTTGGCCAAAATCAAAACGGTCAACAGCTTCTGCTGGATTGGTCCGCGCCACTGCCGGGGAGGTTACTGGATAAACACCGGAATCGTCTGGTGATGGATCAATGGAGTTGTCGCTGAACACAAAACCTGTGATGGCACCATATGCGTTGTTGATACCACCGTTCGGCACATCTTTGCTTACACTGCGCACATAGTTGAACCCTCCTGTAATATCCAGCCAATCAGTAGCTTTTTGGGTCAAGTTTGCTTTGAACCCGTATCGCTTAAAGTTGGTGTTCTTCACAATACCTTCGTTGTCTAGGTGGGAGGCCGACAAATAGTATGATGTTTTTTCGGAACCCCCTGTCATGGATAAGTAGTTTTCTACGCCAAAACCAGTTTCAAAAAAAGCATCTTGCAGGTTATAGCGTTCAACTTCATAGGTGTCCAAGTTGTTTCGGTCACCGGGAACTTCCCATGCCAATGGAACTGTATTGTAATCTATTTCCTTGCGGAGCTCATTGATCCGTGTGTTGGTCATGAAGGTGAATTTTGGTTTACCGGTCCTACCTTGTTTGGTAAAGATCTGCACCACTCCGTTACTGGCCCGGGAGCCATAGATTGCCGCTGCGGCCGCACCTTTGATCACCTCGATTTTCTCGATGTCGTTAGGGTTAATGTCCGCTAAGCGGTTTTGGGAATTACCACCAAGGTCTACCAACTCGTTACTGGAGTTGCTAATAATGATTCCGTCTACAATGTAGAGTGGGTCGGAGTTACCGGAAATGGTACTCGGTCCCCTCAAACGGATGCTTATACCGCCCGCAGGGTCACCAGAGTTTTGTTGAACCAAGGCCCCGGTGATTTTTCCGGCAATAGCTTGATCAATCTGTGTTGCCCCGTTATCCGTTAAATCTTCGGCTTTAACAGAAGAAATGGCATTACCAAGCGTCCTTTTGTTGACACCTGATCCCGAACCGGTGACAACGACCTCGTCGAGGCTCAAAAGGTCTTCAGCAAGCGCAATGTCGGTGGAGATTGTTTGTCCACTTCCGGCATCTACAGCAATTTTCTGGGTCGTAAAACCAAGAGAGCTGAACACCAATGTCTGTGATCCGGTTTCCAAAGTTGCCGTAAAGCTGTAGTTACCATCAAAATCGGTTACTGTACCGAAAGATGTGTTTTCAATAAAAACCGAAGCGCCCGCCAAAGGAAGTTCGGTGCCGGCTTCTGTTACAGTTCCAGTAAAGGTGTATTGGCTCTGGGCAAACGCTGAAAGCGTGGATGCCAAGAGCACAAATAGCACCAATTGGAACCTCAATCCTAAGTAGTCATGAAGTTTTCGCATAAAAATGAGTAGTTTAATTTAATTGAGTTTAGTTAGAACGAGTAGTTTTTTTCTTCATTAAAAATGATAGCGCACAAAGCCTTCCATGGCTTCGTATTCTGCCATTCCTAGCGCATTATATCGGTTAGCTGTGTCTTTGTTTCTTTGCTCAGCACGTTGCCAGAACTCCCTTTCGTCGTTGCCAGGGAACATGGCACTGTCCTTTTGGGATTGGTGCTTGAAAATGGCATTGATTTTTCGGGCCATGTCCTTCGGGCCAATTGGTACGGCCATTTCCATGTCGGCAATGTCCCATTCCTGCCAAGCACCGCGATACAGCCATACGTAGCAGTTTCTGATCCATTCCACACGGTCTTCCTTCAATTTTTCAAGGGCCTTGAATATGATCTGAAGACATACCCTATGTGTTCCATGCGGGTCGGACAAATCACCAGCGGCAAAAATTTGATGCGGTTTTAATTTGTTCAGCAAATCATACGTTATCTGCACGTCTTCATCTGAAAGCGGCTTTTTTCTAACGGCACCGGTTTCGTAGAAAGGTAGATTTTGGAAGTGGGCATTTTCTTCGGGCACACCGCAATATCTACAAGCGGCCAATGCTTCTCCTTTTCTTATGAGTCCTTTGAACTGCTGTACTTCTGGGCTATCGAGTTCCCCAGGCTTTTTGTTGGCCAAAAATTCGCGCACCTCTTTAAACTTCTTTCTAAGATCTTTGTTGTCTTTTTGAACGTCCGTGGCGAAATCCAAAAAGCGAATGACCTCATCATCAAACACAGCAATGTTTCCTGAAGTTTGATAGGCTACATGAACATCATGTCCTTGGTCTACCAGCCTTAATAAGGTTCCTCCCATGGAAATAACGTCATCGTCGGGGTGCGGACTAAAAATCAATGAGGTTTTGGGGTGAGGTTTTGCTCTTTCGGGTCTTTGACTGTCGTCTGCATTGGGTTTTCCGCCCGGCCAACCGGTTATGGTATGTTGTAGTTGATTGAATACTTTAAGGTTGATTTGTTCTGCTGAACCGATTTCCGCAATGAGATTACCCATTCCGTACTCATTGTAATCCTCGTTGGTCAACTTCAAAATTGCTTTGTTCAGTTTTTCGGAAAGCCAAATAGTAGCAGTTTTGATAAGTTTTTCGTCCCAATCACATTCAGTGGCCAACCAAGGGGTTTTAATTCTTGTTAGGGAAGAGGCTGCTGCCTCGTCCAGAACAAAATCACAATTTTCATGATGTTGTAGGAACGTGGCCGGTACGGATTCTTTGATTTCGCCTTCGACCGCTTGTTGTATAATACTGGACTTTCCCTCGCCCCATGCCATAAGGATTATTTTTCGGGCATTCATTATGGTGCCCACTCCCATGGTTATTGCTCTTTTGGGAACGTTTTCCTCTCCAAAGAAGTCGCTGGCGGCATCGAGTCGGGTAACACGGTCCAAACGAATCAATCGGGTTTTACTGTTAAGTGTGGAACCAGGCTCGTTAAAACCGATGTGGCCGGTTCTTCCAATTCCAAGAACTTGAATATCGATTCCGCCTACATTCTTGATTTTTTCTTCATAATCATCGCAATATTTTCTAACCTCGTCCATGGAAAGATTTCCGTCCGGGATGTGGACATTGTGCGGTTCAATGTCGATATGGTCGAACAAATGTTCGTTCATGAACCTCACGTAACTGTGAATGGAATCGGGCTCCATTGGAAAGTACTCGTCCAAATTGAATGTGATTACATTTTTGAAACTCAATCGTCCTTCTTTGTGGAACTGGACCAAGTAATCATAAACTTTCACAGGCGTTGAGCCTGTTGCCAAACCTAGAACAGCTTTAGTTCCCTGTTCTTGTTTTTGTTTGATCAAACTGGCAATCTCGTTGGCAACGGACAACGAAGCTGCATCTGAATCCCCGTGGATAATAGTGCGGATTTTTTCAAATCTTAATTCTTCCTGATAAGGCTGGTACATAAGAAAATAAATAAAATTTTAGCAGAATGCTGAAAAAGTTAGTTCCAAATATATGCAAAAAACTGCAAAAACTGCAATTAAATGCATTTTTAAATAAGTTTACGTGGTAAACCGCAAATTTTTGCAGTATTTTGCCATTGTTAGCGATACTTTTGATATTTATTTAACTTTATCGCCTATGTTAAAAGAAGAAAGGCAGCAGTTTATATTGAACGAGGTCGGGATCCATAACAGGATTCTTTTGACGGACATTGCCGATGAGCTGAATGTTTCGGTGGATACCATCCGTAGGGATATTAAGGAGTTACATACTGCAAAACAATTGAAAAAGGTACATGGTGGTGCTGTCTCGTTGGGGTTCAACAATTATAATCCAACAGGGAAAAAGATTTATTCCCTTGAAAAAAAATCACAAATAGCGGAGAAGGCCCTAGGTTTGATCAAGGACGGGCAGGTGATTTTGTTGAGCGGAGGTACTACCAATTTGGAACTGGCCAGAAAATTACCCCCAAAAATGAAGTTGACCTGCTTTACCCCGAGTCTTCCGATTGCGGTCCAACTTTTGGGAAAAAGCAATATTGAAGTCATTTTTATAGGGGGACGCCTTTCCAAGGATTCCCAGATTACAGTTGGTGGCAGTGCCATAAATATGCTCTCCGAAATAAAGGTGGATATTTGTTTTTTGGGTACCAACTCGATCCACCCAATGGAAGGGTTGACAGAGTTTGATTGGGAGATAGTGCAAATGAAAAAGGCCATGATCCATAGTTCCAGAAAGGTAGTCTCTCCCTGCATCTCGGAAAAGATAGGATCCTTGCAGCGCTATAAGATATGTAGTGTGGAGGAAATCGATGTCATGATTACAGAACTTGAGCCCTGGGACGCAAAACTAGAAGCATTTAAAAATTTGAACATTCAAATACTATAAATAGTGGTAGAAAAACACATTAAGATTACCGAGGAACCATCTCACTACGATGGATTGGATAAGATGGATACTTTGGATATCGTGACCAATATAAACAACGAGGACAAAAAAGTGGCCGATGCTGTACAAATGGTATTGCCACAAGTGGCCAAAGTGGTAGATGAAGCGGCGGAACGTTTTGAAAAGGGCGGACGATTATTTTATATTGGTGCGGGTACCAGCGGAAGATTGGGCATTTTGGATGCTTCCGAAATACCGCCGACCTTCGGTATGCCCTACGATAAAGTTATTGGCCTCATTGCAGGGGGCGACAAAGCTATCCGTAAGGCCGTGGAAAATGCGGAGGACGATACGAAACAGGCTTGGAAAGATCTTCAGGAGTACGACATAAACAAAAATGATGTTTTGGTGGGCATTGCAGCGTCCGGTACCACTCCTTATGTGTTGGGAGGTGTTGCGGATGCCAAGGCTAACGGAATCTTAACGGTGGGCATCACCAATAATCCAGGCTCACCTTTGGCCCAAGCCACGGATATCCCCATTGGGGTTAATGTGGGGCCCGAATTTTTAACGGGAAGTACCCGTATGAAAAGTGGGACCAGTCAAAAATTAGTGCTCAACATGATTTCCACTGCTTTAATGATACGTGTGGGGCGGGTAAAAGGAAATAAAATGGTGAACATGCAATTGAGCAATACCAAATTGGTGGACAGGGGAACCCGCTATATTATGGAAGAGCTTGGTCTTGATTACGATGACGCCGAAAGGGCCCTCAAAAAGTACGGCTCCGTAAAGTTGGCCGTCGATGCCCTAAAAAAATAAGGTTACTTAGGTTCCAATCGGTAAATGCCCTTATTTTCTATGCTTACATAGATAAAGCCATCGGGAGCCTGCCTAACGTTGCGTACCCTTCCCATGCCGTCCAATAATTTTTCGCGGTAGACCACTTTGTTGTTCTGTAGTTCCAAGCGCTCCAAATATTGAAAGGCTAACGAACCCACCAATAGGTTGCCTTCCCATTCGGGGTATTTCCCGGAAGTAATGAACGCCATGCCCGAGGGTGCAATGGAGGGTGTCCATTGATACAGTGGCTGTTCCATACCGGGCCGGGAGGTTTCATCGGTAATTTCCGTACCGCTATAATTAATCCCGAAGGTAATTACGGGCCATCCGTAGTTTTTCCCTTTTTGTATGATGTTGATTTCGTCGCCGCCACGTGGTCCATGTTCATGTTCCCATAATGCACCTGTCTCAGGGTGCAGTGCCAAACCCTGTGGATTTCGATGTCCATAGCTCCAAATAGCTTTTTTTGCTCCCGAGTCATTTACAAATGGATTGTCGCTAGGGATACTGCCATCATCATGAAGGCGATAGATTTTGCCTCCGTCCCGAGTAATATCTTGAGGGTTTACATCCCTGTTGCCTCTTTCTCCAATAGAGAAAAATAGATAGCCTTCGTTATCAAACTCTATTCTGGAACCAAAGTGCTGGCCCCTTGTGGAATTGGGACTTGCCTTGTACAGTTGTTGTATGTCCGTCAATGTGTTGTTGGATAACTTGGCCCGCATGATGGCGGTATTTCCCCCTTTGTCCTCTCCTTCGAAAGAGGCGTAGGAGAAATATATCCAGCCATTGCTGGCGTGGTCCGGATGCAGCTCAATATCCATCAAGCCACCTTGGCCCCTGTTGTAAACCTGTGGCGTATTCTTGACTTCTGTTACGTTGCCAGCTTTGTAAAGTAGGAGCTTTCCTGATTTTTCGGACAATAAAATTGAGTTGTCGGGCAAGAAAACCATTCCCCATCCGTTCTCAATATTTCCAATCACCAATTCCACAGTAAAATCGGTGCTTTGGGGAAGATTTATATCTTGATCGGCGGTTTGTGCGCAGGATGTACTTAGCAGTACAACGAAAAAATAGGGTATTAAGAGACTATTTTGCATAATTTTACGTTGAAATAACAGATTTTATGGATGAACGGCCTTTTTTTGAGCTGTGCCATATAAGATAAAGAGAAATTTTATAAGAACAGAAAATTACAATTAAAGAATATTGAGATCCCAAATCTGAATGTTCTTCTTAACAAGACTTAACCTATGCTCCCACAAAAAACAAGGCATTTGCTATATGCCGTGTTGTTGGTGTTCATATCAATCTTCGGTTCCACGGTATTGGCCAAAACCCATGTAGCTCGTATACTCACAAAAATAGTATCGAAGGAAACAGGGCCCGATACCCAGAAAAAGATTTCAGATGCAACCTCAAAAAATGCATCCAACGAAGAAGGAGAGCTGTTCGCAACAACTGCTATGTTCGCCACCATCATCAATGGTGCCAACGAAGAGGTCGTGTGTCCCAATGATGGGAGTACAGTGGCCAAGTTCTTTTTATGCGGAACCAGTGATACCCGGACGCTCACCTTGAGCCAATCGGGGAGTTCTTACCAATGGCAAAGGCTCGACCCCAACAGCTGTGCACCAACGGTAGTGGAAGATTGCCCCACTATAAACAATGCCTGTACTTGGAACACCGTGGGTACTGGAGCTACCTTCAATCTGGCCACTGCGGGCGAATTCCGTGTGCGGGTAAATTCTGGTCAATATTATTATTTCAAGTCGACCCTCAACCCATTGAACCCCCAACTTATCAAAGAGGATATTATTTGTGGTAACCCGGGAAGGGTAGAGGTGACCAATGTCCCTGCCGGTTATGAGTACAGTTTGAACAGTGCCGCAGGTCCCTATCAAGATGCTCCGTTCTTCGATATTCCCGCTTCGGGCGATTACCGTGTGTATGTTCGATTGAAAAATGTTTCCGAAACGGCATGTGTTTTTCCATCAAACTTGTTGAGGGTAGATGATCTTGACATCAATGTAGATGTTACCGCCCATGATATTTTGTGCAGCGGTGAACTGGGCAGCATTGATGTTGCCGTTTCCGGAGTGCCCGGTTTTTACACCTACAGATTGGTGAAAAACGGTGTTACGGTAGATACGTTTGGCCCCAACGGAGCTGATACGTATACATTTGCAAATGTAAGTCCGGGTACCTACAATATTCGTGTTGAAACCAATAATTGTTCGGAGACCATTACCTCCGATATTGATGGTGACCCGATCGTGATAGGGGGAGGAATTAGTCCATTGGCTGTTTCGGCAACGGCATCCGATAGTTTTGGATGCGGTGCAACATCGGTCAATGTAAACGTAGCCACAACCGGCGGTACCGCACCCTACCGAATTAGTGTGGATGGCGGGGCATTTGGCCCAACGTACCCGAGCACCACCAGTTTCTCCGTATCAACGGCAGGAACCTACAATATTTTAGTGGAAGATGCCAATGGGTGCCAGCGAACCGCGGCAGTAGATGTGGAAAATATTCCGCCGCCCGTTTTCAGCTATGTTGAAGAAGACGCTAATTGTGGTGGTGCCAACGATGGTAGGATCACGGTAAACGTCACCAGTGGGTTTGGTTATGAAATTGCATATAGTATCAATAATGGAGGTAGCTTTCAGATAAGCAATGTGTTTTCCAATTTGGCACCGGGTACTTACGACTTGGTTTTGAGGTATGAACAAGACGCATTCACTTGTACAACTTCGCCCCAAACAGTAACCATAGGAACGCCATCAACCATCACGGCAACCGCTACACCAGATAGTTTTCCTGTCTGTACCGATGAAAACGGAGGACAAATCACCATCTCCGGGGTTTCTGGGGGAACTGGACCTTATGAATATAGTATTGGTGCCGGTTTTGGAAGCAATAATGTGTTCTCCAATTTGGGAGTCGGAACTTATACTCCCATGGTCCGTGATGCCAATGGGTGTGTGCAAACGTTGCCAGATATTCCTTTCAACAGCTTGAACAAACCAACGAATATCGATTTCAGTATCTCGAGCCTGGATTGTATCACCACAACAGCATCTTTGGATTTAAGCGTAACAGGTGGTTCAGGTACCTATACTTATGAAATTATTTCACCATCGACAAGTGCGGTAAACAATGGGAACAATAATACGTTTACTGGATTGGGCTTGGGTACATATACCTTTAGGGTAACCGATGATGAAGGTTGTTCTTACGAAGAAAATTATGCCATTACTGATATCAGCTCCATAGGCGTGCAAGGGCAACAGACCCGAGTGGTTACCTGTGTGGGCGATTCCGACGGACAAGGACGATTTTTGGTGGATGGATTCAACTCCACCTACAGTTATAGTATCGATGGCGGGACAGTTTTCACAGGGGAGAGCGATAGCATTGTAGCGTTGACAGGTTTGTCCGCCGGAAGCTACGTGATTACCGTTACCGATGAAGAAACCAATTGTGTGGACACAGCTACCTTGGTCATTGAAGAACCATCCACTGCATTCGATATTTCAAGTTTGGATGTAACTGCAATGAGCTGCCAGAATGGAAACACGGGAGCCGTTCGTGTAAATACCGTTGGCGGATGGGGCGGTAACCGATATACCTTGACACAGCCCGATGGCTCCACACGGGGACCAAAGAACGGAAGTACATTCTCCAACCTTTCGCAAGAAGGAACCTACCAGGTCAGGGTAACCGATGCCAACGGATGTACCGTGACCGAAAGTTTTACGTTGACCCGTATAAATGCGCCAACACTGACTTTGGATAACGGTGCATCGGATTTCTGTTACGATAACTTTACCGCAGCTACCCTTGCGGTAAATGCTTCGGGCGGATTGGCGCCCTACCAATATCGAATCAATGGTGGGGTATTGGGAGGAAGCAATAGCTTTGCGGGACTTACGCCGGGTACATATACCATTGAGGTGGTGGATGCCAACGATTGTAGGGATACCGTTACCGCGACCATACAGCCCCAAGTAATGGCGGACGCTTCAATAATTCAAGAGTTGGACTGTGCAGGCCCTCCTGGTCAAATTCAAGTGGATATCAGGAATGGATACACCTCATCAGGCGATTATGATTTTTATGAAGTGAGCATCAACGGTGCCCCATATACTTCGGACAATAACAATATTACAGGAAATTCGTTTGTGTACAGTATTCCGAACGATGGTTCGATCATTACCGATACCACCTTCCAGTTCAGTATTACCGATGCCCGTGGCTGTACCACGCAAACCAATACTGTGACCATATCGCCTCCAGAGACCATTGCAGGTAGTGTGGTGGGAACAGACACGCAATGTGGGGATGATACAAGTGGCATTGTGGAACTGATTCCGGATACAACACAAGGGATACCTCCTTACGAATACAGTAATGATGGGGGAACAACCTTTGGCAGTCAAAATATATTCTCGGGATATGGAGCAGGTACACATACAGGGTTCGTTATCCGTGATAGCAGAGGTTGTGTTAGCCCAATATATGATGTGACCATAGGTTCCAGCGATCCATTGGATGCCACGGCCACACCTACGGATGCCGTTTGTTCATCAATCTTTAATCAGGTATACGGATCTATCCAAGCGAATGTAATTTCAGGAGCGGCTGCACCTTATGATTATGTATTGGTCGATGAATTTGGAGGGACCGTAGCTTCATCACCAGGCTCACCAGACCCAACGGTAACCTTTCCCAACCTACCTCTTGGAAACTATACCGTGGTAGTTACCAATGCTCTTGGGTGCGAGGACCGCGTTCAGGTGGTCATAGACCAAAACGAATTGGATTTGACACCTATTGATGCAGAACCAACCGTATGTTCTGATACTTCATTCCCATATCGTGTTCAGGCCAGTGGGGGGACCGAACCTTATGAATTTAGACTTGTGGGAGACCCGACATGGACACTTGGAGAGGGCCCTAACAACGATATTTTTGATGTAACCGGTCAAGTCGTTCCCGGTGTCACTTACTTTGTTGAAGTAAGGGATGCTAACGGCTGTACCTATATTGAAGAAATTGAACCCATTGGTCCAACCAGTCCTGTTGCTGTTAGCGCAACATCATTGGCGGCTTCGTGTAACGTAGCGGGCAGCGGTTCCATTGATTATGAGGTCTCTGGAATTTCGGCACCGGGCAATTTTACCGTGACCGTCGAAAATACGGATACTGGGGCAACCGTTTCAACCGATACATTTACTGGTGAAACCATACCGTACAATGGAACGGTTACAGGATTGGCTCCCGGAAACTATCAAATCATTGTTACCGACGACACCAACGGATGTAGTGGAAGCACTTTGGCTTTTATCGATATCAGTTCCGTCTCCATAGCCATTGACAATTTTGTGGAAGCTACCTGTAATGCTGGAGCTTTGGTTACGGTAAGAGGCTTTGGAAGCACCGAACCCTACGGTTATGCCTATGTGCCCACCGGAAGTGCAGCGCCATCAACATTTACATCAGAAACCACTTTTGAGGTACCCGGGCCATATCCGGCTGACTACGATTTTTATGTACAGGATGCCAATGGCTGTACCGCTTTGACCACATTAACGGTGACCCAAGAGGCGGGAGTGCCCGACCCGGTAATCGACGTGGTAAACCAGTGTACCGCCACAAGTGGGTATCAAATCAATATTGTTTCTCCACTTTCCACAGGTTCCGGATTACCGGAAGAAACGTTCCAGTATGATCTTGGAAGCGGTTTCCAATCAAGTACGTCATTTGTGGTACCTAATCCTGGAAGTTATGTGATCACCGTAAGGGACGGCAACGGATGTACCAACACAGTGACCGCTGAGGTATTTGATTTCTTCGCGATTTCAGCCGATGCCACATCCTATCCGACCTGTAACGCTGGTGATGGTGTAATTACCGTAAATACGACAGGGGGTAGTGGTAATTTTCAATACCAACTAAGAGATGTGGATAATGGAATGGCCAATGTAGGGCCTCCACAAATCAATAACAATATTTTTAATAATGTTGACCCTGGTAACTACAATATTTTGGTTACGGATTTAGATTCAAACACAACTCCATTGTGTTCCGATGAAGCTGAGGTGATTGTCTCCACAGTGGATACACCTGCTATTACCGCCACACCAAAAAGTGACATTACATGTTTTGGAGCTGATGATGGAACCATTTCTGTGGAATTGGACCCGTTGACTGCCACCGATACTCCGATTAACTATGTGCTGTACCAAGGTTCTACAGCAACAGTAGTGGCAGGGCCACAACCGATGAATCTTTTTGACGATTTGGAGCCAGGAACGTATCAAGTTGAGGTGGTTTCCAATAGGGGATGTGCTGTTCGTTCTGGTGATATTACAATAAATGAACCTACGCAACTGCAGATCAATGCGGTGAATACCGAGTTCAGTTGTAATCCTTCCAGTAACCAATTTAGTATGGCCTATATCGACGTTTATGTTGATACAAATGGGGATGGAACAGGAACATTCACTGGAACTGGGCCCTATAGTTATAGTATGAATGATGGTACACCGCAGTTCGATGGGACCAATTTTCAGTTTAATGATAATCGGTTTCCTGTTATTGATAATGGAACCGACCAGACGATTATCTTAACGGTACGTGACCAAAGTGGTTGTGAAATTACGGATACTGTCTTCATCCCAGCCCCAACGGACATCACTTTTAGCTACAATGTGAATCCGATTACCTGTGATGCATCAGGAAGTGGCGTAAGCGCAGGTTCCATTGATATCATAGTAAACGAGGGTCCTGGAGATTATGAAGTGCAGATACTGCCCTTGGGCTCCGAACCTGCCCGTAACTCGGGAGGAAGCGATAGGGTCACTTGGGATATTGCCACGCCCGGAAACTATATTTTTGCTGTCACCGATGTGGGAAGTGGCGGATGTAGTTATTTGACGACTACCGTCAACATGCCAGAGTACAATACCATTGAAGCGGTTATCGCCGAAGTGGAACCCGTAACTTGTTTTAACGGTTCCGATGGTGTTATTAGTTTGGCCATCAATAATTACAGTGGTCAATATAATTATGAGGTCTTTACGCGTGATAACTCAGGAGTGGAAACGACTACGGGCATCACAGGCACTTTTGATACCAATTCACCTATCAATACCCCAGAGCGTATTGAAAACGTTCCTGCAGGCAACTTGGTGGTCCGAGTAGAAGCATTGGATTCGCCGTACTGCGATACCGTAAGTAATGTTACAACCGTTCGTTCGCCCGATAGGGGATTGACTGTTGATGCGGTACAAACATCCCCGGTTACCTGTAATGTGCCCGGACTGGGAGAGATTACAGCTTCAGGTGATGGAGGATGGGGTACCTATGAATATCAACTGGTGGCATCCGATGGAACCATATTGGTGGATTACCCCAATACCAATCCAGTATTCGAAAATCTATCAACGGATACCTACACTGTAAATGTGAGGGATTTAAGGGGTTGTGAGTCTACAATAGATGTAGATTTGCTTCCACCAATAGAAATTACAGCGGATATTCGTATTGTTAGCCCATTGGCGTGCAACAATGATAACGATGCCATAATAGAAGCCTATAATGAGGCAGGAGGACAAGGGCCTGGCAACTATCTCTATCAATTGAACAGAATTACGGACGGTACCAACAGTGGTCTACAAACTACGCCCCGATTTGGCAATCTTTCCGCAGGAGACTACAGAATCACCATTTTTGATGGCTGGAACTGTAGTGCCCAAACAGATTTGATAACCATTACGGACCCGGAAATAGTGGTTGCCGAATTGAGGGAGCTTCAACCGCCGGGTTGTGGGGATTTGGGTAGAATGGAGCTCGAGGTGACCAATCCAGAGCCGGGTGTCAATTATTCCTATAGAAAAGCAGGGACAAGTGATACTTTTGTTGATTTCGGAGTTGGCATGACAAGTGTTCAAATTGCTGTGGACATTACCACAGATCCAGGACCGTTCCAGTACGAAGTACAAAACGACAATTGGTGTCCGTATGAAACATCCAACCAAATTTCTTTGGACCCTGCAGCACCTTTGGTGATCGATCTTGATCTGTTGAACGCTACGATCAACTGTGCAGGAGAAGCTACCGGAATCATTCGTTCCGAAGCATTTGGGGGAATCGGAAACTACACCTATACCTTGGTTAACTCCAATACGTTGCCTGTTTCGGCAGCATCAATAGTGCGCCCGACCCAGAATTCAGGTATTTTCAGGGAACTGAACCCGGGAATCTATTATGTCTATGCACAAAGTGGTGGATGCGAGGTGATGTCCGACCGCATTGAAATTGAACCAAAAGACCCATTGGTGTTGGATTATTTGGAAGCTGTACCGGTAATGTGTGCGGGGGATATGAACGGGCAGATCATTATTGAAGCAAGCGGTGGAACAGGTCAGATACGATATTCCATTTCCGATACCTTGAGCGAGTTTTTCGAAGGTGACGACCCCGATAACCCTAACAGAAAAACGTTCAACGATTTGGCACCAAGAACCTATGATATCATCATTCAAGATGATTTGGGGTGTACCATTACCAGAACAGTGGAAATTACCCAGCCTATGGAGCTGGTGGCCGGAGTTGCGGAAACCACACCGGAAACCTGCATGGGAGACGGTGATGGAAGTATGACTCTTGAGATAACCGGAGGAACAGCACCTTACTATACCAGTGTCAATTCAGCGGACGATGCGGATTTTGTACAAAACGATAGTCTTTTCTTTGACAACCTCCAAGGAGGTGAGAGTTATGTCGTTTTTGTTCGCGATGCCAATGGTTGCCAAACCAACGTGATCGCTGAAATTGGAGTGGGAGTTGACATTATTGCTGAACCATTGGTGGAATATGGTTGCGAAGGCATATTCCCAAATAGTACGGTCACCATCAATATTGCGGATGGTTCACAACTATCGGATTTATTGTTCTCTTTGGATGTGGACGATGTACAGATGGCCACAAACCAGCGAACCTTTGGTGATTTACCAGCAGGGGAACATACCGTTTATATTTATCATGCAAATGGATGTGTCACGTTTGTAGAGTTTGAAGTGGAATCTTACGAACCTTTGACTTTGGAAGCCTCCAAAACCGGTCCGAATGAGGTTACCGCAATTGCGACGGGAGGCTTTGGTGGATACGAATATTTCTTCCAAGGGGAATCTTATGGCGAGGAGAACATTTTCAATATAACCGAAGATTCCAATATAACCATAATGGTTCGTGATCAAAATGGATGCGAGGCAACATTGGTAATGCCCTTTAACTTTGAGGGAATGCCCGAAATGCCGAATTTCTTTACCCCGGACGGGGATAACATGAACGACTTTTGGTATCCTGGAAACCGCGAATTTTTCCCGAATATAGATGTGATCATTTATGATCGCTATGGTAGGGTAGTGGCTCGTTTAGATCAAGTGAAAAAATGGGACGGTAACTACGACGGTAACCCTCTTCCAACAGGTGATTATTGGTATGTGGTCAATGCAAACGACACTGAAAAACAACGCTTTGTTGGACACTTTACCTTATATCGCGAGTAGACGGGGTTCATATACTTGATGCGGAAACATACCTCTTCATATTTGCCGATAAAAGTTTTATTGGCAGAAGGTTGAAATGTCGTCAAAATTTTTATTTTTGCAGTCCGTTTTCGGGATGTGGCCCTTCGGCTACGCTCAGGATGGACTCCGTCCGGTACCCAGACTGCTTGGCAGTAAGACGGAATTGAAATTTGGGTATTATTTTTTTGGATTTTTATCAGCATTTTGCTGATTTCGGGATGTGGCGCAGTCTGGTAGCGTACACGCATGGGGTGCGTGTGGTCGCTGGTTCGAATCCAGTCATCCCGACGAACCACTAAATAGGTGGTATCAAAGCACTGTCAACTGACTGATTGACAGTGCTTTTTGTTTTTATTGCATTCAATTGAATTCATTTAAAACCATATAAAAGGTGTAGAGTTCGGTGAATGGTTCGGTACGTTCATTGTGCATAATTTAGATAGCGTTTGACGCTGTTCATGGGTGTTTTACAAACCTGTTTTGTCAAACCCAAAAGTTATGTATTATGCGCAATTCCAACACTTTAAAAGTACTTCTCTTCACACGGGATATTTCAAATAATCCCCAAAAGTTGACCATTTATGCCCGTATCACCGTCAATGGGAAGAGGGCAGAAATCAGTCTGAAACGCTATGTTTCGGTGAATGAATGGGACGAAAACAAGGGAAGGCTCCATGGACTTACCCATAAGGCCCGTTTATTGAACAGCTATCTTGATGAGGTGTATGCTGCAATCATGGACACCCATAAGGTATTGTTGCGGGAAGAAAAGATGATCACGGCACAGGCAATCAAAGCCCGTTATCTAGGGCAGGACGAGCAACATAGTACCCTGCATGAACTTATCGAGTATCATAATAAAACACAAAAGAGTGTGCTCCGCCCCGGAACGATGAAGAACTATTATGGGACCAAAAAGTATCTTTTTCGCTTTTTGGAATCCAAATACAAACTCCCCGACATCCGATTGAAACAATTGAACTATAAATTCATTACTGATTTTGAACATTATCTATTGAACGGCCCACAACTCCAAAAGGGTAAGAAATGTACCAATAATGGAGCAATGAAACACTTGGAGCGTTTAATGAAAATGGTCAAGCTGGGCGTCAAGTTGGAATGGTTGGACAAAGACCCTTTCATTAACTATAAGCTCCGGTTTCATAAAACCGAACGCAGTTATCTAACGGAAAGGGAACTTAAGCGCATTGAAGAAACGGGCTTTACTGGAGCAGGATATGAAAAGGTCAAGGATGCATTTCTTTTCGCCTGTTATACTGGTCTATCCTATATAGATGTTCGGGAACTTGAAAAGAACCAACTGGTACTTGGTATTGATGGAAACCAATGGATCTATACCAAAAGGGAAAAAACATTGGAAAGTGTGAAATTGCCTTTATTGCCCAAAGCAAAAGAAATCATTGAAAAGTATTGGGACAGTCCAGAGACCGATACTAAAATACTACCTGTACTCTCCAATCAAAAGACAAACAAATATCTAAAAGAGATTGCCAAGGCCTGTGGTATTTACAAGACCATATCCTTTCATTCGGCCAGGCACACTTTTGCAACGACTGTAACCCTTTCCAATGGAGTCCCGATAGAAACAGTTTCCAAAATGCTCGGTCATACAAAATTGTCCACTACCCAAATCTATGCAAGGGTACTGGAACATAAGATAGGGGAGGACATGCAAAACCTTATAGAGCATATGCAGACCAAAAAAGCAGCCGAAGGATGATAAGGCTGTATTCATTCGGTCCCGCTTGCGGGACGAAGGAATAGCAAGAGGGTGATGCGCAAATTGCGCCATCACGGTTGTTTTCGGGTTTTCAACAAGTTGAAAACCAGTTGATTGAATTGATTTTGGAATGCTGTGCAAAATCAGGGGTTACAGTAGACTTTTCCGAAATCTACAGTAAAACCTTTGGGAAGCCCAGTAAACACTGGAAATTTTTGATGAAAAAATTGACGCAATTTCACTAAAAAACTAAATCGCACCTATGGAAAAGCAATCAACAAACGGCAGAACAAAGAAAGGAAACGGTGGTTATTCCAATATCACCATAAAGAAAGAAACGGTCACACGCTTTCGCACTTATTCCAAAAAGTTCAACAGGTCCCATAGCGATGTTTTGGATGCAATGATACAATACTTCAAGGAGAACAACCTTGACCCTTTCGGAGAGGGAACAAAGATTATCCTTGATAGTATCAAAAAATTGGAAGTGAAAATGATGAAGAAATTCGATAGGCTCATCGCCATTATCAAGAACATGGAAAAGACCAGTATCCGACCCACCTATGAAATGATGTTGATACTTTACGAAGCCTATGTAAAGGATGGGAGGAAACCCAAGTCTAGACCAATCCAATTTAAGGAAGAGCAAAAGAATTTTTTGGAGCCTAAAAACACCGTACCGAAAACAGAGCATGATAGAATGCTTCTAGAATTCAATGAATATAAAAAACGCTGCAATGAAATCCTCCATAATGTGGAAAAGGTGGAGCCTATGATGGGAAAGCCATATCTGAAAATCAATATGGGCATCGGGGATTTTGAAAGCCTGAAACATCAATTAAGATAACAACTATGTACCTTACCATCTCGGCACAGAAAATGGGCAGTACCTATAACTCCAGTGTAGGGAACTATGTGGATTATCTGGAAAAGGAAAACCAAGATAGATTGCCCGAACAAAGGGAGGAATTCTTTGACCAAGAGAACGACAGCTTAAGCCCTCAAACGGTCATCGTGGAAATAGATGCCAACACGGCCAAGTTAAGGCAGAAGGACCCAAAATTTTATTCCATAGTGGTCAGTCCCAACAAAAGTGAATTACAGGCAATTGGAAATGATCCGAACCTGTTAAGGGAATATACAAGGAAACTCATGGAGGACTATGCCAAGAGCTTTCACCGCAACCAAGAAGTCAAGGCCGAAAACTTGAAATACTATGCCAAAATTGAGCATGAACGCACCTATCGTGGCTTTGACAAACAGGTTCAGGAGAATGCAACATACCGCGGGGAGATAGCAAGGCTCAGGAACGAGATACGGAAAGTGGAACGGGGAGAATCCATTGGCAATGTCAATGAGCTTGAAAAAAGGATTAAAGAGCAAGAAAGATTGGCCCCACACAAACAGAACGGAAAATTGGTGGCCGCAGGAATGAAAAAGGAGGGGCCACAGACCCATATCCATATCATTGTCAGTAGAAGGGATGTGACGAACACCTACACCCTTTCCCCAATGGCAAAACATAAGGCTTCGGAAGTGGAACTGAACGGAAAGATGGTAAAAAGAGGTTTTGATCGGGACAATTTTTACCAAGCAGCAGAGAAGACCTTTGATAGGACAACGGGCTTTAAAAGGAACTATGTGGAATCCTATGTTGGGAGAAAGGCCCATGCCAAGGAGCCGGGGAAGTTCTTTGCCAAGGTGATGGGGTTGCCCACCAAGGAAAAGGACATGGCCTTTAAACTGCTAAAGACCATGGGAGTAAAGGCTCCCAGTATACCGACCAATAAAGTGCAAATAGCTGCCAAGATCATCAAGGCACTTGGAAGGGGAATCAATAAGGCAAGGGGCACGGGTGAGGACATGGGCTACTGAAATCCAAGAAGTAGGTTGCGCCTTATCGTGTTTTTGCTTAACGTTTTTCTGCCGAAATACTACAAAAACCCGACAGGATCCATGCGCAAAAGTTGGGGTAAGAATTTGGGGTTATTTTTTTCTATTTATAACTCGTTCGGTTTTAAAGGGAGCTTACAAGCTTACATTGGTTTTAGACTGCATATTCTTTTAATTTTATTTTCACTCTGTATTTTAAAGGCTTTAATTTACCTAGCTTATTGATATCCTTAATCGCAAATATCTTGGATTGCTTGTTAACTAACCAAATTTCATATTGTTTAGCATTTTTATAGCCAAATTCTCTTTCAGGTTCGGACAAGTCAAATGAAAATCCATTATAGTATTTACTTTCTATATACTTCATCTCATTAGCTTTATTATCAAAGTATTTAATGTCATAGTGAGCGTTTTCATTGGTTTTTGCTATGAGCTCCACTTTAGAATATAAATCTGGTTTACTTAGCAAATATTTTTTAATAACCTCCTCTACACTATTTCCTAATTTTTTCTTTTCTGTATCTGACAAGCCATTACTTGAACCTTTCGTAGCACCTAACCAGATTCCATTATTTTGTGGTTCTTGACGCTCCGTAATATTTTCAAATTCAAAATCTTCCACAAGTTCTGGTTCCTCATTAAGATTTAAATTAAATTGAGGTTCTTTTTCTTCAATGGCTTGAATATTCTTTTCGGATAGTTTTTTCTTTATATAATCGATATTACCTTCAAAGTAACTTAGGCTATTTAATAATTCATCTTTTCTTATTTGATACCTCTCATCTTCATTAAATTCTTTACTATTTTTATTCTCAATCAAATCATAATCTAGGTGTTTATCATCTTCAAAATCGAATTCAACAAATCCAAGTTTGTTCTTTAAAAGGTTCACAATTTCATTTGTAAGATTATAGCTATTCTTATTTTGGTCTAAGCTAAAATCATTTAATAAAGTTTCTATTTGGTGTAAATACTTTATAAAGTTTGCTTGCAGTTCTCCTGTACTTTTAGATAAATGATACCATACTTGATTTTTTATTTTTTTCTTATGTTTCTCATAAAATGTAGAAAGTTCCTTTGTGTATAGTGAATCAAAAGACAGTTTGTAATCTGATATTTCATTATATCTCTCAATGTCAAGATTTAAATTCTGAAAACACCCTCTAATCTTCGAAAGTTCTTCA
This sequence comes from Flagellimonas oceani, assembly GCF_011068285.1. Lineage (NCBI taxonomy): Bacteria > Pseudomonadati > Bacteroidota > Flavobacteriia > Flavobacteriales > Flavobacteriaceae > Flagellimonas > Flagellimonas oceani. Next base: position 2,357,150 of record NZ_CP049616.1, on the reverse strand, counting down.
AAATTATCATCAGAATTAAACAACAACTGTGGTTCAATTAAGGGGAAATGTTGAATGATATATTCCTCTATGTTATTTTCATTTAAATCTCTTGGAATACTGATATTTTTAAGTTTGAAAATAGTCTTCCATATTGATAATCTAACACTTATTTCACCTAATAGTATTTTTGCTTCTTCTAGTATACCATCTGCTAGTTCATTCTTTAAATCATAGATATTATCTTCTCGCGATTGCATAATTATTGTCTCAAAAGTTTTCTTCTCATCGAGTGTGTCGAAGACTTTTAAAAATACATCCGAAAGGTTATCCCTAAATATTTTTTTTTGCTTAGAATCGGCAATAGTTGAACCATTAGGGATATTAAAATAAAAGGTATTATTCTTATATATATAATTATAGGGTTCAATACTAAAAACTTCAGTGTCAATACTACATTCTAACTTAGAACAAACCTCTATTTTTAATTTATTCAATAATTGAACTTGCCCATTCTTTACATCTTCCTTAGTTATTTTATCTAATCTAAAAGCCAATATAAAGGGCTTAATTTCCTTTATAAATTTTTGGAAAGCATCTGCAATAAAATGGTTTGGCGTTTTTTCCTCTATTTTTAAATCTAGAGCATTTAAATCTTTAAGACCAAACATCTTTATAGCCCTAGAACCACCTGACCGAGACGGATAATAAAATATGGGAAATTTTCTTGTTAACGAATCTGGTAGTTGTATTCTATCACTAAAATAGATTTCGCTAGCCTTTTTAACCACAATATCATCACCTACTCTAGCATATAATTCAGTATCTAGTATTTGTTCCTCATTTTCCTTATAATGGCTTACCAATCTTTTATAAAAAACTTGTGCACCTTTTTTGTTATTTCTATTGGCAAGCTCTTGTGTCTTAGTTTTTAAATAATTTATATCTAAATCATTGAAATCTTTTTTTGCCCCAAAAAAGACAAGAATTCTATCAACCTCAAACTTATCCAGTTTTTCATTCTTTGCAAGCAAAGAATCGTAATCAACTTTGAATGGATTGAACCATTCTTGCTTTTTATTCGTAATCAAATAATTCTTGATTTCGAAAAATTCTGTTAATTGATAAAAAATTGGATTTTCAAAAGAACCTACATTTCTTTGTTTATTATAATATATGAAACTCAACCTTTCCTCTGAAGAATAAGACTTTGTGAAATTTGTAAATATTTTGATCAGTCTTTCATCTAAGGAAAGCCAACATAGAATCTGATTAATACTTGTTGAATCTTGTTTAAGAATTCTACCTAAGTTTTTTATACTATATAAGTTATAACTACGAATAGTTTGGCCATATGCTTTTTTGCAAAAAGACAGGTATTGATTACTTACGCCTCTATTTAGTTTTTCAATAATGGTAAATGGGTTCGCTCCCAGCCATTTAAAAAAAGTCTCAACCTTTTTTATGTCTTGATTTTGTAGTCCTAAATCAGCTATTGTTGCAATTGTATTTGACTCATCGTATAATTTTCCTAAAATATTGAATGACAACTGTCCAATTTCAAATTCTTTAGAAAGCACCAAGCATTTAATATCAGATAACTCGTTAGTTTGATTTAAACAAGGTATTATGCCGTCATAATCTAGCTCAGGATTATCTTCTCTTAAATTATAATTATAAAATAGCTTCTGATAAAACTCTTTGATTACTTCATTTTTATTTACCTCCGATTTTTTAAGGTAATTATTGGTCTCACTGATTATTTTCTCATTTACTATTTGAGGCTGGAATTCGTGAACATCTGAAATCTTATCCAATTTAGCTTTTAAGCTTCTAGACTTATGTGTAGCTGTTTGCAATTTAAGTTGAACTATCAACTCTCTAAATAAATCTGAATTTAAAAATCGAATGTTGGAATAAAATGGTACTTGTAAATCTTTATTATCCGTCGTTTTATCTGTATAAACAAAGTCTTCTATTTTAATTGGATCTTCTTTTTCATCAATTAAAACTTGAAACTTTTCATTTGGATATATTTCTAATAATAGACTTACTAACCTTGCTCTTTGTTTTACTGTTAATGCAACTGCCAATCGTTCTATTATTTCTCTATAATTTTTTGGCTTATTCACATATTGCTGTGGTGTAATAGGCAAATCACAAAATACTATTTGCTCACTATAAAGATGTTCAAGTTTATTGTCCGCAATAAATTCTGCGATTCTGTTTCCTAAATTTTTAGCAATTGATGCTGTAACATACTCGCCTGAAAAGATTGGGTAAACTTTAAATTTTTCCCAATAATTATCTATTAAAATAGAATAAGGCTCATAAACTTTTAAATCATCATTATTAATTGATTGATATGGCAACCAGGATTTTGTGTGTTTGTGTTTTAAATTTTCAACTAATTCTAAATGCAACTGAAACAGTTTTTTTAATACAAATGGATTGACTTTAGACTTTGTACTATGATTTCTATTTTGGTCCAATTCTAAACTAGCGTGTGCTACAAATGGTAACTCAAAGGGAATTTGAGTTTTAAAATAGTTGTATAATACTTTATCGCTAAAGGATAAATCATCATTATAGGCAATTTTAACGCTGTATTTTTTTGGTTGGCTAGAGTCTTTATCCTCGATAAGGCTTTCATCTACAATACCGTCAGAACTTATAACAAAATATATCTTTCCATTATGATTAATTTCAAATTTATTCTCAGCGATTTTCTTCCTTGAAACAGAAATTGTTTTACTTAAAAAGTCACCCTCAATTTCTATAGCTTCTATGTTTTTAAGGAATAAAAGTGTTTTTTCGCTTATTGACTTAAGCTGCTCTTTGATGCCTTCTTCATATTCTGCTTTGTAGTTAATAGTAATAGTGGTTGTAAAGGCTTTTCTATTGATATAATCTTCAATTTCACAACAGTTTAACAATGGTAAAGGATACACATTATCCTTTAAATTTCGTTCTTTTCTAATAACTGATAGTTCCTGTTCAGTATATCCTATTTTATTTAATAGAATGTCTCTTTTTAATGCCGAATCGAAAATCAAAGCAAACCCATTGCTTAAAATAGATATTTTACTTGCCCAATTAATAATTGAACGAAAACCAAGTCCTTTATTACCTATAAAATCTGACGAAACTTTAGATGATAAACCAGGGTAAAAAATAGAATCGTAACCTTTAACAGAGAACGGTTTGTTACCGTTATTGCTAATCTCTAAAAGTTGATTTCTAGTATCTAGGTGGATTCTTACTTTAGAAGCACCTTCGTCTTCACAGTTTTGAAACAACTCCAATAGTTGTCTTCCATTATAACCTTGATTGGTTTGTTTCTCAATACTGTTTAAGCTTAATAAGTTCTTTGGGTTTCGTAATTCTTCCCATCGTTTTCTTATAATCGCTTCTACTTGGTTTTTAACATTTATTCCTTCCATAAACTAAAAGCGTTAATCTTTCCTAAGAAATCCATTTAACTTCTTTTTTATCACCTCTATATCATTACTTAAATCTCGAATCAATCGTTTTCCAGAATTATGGGCAAACTCCGTATAATTTAATATGATCAGTTTTAAACCATTTTTGGGCAATTCAATTTTTCTTCGCTCATCATATCGTTTCCGTTGCTCACCTCTAGATATGCCCGATACAGTCATGCGCTTATCAAAATGAGGAACCGACTCTGAATGTTGACGTTCGTAATATTCTAAAACTAAATTCAAGGTAGGGTAGTAGGCGTCTACCGGTAATTTTGTACCCGAATCGCCTTTTAGGAAATCAAAACGATGCTGTCGTATAGCGGTTTGCTGTAAAACTTGGTCACAGAGGTCAATAATATAAGCTTCATCATTATTTTTTGCTGTAGTAGGCTTTTGTTTTGGTTGGTTGCCTTTAGTTTTTTTTTGAACATTGGCTTTTTTGAGCAGAGGAGAAGCTAAAGGTGCTTTGCCGCCAATAATAACTACACTCCTGAAATCGGCTACGGTGTAGCTTCGATTTAAACAAAAATCTGATGCATAAAATCCCCTCCTTCTAATTTTGGCTCTAATTCCTTTTTGTGCGTTGCCATCTGCTTCAAGTTTAAGGGTTATTAATTCTTCAATTTCTTTGGCTTCTTCTTTAGTAAATTCAATTCTACCTTTCATCCCTTGAATCTGTATTATCAATTATTATTTTGGCAATCGGATTCCAAGTGTCATAAGAATATAGTTCGTTAGATAAATTTGTTTCAGATGATGGATTTTCGTTTTCTAAGCTATCAACTTTTTTATATCCACTTAAAGAATTTTTAATCTCACCTATAGATTTTGCTCTGTAATTCTGCTGTTGTGAGGAAGAGGCCATTTTATGACGAGAAGATTTAGAACAGGTCAAAGCAGTCCAAGGGTATGCATATTTAGGAGTTATTTGAGTATAAGTTGGGGTTTTGGTTTTTCTTTTATAAAAATATTGAAATACTCTAGGCTCAACAATCGAACATCCAAACTGCCGTTCGTCAAAAAACCAGTACTTTTTTAAATATGGGAATGTAATATTTGTATTTCCATTATATAGGAGATAAAATGGTAGACAACCATTACTCTTAGCATAATCATAAAGCTTATCCCATTGGTACTTACTAGATGTCTTATAGCCTGTATCTAAACCCTTATATTTTTTATCATTCTTTAAAACTTTGGCTTGAAGGGCATAATGGTCATACGTGCCCATGTTGTTTTTTATATAGAGCTCAACATCATTTCCATTTACAGATTCATCAAAAGCTTTACGGATATAACAATCTGCTTTACCAGTTATATTACCCCAGTTAGTAAGTTCATAAATTAAATCGGCAGTTAAGCCAATTTCGGGAACCTCAATACCTAAATTGTGATAAGCGGCAATTTTATGCCACACCGCTTCTGAAATTCTAATAAAGAGCTGACATAAAGAGGTATGTTTATTTACTGTAGATACTAACACACCTTTACTTTACCTGTTACCACACTATTAATTAAACTACTTTTATGTTCTTGTAGCTTTGCTATTTCTTGTTCTTTAAGTCTATTAACCTCTCCCTTTAAATCAGTAATATATTCGTCAATATTTCCCAATTCACCAATTACCTTTAACAAGAATTGCATAATTGGTTTGTTTTGACAGACATTCTGTGGTATTCCTAACCAAGTTTCTCCTCTTGATATTTTGCCATTTTCACAAACTACTGTGATATTATTCTGATACATTGAACATATTATTAATTAATACTTGGGGGAGAAATCCTTTTATAATAGAATCTCAATATAAGGATTATTCTTAGTAGTGGTTTATGGGAATCTATAACAATGAAATAACCATTAATTGATGTTTGCAAAAAGGCCTCTCCCCTTACAAAATCAAGGAATTCTTAGTAAGAATGAATGATGAAGGAGTATTTCACCTTGCTCAGTAGTATTAGTTTGGTAAGTTTTGGGACTCTTGCAGCACTTCACTGCGTTCCGTTCGCTTTCTTTGAAAGATTAATTAAACGGCACTTGAAGATAATTGAGTGCTAAACTCTAATTTAATTCGGCATATATGACCTTGGTGATCATATCTGGCTCTATATCTAATAAATCAGCAAGCCTTACTATTTCCCCCATGGTGAACTTATCGGGATGGTTCAGTTTGACCATGTACCTACCATAATTTATGCCAAGTGATTTCGCTATTCTAGTCGGATATAATTCAGCAAGTGTGTACATCTTTCGAATTTTTCCCGTCTCGAACATTGAACCTATGGAAACCAGTGCAGGGTCTTTATGATCATCTTTTTTTGTCATGGGCGTAATTGTTAACCCTAAAATGACAAGTAATTCATTTATAGTATCGTAAAATATACTTATAATAAGTTAATAATTACTATTAATAAATAAATGATTACATTTGGTAAGTTATCATTAAAATTTTAATCTCGTGATTTCAAATATTGACCACAAACATCTGGAATTATTGAAGAAAGGTTGTACTTCAACTTTTGCGGAAATCTATACCAGATATCACACACAGATTTTCTGGCTTGGCAAGAGTTTTCTTGATGATGGTTTTGTTGTGGAAACCTTGGTCCAGAATGTATTCTTGAAGTTGTGGGTACATAGGGACAGTTTGGAATCACCCAAGCATATTTATTTTTTCTTGCGGTTTGTTATGAAAAGGGAGTGCATTACATATTACAATCGCCCAAAGAACAGGTTTTTCAGGAAATTCCACTCGTTGGAGTGTTATGAAAATTACCAAGACTATATGATCGGGTATGACCCTCGTGAGGATAACAACAATTTTAAATTACAGGAAGGGGAACAAGAGAAGTTCGAAAGTATCAAACTCGTCCTGCCCTTATTGGATGACAGTAAAAGACATTTGATTAATCTTTGTTTGAAACATGGCTTTCAGTATAAAGCTATTTCCAAGGTGTTGGGTAAAGGCATCAATGAAACTTGTAGGGAAATCAAGGAAGCCATTGAAGATATCAAGACCATCATTCATCAGGGAAATAAGCTCGTTTCCAGTAACAACAATACGGATGAGATAAAGTTTACTGGCGAGATGACAGAAGAGCAGACAAGGGTGCTTAAAATGCGTTGTGAACTAAGATGTTCCTTTTCCGAAATAGCCAATGAACTTAATCTCTCCCAAAAGGAAGTGCATCAGGAATTCATGATAGCATATAGGTTAATGGAAGCAAAACATCAATTACAATCAGTCTAGAATGGAAAAGTCAACCCTAAAACTCACTCGAAAGATCCAAATACTGATTGACCTTCCTACAAAAGAAGAAAAAAAGGAGGCTCTTGATAAATTGTACCAATGGCAGAACAGGTGCTTTAGGGCGGCCAACCTCATAGTGACCCACCTTTATGTTCAGGAAATGATAAGGGAATTCTTTTATCTATCGGATGGGATAAAATATAAATTGGCTGATGAAAAGAAAGATGAACAAGGAATCCTTAATCGTTCCAGGATCAACACTACCTATCGAGTGGTATCAGATCGTTTTAAAGGAGAAATCCCCACAAACATATTGTCCAATTTGAACCAGGCCTTGATTTCATCTTTCAAAAAGAACAGACCAGTGTATTGGAACGGTGAACAATCTTTGAAAAACTTTAGGAGGGATATAGCCTTCCCTTTTGACATGGAGGGTATGAGTGGATTACACTATAGTGAAGAGAAAAAAACCTTTTGCTTTCGTTTATTTCAGATTCCCTTTAAAACCTACTTAGGCAAAGATTTTACTGATAAACGAAAATTGTTGGAGCGGGTAGTTGAGGGCAAAACTAAGCTGTGCACATCGCACATCAAGCTAAAAGGTGGCAAGATTTTCTTATTGGCAGTATTTGAAATTGAAAAGGAAAGTCACAACTTAAGACCTGAAATAATTGCAGAGGCTTCTCTGTCCCTTGAATATCCCATTGTTGTTAAGGTCGGTAAAACAAGGCTTACTATTGGCACAAAGGAAGAGTTTTTATACAGAAGACTGGCGATACAATCGGCACACAGACGGGCAAAGATTGGGGCAACTTATTCCAGATCGGGTAATGGCATCAAAAGAAAACTAAAGGCAGTTGACAGACTTGGACAAACGGAACGTAAATATGTCCATAACCGTTTGCATGTCTATAGCCGGAGATTGATTGATTTTTGTGTTAAGCATAAAGCGGGAACCCTCATACTATTGAATCAGGAGGAAAAAACTGAGATTGCCAAAGAAGAGGGATTTGTATTGAGAAATTGGAGCTACTATGATTTGATGACCAAAATAGAATATAAAGCAAAGAAAGCTGGTCTCGAAGTTATAATTGACTAACAAAACCTATCGAGGGTGCTTGTACACCCGTAAGGTGAGGTCATTGGCACTCACTAAATGCGAACAGCATATACAACGCGTGGGCTCTCTTATGTGTGATTTTTACTTCAATCTAAGATAGATATTCTTTTTTGAGAAGACTAAAGAAAGGCTAAGACTATAGCATTTTTAACCCTTACTTGAATAATCTTGCTAAACTTTTTTACAGAATTTCACATTTTTCAATTCATGGAAAATTCTTACATTTAAAGCATCTCCCCAAAATTTAATTGATTCATTGAAAATTAAGCCTGACTATATAATCTGAAAGTTTATGGATATCTGATTAAGTTTTTAATTGAACATAATAATTGTTCCGTATTTCTACATGTCTTAATCAGGCAAATAATATTAAACAGCACATTTGGATTTTGCCGAGACACAGGCTAGCGCTGAAAAAACTAGGTAGCTGCTTTCTGATAAAGTTAGAACGAAATTGGGAAAACAAAAAAAGTATAAATAAAACAACTGTATTTAAAGAAGATAATATTGATTTGTGAAAAGTATGACTATTGACGAAATCTACAAAAAAGAAGAAATAAGTGTTAGGTCTTACCACATCTGTAAATACAACAAATTAAATTCTATATCAGATTTAAAGAAGTACTATCATCTCAAAAAATCCTTTGAAGGGCTTCAGAATTGTGGGCGTAAATCTAATGAGGAGTTAATTAATATATGTAATAGATATCAAGATGAAGTAACTGAAAATAGAGAAATTGAAATCAAAAAAGAGAATCCTCTAAAAAGCATAATTTTCAATTTAACTAGAGTTCAAAGAGAAGTTATAAATAGCTTTATTTTCGTAAATACTGATAGTTTATCTACAAGAAGCAAGAATGCAATCTCCATGTTTTTAAATCACAACTTAAAGGTTAAAAATTTTGCCGAAAAAATTCTTCTTACTGAAAGTTTTGACCTTGAAAACATCAAGAATGTTGGATATAAATGTGTTCCTGAATTAAAAGTCTATATTTCGATTATTAAAGATTTTTTATTAGAAGTTAGCCATACAAAAGATGAACGGTATTTAATAGCATTAAAGAATAAATTTCTAATACAGCGAACTTTCGATATTCCATTTGTTCCAAGCCAAATATTAGAATCCGAATCTATTTTTCAACTTACAGACTTTCTCTTAAATCAAAATGCATTTTTTGATGAAAATCAAACAATAATTATTAAGAAAGCCTTAAAGCTATACGATAATCAGAGAGAATTTACGCTCGATGAGATTGCTGAACAAGTTGACCTTTCGAGAGAAAGAGTTAGGCAAATCAGAAAGCTTTGTCTTGATAAATTATCTAACAAGCTACTTTTTATTTCTAATTTCAATGACGATTTATTTCAAAAATACAGCATAGATACGGAGTCCAGTTATATTGAAATTGATACAGATGTTTCAGACAAAATCAACAAATCAAATAATTCTAATTTTTCGATAGAATTTATCACTTTTATACTTTCAGCATATCTAAAAGACAGTTTTACACTTGTTGGAAATTATGAAGACGTTTTGCAACCAAAATATTTTAATTCTCGCAACAGACATAATTGGAATAATTTCTATTTAGTAGAAAAACAACTGGCTTCTGAAATTGATTTTACTGCTTTAACCAACGATATTTCAAGCAGAATATGTGATAGAATTGAAGAATCTTATTCTTTTCATTTTAAGAGCTATCTTTCTAAATTTCTAACTAAAGGCAATATTGATATTTTAGATTTATTGTTGCCAATTTGTGAGAACTTAATAAATAGTGAATTTGAAATTTATCTTGATTTAGATGAAAACCTAATTTTTAAAAGAAACACCAATCGACAAGCACACGAATACGCTTACGAAGCACTTGAACATTTAGGAAGGCCATCAAAAGTAAAAGTGATTTTTGAAAAGGTAATAGAACTTCATCCCAATTATAATACTGAGGAAGCAAAAATCAGAGTTTCAATGAAACGAAAAAATGGTTTTGTTCCAATTGGTAGAAAAAGCGTATTTGGATTAAAAAAATGGGAAAGTGAATTAGAAAATTTCAAGGGAGGAACAATAAGAGATATTGTTGTACGTCTTCAAACGAATTAGGACTGTCCCGATCCAAAGTTAAGTCATAGTTTCAACTTTTGAATTAGGTGCTCTTTCCTTCTTTTGAGCATCGTTCTTTTCTTTATCGATTTACGTTTTTCCAATATCTTTTTGTCCCTTCCGAAATATACGGCTGCCGGTGTCAGGTTGTCCAATGATTCGTGGTATCTCCTGTTGTTGTAATAGTCCACGAACTCTTCCAACCTTTCCTTGAGTTCCCCCGGCATATAGTAGTTGTCCAGTTTGATGATGTTCTTCATCGAACGGTGGTAACGCTCTATCTTGCCCTGCGTCTGTGGATGGTTCGGTTTTCCCCGGATATGCTCCATCTCCCTTTCCTTTATGAACTCCTTCAGTTCGCCACTGATGTAACAGGGCCCGTTGTCCGACAGGAGCCTTGGCATTTGCCCTTTGGGCAGCGATACCTTTTCCAATGCCCTTCCCACTGTTTTCTTCACATCCCCTGCGTTCATCGAGGGACAGAGTTCCCAATGGATAATATATCGGCTGTAATCGTCCAGAATGGTCGAGAGATAGTACCAGCCCCACCCGACGATCTTCAGATAGGTGAAGTCCGTCTGCCACATCTGGTGAACCCTTATGGTCTTGTCCCTGTACTCCTGTGAAGCGGCCATGGTATCAAAAGCAGGGGATGTCACCAGTCCACGTGACTTAAGTATGCGGTAGACACTGCTCTCCGAGATATAGTATTCCCGCTCATCGGTCATCTTACAGGCAAGTCCGCGACAGGATTCCTCCGGGAAGTCCAGGGCCATCTCCACGACCTCCGACCTAATCTTGTCGGGTATCCTGTTCCAATAGGTATTGCGTGCCCTATGGTTGGGCGCAAGTCCGTCAAAGCCACCTTCGAGGTACTTACCGTACCAGTTGTAGAAGGTGCTCTTGTTTATCCCTATTTCCTTCAATGTCCTGTTCACGCCTATTTCAGATGTCTCCACAAGCCTTATGATCTCGTATTTCTCCTGTTGGGTAAATCGCATGTACTTCCTCCATTTTACCCTAAGCCATTGGTACTTTTTTTGAGCACCCGGTTCTGGAGCAACAGTTCGGCCACCGTTTCCTTAAGCTGGGAGTTCTCCCCACGGAGTTCCTTTACTTCACTGGTATTGGCCTCGCGCATGGTGTCACCCATCAGGCGCTTCTTCCCAGCTTCCAGAAAATCCTTGCTCCAACGATAGTACAGTGCCGGGGCAATGCCCTCACGCCTGCAGATGCCGGATACCGATTCCTCGCCCTTGAGACCTTCCAGCACGATACGGATCTTTTCCTCTGCAGAAAACTTCCTCCTTGTATTCCTTTTAATGTCCTTTACGATTGATTCCGTGTTCTTCTTTGTCATTTTAAGTGATTTAAATGGTTAATGAATCCATCTTCAAGGCTAGCCTTGAAGATAACAAAACCATCACTTATCTTTAGACCAAGATCAGTCCACTTTTAGTTGAAGATTTACATTGCAGTTCCTACATTTCCTGCATTGTCTTTTACTTCTGCGTGGATGTACCAGCCCGTGCCCCCTATATTGAAGGAAGTGGTCTTGGATTGGCTATTGCTCCAAGAACTCCACGAAGGGTGTTCGGTTGCAGGTACAGAGGCGCTTTGGATTTTGGCAAATCGTTGTACATCAAAGCCACTACCTCCATTTTCATCTTGGAATACCAATTGAATGTCCGTATCGGTATCCAAGTTTCCGCTGGCAGGTGTGGCAACAATCGTTGGTGCGATATCGTCATCAATAATGCTAAGCGTACGGTAGAATGGTTCTGACCAGACCCCTGTATCGGTCTGAGTCCTAAGACTGATAATATAATCCGCAGATACATTGTTGTATGCCGAAAAATCGGTCATTGGTGTACCAGCATTATAAATTTGCGTGTCGGATGGGTTCCCATCAGTATCATAGATACGTTGGGTAACGATCCATTCCTGAACGGATAGGGTTCTTCCGTAGGGATCTACCGAATTATCTTCAATGGCGATGGTCATATTGCCAGAGTAGGTATTAAGCTGATCGGGCAAAATGTTGAACTGTGCAATTGGCAAATCAGTTGCGCCTCCGGAACCTGCTGTTTTCTCAACATAGATGCTGGAAGGACTACTCCAGGTTCCTTGGTGATCCTGTACCCTTAGCATCACAAGATATTCTCCGTCCGCTACACTGTTTTTATCGAACTGGCCATCAACCCAATCGTTTGTGCTGCCAGCGTCCACGGATTTCCATTTCCACTCCGATTGAGCGATACCATTGTTGGCGCCGCCATCCAGGTCGTAAGAGGTATTGTTAATGAATCCGGTATCGGCGCTTAAGGTAAAACTGGCCACGGGTTTTCTGTGAAAATATAAGGTGGTGGGAGCTGTGGGCATATCTTCGAAAGTGAAGGTGTATTGGCCAGGTTTTTCGTAATACTCCGGCACATCTTCTAAGTAAAGTCCATCCCAAGATACCTTTCCTGTGTTGTTGTCAAAATAGGTTTCATCGTGGGTGATTTTCCATCTTCCTGAAGGATAACTTGCATTTGCTGTGTTGGATTTTAATTGTGAAGGGTCTACATCAATCTCAACCGAAGTTCCAGCTATAAAAAATTCACCGGTCGTTACTGTTCCGAATTGATATTGTTCATAAATATATTGGGCCATATCGTCCATCCAAGTGGACCAGCTTCCTGAATCTCGGTTGACAAAAATACCCTGATCGTTATTTTGTTGTATAAACCGTTCGAATTGGGATTGGTTTGCATTCGTTCCCCATCCGATATAATGGATATCCTCGTTGATGGTACGCATCAATATTTCAGATAGGTCTTTGTCGTTGTCAAAATCTGCGACTTCAAGGTCGTCCAAGTTCACGTTAAAACGCAGTGCGCTGTTTCTCCATTGCGGTTCACGCAGCACATCCTTGAAGGCACGCAGTTCCAGTTTTTCGATATTGATATCCTTGAAATAGGCTCCCGATTGTTCGTGTACATAGAAACCATAACTCCCTTGTGTATGGGTCGTGTCATTGATGTCAAAGGACTGGATCCAATTGGTACCAGCATCGCCGCCACCACCTTTTCTGGAGATTTTGATGTTGTCACCGCTCATTTCAATTTTAAAATCAATAACCTGGCCATTGTAATAGGCCGCGAACATATCGCTTCGGTTCCCGTTCCACCCATAGGTAGCCGAACCGTTAGTCCCACTATTGGTGTTAAGGGCAAGAAGGGAAACAGATCCGTTCTCCACCTTGATGATTCCTTCCGCGGGGAATCCATCCCCTGAGGCATATCCTTGTATATTTCCACAATAGGTATGGTTGTCGATGATGTATGCATAAAAATTCTGATTATCGACCTTCCTGAAAATAAAGCCCACTTCGGCATGTACATATGGATTGTCGGAAAGGCCAAAAGTGGCGGAGATCGATCCGTCCGAAATATCACCAGTCGGGTCGTACATAGCATATCCATAACCATTGTAGCGACCAACAAAGTCGGCGGTCACACGGTTGGTGGCCGGGTCAAATGTAAAATAATCCCCAGTATATGAAGAGTGTACCGGAGGCTCAGTTCCGTTGAAGTTCATTTTATTCCAATTGTTGAAGATGTCGCTTGCATCCGCTTGATTGGAAGAAATGGAATTCCGTTGATATGCTTCAACACGTAGTTTTCCCAAAGGGATTCCCTTGGCGTACATGGCTTGCTCTAGGTCGTTCTCAAATGTCGAGAGATCTATATCGGCGGACCCCACTGTCACCATTACGTCCACATTCGGACCTTGCTGAACCGTCATATCCACAGTTTGGGCCTTGAGGCTACCAAACAGTTGAAAAAATGCTATAAATGTTAGTGTGGTTTGTAGTATTTGTTTCATGGTCGGTTGTACTATTTAAAAATTGAACTGCTGATAGGTTGGTTCATTGTCCTATGGTCAAAACTGAAATTCGAATCGAATACCGATGTACAGTTCGTAGAAGTAGCAATGTTGAAATAGGACTTATCACTGATTTTTTTGATTAGAGCCAATCCGTCGGCATTAGATCCTAGGTTACAATCATATAATAAAAGTTGAATGTTTGTACCCTGATAGACTCCTTCCAGCATGGAAAGCTCAAATTCTTGTTTTACCATTTCAGATGGAAACGCCGGACATAGTATACCACCCTCGCCGGGTTAAAGTGACCATAGCTGGCCGGACGAAAGTGACCCACCCCCGCCGGGCCAAAGTGGACCACCTTTAGATTAGATCTATCTGTAAAAAGTCTAAGTGCTTTTTTTGTTAAAAAGCACCATGGCGAACAAGCAGATAGACATGCGAAAAACAAAACTGATATACAAACTGTACACCTCCGGTACGAGCAAGCGTGGGATAAGCCAACAATTGGGCATATCCCGTGTCACGGTCAGGAAGTACATCGAATTCTTCAGGCGGTACCGTTTTACGGCCTACGAAGTGGAGAAGATGACCCTGGAGGAACTCCACGGCCTTTTTAAGGACGGGCAAAAGCGCAAGAGCCAACGTTTGCTGACCTTAAGGCAGTACTTTCCCTATTTTGACAAGGAAATAAGAAAGACCGGGGTTACCCGACAGTTGCTCTGGGAGGAATATCATGCCAAGCACCCCGATGGCTTCAAACTCTCACAGTTCAAGTACTGGTACGCCGAATGGCGCAAGGAGACCTCTCCGGTAATGCACATGGAGCACAAGGCCGGTGACAAGCTGTTCATCGATTTCACGGGAAAGAAACTCCATATCGTCGACAGGGAGACCGGTGAACTGAGGGAACTGGAGGTGTTCGTTTGCATACTGGGTAGCAGCCAATACACTTATGTAGAGGCCTGTGCAAGCCAAAAACTGGAGGACTTCATCCGCTGCACCGAGAACTCCCTATGGTTCTACGGCGGCGTACCAAAGGCCCTGGTGCCCGACAACCTGAAGTCGGCGGTTACCAAGAGCAGCCGTTACGAGCCCAAGGTCAACGAGGTGTTCGCCGACTTTGCCGAACACTACGAAACGGCGGTACTGCCCACACGTACCTATAGGCCAAGGGACAAGGCCATAGTGGAGAACGCCGTGAAGATAATCTACACCAGGGTGTTCGCCCCTTTACGCAACCAGGTATTCCACAGCATAACGGATCTCAACATGGCGATAAGGGAACTGTTGGAAAAACACAATGCAATGTCGTTCAGGGGAAGGGAATATTCCAGGCGTTCGCTTTTCATGGAAATCGAGAAGGGAGAACTGATGCCCCTGCCAGGGAAACGCTATGAGGTAAAACGCTATGCCCAGGCCACCGTACACAAGAACAGCCATATCTATTTCGGGAAGGACAAGCATTATTACAGCGTGTCCTACAGACATATAGGCAAACAGGTCAAGCTGGTCTATACCGACAGTATCGTCGAGATCTACCATAAGCACGAAAGGTTCGCCGTACATACAAGGAACAGGAAAAAATACGGATATACCACCTTGGCCGACCATATGCCATCGCACCATCGTTTCGTAAGCGAGTGGAGCAGCGAAAGGTTCATCGATTGGGCGGGCAATATCGGCGAATACTGTAAAGGGTACATCATTGCCATCCTGGAAAAAAAGCAGCACCCCGAGCAATCCTACAAATCCTGCCTCGGCGTGCTCCACCTTGCCAAAAAGTACGGAAGGGAACGTCTTGACGGTGCCTGTAGGCGTGCCTCGGAATATGGGGCGTACAATTACAATATGGTAGAGCGCATCCTCAAAAAGGGATGGGACCAGATCGATGACCATAATGATGAAGGAACGAAAATGCCCGAACACAAGAACATAAGGGGCGGAAAATACTATGAATAAAAACACTTAAAACTGGACATATGAACAAAAAAACAATGCAATTGATGAAAGAAATGAGGTTCTTTGGAATGCACAGGGCCTTTGCAACAACAATGGAAACCGGAGGTGCCGATACCGACTATACCAATGACGAACTCATTGCCTATCTCATCCAGAGCGAATGGGACGACCGGCACAACCGTAGGATAGAGCGATTGACCAAGTCCGCAAGGTTCAGGTATATGGCCGTCATGGAAGCTATCGACTACCGACCGTCACGCCAACTGGACAAGAACCTGGTCCGGCGACTAGGCTCTTGCGACTTCATCCCAAAAAGGGAGAACATACTTATTACAGGTAGTACCGGTGTGGGAAAAAGTTATCTGGCCTCGGCCATTGGCCACCAGGCCTGCTCCTTGGGGCGAAAGGTCATGTACTTCAACACCGCCAAGCTCTTTACCCTGCTCAAGACATCAAAGGCCGACGGTTCCTATCCAAAACAGATAAACAAACTTGAAAAACAGGACTTGCTCATCTTGGACGACTTCGGCCTTAAACCATTGGACAACATCAACAGGCATGCGCTTATGGAGATCATCGAGGACCGTCACGGCAAAAGGTCCACTATTATAGCATCACAACTACCAGTCGAAGTATGGCATGACATCATAGGTGAAAAAACACTGGCCGATGCCATCCTCGACCGTTTGGTGCACACGGCACACAGAATCGACATAAAAGGAGAATCAATGAGAAGAAAATTGAAAAATAAAAACTAAGTTTAACCCAAGGATAGATCAAATCTAGGCAGTTCGTTTACCCTGGTCAGTTTCATCCGGCGAAGGTGGGTCAGTTTACCCGGCTTATCCAATTTGTTCTCAAAAGTAATTACGTCTGGTTGTAATACTACTTTGACGTTTTTAGCAGGTGTTTTTCCAATATTCTTTATATAAATCTTTAAAATTTGTCTTTCTTTATGAAAATCTGCAATTATATATGGTCTTTTTTCTAAATAATTCTGAGTTTCTATTCTTTGTAACATTTCCCAAGTAAAGATTACATAGAAGTATGTCAGAACTATCATTCCAAAACTTAAATAATCCGTTGCTTTCCAATTCACTTTATCAATTACATGTAGTACTACAAATATTGTAATTAAGATTAATGGGATTATTATTCTAAAAAATTTCTTCATAAACATGCTACAACTATCTCATATACCAAATTTTGATTTGCATACACCCCAAAATTGGCTAGCTATGCCAAACTTTTTATGTGCTTGCAAAAGCATAATATTTTTTATTCAACAAATCTTTTTGGGGATGATGCTAAATGTAAGAATTTTCTAGAAAAAGAAATTGTGGATTTCTGTAAAGGAATTTAATAAAGGTAGGGAGTAGATAGGATTAATTATATTAAAGGCCCGCCAGCTTGAAAAATTCGCTAAGCTTTATACCTTTGGCTTCGCAGATTCTATTTAAAGTCTCCACGGGTATTCTATATTCGTTTCTGCCTTTTATTTTCCTTACAGTACTTTCGTCAATATTGTGTTTAATAGCAAAGGAACTCTGGGACTTTCCTTCCCTTAACCAAGGGAGTAACCATTCCTTGGTTATATAGCTACATATTTCCACATTAATATTTGACATCAAGACAAAGGAATAGGATGGGAAATAAAATACTTCGGTCGTTCGACCGAAAACTAAAATATTTTATTATATTGCATCCAGTTATTTAAATTTGCGATTCTTCGTTTAGAACATATTTGAAGCAATCGCTTTGATTCTCGGATGGAAAACTGGTAATTTTTTATGCGAACGAGATGATAAGCAGTTTGCTCACGACCCGGGCGTGGGCTCACTTATCGTTTGCAGGGCATTTACCAGTGCCTCCGTCCGTTAAGTTGAGTTCCGCGCCTTTTTTTGGGTATTTGGTTCATTACAACTTTCTTCTTAGCGTTTGGTTTCTTTTATCCTTTCGGAGTATCGCCCAACCAACTGGGTTATGGGAAACATTTGGCAATTTTTTTCTGTAGGGTTCACCCCGTGTTTTTGTTCCATTTTTGGGGCCTGTCACTCGGTGTTTGATATCCTGTTCAAGAAAAAGCCAAAGAATCCCGTTTAATCCTTGGGCCATAGTTGTGGGATATATGTTACACACTTTTCCGGTTCACGATATCCTTTGGTCCCATGACTGACGTATACACTTTTTTAGGGCAACCGGCCCAATCACAAAACCATGGTCTTTTTTGGTTTAGGAATCCTATTTCTGGGTATGCTATTACCCGGACAGGGTGGCCTATGTCCGAACCTTGATGTCCTTTTTGGAAGATACGGATTTTCCGTGACTTAAAGGGCAGTGTGGAGAATAACTAACGCTTTAATCAAAAGAACTCAATTTATGCAACCAATAACAATACGCATGCGCAGGGGAATCCTGTCCGTGCTCCTCTATGTCTTTTTAACGCCACATTTTTCATTTAATGTGCAGGCGGGCACTGTCTTGGAACCGCCACAGGCCACCGTTACCGGCACCGTGACCGATAGTACGGGCAAGCCCCTGGCCGGGGTGAACCTTGTGGTGGAGTCCAAGCATATCGGGACCATTTCCGGTTTGGACGGTTCCTTTTCCATTAATGCCGGTCCTTCTGATGTTCTGGTCTTTTCCATGGTGGGTTATAAAACCCTTTCCGTGCCCATAGGGGGTAGGGAAGAGGTCTTTGTTTCTTTGGAAGAAGATGTCACAGTTCTTGGGGAAGTGGTCCTCAATGCCGGGTATTATACCGTTTCGGAGAAAGAACGTACCGGAAATATTGTGGCCATCGGTGCCGAAGTAATCGATAAACAGCCGGTGGGCAATCCCTTGGCGGCCATGCAGGGACATCTTTCCGGGGTCAATATTGTACAGAATACCGGAGTGCCCGGAGGGGGCTTTGAGATCGAGGTCCGTGGTCGTAATTTTATCAACGGGGTCAGCGATCCCTTGTACATCGTGGATGGTGTGCCCTTTGGTTCCCAGTCCTTGGGCTCGACCAGTATGTCCAGTTTGATCGTTGGTGGGGACATCAGCCCCCTCAACGCCATTAATCCCAATGATATTGAAAGTGTCGAAGTCCTGAAAGATGCCGATGCGACCGCCATTTATGGATCCCGTGGTGCCAATGGGGTCGTATTGATCACTACCAAAAAGGGCAGGGCCGGAAAAACAAGGTTCGATGCCCATCTCAGTACCTCTCTTGGTTCAGTATCCCATTTCTTGGATTTGATGCACACACGGGAATATTTGGAGGTGCGAAGGGAAGGCATTGTCAATGATGGCTATGGAGATTTGTTGAATGACCCTGCCTTTGATTTTATATGGCCGGAACTCAAGACCTGGGACAGTGAACGTTATACCGATTGGCAAGAGGAACTGATTGGAGGCACAGCCTACCGGAACAATGTACAGCTTTCTGTTTCGGGGGGTAGTGCCCATACACAATTTTTGGTCAGTGGGGCCCTTCAAAACGAGACCACGGTATTTCCAGGGGATTTCAATTATAAAAGGGCATCGGTTCACAGCAATCTGAACCATCGATCCAAAAATGGCCGTTTTGGCCTTAACCTTTCCACGGGCTTTACCCACGAGGTCAACGATTTGCCCGCTGCTGATTTTACCCAGAGCGCTTATACGTTGAAGCCCAATGCTCCAAGGGTATTTGATGAACAAGGGAACTTGAACTGGGAGAACAATACCTGGGACAATCCACTGGCCTCTTTGGAGGAAACCTATGGACTGGAGTCCAATACCATCATCTCCAATGCGGTCCTATCCTATAGTATTCTGCCCGACCTGGTCGTCAAGTCAAGCATGGGTTTTACCCGGTATCGTTTGGATTCCCGAAGGACCTTGCCCAGCTCGGCAAGGAACCCTGGGGATGGGCATACGCCCCAATCAAGTTCCTCCTTGACCACCAATGGCTCGTATCGGGAGTCATGGATAGTGGAGCCACAGATCGGTTGGAAGAAGCAGTGGGGCGGTTTTGCCGTGGATATTCTGGTAGGTACCTCCTTTCAAGAGGAAACTGCCCAACAATTGGTCCAACGGGGCAAGGGTTTTCCAAGTGATAACCTCATTCAGAACTTGGCCGCCGCCGAGACCTTGGAGATCATCACGGACACGGATAGCGAGTACAGGTACAATGCCCTCTTTGGACGGGTCAACCTCAAATTTCAGGATAGGTATATCCTAAATCTCACGGGGCGAAGGGATGGATCCTCCCGCTTTGGACCGGGCAAGCAGTTCGGGAACTTTGGTGCCATTGGAGCCGCATGGCTCTTTTCCAATGAGACATTTCTGGCCAACAGTGATGTTATAAGCTACGGGAAGCTACGGGGCAGTTATGGTACAACGGGCAGTGACAATATCGGGGATTACCGTTTTTTGGACACCTATGATGTCACAGGGCAGGAATATGATGGGACCATGGTACTGGAACCCACCGGTATCTTCAACC
The DNA here is from genome assembly GCF_011068285.1 of Flagellimonas oceani. Taxonomy (NCBI): domain Bacteria; kingdom Pseudomonadati; phylum Bacteroidota; class Flavobacteriia; order Flavobacteriales; family Flavobacteriaceae; genus Flagellimonas; species Flagellimonas oceani. The sequence continues at coordinate 2,336,912 of NZ_CP049616.1, read as the reverse complement.
CATTATTTGGATGGGAGGAGAACAGGAAATTGGAATTGGCCATGGAATTGGGCTTTTTCAAGGACCGATTGCTGGTCAATACTTCCTGGTATCGGAACCGCTCCTCCAACCAATTGGTGGGTATTCCATTGGCTGCGACAACGGGCTTTTCACAGCTTACCGGGAATTTTGACGCCACAGTGCAAAACACTGGATTTGAGATTGATTTCCGCAGTATCAATATCAAAAATAGAAGGTTTTCATGGAGTACGAACTTTAATATTACCGTACCCAAGAACAAACTGGTCGCCTTCGATGGTCTGGAGACCTCCACCTTCTCCAACCGCTATATCATTGGGGAACCCTTGACCATTGTGAAATTGTACCGGTCCCACGGAGTGGACCCGGAAACCGGCTCTTATGATATCGAAGATTATAACGGCGATGGGGAAATCAGTAGCCTTGAAGATCGGCAATGGGTAGAGGATTTTGCCCCTGAACTGTACGGGGGATTGGGCAATACCCTTAGCTTGGGCAATTTGAGCCTGGATTTCTTTTTTCAGTTCAAAAAACAGCGTGCCTATAATACCATGGGGTTCGGGGCAACGCCCGGCTATGGAAACAATATGCCGAGGGCAATGCTCGACAGGTGGAGGGAAGCTGGGGATGTGGCCACATATCAAAGGGCCTCCGGGGGACTTTCCCTGATTCCAGGAACAGGGCCATTTCAGGAAGTGAGCAATTTGGCCGTTTCCGATGCCTCCTTTGTCCGTTTGCGGAACATTTCCCTCAATTATGAGATTCCATCAAGGGATAGTGGGTTGGATGTCAATGTGTATCTACAGGGACAGAACCTATTGACCTTTACGGGTTATGATGGACCGGATCCCGAACAGCCGTCCAATACCCGCTTGCCGGCCCTTAGACAAATCACCTTGGGACTTCAACTGAGTTTTTAACCTAAAAAAAAAAAAGAAACATGAAAACGCATAATACCATTTACATGGGGAAACACCTTTTTTCATTAGCCTTTTTGGGTGCACGTCCAACCCTAACCGCATTACCGCTATTGACGTTGCTGTTTTTCGGATGTACCGACTTTGTGGAGGTCGACCCTCCAAAGAACATTCTTATAGCTGAGACCGTTTTTGATCAACCCGCCACAGTGGAATCCGCATTGGCCAACCTCTATCATGATATGCGGGAACAAGGAATGGTGTCAGGGGGCACGGGACTGACCACTGGATTGGGCATCTATGCCGATGAACTGGAGTACTACGGTACCAATGCCGATTTCTCACAAATGTACCTTCATGGGGTCCATGCGGGCAACAGCACGGTGTCGGAATGGTGGCGTCAAGCGTATCATATCATATACAGTGCGAATGACATCATCAAGGGAGTGGAACTCTCGGATTCATTGACCGAAGAGGAAAAGAACCGGTTCAAAGGGCAGTCCCTGTTTGTCAGGGCCTATATCCATAGTCTGTTGACCCAATTGTTCGGTAATGTTCCCTATATCGCCACCACGGATTATCAGGAAAACAACCAGGTGTCCAGAACGCCGGAAGATCAGGTCATGGAATACATCATTCGCGATTTGGAAGAGGCATCTGACCTTTTATCGGGCATCGGCAGTTTATCGGATGAAAGAGTTCTTCCCGACCACTATGCCGTCAAGGCACTCCTGGCAAGGATGTACCTCCACGCGGAAAATTGGGAAGAGGCGGATGCCATGGCCACCAAACTTATCGGCGCCTTTGGATTAGAGCCCGATCTTGATAAGGTATTCCTTAAAGGTTCCCCCGAAACCATTTGGCAGCTCAAAGCGGGCAATAGTCCCCGAAACACGCGCGAGGCTGTCCAATTTATCATTCAGGCCATTCCGGGACAGGACTATGCCCTGTCGGAAAATCTGATGTCCAACTTTGAGGTAGGTGACCAAAGATGGGACCACTGGGTGGGCAGTATGTCGGATGCGGAAAATACCACCACCCTGTATTACCCTTTTAAATACAAGGCGGATCTCAATGAAGAAGAGTCCGTGGAATATTCCATTGTTTTCCGTTTGGCGGAACAATACTTGATACGGGCCGAGGCCAGGCTTCGGTCAGGGGAAATCGACGGGGCCCGGAGCGACCTTGATGCCATACGAAATAGAGCGGGCTTGGCCGATATGGCGGAAGCTGGCGAGAATGCCTTAATGGATGCCATAGTGCATGAGCGCCGTATGGAACTCTTTGCCGAGCGGGGCCATCGTTGGTTCGATCTCAAGCGTACGGGTATGGCGGGGCAAATAATGTCACAGGCCAAGGCGAATTGGAAGGACACCGATCTATTGTTCCCCATCCCGGAATCCGAGTTGGAAACCAATCCCAATCTAGCACCACAGAACAACGGTTATTAAATAAATTTCCTGTTGGGCCTTACCTGTTTGGGGTAGGCCCGATAGGAATCACTATAAATATTTATATACCATGAAAACAACGATATGGATGATGCTTTTGATGCTCTCCACTTCAGCGATTGTCGCAAATATCTCACGGAAAAAGTCCATGGGGTTCATGGATAATGATCCCCAAATTGAACCCCAATTTTTGTCTTCCCTTATCAAGGATGATAGATTGTACCTGGATGTCCCAAAGGAAGTGCTGGGCAAGCCCATGTTGTTCGTGAGATATGGAAGGGAGAATAAGGGGCCTTATTACCTCCAGGTCATATGGTCTTTGAAAGGGGATGAAGTACTACTGAAGCAGCCCAGTATACGGCCGGTAAAAGGAATCATTCTGCCCATAAGGCCCAATCTGGTCCTTGATGAAAATATCCTTGCGATATTTCCCTTGGAAGAAAACTCTGGGGTGACGGACAAATATCGGATCGATGTAACCGATCTTTTATTGCAGGATGACATTGAATGGGCGCCCGGTTTTTCAGAACGCCCGGTACCCGGGATCACGAAGCTGTTAGGGGCCAAAAACTTGGAAAGGGAGGTGGTGGTCAAAATCCGTAAGGGCATTATCAAGGGAGGTTCCAAAATAGCCTTGCCCATTTTTTATGGATTTGCACCCTTGCCCGATCCCATGGCGACCAGAGGATTTGATTATCGGATGGGGTTTAGTACCGAAGGATCCATAGATAGGAAGCATAAAACCCATAACACAAAAGGCAATATCAACCGTTGGCGATTGGAAAAGAAGTTCAGTGACAGTGTTATCAGTGTACCCAAGCAGCCGATTACATTGACCATGTCCCCGGATATTCCAAAGAAGTGGAGACCTTATGTTAGAGCCGGGGTAGAGGAGTGGCTTTCCGCTTTCGAGGCCGCTGGCTTCAAGAATGCCATTGTGGTCAAAGAAACGGATAGTATCAGTGAATGGGACCAGCACAGTATCCATACCTCACTGATCAAATGGGGGCGAGCCAAATACCTGAGGGGAAATGAAGATATGGATTATGGAGGTACCGCCTCCTTGATGTGCGATTTGCGTACTGGGGAGATCCTTAGGGGAGACATCTATTTGGGAGCCTCTGTCCAAAGTTTGTCGGAACGCTATTTTATACGAGCGGCACCCTTGGACAAGCGAGCACAAAACTTCCCGTTTCCCGAGGAGTTGGTCGGTGCTCTTTTCCAAAGATTGACGGCCCATGAGGCGGGCCATTTCTTTGGTCTTATCGATTCCAATTATGGGGAATATGGCTATCCCATCGAGAAAATGAACGATAGTACTTGGTTAAGGGAGATGGGCCATACCCCGAGTATCATGAATTATACAAGGACCAATAATCTACCACAACCAGAGGACAGTATTCCCCCCGAACTGCTCATGAACAAAGTAGGCCCCATGGATAGGTACCAGATCCAATGGGGCTATACGGAATTCCCGAAGGAAATGGATTCTCAGGATAGGGAGGCCGAATTGGAACGAATGCTACGTTGGCAGGATTCGGTGCTTTGGTACCGATTCAATATGTCCAGACCGGAAAGAATAGGCCCCGGAACCACCAATGAGGTAGTGGAGACCAATGATCCTGTGGGAAGTGCCGGCATGGCCTTGAAGAACCTACAACGTGTTTTGGAACTATTGCCAGAGGCCATAGGGGATGAACCGGATTATGGACGGTTGGACCGACTGTACCACGATGTCCAAAAGCATTGGTACGATCATATGGTACATGTGGCCAGTCTATTGGGGGGCTATGATATTCGATACAAGCCCATGGAGCTTTCTGGGAACATGTATGTCCCGATATCCATGGAAAAACAGCAAGCAGCCTTGGATTATTTGCAGGTCAATGCCTTCCAAACGCCACAATGGTTGGTTGAACCGGAGTTTGCCGTCAAAATCAGGTACTCCACTTTCCCGAATGAAGTATTGGCCTACCAGCAACTATTGTTAATGGATATGTTGGCCCCAGATCGACTGAAGCGCTTGGAATATCTTGAACTTCATATTGGGCACAAAGACGCTGTTGCACAATATTTAGATAAGGTACAGGCTGGATTGTTCCAAGAATTACAACGTGGGACCGGACCTGTAGATCCAGGTAGGCAAGAGCTACAAAAGACCTATATCGATAGGTTGGTCAGCATTATGGCCAAAGAACGAGTCAACTTTTTCGCAACGACCAAGTCACATGATTACACCGATTATACAAAAGGTCTTATGATGGAGTGCTTGATTGAGCTGCAAGAGGATTTGGGGCATAGATTGAAAAGGGACAAGGACCTTGTCTCCCAAGGCCATTGGCAAAGGTGCCTTGAAAAAATACAAACACTCCTGAGGTAGGGAATCCAGTTTAAAGAGCAGGAACAAACAATATTCCATGGACGCAATGAATCCGGTTTTGTTGTACCTGGATGTTTGAATTAGCCAAAAAAGGTGCCCACGACTGGGGCACCTTTCTTTTTCCAATGAGCTATTATAGCTCCCTCATTAGAGGAGTACTCTCATCATTGGGTTCAGAGTAAACTTGTTGGCCAAAAGCGGTACAGGCAATAGATCCTGATTCCCCACAATTGTCATCCACGGTGACCTCCTGCCATCCTAAGGCTGGATGTTCATAATAACCTATTTTCGGAACTGGTTTGTTCTCCGTGGCAAAGGCCAGACCAACTGCCAAGAGAATGGCAAAGGCCGGTAATACGAGTTTTAAAAATCTAGCTTTCATAGTATTGAGAATTAGATATTACTGCCTACTCTTTTTCCTAGGTTTTCGGCTTCCCCTATCACTGCACAGTGTTTTTAGATGTTGACTATTTTCCTTTGTTTTCCATAAGTGCGATACCGGTCAAGGTCAGTGCCATCCAACAGGCATTGAACACCAAGTGGGTTTCCCAGCCCATGGTGGATATGATCCCGCCACAAGAGCAGGGGATATGATTGCTAAAGTTGAGCACAACAATGATATATGCTGAGAATAGTGTCATCAGGGCCAGCGATCCGTATAGTGCGAACAGTCGATATGGACGCATAAGGAGAAAGATCCCCAAAACAAGCTCTAAAACCGGAACCAACCACGCCACCCAATTTTCATTTCCCAGCACCATATCGGATTGACCCAATTGTTCCTTGAATTGTTGAAAGTCCATCAACTTGCTAGTTGCCGCATAGACAAAAAGTATGGCATGCAAGAGACAAATAACCTCTATGATGATGTCCTTAAGTTTTATATCTCTAGTATTGTACATTGTAACTACCTGATTTACAATGTAAAATTAAAGTATCTAAAAGATCTCTTAGGGATTATTTAGGCTCTGGGAAGGATTATTTGGAGCGTTTCCGCAGTTGGGATGGTGTATAACCGTACCTTTTTTTGAATTCCCTGGTAAAGTGGTTCCCCTTTTTGAAACCCACGGTCCTGGCTATGGCAATAATGGTCTTGTTGGAATGATCTATCAGGATGTGGGCCTTTCGGAGCCGTTCATGTTTTTGATATTGAAAGGCCGTCATGCCGAAAAGCTCCTTGAATCCCTTTTTGAACTTATACTCGTTGGTATTGCAAAAATGGGCCAGCTCTCTTATGGAGGGCAGTGGCATATCTAGGTTATCCATGATATGCCGTTCGACTTTTCTTAGGTTCTCCAGATCCACAGCGCGGAGGATATGGGTCTCTGTTTTTTCCGGTCGGGGCAATAGCCCATGGGCCTGTAATTGTTTTTTCAGTTTTTTTTGAAGGAAGCCCTGATCCGTCTCCTCTTTCTTGACCAGATCAAAGCTGGTCACCATAAAAGTTCCCTTTTTCTCCCTGTGTTCCGGGAAATGAACCAAATGACAATGGGCAGGGCGCAGGAGTCCGGATCGTTCGGAAAATGACAACTTTAGGGTAAGCTCCCATATCCAGTCTTTCGGAGCTGCTTTCAACAGTTTTTTCCATCCCTTTTGGGAGCTCTTCTCCAATATTTGGGTAAATGGGCGACCCTTCAAGGTCCCTTCTTTGTAGTGCAATAGTGTATTGACAGTAGGATTGGTTCTGATAATTTGGCCTAAGCTATCCAGTTCAAAGTACAATTGAACGACCATTTCATAGGCGTTGTGGAGTTTGATAAAGCCTTGGTGCAGAAAGGCGTCCCTGAGTTCCTCGGTAGTGGAGTTGACCAAAAAGGTCAGGGCTTCCAGTGCATCGTTTTTATCCGTTCGTTTGATTTGGTAGGAGAAGTTCCCATTGGCGATATGTACCAATTGGTTGTAGATATCCTCCAATCTTTTTTTGTTTTCTGGACTGTCCATAATTGTCCCCGTGTTTTAGATTCATGATCCATTGGAAACGGTTACACTAGCTATCGATGCCGCGACAGGTATTTGCGGGCCGTTTCCATGTGGGGGAACACTTTGATGGGCGCCGAACGCATTCGGTTCGAAATGTATTTGGAGAAGGCACGTTCCAAGGGTGTGGCCGCCACCAGGACCAGTTCCTCGACCAATCCAGCACCATCTCCCGATAAAAAGTGCCAGGCATCCTTTTCGATATGCCTGACCCCATTGATGTTGCAAAGGATACGATAGGGTTTTCCCTGTTGCAGGAGCATGCGACGGGCCACCGTTTTTTTGGCTCCCGAAAGGTCAATGGAGATACCCTCTTTCCAAACAAAAAAGAGAATGTCATTCTCCAACCACATGGTGGCCAATTCGGTTTCCACAATTCTTTTCATCCTTCGCGATTTCAAAAAGAGCGGTTAATTTATAAAATTTTTAAAAAATTATTTAACAAGAAAAATCTTCTTTTTTAACAAAATAGGCTCCAAAATGTAAAAAAACGTATCTGTCAGGGATTATTTTAGGCGCTAACTGCCCCTTGAATACAAAATTTTATGGATTTTGATTAGTTTGAAAAAGTGCGATTTGATACCAATTCGTTCAGCAGTTCAAACTTGTACAATTGATTTGGTACAGCATGGACCGATTTGAAGGATGTCCGGTATACATGTTCCCCAATTATGAAATCGATGGATTGTGCTCCCCTTTACAAGTTCAACTTGGGAGGGAACACAGCAAGCTTTTGGAGACTATTAAAGATTACCTATAATGAAATATCAAAAACTGCTATCGGAATTTGAGGGACAATTGGAGGCCTTGGAAAGTGGGACCGGAGATATCCTTTACAAAGCGGAGAAGGGCATCGCAATGGTGGAGAAATGCATTCGAAAACTACAAAAGCAGATAGTGGGCCAGGATTTTGAGACCCAAGCCGACGAGATTTATTTTTTTAAGCACGTCAAGCCCCAGATCTTTAGCAAGCTCATCTATTATATCCGGCTCTTTAGTATTGAGAGCAAGCGCCCCCGGGGCAAGGATGTGGCCCAGGTCAAATACCTACAACAACAAATTGATAAATTACAAAACTTCTTTAATGAAAATCTGGAGTTCTATAACTATTACCGACGAGGGGCGATGTCCATGGACGAGCAGTATTTTGTCCGGGGCAATCGGGACCTGCGCATGCCCTTGGAATCCTTCCACTTTTTGATCGACGACCAGTTCTCCACCTGTCTGGACGGCACGGTGGCCACCATCATGGCCTACGATATGCTCATCGTTTACCTTAGAAAGGAAGTGGACGATTTGAACAATAATATGGAACCTACAAAGAACACTATCATGGAAAAACCATCAAAACTTTTTTGGACGGGCAGTAAGATTGATCTCATCGAACTGCTCTATGCCCTACATACCAGTAAATGCATCAATGGAGGTACCGTGGACATCAAGGAAATGGCCTCCCATTTCGAATACTTCTACAATGTCGATCTGGGCAATTACTACCACACTTTTATCGATATCCGTTCCCGTAAGAGCAGCCGGACACGCTTTTTGGATAGACTCATTGAGATGCTCAACCAACGGATGGAATCCCTGGAAGAATAGCCCTCGAATTTTTCCCAAGTTGGTACCAACTTGGGAATTTTCATTTTCAGGGGGTTTGGGTACCTATTTTTCCCATTTCCGGTTTTTTTTTTCACTTTCCAAAAATCCAAATGGCGCTAAATCGATGCAAATTTTAGGATAAAAAAATCGTTCCCAAGTTGGTACCAACTTGGGAATTTTTTCCAAAAAGCTTTTTGAGTTTTGTGGTTGAACACGGATAACAGGCCTAGGACCCATAAGGTCCATCGTCTATCCCAAAACCACAAGCATATGGCTGCAACGATTATTACCACGGAAGACCTCATGGAGTTCAAGATGGAACTCTTGGAGGAGTTCAAGAAATTGATGGTGGAACATACCCATCCAAAACCCAAAAACTGGCTGCGATCAAGTGATATCCGAAAACGATTCGAAATAAGTCCCAGTACCCTGCACAGTCTACGCAGCAGGAATATCATTCCCAGCTACAAAGTAGGGGGACTTGTTTTTTACGACGCAGAGGAAATCGACCAGATCATTCTGGACAACAAGGTGGAATCCATGGACGGAACGTTATGAACTATATCAAGCACCTTACTGCTGTTTTGGTGGAAATCTATGGGGATGAGCGTCTAAGCCCCGGTCATATCAGTTTGTACTTGGCCTTGTTTTTTTATTGGAATATGTATCGGTTTCCCAAGGAATTTCCGGTCAATCGCAAGGAACTGATGAAGATGGCCAAGATTGGGTCCAAGTCCACATATCATCGTTTGTTGAAACAATTGGACCATATGGGCTATATCAACTATTCCCCTTCACATAGTCCAGCACGTTCCAGTAGGGTCGGACTGTCCCAAAATTGGGACAAGAGCGGTACGGTCATGGAACGAAGCCGTTCCATTTTTGGGAGGTACTGTCCCATTAGTGTACCGGACACCATATATAAGAAAACAAACCAAACGAACAAACGCTCTTTGGGAGCACAGCCCAGGAGTCAATTGGAAGTCCTTAATTTTTTTAAGGAAAATGGATATGGCCAAGAAGAGGCCCAGCGATTCTTCAACCACTATCAAGCCATTGGATGGAAAATTGGTGGCAAGATTTCCATTGTGGATTGGGAGGCAGTAGCGCACAATTGGATGCTCAAGGCCGATGAAATAAAAAAGGCAACCGGCACTTCAAAAGGACAATCAAAAGACCCGGACCATTTGATGGTCGAAACACAAAAGGACTATGGGCAACCCCTCTAAGATAATGGAAGGTGGGGTGGTCTATTCCCTGGGAGAGTTCGACGGGAGGCAGGTCGAATATGATTTCTCCAAGGTATTGAACTATCTGGATGCCAAAGGAAAACTCTTGTTTGGACGCAATTTTAGGCTCTATCCCGAGGACCATGAAGTCTTGTTGAAGTTGTGCAACTATATGGTCCGTGACCATACCAGTTGTCAAAAACTGGGCATTGACCCTGATAAGGGCATCCTGCTTTCGGGTCCGGTGGGCTGTGGCAAGACCACCCTGATGAAACTGATCCGTCACATTACCCCACACTATCGGCCCTATGAGGTCATCCCGGCCAGGAACATTGTCTTTGGGTTCAACCATGTCGGCCATCGTATCATCGAGGACTATGGCAACGGGCGGTATTTCTGTTTCGATGACATCGGGGTGGAACAGATGGGGCGGCATTTCGGGAAGGATTGCAATGTCATCGGGGAAATACTACTGTCCCGGCATGAGCTGTTCCTGGAATCGGGCCTCCGCACCCACGCCACCACGAATCTTAACGCGGAGGAACTGGAGGAGCGCTATGGCAAGCGGGTCCGGAGCCGTATGCGGGAACTGTTCAATTTGGTGGCCTTTGACCAAAATGCCCAGGACAAACGGGGAACAAAAAACACTGACAAAAAATAAAATCAAAAATCGACAATCATGAGAATAGCGACGATGAACATCCAGAACCTTTTTCACAGAGACCTCTCCTTTTTAAGGCAAAATGCTTCCAAGAACCTTCAGGATTGGATGGAGGAATTCCAATCCTTGTTGAAAAATCCCAATAAGGAACATCAAGAATTGGGACGGATGCGGGAACTGGCCTTTTTGATGGGCTTCAGTCCACAGGCTACGGAGCCCTTTTTGACATTGCGTCAAAAAGGGGGGCATCTTTACGTAAAACCATTAGGTGGGGAACGCCAGACAAGAGCTACGGAGCGGGTCGGTTGGAACGGCTGGGTGGAACTCAGGACTTATCCCTTGGATGAAAAGCACCGAAATGCCAAAGTGGAGTGTATAGCCAAGGCCAATCCGGATATTTTGGTATTGCAGGAAGTGGAGGACAGGGCCTCCCTATCGGATTTCAACAGGGATTATTTGGGGCCAAAATTGGGCGGTGCCTTTGAGCAGTGGCTGTTCACGGAAGGCAACGACAATAGGGGGCTGGGCCATGCCATTCTTACCAGGAACGGTTACCGAATCGTCGGGTTCCAACCCCATGCCCATGAACGAGACCGAGAAGGCAAGGACCTTTTTGAAATGGACTGCCCGGAATATACCGTTGTGACCCCGACCGGGGATGAGTTGACCATCATCAGCGCGAGGTTCCAACAGGATGGCAAGGATTTGGATTTCGGTGGGAAACGAAAGGAGCAGGCCCAAAAAGTCCGTACCTATTGTGACCGCCTGCTGATGCAAGAAAAGAAAGGGATTGTGGTATGTGGAACTTTGGGGGAAGTTTCCTATGGTGATTGTTTGCGGCCCTTGTTGGGGGATAAAACCTTAAGGGATCTTCCCGATCATTTGCGGCTTGAAACAGTAAACGGCATCAGACAAAACAAGCTCTCCAACAATGAATCCATTGGAGGCTGGTTGGCCAAGCACGATTATTTGTTGAGTTCGGTGCCCTTGCATACTGGAATACAGCAGTGCGGCGTTCATTTTCCATCGGTTTTACGGGAAAGAGAGGGAGGGAAATGTCTTTTTCCTGGAAGTTCTAAAAACAGGGTGAGCGCTTCAATGCCGCCCTTGCTTTGGGCTGATTTTAAACTTTAGGCGGTTTCCTAATAAGAATCACATAATAAAAGCTATTTGCATCGGGGGTTTAGTTTTTTGCAAATTCGATCAAGGGAGCAATATTTCCTTGATCTGCTTCTTTCAAGGCTTTGATATACCGTTTTCTGGTTTCGTTGGCCTTTACCATATTGGATTGATGCCATGAAAACACTTCATTTCCAAATATGGATTCCATGATAATGTCGGCCATCAGTCTGGAGTGTCTTCCATTTCCATTGGGGAAGCAATGGATGGATACGATGCGATGTTTAAATCGTATGGCGGTTTCTTCAGGGGAAAACGTTTGGTTTTCTATCCAATATTTGGTGTCGTCCAGTAAGTTCTTTGTTTCGATTCCAATCTGCGTCCACGGAATTCCTATGTTTTTTTCGGTCTTTCGGAATTCACCGGCCCATTTCCATACATCGCCATACATTCTCTTGTGGAGATCTTTTACAAACTTTTCGGTTAAAATTTTTTCAGCTTTTAATTTGGTGTGAATGCTCCATTCGACCGCTTTTTCAATGTTCAATTGTTCAAACTCATTCAGTTCCCCTTGGGTGGTGATGGACTTTATTTTAAGGCCTTCCTTTTCTTCCTCGTCCAAAGGTGTTTGGCCGTATTTATAATCGAATTCTAATCCCATAGCGATCTTCTCATCTCCCGTTTTATTTCATCGGCAAGCTCTTTTATGGTCTTTTCTATTTTTTCATCACCAATTCCCTGGTTCTCCAATTTCATATTTTGATTGGTCCTCAAAACTATTTTCTTGGCCAGTTTTTCTGCCTTTAGTTGTATCAAATCATTGATGGTACCATCCACTGGGACCAGTGCATACACTAATTTCAAATCCATGGCATGGGCCACATCCTTTAAGGAATTAAGGGTTATTCTGCCATTGGCCTCGCTGACTTCAATATTTTTCACCCCTTGTCTGGTTATGTTCAATTGGGTTCCAAGCTGGGCCATTGTCATGTTCAAGGCAGTCCTGATGGTATGAATCCATCCACGTTCGGGGATTGGGACCTTTCTGGCCTCAGAAAAGGGCCGGAGCTTTTGGTCCAACTGTTCTATCAAAAGCTTTTGTTTGTTTCTCATTATAGTAAATTTATACGTTGACAAATATAAATAAAAGTAAATTGATATATTTACAAATATATAAAAATGTTAATATATATATTTACAAAAAAAACTAATAAGTAAACAATTGGAGTTACTTTGTGTTATTTCTTCAAAACTGGAGTCCACTTGGTTCCTACATTGGATTTCTTAAGGGTTTATAAACGAACATGCATGTTTTAACCAAGTTCAGTACATTTTAATTCTTGGATATTATACGGTTTTATTCTGTTTTCCGCTTACTGATTTCCTCCGTAATTGGCGTATGAACGCGCAGCACAATTGTCGCAGTAAGGTGACCAGTGTTATGAATATTTCAGTCATGGTAGAAGGTTTTGATCAATGATTGTAGGAGCGCTAGGGCAATGGCCTTTCGGCTTTCTGTTCTTTTGGTAAATTCCGCTTCAAGGCTATTTGAAACAAAACCCGTTTCCAAAAGTAGGGAAGGGCAATGACCATGGGTATCGCGTAACACCTGGAAGTTGGCATATTTGATGCCCCTGTTATGCATACCCAACCGGTGATGTAAGTCGTCGGCCAAAATGGAGGCCATGTTCTTAGATTTATTATCGACTAGCCCATGGAACAAAAAGATTTCAAAGCCCTGGGCTTTCTCATTCGGAGCTTGGTTGCAATGGATAGAGACAAGCACATCTGCACGAAGTACCTTGGCCAGCCTAGTGCGGGTACCCAAGGAGACCAAGGTGTCAGAATAGCGGGTCAGGTAGATTTCCAAACTGTCCTGGAACAGGCTCCGGTTCAATTGCAGGCATTGCTGGGCTATATCCAAGACCACTTCCTTTTCCAGAATCCCATTGGTGCCAATAGCACCAGAATCAGGACCTCCATGGCCAGGGTCGATGACCACAATGGGCTTTTGGGCCATTGCCAGTGAACAGCAAACGAACATTGTTAGGGTGCACAGGTACATTTTCATATTGGAAGACTTTTGTTTGAACAATTTCCAGCGATACGATGATTTTGGTGCCAATATTTCAATAATTAACAGCTTTAAGTGTTAAAAAATGTGATTAATCAAGCCTTTTCTCCATATCACTGGAAATTCCACATCGGAAATCCCATGGGACGATAAAAACAAGTCCTAGGGTCATTTCAATCAATCATAACGAACAGGTCCTCTTTCCCGAAGTATCGGGTTGGACCGACCAAAAAAACGAACAGTCATGAAAAACTTTAAAAAATCAGTAGCACTTGTTATTGGACTTCTCGTCACACAGGCCAGCTATCCCCAGATTGGAGGGATAGAAGATTCCGTAAATGATATTTCGGATACCATCCGGGCCATTTTTCCCATAATCCTCGGGGTGATCTTCTTGATTGGCTTTCTTTTCAATGCGGGCCATTTTTTTGGGGAGAACGCCGACCTCAAGAAGGGGATTACCCGGGTTCTCGTCTTTGTGCTCATTGCTGGGGCGGTCGTTGGGATCTTTACCTATCTCATCGGTATTGTCGTCTAAATCTCGAAAGATCATCTTCATTCAACAGTATAATGATATGAAACAGTATAGTGTTTACCGAAACATACGTGTCCGTGCCTTGATCTTTGGATTGCCCGTGGCTTTTTTTGCCCTCCAGATGATGGCCGTTGTGGGCTCCCTCATGGCGGTCATCTTCTCTTTTAATTTAATCCTCCTCATTTTGATAGGCATTGGCAATACAGTGCTTTATGGTGTATTGCTCAAACTGGCCCAAGAACCGGGAATGCTCCAAATAAGGGTATGGTTCCCGCATAGTATCTCGAACAAAAAAATAACTCCCTATGAGCATTGCGATGAACTTTCATGAACACTATCCCCTTGTGGATATCGATCGGAACAGGGTATTGGCCAACAATGGGAACATCGCTTATGCCTACCGAGTGGAACTGCCCGAAATCCATTCATTGTCAGAGGCCGATTTCGAGGAGCTTCACGGCCATTGGTTCCAAGCCTTGAAATCCCTCCCCATTGGCACTTTGGTCCACAAGCAGGATATGTACCAAAAAACATGCTATGATGCCAGTCAACTGCCCAGCAGTTCCTTTTTGGCAAAGGCCACAAGGGACCATTTTGAAGGCAGGGAACACCTTCGCCATGAGTCCCTGATCTTTTTTATCTGGCCCAAGAACAAGACCATCACCAGCACGGCATTGATTAATCCTTTTACCAAGGCATCCAAAAAGTTGCCGGAGATCCTTGGGGAACGAGCGGAGGAGTTTGGCAAAGCGGTCAGGGATGCCGTTGGATATCTCAACAATTCCCCAAAACTAAAACTGTTGCTGTTCAATCAGGCCGCTATGATCCAATATACCGATGCTTATTTCAATGGATTCAATGAAGGATTCGATACGGACATGGTATTGGACAAGGATAAAGTGCAAGTTGGTAATCATTGGTTTGGGGCCATGGCCGTGAACAATGAAGCTTGTTTTGGGGATACCGTGCAGACCAGCCGGCCCAACGAACAATATACCGCAGATGGATTTTTGTTCCACCAAGGTTTTATCGATGGGTTCGGGCTTAGCTTTCCTGGAAATCATATTGTCAACCAGATCATCCATTTGGATGATCGACATAAATGGCGCAAATTGCTCGAAAAGCGATTGGAGGAACTCTCCAAGAGCAGCAATTTCGGTTCCCGGAACAAACTGCTATTTGATAGGGTATCGGATACCCTATCCGAGCTCAACCAGGATGATTCGGCATTGATCATCAGGGGCCAATTGAACGTGCTTTGTTGGGCAAAGGGTGAAAAGGGCTTGGATCGATCGTTATCAGATCTCATCGCCCGTTTCAAGGAATTGGACATTAAACCCTACTGTCCGGTGGGCAAGTCACGTATCCATTATGTGCTCAACAGCTATCCCTTCTTTTCCAGTAATTTTGGCGATACCGACCTTTATGTCACCGACCTAAAGCATGCGCTCTGCCTATGGATCAATTCCACGAACTACCGTTCGGACAAAAAAGGGATCATTTTCAATGACCGCCTGGACAACATCCCGGTAGTGAAGGATGTTTGGGACGAGGGGAAGCGGCGTATCAAGGCCCGCAACTTTGCCATATTCGCCCCCACGGGAGAGGGCAAGTCTTTTTTGGCCAACAACATCCTACGACAGTATTTTGAGCAGGACGTACGGCTAGTGATCATTGATCTGGGCGGCAGTTACGCCAAGTTTGCCCAGTTGTATCCGGAAGAGCATATCATCCTGAAATACGAACCTGGAAAAAACCTTGGTATCAACCCCTTCTATAAAACCCCAGGCGACGGTGTCGCCGCGGAGTGGTTGGAGGACCTGACCAACTTCTTGATGGAGCTCTATGCTTCCAGTGATAACAATGCTAAGGCGCAACAAGTGGCCCTGAAGAAAATCCTTCGCTCCTATTATGAAAGGATCAAGGAGGGGCATTCCCTCGAAGGCTTGTATGACTACATTGAAGAACACCAAAATACGGTATTGGAAACCTTGGGCATTGACCCGAGCTATTTCAATCCGACCAATTTTTTGCACATTCTCTCCGAGTATGTGGGCGATGGTATGTACAGTTTTCTTTTTAAGGTCGGGGAGGACCGATCCCACCGGTTGGAGGACAAACGGCTGATCATATTCGAGTTGGACGAGGTCAGGGACAACCGTGAGGTCTTGTCCGTGATGCTCAAGTTGATCAAGTCTGCCATCCAACGGACCATTTGGCAAAACCGTAGCGAGCGGGGAATCATTCTCTTTGATGAGTTTGCCAAACAGCTCAAGTTTCCCAATGTTCTGGAGAGCGTGGAGTTCTACTATCAGGCCATTCGAAAACAGAACGGGGCCATCGGCATTGTACTGCAGTCGATCAACCAATTGCCAGAGAACCATACCTCTGCCACCATTCTGGAAAACACCCAGGTCATCTACAGCCTACGGAATGAAAAGGGGTATGATGCGCTTCGGCGACGCCTCAATTTAAGCGCCCATGACCTGAACCAGCTGAAATCTATCAGAAACGACCTGAAAGGCGAGCGCAAGTACACGGAGATCTTTATCAAGATCGGGTCCGAAAGCAATATCTACCGTTTGGAAGTGCCCCCAGAGGCCTATGCCGCCTATCTCACCGACGGTACCGAAAACCAGGTCATCATGGCGCTTTATGAAAAGACCAGGGATATGGAACTGGCCATCCAAGCATTCATCCATCAGAAAAAACCGCAACATGAAAACAGCTAAAAACCAATCCGTGAAGAAAGTGCCCTTTCCAATCATGGTGACCCTGACCCTCCTGCTTTTATCGCCCGGCCGTGCTACGGCCCAGGGGATGCCGGTGTACGACAATACCAACTTTATATCCTTGGCCAAACAGCTAGTTGAATCCGCCAAGCAGACCGCGGAATTATTGAAGATGGTGGAGCAGCTCAATGCAGTACGGGAAAAGATAGAAAAGGTCAACAATGCGGTGAGGCAGTACCAAGCGGTCCGGGACATTACCCGCAACAATGAACGACTTTTTGAGATGGTCCGGGACGATTTGAGGGAAGTCTTGAATTCCCCTTATATCCATGGCGACGAAGTGGAGACCATATCCAATGCCTTCAACGGCATCATGGAACACTCCCTGGACCAATTGGATTTTATGGGGCAGGTGCTCAGCAATGACTTTTTGAACATGACAGACGCAGAACGGTTGGGGATATTGGAGGCCCAACGGGAGGAATCCCGAAAAATGTTGGCCGATATCCAGCATCGGAAAAAACGGTATGACATGATCATTTCCTTTCGGAAGATGCAGGTCTTGATCAAGGACAGGAAACCCAACTATTAAACTAGAACGACATGGGACTTGAATATGTGGATGCGGTCTTTCAGACCATCAAGGACAGCAGTTTTGCCACCTATACCATCGGTGGGATGAAGGCCTTGGCCGTACTGTTCTTTTTGGTCAATATCATCAAAAAGTATTACGAGGGCGGAGCGATGCGCACAGGACTCACATGGGGACTTACGCCTACCGATCTGATTAGGAATTTTTCGGTGGTATTGGTCGTATTGTTCTCAACGGAAGTGTTGGGAGCCTTTGACACCATTTTAGTGGCCATTGAGACCCAGTACCAAGATACGGCACCTGAACTATTGCCGCTAGGACTTCAGGAAGTAGAAGTTGAGGAAGAGGCAGGTCTCTTGGATGCGGCCACCAAGGCCATGGGTTTATTGTACGAATGGCTGGCCACCCCATTTATGGGGCTAAGGACCCTGGCCTGGGCCGGGAGTTTGGTACTTTGGGTACTGGACCTGTTCATATATCCGCTCTTTTTGGCCGAGCGCTATTTTATCCTTGGGGCGATGCAGGCATTTTTTCCCTTGGTCATTGCCATGGCAGTCTTTGAGAAGTTCAGGGAAATGGGCTATCGCTTCTTTCGCTTGTATGCAGCCGTGTATATGGTCGTCCCCGCCTTCTTTTTGGTCAATGTCTTTGTCAATGCCCTGTACCAGGAAATCACGTACAATTTTTGGCCCAACCTGTTCGGGACGGACTTTGGTAGCGAGCTGTTCGCACCTTTGATCGAACTGGCGGGGATAGGGTTTATCGTATTGCTGAAGTTCAAGCTCTATAAACGGGCGACGACTTTTACCTTCCGACTTTTTGCGGGGGGAGCCTAAGGCATATTCATTTTTGAAAACCAATCGATATGAAAAAAGTATATAAAAACATCACTGATGTCCTTCGTTTGAACCGTTTTATTGTGTTGGCGGTGGTCGTTCTCTGTCTGTTGACAAGCGGCATTTCGATGGGGCTGCTGTTTCGTTATCAAGAGAAATTATTGAACGCTGCCTTTGCGATAGATGCGGAAGGCACGATACTGCCATTGCGGCTGGTCGGCCAAGAAGAGAAACGGGAGGTGGAGGCTTTGGCCCATATCGACTTGTTCCATCGCCTTTTTTATGGCATGGATGATAGCAATTACCGGGACCATTTGGATAGGGCTCTATGGTTGGGGGATACTTCAGTGGATGCCGTTTACCGCCAAAAAAAGTCGGATGGGGTCTACAACCGATTGTTGCAGTTTTCCTTGCGGCAACAGGTTGTACAGGTGGACATTGAACTGGACTTGGAGAAGGGGCCCTATCGTTTTAGGGCACGGACGGTGTTTGAGGTACATCGGGGAACGGTCAT
This sequence comes from Flagellimonas oceani, assembly GCF_011068285.1. Classification (NCBI taxonomy): domain Bacteria; kingdom Pseudomonadati; phylum Bacteroidota; class Flavobacteriia; order Flavobacteriales; family Flavobacteriaceae; genus Flagellimonas; species Flagellimonas oceani. Next base: position 2,318,278 of record NZ_CP049616.1, on the reverse strand, counting down.
GGACCGTTATCAGCTGAATACTTCAGGGGTGCTGATTGTGGTGGACAGGAACTTTCCGCACAATCCCCATGGACTGTTGATTACCGATTTCTTCGAGGATTCCCTTCACAAATTGGAAACACAAACCAAATAATATCATAATGAAACTGGATAGAAACAAATTGTTGTTCATCGGGCTGCTTATCAGCATCTGTGGGTTTATCATTCTCTATGCCCTGCAGATGGGGGAAACCTCGAAAGATGAGGAGATAAGGCAACCAAGGGTACCGGAACTGGTAGAGGAACCAGAGGAGTTCAGCTCAAAACTGGAGGCCGTTGACGCCATCAAGGAAGAGAGGCAACGAACAAAGCCCAGTCTGTACGGGGAAGAGTATATTGATTCCACCGGGACCTACGACCCGGAAATACGGGAAAAACAGCGCCAGCGTATCGTGGACAGCATCTACAGGGAGGGGCGAATTGATTATGGGGCGGGCTCTTACCGAAAGCCCACAACGAAAACCCAATCAATAGGGGGTGCCCAAACGGAAAACTCCGACCCTAAGCCAGAACCAAAACCCATTGATTTTTCAAAGGCCCATACGGCCTTTTTTGGCTCAAGACCGATACAACAAGACAGTGTTCATCCCCCCGTTGCCATCAAGGCCGTGGTCAATGGCGAGCAACGGGTACGGGCCAAAAACCGCCTTGAGCTTCGGTTAATGGAAGATGTTGTATTCAACAGTAGACTTTTTAAGCGGAACACCTTGCTCTATGGCTTTGTCTCCTTTCGGGCCAATCGGGTGTTTGTCGCTATTGACCATATCGGCCAGTACTCGGTCCGTTTAAAGGCCTACGATATCATGGACGGGGGAGAGGGCATCTATGTGGAGAACAGTTATCGCGAAGAAGCAAAACGTGAGGTGCTGGACGATGCCGTTCAGGATATCAATCTTCCGGGAATGCCGCAATTGGGAGGCATCAAACAGGTGTTCCGACGCTCCAATCGTACCGTGCGCGTGACCGTTCATGATGGTTATCAACTCATACTCAAATCTGAAAATCAAACCTTATGAAATCACTTCAATATCTTACGGTACTTTTTTTGTCCGTTGCAACGACTAATGCCCAATCGGACACTTTATATGTCAACGATACCCATGTGTTGTCCCTGATATTCCCAAAGCCGATATCGAGGGCGGTTACTGGGCATTCCAATTATACGCTGGGATATAATCAAGAAACCCCTGAAAGGGTAGGGCTATTGCAGGGAAACCGGGGTGCTGACAGCAATTTGCTGGTGATGACCGAGGATGGTCTGGCCTATTCCTATTATCTGGTCTATCGTAAACAACTAGTGGAAAGCCATAGGTTTGTAGCCATAAATGAAGCTATTGGCCATGTGCTTCCTGAAAAGCATAATGATGACCTGACCCAAAAAGAAAAAGTCAGGTCTCCAAGCACCCGACTATCGGATAGTCTTCAATACCGAAAGGCTAGTCGCTATTTTTTGGAACAAAATACTAGTATGCTCAAGGCCAAACGTAGAGATGGGATGGTCCTTCGACTTCGTGATGTGTCCTATTTTGGCAAGGAAACCTATATCGTTCTTGAAATCGAAAATAGGTCCGATATTGATTTTGAGGTGGATTTTGTTCAGTTGTTCTGGGCACATGGAAATCCAAGAAAGAAATCCTCCTATCAGAAGCTTATCCTAGAACCACTTTACAGTTACAAAGGGCCTTCAATGGTTAAGGTGGGTACAGTGGAGCGTTTTGTATATGTCGTACCAAAGTTCACCTTGACTGGCAAGGAACGACTAATGATTGAAATCGAAGAAAAGAGAGGCAGTCGCAAACTGATGCTAAAAGGTAAAAGGAACCGTGGGCGCATTTGGGATTCTAATACCACATGGGAAAGCAATGAACCAAACAGGATATTGTGACCGAAAGTTTTTACTCGCCATTAAACCCTTGGATATCGATTTTCCAAAGCACCATGCTCTCGAGGTGCAATTGGGGGTTGCAGTTCGATATTTTTCATTTATAAAACGATCGAATCACTGCCTCACTGCTTAAGTTAGCGCTATGCGCAATATGGTTGTTTTCCATAAAATAGGTCTAAAACCAAATAATGAGGTAGGTTGCAAAAAACGGTCATGGTATACCACTCAAACGGGAAAAAGGAGCATGGTAAAATCACAAATAAGTGACTGATTCAGATTTGACTATAGTCAAAATTGAGGTGGTTCAATTTTTCTGTTTTTAGTGGTTCCAATTATCCGTCCCATCCATAAGGGTTTCGTATTGTACTATTTTTAAACAGTTCAGGTTTGGGGATGGTATAGAATTTTTTGCCAATTCCCTACAGGATTATGCCTGTTTTTTGTCCTGATAAAGAAAAACTTGGGAACAAACAGTTCCCAAGTCCATTCAATATCAGCACTTAAATCAAAAGCTAACTAAACTAATCATTAAAAAATTATTCACCGTTTTGTATATTCAGAATGTCCATGATTTTATGGAAAACCTCGTTGTTTTCATAAACACCCTGAAATTTATGGGAATAGGGGCCATAAGCAAATATGGGAACCATGGCGGCGGTATGGTCATGGGTGGTGAAATCACCTTCTACCCAATGGTCTTGGATACTTCCCTGTGGGATGCTAAAACCGGAAGTTTCGTGGTCCGCGGTTATAATTACAAGCGTGTTGCCCGAACGGTCCGCAAATTTGATGGCTTCGGTAATGGCTTTGTCGAAATCTATGCCTTCGCTGACGACGCCGGGAGCATTGTTCAGGTGTGCATATTTATCTATCTTGGCTCCTTCCACCATCAGGAAAAAAGGCTTTTTTTTGGATTTTAGGAAAGCAATGCCATTTTTGGTTGCTTTGGCCAATAGATCATCCCTGCCCTCGATAACCCCAGGTAGATCACCTTTTGCAAAAAAGTGTCCGACTCTTTTATCTTTGGAGTTTCCTATATCTTCTATGTGGTTTATGATTTTGAATCCTTGTAATGTCTCCTTGTCTTCAAAATCATTTTCACCTCCACCCATGAACAACGAAAGTCGGCTCTTTGACAAATCTGCTGCAATCTCTTCGGTGTATGATCGATCTTCTTGGTGTGCATAAAAGGATGCAGGTGTAGCCCCTGTTAATTTGTCTGTAGTGATACAACCAGAGATGAAACCTGCTTTGGAAAGAACTTCGGGCATATTGGCAAGTGGGGCTCTAAGCGTATCCAGTCCAATGGCCCTGTTGTACGTTTTGGACCCTGTTGCCAAAGCTGTGCCAGCAGCGGCCGAATCAGTGGTGAAATCATCTGCGGAGGCTGTTTTTAGAAAACCGATGCTTTTTAGCTGAGTAAGGGTCAATGCGCCACCGTTGGCCAAAACGGAAGAAGAAATATGGGATAGCCCATTTCCATCACCAATAAGGAAGATGACGTTTTCAACGGTACTTTCTTTTTGGTCTGAAGCGTAGCTTGGCTTATATACTTTGGAGATTTGTTTGTTCTTAAAAGTCCTTTTGGGCATTGAGACAAGAAATTCCCCACAGCTAAAAGGGGTGTCTGTATTGATGTAGTCCACACCTAGTTTGGCCAAAGCCCTCCAGGCAGTCTTGGTGTCCGGTGTGGCCCAAAACCTGAATGGTTTGCCATAGCTATGGGCTTTATCAATGGTCTCTTCAACTTTTATATAATCCGATGCTGTTAACCTGCCTAACCCATTCCATTTGGATATCTTCTTAAAATTAAGACTGATAAGTGCAACTTTGTCCCATTGTTTTGGATCGTTGATATCCTCTAGGCTTTGATAATCGAACATTATGTATGAAGGATAGCTCGAATACGTGTGGACAGGGGGACGATTCCCAGATATTGTCAATGTAATGTTCGAATGGTTCTTTATTTCAGGATAATCTTGCAATACCAACATCAATCTTTCCAAGGTAGGTACAGCTTCTGACTTGATATCGATCAGTAGTTGAAAGTGTTCTTGATTTAACAAATTTAGCGCAATCGCTTTTTGGATAGGCTGTAAATATAAACTTTCAATGGTTCTATCTTCTACTATTTCCGAGGCCTCATGGGTAGCATACAAAATACCATCCCTTAAATATATATCCACCTCTATGGATTGGGCTCCCCCGGAAAAAGCTTTCCAAAAGGGAATATCTTGCTCATAGTCATTATGTGAATGTACTTCTTGGGCAGATAGGTGCACGGATACAAAGTATAGCAAAAAAAGAATCCTTATAAATTTGAAAGATTCGGATTTACCAAAAGAAAGGCTCATAAAACTGGATTTTGTTAATATTTATGAAAGTGCCATCAACATGGCGGAATAGGAATTTACCTATTCAAAACAACGACAAAAATGCTTTGCAAAAAAAAAATATTGTGCAAAGGTTTGCACAAATAACGATGGTTGTTGCTTAATTTTCAATTGGTTGTGAACCTATGATTTGATAGCCTCGATATGGATTGGGTTGAGTTCTTTAAATTGGTTAAAAAACCTATGTGAATCCAGGGTTAAATACTTGCAAATTAAAGATTAACCAATGCAAACCTTTGCATAAAGTTTTGTTCTTCCTGTGTTATCAAAATCGTTTTTTTATTGTTATTTGGTTGTCGAATTAATAAAAACTATCCAAACATGAAGAAATTTAAATTATTGATATTCATTTTTCTTATTGGTGCGACAACTACAATGTGGGCACAGCAAACAATAAGTGGTACGGTTTCTGACAGTGAGGGGGTCCCCTTGCCAGGAGCCAGTATAATAGAGAAAGGGACTGCCAATGGAGCAGTTTCTGATTTTAATGGACGATACACAATTACTACATTATCGAATGCACCTACATTGGTGGCTTCCTATTTGGGATTCGAGACGATGGAAAGAAAAGTTGGTCCTACTACGCAAACGATTGATTTTGTCATGAAGGAGGCCAGCAATGTGTTGGATGATGTAGTAGTAATCGGTTATGGTACGAGTTCAAAGGAAAGAATTACAGGTGCTGTTGCAAGCGTTGACGCGGAGGATATCCAACAGTATTCAAATGCCAATATTGACCAAGCCATCGTTGGAAAATTGCCTGGGGTGGATATTTTGACCAACGCAAGAAACCCTGGGGATGGTAATACGATAACCATTCGTGGGGCGGGTTCCATTACCAGGGATGCCAATCCTTTGGTGGTCGTGGATGGTTTTCCATTGGCGGAAGGCAGTTCCTTGAACGTGCTCAACCCCAATGACATTGAAAGTATAGATGTTATCAAGGATGCCGCTTCATCGGCCATTTACGGTTCCCGTGCTGCCAATGGCCTTATCATGATTACCACCAAAAAGGGAAGGAGCAAAAAAACAACGGTAGAGATACGTTCAGTTATGGGAATCCAAGAGCGCACGGGCAGCTATGATTTGTTAAATGCCTATGATGCTGCGGTCTTCTTTAAGGATGCCCGTAACAATGCATACGTGAAGAACCATGCCAATGTTAGTATCAACGATACGGAGGAAGAACGCATTGCCAATGGGGCCAATGTTAGGGAACTTATCCTTGATTACACCGTTCCCTACCTTAACAATGAACAAGGATTGACCGATTTTGACTGGGAAGATGCCGTATACAGGGCAGGTGTTGTACAAAACTATCATGTGGGTGTCTCTGGAGCCAATGAAAATACCGATTATTCGGTGTCGTTGGGGTATACGGATGAGGAAGGTATTGTGATTACGGCTGATCAACAACGTTATACAGCCAATATCAAAGTAAATACCAGATTGGGTAAACACTTTAAATATGGGGTCAATGTCAATGGATATTATGCGGAACGGGGACTCACGGGCGGAAGTAATCAGTATCGTTACCCCATAGACCCAGCAGGAAGGGCAATGGTGTATATGTATCCTTTCTTTTCTGCCTATGACGATACAGACCCCACGGGCTATAATATAGAAGCACAGATTCGGGCCAATAGGCCTTACAATGCCAATATGCAGGAAAATCCCGTGGCCATGGCAGAATTGTCCAAATACCAAAGAAGGGAGTTCAGGACTTTTGGGAACACTTACCTCTCCTATGAGCCTATTAAAAACTTGGAACTGAAAACCTCATTGGGCTTTCTGTACCATTCTAGCTTTACAGATCAATATGCCCCCATGTTGACTGGAGCCTATAGGGAATTGATCAGCGAGAGGGATTCACAACAGGGATCGGAGAGCAGGAGTGACCAAGGTGATATCCTGATTGAAAATACGGCAAATTATACTTTTGAGACTGGGAAACATTCGTTCAACGCCTTGTTGGGACAGAGTTTCCAGAAAAGTACCTATACTTCCCTTTCTGTGGACGGTTATGATTTCCCCAATGATATCATTGAAAATATCGATGGGTCAACTGTACAGACGGCAGGTGCTTCCAGAAGTAGATGGGCTCAACTTTCCTATTTCGGTAGGCTGATGTACAATTATGACAATACATATTTTCTGTCTGGTTCCATTAGAACCGATGGGTCCTCACGCTTTGGTAAGGACAATAGGTACGGTACCTTTGGATCTTTCTCTGCGGGTTGGGTGTTGAGCAATGAATCCTTCTTTCCTGAAAATGATATTTTAACCTATGCCAAGCTACGCTATAGTTGGGGAGAGACCGGGAATAACCAAATAGGAAACTATGCACAATATGCCTCAATAAGTACGGGAAGGGATTATCCCTATGACAGTACGTTATATCCTGGGGCAGCACCATCGAGTGCACCATCCTATAATTTGGGATGGGAAACCAATACGTCCAATAACTTTGGTGCCGATTTCACCTTCTTTAACAAGGTGAGATTGGGGGTGGACTATTATATCGCGGATATTACAGACCTTCTCTTGGATAGACCGGTACCCAAACATACCGGCTTTAATACATCATTGCAAAATATAGGTGAAATGAGGAACAAGGGTTGGGAATTCAACCTTAGTGCCTCGGACTTCAGGTTTGGAGACCTTAGCCTTGGACTAAATGCCAATCTAGCAACCAATAACAATGAAATCCTTTCCCTCGGTGGAGCCGAAGAACTGTATGAAGGAAGCAACCAAAGATTTATTACAAGGGTCGGGGAATCATTGGCCAACTTATATGGCTACAAGATTATCGGAATCCTTAAATCGGAAGAAGAGGTGCAGGAATATACCAGTAGAAAAAATACTACCCTCTCTGCGGAAGTGGGAGATTATATCTTTCAGGATACCGATGGGAACGACGTAATAGATGCAAACGACAGGGTACTTTTGGGAGATTACAATGCAGAAGTGACCTATGGTTTTGGAATTAACCTAGCCTACAAAGGATTTGACTTCAACATGAACTTTAATGGGACCATGGGTAGGGTCGCATTTGATGAAATGACCTCACGTTATTTGGAATATGGAGAAGCTTTTACCAATACCAACTATTACTATTTCAACAATTACTGGGATGCTACTCGAAATCCCGATGGATTTTTGGCGCCGCCTGATGCCTATGGAAATACAGCGACAAGAAAGGCTAGTAGAAACCCAACCAACTATAATGTATTGGATGCGGATTATTTAAGATTGAGGAGTGTACAATTGGGGTATAACCTGCCAAAGACAATTTTGGAGCAACTGCACCTTCAAAGCCTGAGGGTTTATGTATCCGCCAATAACTTGTATACTTGGACGGATTACAGGGGGATGAACCCGGATGGAGGTAATACGGGAAATCCACTTAATAGGGGACACATCCAGGGAACCACTGGTGTTCCGAGACTAATTTCTGCAGGTATTAATCTATCATTTCAATAAAAAAACAAAACGATGATTATAAAAAGAACATTTATTGTCATATCAGCACTGCTGTTATGCATTGCTTGTGAAAGCGAGTTAGATCAGTTTCCTGAAACAGGAATATTGGCAGATAATTATTATACAGACCAGGATAATGTGGAATCCACAGTGAACGCCACGTACAATGAATTACAGGCGCTCTATGATTACTATATGATTCTTTGGGGAGAGATTCCTACGGATAATGCTTATATACAAGCGCCAAACTCAAATGGGGGCGCCAGGTCCTTGGAGGATTTTTCATGGACAAGTACCGACGGATTTGTCGGTAGTATCTGGGAAAATTGCTATGAAGGGATTTTATATGCGAATACGGTTTTGGATGTTATTGATGAGGTAGTGTACGATAGTGAGTCCCTGAAAAGTGTCCGTATAGGTGAAATGAAATTCATCAGGGCATTTTTATATGACATTCTGACGACTATCTATGGGGATGTTCCATTGGTATTGACCATAGACGACCCGACCAATGCCTTTGATGATACCAGGACCCCTGTTGCCGAGATATATGACCAAATCGAGAGAGATTTGCTGGATGCCATTGAACTATTGCCCAAAAACAACAGTACAGGTAGGGCTGACCAATATGCGGCGAGGGCAATTTTGGCCAAACACTATATGAAAAGACAACTGTTCGGTCAAGCTGAGGATCAATTGGAAATTATTGTGAATTCCAATAAATATGGCCTTGCCCCAATCGAAGGGCTCTTTGGAGTGGAGAATGAAGGGAATGACGAGGATGTCTTTAGTATCCAATATGCCTCGAATTTGGATGGTATGAGTGAGGGAAGCAGGTTTTATTACTTGTTTACGCAACCTGACAACCAAGGGGGTATGGGTGCCATGGCAATGGAAAGTTCCCTGTACGATCTCTACGAAACGGATGATTTGCGGAGGAATTTTATCAATGTATCGAACAATGTGTACTATATCGATAAATGGACCCCTTCTCCCAATAGTAATAACAGTGATGGGGGGGACAACCATTATGTGGTAAGGTATGCGGATGTTCTATTGTTATATGCAGAATGTTTGAATGAGAACGATAAAACGCCCTTGGCCAAGACCTATCTTGACCTTGTAAGGAATCGGGCGAATCTTGGGGAAACCACGGCAACAGATAAAGCCAGTATGCGCGATGCCATTGCACTTGAAAGAAGATTGGAACTCGTAGGCGAGGGGCATCGTTGGGGCGATCTTTTGAGAACAGGAAAGGCCATTGAGACGATGAATTCATTTTTTCAGGATCAAGGCAGGAACATTACAGTGGACCCCTTTCGTTTGTTGGCCCCTCTTCCACAAGCTGAAGTGGATATTACGGAAATGGAACAGAACCCAGGGTATTAATTAAAAAAATATAGTACATACATGAAACGTTTTTATAAATTGATTTTGATCGCTGCAAGTATTGGGGTAGCAGTATACTCCTGCGATGTGGATAGTACCGATTATTCCGTGGACGACAGGGACGTCTATATTGAATCCATTATAATCGAAGCGGCGAAGAACAGTTGTGTGGAGGAGGATATTGAAGTTTCAGTGTCAAACCCTTCTAGAAGTATCACAGCTTCATTACCGAGTGATTGTGATGCCAGCGAGATCATATTGACCATATATCTTAGCGAGGGGATTACCACATCCCCTGCCTCCGGGGATAGTTTCGGCACGGGAACGTCTTCCCTTTTGGTAACTGGATTTGGTCTGGAGGAAGAATATTCGGTAAACCTAAAAGTCTTGGAGCCTTTCGAGTCCGATGATGAATTTGTAACCGTATGGCGTGTTGGAGCTGATGAAAGTATTACCCTTCCGTTGGTTGAAACAGGGACCTATAACTTTAAGGTTTTTTGGGGTGATGGAACGGAAAGCATCGTCGCCACATATGATCTTGAGTCTGCCACCCATACGTATACGGAGGCCGGGGATTATACGGTAACTGTGTGGGGGGCCATCGAGGGCTTCAATTTTTATAAGACCGACCAAAGTGCGGACAATATAATAGATGTAACCAATTGGGGTCAGCTGAAACTGGGTAACGAAGAAGCCTATTTTAGGGGATGTTCCAATCTGCAGATCTCGGCATCCGATGCCCCTGATTTAAGTGGAACCACTACGCTGAAGGCGATGTTCAGAGAAGCCACCTCCTTCAACAGTAATATCAACCATTGGGACGTTAGTGGGGTGACCAATATGCAAGATGTTTTTTATAAAGCATCCAGCTATAACCAACCCTTGGACAAATGGGATGTGGGGAATGTCACCACTTTTGAAACGATGTTCAGGGATTCTGCCTTTGACCAGGATATCTCTGGATGGGATGTAAGCAAAGCAACAACTTTGAAGAATATGTTCAGGGATTGTCCGTTCAACCAACCAATCGGATCTTGGAATATCTCGAATGTGACGAGTTTACAATCCACTTTTAGAGGGAACGATGCCTTTGATCAAGACCTTTCAGGATGGGGTGATAAACTGGGCAATGTCGTGACCATGCGTGAATTGTTCCGTGAGTCGGATTTTAATGGGGATTTAAGCGCATGGGATGTAAGTAAGGTGTTGAGTATGTGGGATATGTTCAAGGATAGTGGGTTCAACAACCCTTCGATAACCGGATGGGATGTGAGTGGACTTGACAATATGGAGACCATGTTCGGAGGTGAAGACTGTGCTTTTAATCAAGATATTTCAGGATGGGATGTGAGCAATGTAGTGAACATGCAGAATTTGTTCAAAGAAAACAAAGTCTTCAATCAGGACTTATCCGGCTGGAATGTGGACAATGTGATGTGTAACTATGATTTTGATACGGATGCACCCCAATGGGAGGATTCCCATAAACCAAATTTCATCGCCGACAAGACGGACAATAATGAATTTTGTAACAGGGATAACTAAAATTGTTTTTTCTCATTGTATGAAGGGGCTCCAGTGTTGGGGTCCCTTCCAATGCATTAAATTAGTGCCATGACAAGAATATCTATCTATTGTATTTCGTTGTTCAGTTTTTTGCTGACAAATGCCTGTTCGTCTGATGGAGATGATCCTGCGACAACACCCCCACCTTCCAAAGGAGAAGAAAATCCCGACCCTGAACCTGTGGTACGGGATTCCACAACTGCTTTTTATAGACAATTTTTCTTTAGGGGCACGCATAATTCCTATTCCGGCAACCAAGGGGGGATGGAACGGGAAGGGTTGGCGACCCAGCTTGAAAGGGGGCTCAGGTTCTTTGAGTTTGATCTTTTTAGTTTCTATACAGCGGAGGAATTCAGGGCCAATTGGACCGAAGAGGTGGACTATCTCTCCTCTTTCCATCATATGGATAAGAGTTATCTATTTTCCTACTCGAATGTCGGTGGGCTATTAAAAATATATGAAGTGGTCAACGGGGAGCAAGAGTTGAGATATGATAATAGCACAAATCCATGGACGGAAGAAAATAGAGAATTCAATGTGTTGAACTACCAAGGTGAACAGTACGTTTTGGATTATGTTCCAACCAGTGGTGATTTAACAGTACACAACTTCGACGGAACGGTTTTGAGTGAGTTGGGATCTAAAAATGCAGGGGTTGTAAATGCTCGGTTATCCAGTTTCGTTTTCGATGAAAAAGCATTTATCACTTTGTATTCCAGTGATATGGGGACTTATGAAATTAAGGAAGTCATTATTGATGGTGATGATGTTGGATTGGGATCCACACTTTATAAAGTGGAATCCGTGCCGTCAGGAGAATCCTTTTACCCTTTTGAGCAAGACGATAGGCTCTATATTTTCCGGCACAATGTCAATACCGTGACCAACTATAGGGTAGAGTCCATTGGGATCGGGAATACATCCTGGTCTATGGAAAATTCTGAGATGGGAAGTTCCGATTTGTTGAAAGGGGATGTAACGATGGTCCAATCCAATGGAAAGACCTATGTCAACTCCTATACGTCGAATGGAAATGTAATAGGTTCGCAATTGATAATTGATGAGGATATTCCGGTTTTGGTGTATGAGTACAATAATGAAACAGATGTATTGGTAGGGGCAGAGGTGAAATTGAATTCGATGGATACGGGCTACAATTTGTTGTTGAAGAAGGGAAACGCTGTACAACTGTTGGCAATTCACGTTGGGGAATTGGTTTTAGGACATGATGCCCCTGGCGATGAAGTCGACCTTACCGTTGATAACCCATCCTCCATATTACTTGAAGATTGGATTGATTATATGGTACAATGGAGCGATAACAATCCGAACCATGAACCTCTTTTTATTATGACCGAGTTAAAAGAATACGAACAGTGGTTGGCAGATGCCAAATGGCAGTATATAATTGAACTAATGCAGGCCAAATTTGGTGATAGGCTCAGGTATCATAGTTCAAGTGGTTTCCATAGTGAGGGCATTGTTGACCAAGAGAAGATTGTTGATGGAAAAACCCTTTACTTTATGGATGAAAATGGTTCCAAGGAAGGAGGTTTGCTCGGAAAGGTGGTACTTTATATCCAACCCAACAATAACATTACCAAAAGTGAGTACACCAATAACTTTCAACCTTTTGGAACCTCCAGTGGGGTGCTGCAAGAGAATTTTTTGCAACTCAAGCGATATAGGGAGGACAATAAATTGGTGTCGCCAGACTGGAGAAATCCCGACAATTACGGAAATGATATCGGGGCATATATAGATGCCAAGGATGATAGTTACATCAGTCGCATCTTTCATATGGAAAGTTCGGATGGGGATGGGCAATATGACAATATTCGTTGTACAAATGTAATGTTTGCTGTTTCGGACAGGCCTTATGAAGGGTTATATGTCGACTATGTAGAGGAACAGGAAGTAAGGAACGATTTGGAAAAGGTCGTAGGATGTGATTGATTTGTCACTATTTGTCAATACTTAATACTTAATCATGAGATTTATCTTTTTTGTTTTATTTTATAGTTTTATGTTGTCGGGACAAGCCCAAGATTATATTGTGCCTCTATGGGAGGATGAGGTTCCAAATGCCAAAGTGTCCACACTTGAAGAACAATTGAAAAATCCTAACGCTCGGGTAATATCCAAAGTTATTGACCCGTCTTTGGAGGTGTATTTGCCATCGTCGGTTATCAATACAGGGACTATGGTTATGATATGTCCTGGGGGAGGATATGGTGCGCTAGCATATGACAAAGAAGGAACTGATATAGCCAAGTGGTTGAATGGTCAAGGTATAGCTGCCGCTGTACTAAAATATCGTTTACCGGAAGACGAATCCAATCAAGTACCACACCTTACTCCATTAATGGATGCCAAGCAGGGAATCGAAATACTCCGCTCCATGGCTGGACAATGGGGTGTCGATCCCAGTAAGGTAGGAGTGATGGGTTTTTCTGCCGGTGGACATTTAGCATCTACGTTGGGAACCCATTTTGAGGAAGCCAACCGACCTGATTTTATGATATTGATCTACCCGGTAGTGACGATGAAAAAGGATTATACCCATAATGGTTCTAGAAACAACCTGTTGGGGAATGAACCTTCCAAAGAATTGGTGGACCTATATTCTAATGAATTACAGGTGAAACCGAATACTCCGACGACCTTTATACTGCATTGTGAGGACGATTTGGTTGTCCCCGTTGAAAATAGCATACAATTCTATGGTGCACTTAAAAAAGAGGGGGTAAAGGTGGAAATGCACCTTTATCCGGACGGTGGACATGGGTTTGCCATGGGCTTTCAACACGGTAGGCTGGCCACTTGGAGGTCATTGTTATTGGAATGGTTGAAGGCAATATGAACCGTGGGGATTAAAGTTGTCAAGTAAGCCAAAAGTATGCCGGTTGGGGACATCTTGTCCCAATGCACTATTACGCTATGAGAACGGAATGGCCCGTTTTGGAGCCATTGCCCGGTAAAGTTTGTGGGGTAAGGTTACTTTTGTAAAAAGAGACTTTAATGTGGGATATTTGTCGTATTTTGTTTATTGATATCGTGGACCTGCCCGGTAACTATGGCGGTAACCTTTTACTTTGTCATATTGGGCTGTACCATGAATAAATGATTAATGAATGAAATATGAGGAAGGGACGGGTAACCTTAAAAGATATTGCTGTTAAACTGAATTTATCGCCCTCTACGGTTTCTAGGGCACTCAATGACCATCCAGCTATTGGTGATAGCACTAAAAAGGCAGTCAAGAGGTTGGCTGAGGTTTTGGATTATCAACCCAATCCCATGGCTTTGGGGCTGCTGCAAAAAAAATCACATACCATAGGGGTCATTGTTCCAGAGATAACCAGCCACTTTTTTTCTGCAATTATTACGGGGATACAGGATGTTGTTGGGCCTACCCAATACAATATTATGATATGTATTTCCAACGAGTCTTTTGAGGAGGAAGTCACTTTGGTGAAAAAATTGTCACGCATGCGTGTGGATGGCATTTTAGTTTCTCCCGCATCCGGCACCAAGAGCTTTGAACATTTTCAAAATTTGCAAAAAAACGAAATTCCTGTTGTGGTGTTTGACAGGGACTGCCCTGGGCTGGACTCGGATAAAGTATTGGTGGATGATTATTCAGGGGCCTACCAAGCAGTAGAGTACCTGATTCATTCCGGATGTAAAAAAATTGCACACTTGGGAGGGCCGTTAAACTTGAGCACCACAAAGCACAGAATGCAAGGTTACTTGGATGCATTGGAGAAAAATAATATGCCAATCAGAAAAGAATACATACAACATGTTCAGGGTTTTTCCCATAATGACGGATTGAAGCCTGCAAAAAAACTGTTGAACCAAACTGATGTACCCGATGCCATATTTGCGATAAATGACAACATTGCGACCTCGGCCATGCACATAGCCAAAAAAAATGGACTTAGGATTCCTGAGGATATATCCATTGTCGGATTTGATGATGAACCTCATTCCACATATTTTTCCCCGTCACTATCCACAGTTTGGCAACCGGTATACAGTATGGGAATGTTGTCTGCCAGGATATTGCTGAAACGTTTGAAGGATAATAACGTAGCGAAGAACTTTCGTGAAGAAATCTTTAAGCCTGAATTGGTGGTCAGAGCTTCTTCCAAATAGGGTTATGTAGTTTTTTCCAGTTAAAAAGGTGCCGGTTTTCATGCAAACCTTTGCATGGAGTTTTTGCTGTAATTCTTTCTGCCATAGTGTTTTTTTTGTTCTTTTATCCTCGGCAATAGGTTATTGCCAGCACATAAAAATTAAAACATGGTAGTTTCTCCTAAAGTATTTTTTGATGATTGTTATGGGGTCTATGGGATTGCAGCGGTAAATGTTTTTACCATGGAGCAAATACTCGGACTGTTCCGTGCTGGCCAAAAAGCCAATGCTCCTTTTATAGTGCAGTTGACACCTGTAGCAAGGGATTATGCCCACGCCAAAATGTTGTCTGCCATGATAGGTGCGGCTTCCAGGTGCTATCCCAACGCCGTCTATGCGGTCCATTTGGATCATGGCAATGAAACACACGCTTTTGATGCCATAGATTCAAAGGAATATCAGTCCGTTATGATAGATGCATCACACGATGACTTTGAGACAAATGTGACAAGGACTAGGTCTGTGGTGTCAAGAGCCCATGAACACAATATAATGGTAGAGGCGGAATTAGGGGTTTTGGCCGGTGTGGAAGACGATGTGTCCATTGCAGAAGAGGACTCTTCCTATACAAAACCTTCGGAGGTGGCCAGGTTTGTCAAAGAAACTTGTTGTGACAGTCTTGCTGTTGCCGTAGGCACGAGTCACGGGGCCTATAAGTTTTCTGGAGGACAGGGCATTCAATTCCATATACTTGAGAAAATCCAGGAGAAACTCAATGGATTTCCTATTGTGCTGCACGGAGGATCTGCGGTCAATACCGAAGAGATTGAAAGAATCAACAGGTATGGAGGTCAATTGGCCAGAGGAGCTGCTGGGGTATCGACAGATGAGCTTGTAAAATCCATAAAGTACGGTGTGTGTAAGATTAATATCGCTACAGATACACGATTGCTATGGGCCAGGGTGCATCGTGAATTTTTTGGGGATGAACCCGAATTGTTCGATCCAGTCATTCCCGGGAGGAAATATATGAAGGAGTATGAAAGGTTTATGCTGAACAAGTTTGATTTGCTTGGAGCCACTGGGAAAGCAGACCGTATCAAAAAAAGAATGAACAATAAATTAGTACTGAACAAATGAGCAAAAAATCCCATTTACTGGTAAGGCCTGGGAAATCAAAGGGAGAGTACCATAAGGTGACGCCGGAGACCGCAAATTGGAACTATCTGAGTTTTGGGGCACGATTGATGTCAAAAGATGAAAAGTGGACACATCGAACCGGGGACAATGAAATGGTCATCGTCCTTCTGGCCGGCAACTTCAAAGTGGATAGTGATAAGGGATCATGGGAAACTGTAAATGGTAGAAAGGATGTTTTTAGTGGGGTGGCACATACACTCTATTTGCCAAAGGGAAGTACTTTCACCTTAACCGCAACCAGTGAAGTGCTCGACATAGCTTATGGATGGTGTTTGGCCGAGGAAGATCATCCGGCCAAGTTTGTTGCCCCAGAGGAAGCCCCGGTGGTTATTTTTGGGGGCGATAATGCTACCCGTCAATTTAATGACCTTGTGCCTCCGGGATTTGGCTGTAGTAAAATCGTGGTCAGGGAAGTGTACACACCTTCGGGAAACTGGAGTTCTTTTCCCGCGCATAAACACGATGAGAGAATCGTGGATTCCCAAGGAAATGTTTTGGAGCCCATACAAGAGGAAACGTACTTTTATAAATTTCAGAAACCTGAAGCTTACGCCATACAACAGGTATATACCTTGGACCGATCTTTGGATGAAATCGTGAGACCCCACCACAATGATGTGGTATTGATCCCAAAAGGATTTCATCCTGTAGTGGCCGAACACGGCTTCCATTGCTACTATCTTAATTTTTTGGCAGGAACGGATCAGTGTCTGGCCAATACTACAGATCCAAATCATGAATGGATATACGGTTCGTGGAAGACCAAGGATGAAAGATTACCCTTGGTAACGGCAAAAATGAACAAACAACAACCAAATAATGGATAGTAAAAAATACGACGTAATTACATTGGGTAGGTCTTCTATCGATTTATATTCACAGAACATAGGTTCTCCTTTCAACGAAATAAAAGGGTTCGACGCCTTTGTGGGAGGCTCTCCTTTGAACATTGCAGTGGCCTGTTCTAGGCTGGGGCTTCAATCCAGTCTCCTAACGGCCGTAGGCAATGATAAAGTGGGGGAGTTCATCATAAATTTTTTGAATTCCGAAAAGGTGAATACCGAGTGTATTCCCATAAAAAATGGAGCGAGAAGTAGTGCTGTGGTTCTGGGAATTGAACCCCCGGATAAGTTTCCGTTGGTTTTTTATCGCGATAACGCCGCAGATAGTCAACTTGATATTGATGATGTATTGGCTGCCAATATATCAGATTACAGGGTGTTGTTGATCAATGGAACGGCAATGAATGTTGAACCCAGTCGGAGTGCAACCTTCTTTGCTACAGAAATAGCTGAGAAAAATGATGTTGACATTGTATTGGACCTTGATTTCAGGGCCGATCAATGGCATGATTACCGCGCTTTTGGGATAACGATGAGAGCGATTTTGCCCAAGGTGAAGATTGCCATTGGAACGGAAGAGGAGATTCTTGCAGCTACCCTAAGTGAGGCTTCCCAGGTCGTTATTAAGCATCAGCAGATATCCGCACCTGAAATCACAGGTGACATTGAGAAATCAATAGCATGGTTGCTCTCTTCCGGGATAGAGACACTTTTGGTAAAAAGAGGAGGGGATGGGGTCAGTATCTATACGAAGGACGGCTCTAGGCAAGATGTTCCGGGCTTTCCTGTTGAAGTGGTTAATGTCCTTGGGGCTGGTGATGCTTTTGCAGGCGGCTTTATTTATGGTTTGCTTAAGGGCTGGGATCTGTATAAATCCTGTCGAATGGGAAATGCCAGTGGGGCACAGGTAGTGACAAAAAAAGGGTGCGCGAACTTTATGCCGACAATCGAGGAATCCTTAAAATTTATTGAAGACAAAGGAGGGTTTTAATTGTGGGCCCGCAGTATCCAAAGTTGTGTAAACAAAAAGGGTGTTCAAATGATGGTACCCGAAACGTGGCAATTAACTAAACACCATAGAAGAAAACCAATGAAGACAATACGATTAACGGTGGCACAGGCAACCATAGCCTATTTGAAAAACCAGTATGTGGAACGAGATGGAAAGGAACACAAGTTTTTTGCCGGATGTTTCGGTATCCTGGGACACGGTAATGTAGCAGGCATCGGACAGGCTTTGCAGCAAGAGCCGGATTTTCCGTTCTATGTTGCACGTAATGAACAGGCCATGGTGCATGCTGCGGTGGCATATGCTAAAGTAAAGAACCGCTTGGAGAGCTTTGTGTGCACGACATCCATTGGGCCTGGAGCCACAAATATGGTTACAGGCGCTGCTTTGGCCACCATAAACCGAATCCCTGTATTATTGATACCAGGTGATATATTTGCGACCAGACAAGTGGCTCCGGTCCTTCAACAACTGGAATCCAGTATTTCCCAGGACGTTTCGGTAAACGATTGCTTTAAGCCCGTGTCTAAATATTGGGACCGTATCAACCGCCCAGAGCAATTGATTACTGCACTCCCAGAGGTTATGCGGGTATTGACATCCCCAGCTGATACTGGTGCTGTAACCCTTGGCATCCCCCAAGACGTACAGGCGGAAGCATTTGATTTTCCGATTGATATGTTCCGTAAAAAGACCTGGCCTATTGGCCGGACATTGCCAGATCGTTCCCTTTTACAGAGAGCGGTCACCTTAATTAGGGCAAGTAAAAAACCCTTTATTGTAGCTGGAGGAGGTGTGATTTACAGCGGAGCTACTGAAATATTGCAAAAACTGGTTGAACGAACAGGTATCCCGGTGGGGGAAACATATGCAGGAAAAGGTTCTTTGCCTTATGATGTCCCTCAAAACCTTGGTGCCATCGGGGTAACGGGGACACCAGGTGCCATTGAAATGGCCAAGGATGCTGATGTGGTTATTGGTATAGGTACACGGTACAGTGATTTTACCACAGTGTCCAAATCAGGGTTTCAAAACCCCAATGTACGTTTTATCAATATCAATGTGACCGAATTTGATTGTTTTAAACATGGCGCTTTACCCTTGGTGGGGGATGCCAAGGCGGTACTGGAAGAACTTTACGAACATCTTTCCGATTTTGAAGTGATGGAAACCTATAGGAAAAGGGTAGTGGAACTGAATCAAAGCTGGGACAGTTTTGTGGAAGAAATCTACAGCGAAAGGAACGAATCACCTGCTTTTCAGGGTGAGGTCATTGGAGCGGTAAACAATTTTTCGGATGCCAGGGACATTGTCCTTTGTGCTGCCGGGAGTTTGCCGGGCGACTTGCATAAACTATGGAGGACAAGAGACCCCAAAGGTTTTCATTTGGAATATGGCTATTCCTGTATGGGGTATGAAATCGCGGGTGGATTGGGCGCCAAGATGGCGCGCCCCGATAACGAGGTCTATGTGATGGTTGGTGATGGGAGTTATCTGATGATGTCCCAGGAAATCGTTACCTCAATACAGGAAAGAAAAAAGCTTACCATCGTGTTGTTGAACAATGATGGATATTCCAGTATAGGCTCGTTATCCGCTTCTTTGGGAAGTGACGGATTTGGGACCTATTATCGGTACAGAAATGAGGAGACCCAACAGTTGGACGGTGGGTTGTTGCCCGTTGATTATGCTGCCAATGCGGCCAGTATGGGGGCCCATGTTATCAAAGCTTCCAATGTGAGTGAGTTGCACCAAGCCCTCAAAGAGGCGAAGAAAATAGATCGGACGACTTTGATATACATAGAGGTGGACCGCAAAAAGGCGGTGCCCGGATTTGCCTGGTGGGACGTTGCAGTAGCCGAAGTTTCACAAAAGGAAGAAGTCAACGCATCCTATAAAACCTACCGGGAAAATAAAAAACAACAAAAGTATTATCTCTAAACAAGCACATAACAAACTAACAAATAAACAAACTGGATGGACTCTGACTTATTCATCATCTTCACCTCATTTATTCTATTCACTGTTGGGGTTGCATACTTTACTTGGTACAGCCTTAGAAAGACCAACTTAAAATCTTCGGATGGCTATTTTTTGGGGGGGAGAAGCTTGACAGGAACTGTCATAGCCGGATCTATGCTATTGACAAATATTTCCTCGGAACATTTGATCGGTATGAACGGCAATTCGTACGTCAATGGATTTATTGTGATTGCTTGGGAGGTTACCTCCTCAATCGCCCTGGTCGTGGCAGCTGTGTTTTTTGTGCCCAAATATCTTAAAATGGGACTTACTACCATACCGCAATTCCTCGAAAAACGGTTTGATGGCTTCACGAGGTCACTGGTGGCAGTTATCCTTATCTTTTCATTTGTTGTAACGCTCTTGCCCATTGTCTTGTATTCAGGGGCCATTGGTATAGAAAGTTTGTTCGGGGTTTCTGAAATCCTTGGGGTGGATAAAACGGAGGGTTTATGGATCACCGTGGTCATCATAGGTGCCATAGGATCCATTTATGCCATTTTTGGGGGGTTGAAGGCTGTTGCATTTTCAGATACCATTAATGGTTTTGGACTTTTGTTGGGAGGTTTGCTGATTCCAGTTCTTGCCTTGGTGGCCATCGGGGATGGTAATCCATTGGACGGCCTCTACAAAGTGTATGAATTTGCACCGGAGAAATTTAATGTGATAGGCGCCCCTGATTCGGTATTGCCCTTTGAGGTGCTTTTTACCGGGTTGATAATTAACCAATTGTATTTCTGGGGGATGAACCAAACGATAATTCAAAGAGCCTTGGGAGCAAAGAACTTAAAGGAAGCACAAAAAGGGCTATTGTTGACCGGATTGTTCAAAATTTTGATTCCTTTGATCATTGTATTGCCCGGGGTTATATGTTTCTTCTATTTTCAAGACGCGTATTATGACCAACAGGACAGTGTTTATCCCCAACTGGTCAAAAAGGTATTGCCTGTGTGGTTGATCGGTTTTTTTGCCGCTGTCATTATGGGGGCGGTTTTGAGTACCTTCAATTCCGTGCTCAACTCAGTGGCCACGCTTTTTAGTATTGATATTGTAAAGAAACATTTCAAGAAAGATATCAGTGATCGTAAACTTGTGTTCGTTGGCAAATCGACTTCCGCAATATTGGCGGTGGTGGCGATTTTTACTGCGCCAATGATGGCCAACGCCCCCGATGGGCTCTATCAACTGTTACAAGAACTTAACGGAATATATTTTATCCCCATAGCTTCTATTCTCCTGGCCGGATTTTTTATGAAGCGGGTATCTGCAACGGGGGCAAAGGCCGCTTTGTTTTTTGGACTTGCATTCTACATCTTCATGTCGTGGATATACACCGGCCATGGTATTCATTTTGTGCACCTATGGGGCATTGAATTTGTGATGAACGTAATCATCATGTTTGTTGTTTCCCATTATTATCCCAGACAGGATAGTTATGAAATGACCGATGTTGGAGCGGTAAGCCTTGTGTCATGGAAATATACCAAGGCTATGTCCATTGGGCTTTGTTTGGTCACCGTTTTGATATATGTATTGCTTGGAAGTAATTCATAGTTAAATAAGTTAATAAATAGTTTAAGAATAAGAATAATGAATATTTTAAAAAATTACATTGACGGACAGTGGTCCACGAGTGAATCAAAGGAAACGATACCTGTTTATAACCCGGCCAATCAAGAAATTTTGGCTCAAGTTCCCTTAGGCAATGAAACCGTTAAGGACGTTAATCGTGCTGTAACAACGGCTCATAGTGCATATATGGAATGGAGTAAGGTTCCTGTGATGAAAAGGGTCCAAGTGCTCTATAAGCTTAAATCTTTGTTGGAGGAGCATCGGGAAGAGTTGGCTGTTATCATAACAAATGAATCGGGAAAGACTAAAGCTGAGTCCCTTGGAGAAATTCAACGGGCCATTGAAAATGTAGAGGTCGCCTGTGGAACCCCAATGCTTATGGGAGGGGATATTATTGAGGATATTGCAACGGGGATTGATGAGATGATGATTCGACAGCCTTTAGGGGTATCGGCCTGTATCACGCCATTCAACTTTCCGGGAATGATCGTATTTTGGTTTTTGCCCTATGCCATTGCAACGGGTAATGCTTTTATCGTTAAACCTTCGGAAAAAGTCCCTTTGACCATGATGAAAGTGTTTGAACTCATCGATACATTGGATCTGCCCAAAGGGTTGGTGAGTTTGGTACATGGGGGCAAGGAATCCGTTGATGCGCTGTTGGAACACCCCTTGGTCAAAGGGATCAGCTTTGTGGGAAGTACACCTGTGGCCCGTTATATTTATTCTAAAGGAACGGCAAATGGAAAACGTGTTCAAGCACAGGGTGGCGCTAAAAACCCTGTTGTTGTTATGCCCGATGCCGATAAGGAAATGTCCGCAAGAATTATCGCGGATTCAGTATATGGATGTGCAGGCCAACGATGCCTTGCTGCATCGACAATTATTAACGTAGGTGATGAAAAAGGGGAATTTAAGGAATCCCTGTTTGAAATGGTGAAAAAACGTACCACGGGCTATGGATTGGACAATGTGGATATGGGACCGGTTATCACACCAGAAAGTAAAATAAGGATAGAAGGACTTATACAAAAGGGAATAGATGAGGGGGCCAATATCCTATTGGACGGAAGGAAAGCCAAGATTGAGGGGTATGAAAAAGGAAATTTTATAACACCTACCATATTGGAAAATGTGGCATTGGACAAAGAACTGATAAGGACTGAGATCTTTGGTCCTGTGATGAGCCTAATATCCATGAAAAACATTGATGAGGCCTTAAAGTTTGTCAACAATGGGAGCTATGGAAATATGGCATGTTTGTTCACAACAAGTGGTGCCAATGCCAGAAAATTTCGAAATGAAGCGGATGCAGGGAACATCGGTATAAATATAGGTGTTGCTGCTCCCATGGCGCAATTCCCGTTCAGTGGCTGGAAGGATAGCTTTTTTGGTGATTTGCATGGCCAGGGAAAACACGCGATAGAATTTTTCACACAGACCAAAGTGGTAATTGAACGTTGGCCAAATATATGGTCCCGTAAATTTTAAGGTATAAAGAATGATTAAAATAGCAAATGCTCCTTGTTCTTGGGGAGCTCTGGAATTCGATCTCGATAAAAAATCCGAAGAAATAGGCTATGCGCAAGTTTTGGACGAAATACAGGAAACGGGTTACTTAGGTACCGAACTTGGTGATTGGGGCTATATGCCAACGGACCCCAAACGTTTAAGGGAGGAGATATCCAAACGTGGCTTGGAGCTTTTGGGAGCCTTTGTCCCTGTTGCATTGACAGATGAAAATCAACACAAAAAGGGGATTGAATCTGCCATCCAGGTTGCTCGACTGATGTCTATGGCCGGATATGACAAGGCTTTCATCGTACTCGCCGATGACAATGCGTCAGTGCCGGAAAGAACCATAAACGCGGGTAGAATCAGCTCCGAAATGGGTTTGGATACTGAACAATGGTCAATTTTTGCAAGGGGTGCCGAGGAAATAGCCCGTAGCGTAAAAAAAGCCTATGGAATCCGTACTGTTTTTCACCATCATTGTGCTGGGTATGTTGAAACACCTGACGAAATAGATATTTTGATGCAGTTGACAGATCCAAATATTTTGGGGCTATGCCTTGATATGGGACATTATGCATTTGGTGGGGGCGATCCCGTCAAAGCCCTAAAAAAATACAAAGACAGGATATGGCATGTACATTTTAAGGACTATGACCCAGTGGCCGCACAGGAATCCAGAAATATTGGAGGGGATTATTTTGATGCTTTGAAAAGAGGTGTCTTTTGTGAACTGGGCAAAGGGAATGTGGATTTTAAATCGGTCGTGGAAATCTTGGATAATATGGGGTATGAGGATTGGATCGTAGTGGAACAAGACATACTTCCAGGGATGGGCAATCCAAAAATATGTGCCAAGGCAAATAGGGAATATATCAAGACATTAGGGTTATAGTTATACATTTATATCAATGAGAAATTTAAGAATAGCCATTGCTGGCTTAGGGAGAATCGGCAAGATCCATTTAGGGAACCTTTGCCAAATGCGGGGAGTGGAAGTCGTGGCTGCCATGGATCCCTTGGAAGAAGGTAGACAGTACGCCAAAGAAAAGAATGTGCCATGTGTTGTTTCCGCATATAAGGAAATGTTGGATGCCACAGCTCCGTTGGATGCGGTAATAATATGCTCTCCAACAGATACCCATGCCGAATATGTGGAAATGGCGGTAAGGGCCGGAATAAATGTATTTTGTGAGAAGCCTTTGGACTTGTCCTTGCAACGGGTGGTCGAGGTACTTAAGGTGGTGGAGGAATCCAATGTCAAATTAATGTTGGGTTTCAATCGAAGGTTTGACAAAGAATTCAAAAAAGTTAAGGAACTGGTGCAAAATGGAGCGGTTGGCCATCCTCATCTGGTCAAAATAACCAGCAGGGACCCCGGGGCGCCACCAATAAGCTATATTGAGAAATCGGGAGGACTGTTTTTGGATATGACCATCCATGATTTCGATGTGGCCCGTTTTGTGGTTGATAAGGAGGTTGAGGAGGTTTATGCCAAAGGAACTGTTCTGATAGATAAGGCCATTGGCGAGGCCGGGGACATAGATACTGCGGTAGTCACATTGACCTATACGGATGGAACTATGGCCGTAATAGATAACAGTAGAAAAGCATCTTATGGATACGATCAAAGGATCGAGGTCTTTGGTTCAGAGGGAATGGTACAGTCTAATAATAATTTTATGGATTCCCATAAGCTGTACAACGCCGAAGGGATACATGCAGCTCTTCCACTACATTTCTTTTTGGAAAGATATAGGGACGCGTATATGGTAGAAGTACAGGATTTTATAAATAGTCTTGGAAAAGGGGTTGACGTGCCCGTCAATGGTAACGATGGATTGCAATCTCTCAAAATCGGTCTTGCCGCCATAAAATCTTTAAAGGAAAATAGACCGGTAAGATTAGCTGAAATTGTTTGAAAATGTTGGGTATGTTGATTTTGTAATAAAGGATTATTGGAGGATACTATCCCAATAAGTGTGTAAGTTGAAAAGAAAGGGGGTGACTTTATTTAAAGTCTGCCCCTTTTTTTCATAAATAGTAAGGAACTGGTTCAAAATGATGTCCCAGTTCCTAATGGGCATAGGCCACTTCGTGGTGGCCTCCCGTGTTGCCAAATGTACGGATTGTATCATCGCTCGGGAAGGAAAGCTTGTTCTTGGTGTACTTCCTTTTTTCCGTCCCTGCACAGGCCCACGGCCACGTAGAGGTCTTGGCGAAGACCTTGGAACTCTCATGCACCTCGAGTGCGATGCCTTCCACCATGTTGCCTCGTTTGGGCACGATCATGGGCTTGAAACCGGCATCCCTGTCCCTGGGGACGGATATCTCGGACTCTCCGAAGGAGGAGCCCGCCATCTTTTTGGAATAACCGTTACGGGAGTAGCCACCCTTGGAGCGTTTCTTTTATAATCCAGGTTGACGTCCAGTTCCCCTTCCAGCATCTTCTCGATGTGGGCTACTGGAGTTCCTTGAGAAAACCGTTCAGTTCCTCTCCGAATTTCAACTGTTTTAAAATCTCATGATTGTACAATTCTTCTTTCTTCATAAGGTGTAAATATTTAAAGTAAAAGAAATAGCGGGGGCATATCCCCGCCAATTTTCTATTTACACACTGTATGGGATAGTAGGTATCAATGACTAGTTTGTGTTTACAATAATAAGGGTGTGAAATTTATATTTCAGTAATATAAATCGTGTTTATCTGGACATGTTACCTTTACCCTAACAGAAAATTTGCAACTGGTTTGTTAGGTTTATGGTAGTATTGTTAAAGAGGGGAAGGTATGCTTTTACTTTTTTGAAAATATGTTTACCGCAATACCTTCTAAAGCATTTTTTTGCGTGGCCCAAATATTCAATTTCTCCCCATTTTCCACTTCTAGTCCCGCAGCGCCGATAAAATCCACTCCATTGGTGCAGTTGAAATACTTTGTTCCGATTTTTTCCATTTGTGGCTCGAAGTGATCCACACTGCTCACATAAATAAGGTCAGCTTGAGAAATATTCATTTCTTGATAGAACCCAATGGCATAGATGTGCTTTTCGTCCATAATGAGATTGATGGATTGATAACTTGCCCAATTGGTAGGTGCGTCAAAACTTTTGAGCAACCTGTACTTTCCATTTTCAGGTTCAACGGCATAAAAATCCCAGATTCGGGAATCCCAATTGGCCACTACCATTAAATAACCCTCGTCGAGAGCCAATAGTCCTGTTGCACCGGCTGTTGGTCTTTTCACTTCCCCGAACCTATCAATAGTGATATCGGGTAGTGACTTATAAAGGTTACCATTCCTATAGTTGTAGATGCTGGCCTTGGCCCTGGTTTTATTGAAATTATCTTCAATCCCTACCGCAAGATATCCATTGCTTACTTGGATTCCTCCCGCATGTCGGAAAGGATCTTTCATAAGTGTGATAAGGGTGTCGGTTTCTTGGCTTTCTAAATCCGCTTGTAGGATATAAGATCGGTGTAACGAACTTCCAGAAACCAAAAGTTTTTTTCTTCCATGGATTTCCATTACCTGAATCCCTTGAAAATGCCCATTTTCCGTAGGGACATCCAGGATGTTCCTTATATGGATTGTGGTTGGACTGGAATCGATGTCGTTGAATGCTTCGGGAACATTCTTTACTTTTTGGGACCACGTCGGGAAAGAGCATAGTAGGAGTGGAATTACAAAGTATGGTAATTTGAAAGTGCCTCTTAGGCTAGGAAAAACGAAGACAGCTGTTCTTTGAATCATTTCATTGGCTGGTTTGATGGTTCATAAGGTGCGCAAAACTTCTCACTGTTTGTTAATTGCCAAAGTGGAGTCTTTGTGGGGCTGGTATCCATATCTCGGTGATTAGTTCGGTCGGATGATACAAAATCTGGTCCTCCCGTGGGCCATTTTTCCGATTCAATATTTAAGATGCACAGATACTCTATGGTAGGGATGGCCCGGACGGGATAAGTTGATTCTTCGGGATTGATAAGTGAAGGACTTGTCATAAATGAATGGGTAAACAGACCCCTTTCTTTAGCATCCCTACCAAATGCAGTTTTTACCATTTTGTCCCCACATGCGCTCGTATGCAACCATGATTGATTGTTCGCTAAAATAAAAATTTTGGGCCTCTCCATCTTTTCGGTCAAACCTTGGTTATCGGGAGTTCTCTGTGTTGCGTTGATACAACCAAACACAATTGAAAGTAATGGCATAAGGATGACTTTCAGTAGTATGATATGCACAAGGATAAAATTTAGTTTGTTTGGGTAAACAAATAAATATCATTTGTCCAATTATATGAAAGAAATGATGTATTGTTTTATGCAAACCTTTGCATTTTTTGAAGAAAGCATAAAATGAGGGGAATAGAAATATGAAACCATTCTTGGTAATTATTGCTTTAGATTTCCAATTGGAATCGCACAAGGCGTATAAAATAGTATACAAATAGATTATTGATACCTGTTTCGGTATCAAATGACGAACTGCTCCATACCACTTGAAAAATCCAATAAAAAGATAGTTTTCCTTTAAAATAAATCACTAGTGTCCCATTAAAATTGGGGCGTTTTTAAAAATTAAATAAACTTTGCCCATTAAGGCTTATTCGTTCTTTGTCATTTTGAAATTTAGTTTTGCTAAAGAGTTCCCGAAGGTTCGTTTTATCTGTCAGTGAGATGCTTAATATTTGGAGTACTTCATATGTGCTTCTGTCCAGTTTCATATCGTGCTGAACGATTGCCACCAAGCAGTATGTGCATATAGCGGCATAGATCTGGATTCTAACAGCATTCTCGCTAGTACCCCAGAACTTCTTGATTCTAAGGTGCTGCTTCAGCCATTTGAAAAACAGTTCTACCTGCCATCGGTTCTTATAAAGTTCAGCAACTTGCAGAGCTGAGATGTAGCAGGCATTGGTCAAGAAAACAAACTCACGGTTTTGCTCCTCATCCCAGTATTTGACCAAGCGAAGCGGCCCGGGATAGTACTGCTTCGGATAAAATCCGGTCAATTCAATTGTCACATCTGAAAGTACATTCCGGGGCAACCTGCGTTTCCATTTGATGGATTTGTATTGAAGGTTCTTTTTTGCCCTGATAACGAAGTAGGCTCCTATCTGATGGATCTTGTACAACATCTTAAAGTTATTGTAAGCTCGGTCAAATATATAGTAAGAATCTGGTTCATAGGGGATTTCTTTCATAGCCTTTGAGTCGTGTACAGAAGCTTCAGTAATATGAAAGAATGTCGGTATCTGTGTTTCTACATCATACAATGTATGCACTTTGACACCTCCTTTTCTCTTACGGAACTTTGCCCACCAAAATATGGAAAGGCATAGGTCAATCGTCGTCGAGTCGAAAGCGTAAACGTTACCACCGAGATTGAAGATGTTGGTGGTACGCTTCTCTCTTGCTTGGTTTACCAAATAGTAAGCATACTCTTCAAAGATATGATAGTCCCTATCCTGATTGGCTCTTGCCAAAGATGATTTTGAGACATTCTTGCCCATTCCCAAATGGTAACATTTGGAGTGATGGGCGTCCAAGGCGACAATCAGACCCCTCAAACTTTCACGATTGGAGAGCTGGCCGAACATCAAAACAAGGAGTTGATTCCAGCAGCTGAAATGCTTCACATATTTGTCACCTTCATACTTGGCGACAATACGATTGAACTTACTCCGATTAAGAAACGAGACCAACTGAGCGAAAACGTATTTATCTTGAAACATATGCTGTCAGATTCATCTGATACAAAGCTATGTTTTTCAAGTCCGTTCGCTCGAAAAACCTCTGTAACTAACTATATTTCAAATATTTCAAAGGACAATTTTAGATTTTAATGGGACAGTAATGAAAATAAATAAAAGCTTGTATTTTTAATTATTAGGAATGAGAAAGACATGGATCAATAGATTATGATAGACCTATGGACATGTTTAAAAAGGCAGCATAAATTAACCTAGATTTGTAGAAAACCTGTCCTGTTAATTGGGGAATGAACAGATAATTGACTTGACTTTATTCGCTTTTGAATTTGATTTTCCCAACTAGATCATGGAAATATTCAGGGCTCCAAATACTTAAAACATCATCATTTTTAATAAATCTGATAACGTCTTCTTTGATGTTTTTAAATGATACTGAATCAATTTTTTTTTGGAGTATTTCAATTATCTGATCGGGAGAAATATCGTCCGCTTGCCAGTCGTTTGTGTCTTTCGCCCTTGCCAAAAAATGGCTCAGATCTAAAGAAATTCCCTTCTTGATATACCATTCCAAATCATACCAGTCCCGCCCTTTTACCCTATTTTTCCATTGTCTAAATAATAATGCGTGCACTTTACCAGCAAACAAACTTGGCCCGGCAAAACACTTTACATAAAAAGAAAATGGCCTGAGCAATAGCTTTTCTTCTGTATTAAAGTTCAGGGGTGGCCGCCGGTCCACTTCTATCTTTATTTTCAGGGTCCTATTTGAACGTACCCCTGTTTGTTTAATAACATCTTCAAGTACGATTTCCTGCCATATGGTTTCAGCTTTCAAAAAAGCAGAGTCTATCGCTGATTCTTTTGTCTTTTTCTTTTCCTTGATGCTGACATTGAGTCCCAACGATTTGAATTCATCCAGAATTGCCTTGAAATAAGGTTCTATGGAAAAATTGGGGTCTGGTTGAAGTAAAGAGAAACCCAGGTCTTCTGAATACCTGTCCAGCCCATAGAAAATCCTGAGAGCGGTTCCGCCGTAAAAAGCTGCTTTTTCAAAAAAATCGGTCCTCGATAAACCTGCCAATGTGATTTCTTGCATTATTTCGCGTAGTGCGGACAATATCTCATCTTCATTTCTTGGATTATATTCTTCTATCCATTCTTTGATCATAGTACCCTCAATGTTTTGATTAGCATTTTTAAACTGTTTTTTTTAGGTGCGTTTTCGATCCATGTTTCCATAATCTCCTTATTCAATGTGTTCAATATTTCACTGTCCATTCGAAGATCGTCCAATAGAAACTGTTGCGTTTGCTTGATGCTTCTGAGATTGACCCTTGGTGTCAAAACGATTTTATCGCACAACGCCTTTTCAGGAGAAGCAATCAGTGCTGTTTGTTTAGGGGAGTATACTATACTTTTTATTCCGTAAGAGTAATAGGGTAACTTTAGTTGATGGTAACTAAACCTTCCAACTGGGGTTTTATATGTTTTTGAGGTTTTTATAGTTGCCGAACTTATCTCATAGGTTCTCTCCGGGATTAAGTTCCAGTAGAATAGTGCAGTTTCCAGTGAAACATAACTGGGGCCCCTTAGGTGATTTGCTATTAGAAAAGGTTCCGGTGATGGTAGATCCATTTCTGGCCCTGTTATATACAGTCCCCTTCTAATGGGTATGAGCTCATTGTTTTTGATCAACTCACTGATTTTATCGTTGGGTCGATCATAATCGCTAAGCAACTCCAAAATTAAATGTCTAGAGATGGGCCCTTCTGCAAAATCTTTTATCTTCGCTCTAAAATCCATATTGTAACTATATGACTAGATAATCGGATATTTTCCGATTAAGTATCATAAAAATAACAATAAAATGTAAAATATTAAACACATAATCGGATATTTTCCGATTGTGTGTACTTTTTATGACAACTGTATTGAAGTGGGGTAATGTAGTAAAACAGTTGTTTTTGCTTATTATTGAATTTAAATAATTAAAAGCCAGTGTTTTGGATGCTTTCCAGATACTGGTTTTTGTTGCTGTATGGGGTTCTCTGTTCTAAGAAATTTCATTAGCCCTCGTGATACAAGGCTTCTTTTCAATATCGTGTAGTAGATTAGTGGATGGAAAAGAAACGCTGCCCCAACTGTAATGGATATGCCATAAAGAATGGAAAACAAAAAGGCAATCAGCGCTACAAGTGCAAACTATGCCAAAAATCATTTTAATTACAATACCAATACAAAGCCTATGAGCCCCAAGTGGATTCACTAATAAAAACGTTGTTAAAAGAAGGTTGTGGGGTACGGAGCATTTCAAGAATATTGGGCATTTCTCCCAAAACGGTACTTGTAAATCTTCAACTAAAAGTGGACTATTTTGATAACAATTAAAGAGACACTTTTAGTTGACGTAGTTACCCCTTATACCGGCAGGGTTTGCCCCCCTATGGTTCCAACTACAAATAAACAAAGGTTTGTTTTTGTGATACCCAAAGTTGCCATGGGCAGCTGTGAAAACTTATTAGTGGGGCTTCGAGAAAAACATGGGTATAGACTAGTTGTTATAGGTTCAAAGTAATATGTCTTTATTCTAGCATGAATATTTTAATCATTTGGCGATGTCCTAAAAGGGGTAGGGCTACATTTTTAGGGAAGGCTACAAGTCGTTGAGAAATATTCTTAGCGAATTGTCTTTTATAGCTTGTTTCCAACGGTCCGGGCCATCATTAGTTTACTTTTCATAGTAGTAAAGTCAGCTTTAACCTGATTATAATGTTATAAAACATAATTTTTCAGTGATAGTGGACCAGTCGAGAACAACAATTGTTTCTTGAGGTAGGGACTGTACGAAAAAGTTTTATTCCACTGCTGGCTTGATGTATACTTTGACAGGATTCATATTAGGGCTTTTGAAACAATCCCTTGACCTCCAAATGTATCCTATTAAAGTTGGCAGCTATTTCAGGGCTATCAGATGTGAATTTTAGATGTGGTAAATCCCGCTCTGCCTTTGGCACCGGAAACCGCACTTTTCTGTCCTTCCCATCCGAAAAAGCGATAAACTCTCCTTGTTTCAATCGGAAGAACTCCTCGGACCGTACCTTGCCCACTTCACGTTCAATGTTGGTTATCCGGGTATCGGATGCCATAAAATCCACTTTCTTGCTCACGCTCCGTAAGGGCTTTTTGACCAATTCGAAAAAGCGTTCATAATAGTAGGCGGTGTCAGGATCATTGGCCTTCCCAAAAAACTGATAGGACAGGTTGGAGAGGATGGCCCTACTGGCTTTATCGCCGTACATCATATCGTTCTGTGCCTTGTCCTGCATCACATAGACGGTGGTGATGTCATAGCTACGTAGGGTAGCGGGGATTCGGTGCATATTGAGCAGCCGGATGGTCGGGGCCTCTTCCATCAATACAAATGAATGTCTTTGCCCCCTAAGGCTCATCTGTTTGATAACGGTATGCAGGATGGTTGCAATGATGGGGGAGTAGGCGGTCTCGAATTTGGGATGGTTGACGATAGATAGTATAGCAGGGTGTTCTGGGTTGTTGATGTCCAGGTCCACTTCATCGGCGGAGAGGGCCATGAATATCCGGCGGGTCGATATTTTCTTGAGGGCGTTGGCTAGTGTAGAGAGCACCCCGGCAGTTTGTCTTTCCGAGGCCCTGCCTGCGATAAAGGCATCGGCCATGGCTTTGGCCACCAAGTCTTGGCTCAGCCATTGGATGAGATGGTCAGGTTCCAACAACTGGTATACGGCAATCAGATGGGGCAGGGTACAGTATTTGGGATGATGGGTACGGAGCATCCATATCAATCCGCCCAGCAGTCCTTCGACGGCATCGTTGAAGAACTTGGAGGCCCCTTGGGCCACGGACTCCCGTTGTTCGAGAAGGTTTTCCAGTAGGACCCGGGAGACCTCATTCACACTTTCCTCATCGGGCAGGTATCGGGGCGCAATGGGATTCACCCTTTGGTGGATGGTATCAAAGGACACGATATGAAAAGGAATGCCTTGGTCTTTGAAGAGGGGATAGGCCAGTTCGGTGATCTCAAAGTGTTTGTAGTCATGGATGACCCCACAGAAGCCATGTTTCTGAAAATGTCGTAACAAGGCATTGACCACGGATTCCGTTTTCCCACTTCCGGCAGAGCCGATAATGGAAATTCCCCTTCTAATGTTTTTGAGTGTCAGGGCACCGCTGCGTAGTGGCAGCCGAGCTTGGTATTTCGGGGGAATGGTGTCTTCGTCCTCATGTATATGAAACAACAATCCGATTAGCATATTCAGGAAGAGCGAAGGAAGCAGGGCATATAACAATAAGGGTGCTACAATGATCCAATCCAAGAAGTAAACAAACAGAGCGCTATCCAACGTGAACAGCCCTGTAACTATCAGCCCACCCCTTCGGTGGACATATTGGAACAGCAGCATGCCCAGGCCTAAGGGAAGGTACAGCCACCACCAATGTTGAGTGAAAAAGATATCAATATGATCAAGGTACTCCAAGGACATAGCGGTTAGATTTCAATGGAGCTGGCCTTTCGGGCCAGGGCTGCGGCCTTTTGAAGGCGGGCGATGGTCTTTCGGGCGATGGCGACCTTACTGGTCGGAATGTTGGGCAGCGGTACCTTGGCCCCGGTCTTGGACAACAGTTTGAGGGCCACGGCCCGTTTGGAGGCGGGCAGTCCCATGATTTTGGAAAAGTAGGCCTTGGGGTCTTTGTCGAGGGTCTTTCGGGCCTTGTAGGATTCCACATAGTTCCGGTTGTATTTGAACATCCGATCAAAGGTCTTTTCGGCTTTGTCAAAAAATTGGTCCCTACGGAAGCCCCGTTTGACGGTCTTTCCATGGAGTTGGACCTCGGATTCACGGTAGCTGCTCCCTGGGGACAGACTATAGGTGTTGGTAACGTCCTTCCGGCTCATCACGATATGCACATGCGTTTGGGAACCCGGTTTTTGCATCCCGGCTGTGATGGGCTTTCCATCCAATTTATGGGGCATTTGTTTGTAGAGTCGGTCAATATCCCGTTGGATGTGTTTGGGATTCCCTTGGAGGGCTCCGCGGTTGACCTTGGCCAAGTCATTTTGAAGTTTGGCGATCTGTGCCCGATAGGGGCGGTTTTCCCGGATTTCCCGGTCCCGTCCGGAATAGGTCCGTTCCTTTTCGATCTTGGCAAAATATTTCAGTTGCTCCACTTGAACGGGTTCCTTACGGTAGAAGGAAGCCGCATAGTCCTTCATGATCTCCCGGACATAGGCCTTAAGTTTTTCGGGATCATTTTGGATGGCGGCCAGTTCCCGCTGACTGGGATTGATGGTCAGGGAATAGAACTTGGGCTCGCTTTGTTTGAGTCGGTCCGTATTGGCGTCGATTTCCTGGACCACGGTCTTGGGATCGATATGGTCTTGCTGTTGGTTAAAAAAAGGTTCCTGTTGTTCGGGGGAGAGCGCCTTGTTTTCTTTTTCCAGATAGTTTACAAAGTCCGCTGAGCTTTGGGAAAAGGTCTCGCCTAGATGTTGTCGGGTAATGGTGATGTACATGGCTATGGTATTTTAAAATGTTCTTGAACGGCCTTCCATTCGGATAGGGTCATATCCAATTGGAGTCGGGGGGTACCGAGAGTCGGACGGATGACCTTGACCCGATTCAGGAGTTGCTCGTTGATTAGGGTTTTAAGCTGGGCCAGTTCCTGTTCCAGGAGTTGGTGTTGTTTGCGCTCCTCGAGCAGGGCAAATTCGGTATCGAGGTCCATCCCTTGGATCTCGGGAATGACCAATTCGGCCTTGGGGATATCGCCAGCCTTTTGAGTTGAGGAGGTCGGTCCTCCTTCAAATAACAGTTCCATCATCGCCTTGGTGGGCATGATACCGTGCTTTTCGAGATCCTTGATGATGGCGATGGTGGCATTGTTGCGTTTGGCGGTAAAGTCACGGAACTTTTGGAGGAAGTCCATGATCAGGCCCATGCGCTTGCCCAGGTTTTCGTGGGGGGAGATCTCATTGTACTTGAAGAAATCGAGCATCCCAGAAAGGGCCAGGGTATGGGTCTTGTAGTACATGCGCGAGAAGGACTGGAACCGTCTGGCGGTCTCCTTTTTGAAGCGTATGTTGCTAAAACTTTCAGTTCCCATAGATGTTTTTGGTTTGGATTTGCCGCAAATCCATGCCTGTTTATAGGGGTTTCGGGGGCATTTGCCGCAAATCGGGGCCTCCCAAGGCCCATGTTTAATAATCTTTTCAATAATAAACCACTGTAAAACAGCGGTTTATTTAAAAATCAATACATGCAACACCGGCTGGCCGTGTTGCCCTCTTGCTCTTCCTTATTGTGCGCAGCACAAAATTCATCGCCTAGGTCAAGGTATTGGATGTGCGCTATTGAAGGAAAAAGGGATAAAATTTTAAGAAGGGAAAGGATATGGAAATATGGATTTTGCAGCAATTGCCGGAAAAGGCTGGATTTTTATTAAAATGGTGGAGATGATTTAGATAGGGAAACCGTCTCACCATACCATCAACGCCATTGAAAAACCCGAAAGAAAAGGGACTACAAAACAGATTGAATTTAATTTGCATATGACAGGTCATAGACCGAAAGAAGCCACCCCGATGGGATGGCTATCAAGTTTCAGCGTATAAAATGGCTGTCGTGAACGGACAACTCACAGCAGGCCATTATCCGCGAAACTAAAGTAGTCCCCGTTGGGCACGATGATCAGGTGATCGAGCACTTTGATATCGAAGAGTGCAGCAGCCCGTTTGATTTTTTGGGTCAGCTGTTTATCGGGCTGGCTGGGTTTGAGGTTCCCCGAGGGGTGGTTATGGGCGAGGATAATGCCCACGCTCAAGGTCTTGAGCACCACGGCAAAGAGGATGCGCAGATCTACCACGGTACCCGTGATGCCCCCATCGGACACCTGATAGGTACCTTTGACCCGATTGGAATTGTTGAGCAATAGGATTTTAAAGGATTCTTTAAGGGCCAGGGTATCGGCATCCCAATTTTGGTGCAATAGTGCGGCCACATCACGGGAAGAGGACAATTGGGGAGTTTGGGATATTCGGGTATGCTCCCGGTAGCTGATTTTTATTTCATTAACTTTAAAGATCATTTTTCTAAATTTTAGGGTTAAGAAGAATGAAAGAGGGGATGTACTAAGGGTTATTGGGGCATCCCCTCGACCATTTTAATATTCGGAGGGCAATAGCAGGGTATTGTCCACAAAAAAGAGTCGGATCTGTTCCAAGGGAAAATCCGTAAAATGGTACTGTTGACGAGCAAGTACGGTCCCGTTGCCATCGGTGTAGGTAATCACGGCATCATGGCCATGGGTTTCCACTTCGGATGGGGAATAGCGTTTAAAGTCGATGGTAATAAACCGGCTTTTGTCCTTTAGGCTCCTGCCCATTATGGAGGCGTCTGTCAGCAGCCAAAAGGCGTTGGCGGTCTGTGCTAGGAATTGTATGCCCTCGGTGTACCGTGTTCGGCAGAGGGGAAGGGTAAAAATCTGTTGCGAGCCGCAAAACTGGCTTAGCTGTTCTTTGAGGTGTTGGGAGTTTGTTTCCATGGGAATTGATTTTGGATTGAACAAAAAGAAAAGAAGGGATGCCCGAAGGGGGCACCCCGGGGTGCTAGGCATCCTTTTTGGTGGATGTCTTTTTAGCGGTCTTGGACTTGGGCGTCTTGGACTGGCTGTCCTCTTGGGCAGCTTTGGGACCCATTAGCAGCACTTCATCGGCGATGATTTCGGTCACATAGCGTTGGTTGCCGTCCTCGGTGGTATAGGAACGGGTCTTGATCTTCCCTTGCACGCCGATCTCGCTGCCCTTGGCGGTGTACTTTTCGAGGATGTCGGCGGTCTTGCCCCAGGCCACGACCTGGTGCCAGTCGGTATTCTGGATCTTTTCCCCTTGGTTGTTGGTGTAATGTTCATTGGTGGCCATGGGAAAACGGGCCACTTTACGGCCTCCATCGAGGAGGGTGATCTTGGGGTCTTCCCCCACATTTCCGATTAACTGTACATGATTTCTGAAATTGCTCATGATTGAAAGGATTTATGCCCAAATCGGGCGGTTAGAAAATAATTGAACTCTTGATTGACGGACCGAACCACATCCCCAGCAGCAATACAACAAAAGCCGAAGGCCACTGATTTACTTATGGTATCCGGAGCGTCTTCCTTTTTTTGAAGGTTTTGTGCTGCTTCCGATATATGGGATGTGTACGATTTCATGTTTTGTGGTATTTGATTTACTTCCAGTAGTGCCATCGCTGTCACCTTTTTTTGATGCTAAATGGGATACGGCATCCCTTGCTGTGGGAGCCGTATAAAAAAGAAACCCCACCGAAGTGGGGTCTGGCTTTATGCCGGCTACAGGAAGGGATGTTGTTGTTTTGCCACCCAAAAAAGGAGGGACGGCGGGCTTAGCAGGGAATATCAATAACGAAACTGGAGAAGTTCATATGCCATGGAAGCGGCACGAAACAAATTATAGGAGTCTGACTCCCATATAGAAGGTCACAGATGTAGTTTGGTGTGCCTACGTATAGCTGGGGTATTATTGAACTTATTGAAAGATGATTGGCCAATTTTGGATGGCAACGAAGTAGCTGTATATGAGTATATCAACTGAAAACAGCCCGGATTCTCTAGTTATGACCGGTACCTAAATATGGGAGGAGGTCAAGAGCAAAATTCAGTGGATAGGGAACCGGTACGAAAAAAGGGGAGCTTACACTTACACTCACCCTGCAGAATTGGAGCCTGGTGGTCCAGCAACTTTATATTAAATTTGGGGAGAGGATTCCCTTGGAATTAAATCCCAATCCCTCTGGGGCTAGCCCCAGAGGGATTGACAGATCGGACAGAGTTTAATTTACAGACCCCCGGTTTGGGATAAGATCACTTTTTTAAGAATTGAAAATAAGGTTATAGCGGTATTCGATATCCTTAATTTCACTTTCACTGAGTTGTACAAACTCTTTCTTTTTGGCTCTTTTGGACAAGGAGCCATCGTTTTGTTCCAAAAAGCTGACCAATAATGATACCATATCATCCGGCATTTCATAGGTATTGTCAATGTAGTATTTAAACTCTTCATATTTGCCGAGATAGTTCACTTCATTTGGAATAATGTTCTCAATGGTATCCTTGACACAAGAGTATAAGAACTCTGCTTGTGGGGTCACATCAAAATAACGATAGTAATCTATTGTTTCGTTTATGACCTCCACGTTGTGGTCACCTGTTTCTTTCCAATCAATAAAATCCAATAGCGGGATGGAATACCCTTCCAATACTTTTTGATAATCCCCAATATGGCTTAGTATGGATGCGGAAACTGGGAAAATCAAGCCCTGTTCCGAAAATTGCTTTTTTGCCAAAACATGATGGATCAAATAACGATGTATTCGCCCATTTCCGTCGGCAAATGGATGTATAAATACAAAGCCGAACGAAATACTGGCAGCAGCAAGTACTGCATCCATTTCGTTATCCAATAGTTTTTGGCTGGTTTCCAATAATCCTGTCATAAGTTGTTGGATATCCTCATGTTTGGCGGAGATATGATCTGGAACCGGAGAAAAGGTATCCCTGTCCCGTTCTCCTATAAAACCACCTTTTTTCCGATACCCCATTTCAATAAAGCGTGGGTTTTCAATCACCAGTTGTTGTAGCCGTTCAAATTCATTATGACTTAGATCTGTCATCCCTGCTTGACCTATAGCTTGTCCCCATCGCGCGGCACGTTTACTCTTTGGGCTTTCGCCTTCGATGGTGAAGGAGGCCTTTGAATCCTTTAACAACAAAAATGCAGCTGCCCGTCGTAGGATATTTTTCCGAATGCCCTTGAGATAGGCACTGTTTTTATTGGAGAGTTTTTCATTGATATATTGCTCCAACAATGCAGTTCTTCGTATCAATGGACAGAAGTCAACAGTTCCCGGCAAATTATTATTGACCATTTGTCTCGGCGATCGAATTCCCTTTATCCCAAATTGTTGTTTTGTATCAATAACATCCACATAACTCTTTTTACTTAGGTCTGAAATCCCTGAAAGTTCCCTTTGCATCAACCACTCCACTAAAAACCATATCCTTCTTGAATATTGGCCGGTTGGCTCGATACTGACTAATTGAGTCAGTTCATCTTCGGTATAATGCTTTGTAAGAGCACTGAAAGTCAATAGATTTACACCTTCATACTTAAGTGCAAAAACAAGGTGCTTATATAATGCCTCTACTTCCGAGAGTTCAAGGGAATCATCCACTTCATAGCTCTTTGGAAGATAAGTGAAACTTTTGTCCTTGATCCGTTTGTTTTTTAAACTGACGACTGTAAAGGGTATTGGTAATGGGACAGCGAGCCCTAGCTTATGTATAATGGCTGCATAGCCAGAGATGATACCTTCTTCTGGAAGAACCACACCGTTAAAAACGGGTGCAACAAATGAAAAGTGGGCGCTTTTTAACATTATTTAAAAAATATAAGCGCAAGTTATATTAAATATACGTGCAGTACAATAAAAATAGGCGCAAATTTGGCAATTGTATAAAAAGTGGGTACTGGCACGAAGATGTTTGAACCTACCTCATTTTTGTATGAGCCGGATAGCCGAGATTACAAAAGTGGAAAATTTGAACCATCTACTATTTGGATGTAATAAATGGAGAGTCAGATATTTGTGCTATGCTGTAGGGTTGCTCAATACAATCCGTCTATTATAGTAAAAATTGGAAGGATTGTCCAGATTTTACATAACGTGGATGTGGTTTTTAAAATATTTGGTCCTTTTTGAACAGTTTTGACTATATTTATTCTCTGAGGATATGTACTTATGCTCAATCCATACAAAAATGTGCAATAAGGTGTGCAGGATTTAAAATATCAGTGCTAGTTATTGATTAATAATAACTTACAAAAATATAGATGGTCCAGTCATCCCGACGAACCATGGTTTTATGACACTAAGTAAAACCTTAATTAATTGAAAACCAGAAAATTAATTTTTTCTGGTTTTTTTTATTTCCATCTGAAACCATCGGTGAGGATGTCCTATAGAGTGTCCTATTTTTGTCGGGAAAAATTCCCTAAATTGTACTTCCATTATTGATTTTTCGTGTGATTTGACTTTCGCTTCAACCAATGTTTCACTTAAAGCGAGAACACATGAATACCTCTAACTCCTTCAGTATCAGTTTTTGGCTGAAAAAATCAGGAAGAAAAAAAGATGGACGGTTTCCAATTTATGTCCGGATCAGATGTAAAGGAAAAAATGCAGATCTCAGTGTCCATAGATCAACTTTTGAAGAACGATGGTGTCCTATTTTGGGAAAAATGGACCATAGGGCCAGTGAATCCGTTGTTGTAAACAAATATCTGGACGACGTCCGTGCAAAGTTGCTGGAATGCCATCGGCAACTTAGTGCCGAGAGTAACTTTATAACGGCACAATCCATCAAGCTTCGATATCTGGGAAAGGACAAGGTGATGCTCACCCTATTGGACCTTTTGGAGTACAACCGAACCTATGAGTTGCCCAAACTGGCCAAAGGGACGGTCAAGAACTATTCCTCCACAGAGACCTACCTGAAACGCTTCATTGCCAAAAAATATCGGGTACCCGATATTGGGCTGGCCTCGATAGACTATGCCTTTTTGATCGAGTTTGAAAACTTCCTGCGGAACTGCGAACCCATCAAATCGTTCCAGACATTGAACAACAACGGTATCATGAAACATATGCTGCGGTTCAAGAAATTGGTGACCATGGCCTATAAATTTGATTGTATCCCCAAGAATCCCTTCAATCTGTATAAAGTGAAAATGGAGGATTATGACAGTGCTTTCTTGGAAGAGGAGGAAATTCTGGCGCTGGACCAATTGGAATTCGAGGAAAAGGGCATGGAACTGGTCCGGGATATTTTCCTTTTTGCCTGTTATACCGGACTCAGCTACATAGAGATCAAACTTCTCAATCCCAATGGTATCGTATCCGGCATCGACGGGGAACTCTGGATCGATGTAAAACGCCAAAAGACCAAGACCGAAGTGAAGGTTCCCCTATTGCCCAAAGCCAAGAAAATCTTGGAGAAGTATGTGGATTTTCCCAAAAATGAAAATACCGTTCTTCCAGTGTATTCCAATCAAAAGGTGAACCAATACCTAAAGATCATTGCACAAAGGGCAAATATTGATAAGCACCTAACCTTCCATGTGGCCAGACATACCTTTGCAACGACAATCACCTTAATGAACGACGTGCCCATTGAGACCGTTTCCAAACTCCTCGGGCATACCAAGCTTTCAACGACCCAAAAGTATGCTAGGGTCGTGGAAAAGAAAATCAGCAAGGACATGGCCCAGTTGAAGGAGAAATTGGGAAGCGGGCAAAGTAAAGCGAACGACAATTCGGAATATCCGACCCTAAAGATTATCAGGTAATGTGACCCAGGGCTTGATATTGTTCTTTTGCCACCCATTTATTTTAGAGTTTGCTAAAATAATAAATTACTGTAACTTCGTAGTATGGATAAGAACATATGCATACGTTTGGAGGCGGATGCCAAACAGATAATGGAATGCAGGGAAACTATGCAAAATTTGGAAAATTCCATGGACTCCCTTTCAGGGATAATGAATTTAATGGGCAATCCGGTTCGGCTTAAGATTCTCTACCTTTTGAACCAAGAGCAACGCTTATGTGTCTGTGACCTTAGTGATATACTGGAAATGAATGTATCCGCAATTTCACAACATTTG
This sequence comes from Flagellimonas oceani, assembly GCF_011068285.1. Taxonomy (NCBI): domain Bacteria; kingdom Pseudomonadati; phylum Bacteroidota; class Flavobacteriia; order Flavobacteriales; family Flavobacteriaceae; genus Flagellimonas; species Flagellimonas oceani. The sequence goes on along the minus strand of NZ_CP049616.1, from coordinate 2,276,739 downwards.
CGCAAGCTCAAGGACAGAAATTTGATCACATCCCAAAAGGAAGGCCAGATGATCCATTATTCCTTGGTGACCGATCATTCGCCGTTACTTTTTCCAATTTTTGACCTGCTCGATAAAAAAGAACAAATAAAACCAGTAAACCATGAATAACAAGAAAACCTTAATGGGATCTTCCATTATTTTGGCCATGGCCACCTCCCTTTGTTGCATAGGACCACTTTTGGCCATTGTGGCCGGAACATCTGGCCTGGCGTCCAATTTTAAGTTTTTGGAACCGTTCAGACCGTATTTGATCGGAATTACGGGTTTGGTTTTGGTAGTGGCGTGGTACCAACAGTTAAGGACAGTCGCCAAAAAGGAAATAGACTGTGCATGCGATACGGACGAAAAGCCGGCCTTTTGGAAGGGTAAAATTTGGTTGATGACCATCACGGTCTTTGCCTTAGCGATGCTTGCCTTTCCCTATTATGCCCAATCTTTGTACCCGAAACAGGAAGCCAAGGGTCAAACGAACTTTTTTGCGAGCCAAGATGTCAAGGAAATCAATATTCCGGTCGTGGGAATGACATGCAGTGGGTGCGAGGCACATATTGAACACGAGGTCAATGGACTTGATGGGATCATCATGGTCAAGGCAGATTACCAAAAAGCCAATGCACAGATAATGTACGATCCCGCCAAAACCACCAGGGATGCTATCGTGAACGCCATTTTGAAAACCGGATACACCATAAAGGACCAGTGATAATGGATATCAATCTGTACTCTACAATTACCTGTCCGCATTGTGGCAATTCCAAAGAGGAAAAGATGCCTACGGATTCTTGTCAGTTCTTTTATGAATGTGAAAATTGCGGCTCCATTCTAAGGCCCAAAAATGGCGATTGTTGCGTGTATTGTTCCTTTGGTTCGGTGGCCTGTCCCCCCATTCAGGCAACATCCGGATGTTGTGGTACATGACCAAGTGACCCTGAAAATTTGTAAAGCCTTGGTTTGAACCTAAGTATTTTTATCGAAAATCTTTTTATGTTGAATCAATATATTGTAATATTGCGATAAAATAATGATATGGGACTGGCAAAGACCGAAATATTTACCGAAAACCAGAATGAGCTCGCCCTCATCGGTAAGGTATTTGCCCATCCCGCCCGGATTGCCATATTGCAGCACCTCTTCAAGGTCAAGGCCTGTGTCTGTGGTGACCTTGTGGACGAGATAGGACTGGCACAGCCTACGGTTTCACAACACTTGAAGGAACTCCGGAACATGGGACTCATCAAGGGCGATGTGGAGGGCACCAGTGTCTGTTACTGTGTCAATGTGGCAAATTGGAACGAAATGAAGGATAAGTTCAAGGCATTCCTCGATCAGGGGATTGAACTGGACCAAGAGTGCTGTTAGTATTTTTTTGAACCCATTAATCGTTTTATTGCGATTAACTAATAAACTGAAACCATAAAATAGAAACCATGAAAACAAAAATGATCCTAACCATGGCACTGCTGCTGTTGTGCCTCCCATTGACCACACATTCCCAGGAACTGAGGGGAAAGATCCAACGCTCCGTAAAGGAACTGAAGACCGTTTTTCCCCAGATACCCAAAGAAAAGATCCAGCTTTTGGACCAACTCGCCGCCAGAATGGTGTCCAATATGGGGGAGACCCCTTATACCGTTGAATTTGTGGACCAGGACAATGACGATATGGGCCAATTGGCCATGATCTGGCTCAGGACGGGCCTTATGTACTACGGATTATATGACAGGTTCAAGGTGGAATCCGCTGGTCTGGATACCGCCAATGAGACCCTTCCCGGTCTGGCCCTGCTGAAGAACGATGGGTTCAGGGTCTCCAATGCGCAGGGCGAATCCCTGTTCACGTATTCGGTCCGCTATGGCTCCGATAGTTGGACCATCAACAGAAAGACCCTCGAATCCTTACATTTGGACGAGGACAGCAGTGTCAAGGTATATGTACAGGATGGGCTGACGGACCGAAATGCAGAGGTCCTTTTTGAAAACAAGGCCGTCATCGCGGGGGAAATGATCTATGTCGCCACCCAGGTCGATGCTATTATCAAAGCTAAAATGAACAATCCATGAAATTATCAGAAGTAAAAGAAGTACTGTCCCGATTGGAAACCCTTGGCTTCCAATTGCCCACCGGGGAAATGGTCCCCGGACATTTCCATGTCACCGAAGTGGGGAAGATTCACAAACACTTTATAGACTGCGGGGGAACCGTGCGCCATGAGGAAGTGGTCAGTTTCCAACTGTGGGAGGCCAACGACTATGACCACAGGTTGCATCCCGAAAAGTTGGTTCATATCATCGAACTGTCCCAAAAGGTATTGGAAATAGAGGACTCACTGGAAGTCGAAGTGGAATACCAGGGCACCACTATCGGAAAATATGGCCTTGCCTTTGATGAAGGGCATTTTCTGTTGACCACCAAGATGACCGACTGCCTTGCCAAGGACCAGTGTGGGGTCCCCGAAAAGAAACCAAAGGTAAGACTGTCCCAATTGAAAAGTGAGCCCTGCTGTTCCCCGGACGGCAATTGTTGCTAAATCTTAATTCTATATAATGACTACGACCACAACTAGCCTGTTCCCTGAAATAGCGGGATTCATCACAACCTTGAAACTGGATGCCGTTTCCCCGGAGCGTAGGGAAATCCTTGATCCCCTTGCCGGGTTCATACAGTCGAAAGTTTCCGAAAATCAGGAAATACGCCTGAATTTCATTTGCACCCACAATTCCAGGAGGAGCCACCTGTCACAGATATGGGCACAGGCCATGGCTTTCCATTTCAACATCAAGAACGTATTTTGCTATTCGGGGGGGACCGAAGCCACGGCCCTGTTCCCGATGGTGGCGGAAACCTTGGGGAAACAAGGGTTCCAGATCCAACAGCTTTCACAGGGACAAAATCCTGTCTATGCCATCAAATATGCGGAAAATGCCCATCCGGTGATCGGGTTCTCCAAGAAAATGGACGATGCCTTCAACCCCAGTTCCGGCTTTGGGGCCATCATGACCTGTGATTCGGCCAATGAGGCCTGTCCCTTTGTGCCCGGTGCGGAAAAGCGCATCCCCATCACCTTTGAGGATCCCAAGGCCTTTGACAATACCCCGCAACAGGCCGAGAAATACCTTGAAAGGAGCATACAGATAGCAACGGAACTTTGGTATGTATTTTCACAGATCAAATCATAACACATGGCAGTAAAAAAATTGAGCTTTTTGGACAGGAACCTTACCCTTTGGATCTTTATCGCCATGGCGGTAGGGGTCGGTATCGGTTACTTCTTCCCGTCCTTCCCCGACATCATCAATTCGTTCAACAGCGGCACCACTAACATCCCCATTGCCATAGGTCTCATCCTGATGATGTACCCACCTTTGGCAAAAGTGGATTATAAACTGTTGCCCAAGGTGTTCAAGAACACCAGGATCTTGACCATTTCCCTGGTGCTCAACTGGATCATCGGCCCCGTGTTGATGTTCGTCCTGGCCATCCTCTTTTTGAGGGACTATCCCGAGTATATGGTCGGATTGATATTGATAGGTTTGGCCCGTTGCATTGCCATGGTGCTGGTCTGGAATGACCTGGCCGAGGGCAGTGCGGAATATGGTGCGGGACTGGTGGCCCTGAACAGTATCTTCCAAGTGTTTGCCTACAGTTTCTATGCGTGGATCTTTATCACCGTTTTGCCCCCATATTTTGGCTTTGAAGGGGCCATTGTGGACATCTCCATAGGGACCATAGCGGAGAGTGTGGCCATTTATTTGGGCATCCCCTTCCTTATGGGCATCCTTAGCCGAACGATATTGGTCCGGATCAAAGGGGAACAGTGGTATGCCCAAAAGTTTGTTCCCGCCATTTCTCCCATGACCTTGATCGCCCTGTTGTTCACCATTGTGATCATGTTCTCCCTCAAAGGGGAACTTATCGTGGAGATTCCCATGGACGTGGTGGTGATCGCCATACCCCTCTTGGTGTACTTTACCCTGATGTTCATCATTGGGTTCTTTTTCACCAAGGCGATGGGTGCCGAATATGACAAGACCGCTTCGGTGGCCTTTACAGCAGCCGGGAACAACTTTGAGCTCGCCATTGCCGTGGCCATTGCCGTCTTCGGACTGGATTCCGGCCAGGCCTTTGCAGGGGTCATCGGGCCCTTGGTGGAAGTTCCTGCCCTGATTCTGTTGGTAAGGGTCGCCTTTTGGTTGCGCAAAAAGTATTTTAAACCGCAAACCGCATAAGGATGAAAATTGCACTCTTCTCGGACATCCACGCCAACCTTCCTGCCCTTGAGGCCTTTTTTGTGGATGTGGAAAAACATAGGCCGGACGCCATCTATTGCCTTGGGGACCTTGTGGGCTATAACATCTGGCCCAACGAGGTGGTCCATGAGATCAGAAAACGCCGGATACCCACCATTGCGGGCAACTATGATTTTGGCATCGGACGCAACAGTGATGATTGTGGCTGTGCCTACAAGAGCGATGAGGAAAAGGCGAACGGGGCAATTTCCATATCCTATACCAACTCCATTATGGGGGATGATGAAAGGGCCTACCTGAAAAACCTTCCATCCCATATCAATGTGGAGTTCAAAAGGAACGATGAAACAGTGAACCTACTCCTGGTGCATGGAAGCCCAAGACGAATCAACGAGTATCTTTTCGAGGACCGGAAGGAGAAGAGCCTGGTACGCATCCTGCGGGATGCAAATGCCGATATCCTCTGTTTTGGACATACACACCAACCCTATCACAAGGCCCTTTTGGATTATGATGGAGGCACCATATACCGCCATGCGATAAATATCGGATCCATCGGAAAGCCCAAGGATGGCGACAATAGGGGATGCTATGTGCTGTTGAACATGGATGGGAACTTCCGTAGGCCGGACAAGAATAGCATCCATGTGGAGTTTGTACGCTTCGAATATGATGTCGAAAAGGCGGCCAAAGCCGTTGAGGGCAGCATATTGCCCAACGCTTACGCTGGAGCATTGAGAAAGGCCCATTGATTATTTTTTAAGGCCTTAGTCTAAATATTTTCTTGTAAGACAATCCAAATCTGTGATGAATTTTGTAAGGAACAATGTAAGTACAAGAATATAACAGGCAACTTGGTGGAAATATTTTCCATTGTAAATCTACCCTTGATCAGCATTTAAGGGAATTGAAAACCATGGTCAGTTACAGGGAAATTTTACCACTACTAAAGCTTCATCCTTAATTGACAAAGGAAATAGGAAGAGTGAAAAATAAAAGTTTCACCAACCTCTTTGTATACATATCCTGTGTAGGCTGGCACACCATTAAACCGAAAGCCATAAAAGCAAAGCCATGAAAAAGAAATGTTGCGATATTAATGAACAGATCGAAAGTTTCTACAGTTATTTAAAATACTTTACCTTAAAAAAGGTTCGGGATGAAACCATTGCGGAAGATATTGTGCAAGAGGTAATGCTGAAACTGGTCGAGTCCTATCAAAAAAATAGGGAAATTGAAAACATCAAGGCCTGGCTGTTTCAAGTTGCCAGAAATACCATTTATGACCATTTCAAAAAGAGTGCCCCAATTGTTGAACTTAGTGATGTAAAGATACTTGAGGCAACTGAACCAACCAATCTGGAGCTATCCGTGTATGATCATATGATACCCATGATCCAGTTCCTTCCCAAAAAATATGCCGAGCCTTTACAATGGAGTGACATCGACAAACTATCCCAAAAAGATGTAGCTGAAAAGCTGAACTTGGGGTATTCGGCTGCAAAAATGCGGGTGCAAAGGGCAAGAACAAAGCTAAGGGAATTATTTGTGGAATGCTGTGATATCGTATATGATGCCAATGGCAACTTCGTCAATTGCTCTGTTAAGGAATCGTGTATCCCGTTAATAAACCACTTGGTTGATTTTCAGGCATCCACAAAGTACAAATAGGTAGAATCATTTTTTTATTGAGAATTGTGTCTTTTGACACGCCATTTTAGACTACATAGTAAAGTTTATTTAAAATTACTGAACTATGAGTACTGAAGTCAAAATTTTACATTCATCCTGCTGCGCCACTGCATCCCCCATAAGGGCACAAATCGAAAAAATTGCCAGTGAAAACCATCTGGACGTAAACATCACCGAGTTTTCTGACCTCAAGGACACCATGCCCTACGGGGTCCTTACCTTTCCTGCATTGGTCATTGACGGGAAGGTTTATGACTATAAAAAAGTCAGCAACGACAAGGTGTTATTAGCAATTCTTTAAAACGTTTTTAAGATGGAAATCTTTACAAAACTGCTTACCCGACTGGCAGACTATGTTGTCCATGTCCTTTTGGGTATTCCTGATACGGATACATTCGGCTCAGCATTACACTATTTCATCATTGCCTTTGGCTCTATTTCCATTCTGGTTGTGCTGGTGACCTATGTAATGGGAGTGGTAACAAGCTATTTGCCCATGGAAAAAATCCGGGATTATTTGGAGAAACACAAAAAATCAGGTCTTGGGAATGTTGTGGCCTCCTCTTTGGGTGCCTTGACACCTTTTTGCTCGTGTTCTTCCATTCCTTTGTTCGTGGGAATGATGCAGGTCAGGATCCCACTGGGAATTTCACTTTCCTTCCTCATAACCTCACCCTTGGTGAACGAAATCGCTATTGCCATTTTCTGGTTGGGCTATGGTTGGAAAGTTACAATAGTGTACCTACTTTCAGGAATCGTCTTGGGGGTGATCGGTGGAATTATCCTGGAAAAGATGGGTATGGCCAAATATGTGGCAGAATGGCTCAAGGACAATGAATGGAAAGCGCATTCGAGGGAAAAGGATAGCAGAAATTTGCTGAAACGATTTCCTGGAATTCATCGGGAGGCCATTCGGACCCTTAAAAACCTTGTCCCCTATATTTTTATAGGAATTGCAATAGGGTCCTTTATCCACGGCTATGTCCCCGAGTCATTTTTTGGCACCTATATTTCAAAATCCAACCCTTTTGCGATTCCCATTGCCGTATTGGTATCGATTCCATTGTACATTGATGCGGTTGGAATCCTGCCCATATTGGATTCGCTCGTTGACAAAGGGGTTCCGTTAGGGACGGCCATGGCCTTTATGATGGGTTCGATCGGACTTTCCATCCCCGAAGGCCTGCTGCTCCAAAAAGTGATGCAAAGGCAGTTGATCATTGCCTTCTTTTCAACTATTGCCATTGGAATGATCATTTCCGGTTATTTGTTCAACCTCCTTTTTTAACAACCTATACTTATGAAATGTGATATATTCAATATTTGGGAAGACCTTCGGACTGATTTAAGGAACTATGTGGGCAAGCGTGTTTACAATGAGCATGATGTTGATGATATAATGCAAACGATTCTTATCAAGGTCATAACATATTGTGAGAAAAAAAATGACGTAAGATATATAAAGGCTTGGTTATACAGGATTGCACAACATACAATTTTTGACTTTTACAAGAAGCCAAGAAAGACCACACTTGTTGACCTGGAACAGTTGCACCTGTTTGTTCCGGATGAATATGATGAAAACGTCTTTGTTTGGCTCGATAAGTTTATAAATGGTCTCCCTATCGACTATTCAACTCCCTTGAGACTTTCGGATATAGAAGGCCTTCCGCAGAAAAGTATTGCCGCGCATCTGGGCTTGACATTATCGGCAACAAAGTCAAGGATCTTAAGGGCAAGGAAAAAGGTTAGGGCAAAGTTTGATGAATGTGGTGAAGTTGAATATTCTGAAAACCAAATGTGGAGATTTACCATTACAAAATCCTGTTGCCTATCATAATTTTGTATAAACCTGCATCCTTTGTCCATTTTCCATGTCTTAGGGGTAAACTTTAATCTTAAAAACGTATGAACATGGAAGTAAAGACAAAAAATGCATTGAGAGTGACCCTTTTTCAAGTGGGAATGCCAACAACTGGGGAAGGTACTTGCTCAGCCTGTGATTCTGTTCAAGGTGTATTGCTATCGGCGATTCAAGAAGTTCAAGAACTCTTTGATCATTTGAACTGCGAAATCTTGTTCAGTTCAACCATGATTAAAACGATAGAGGAAGCCGAAAAAGCCCATATTGTTGCTTCCCCTACCATAAGGGTCGGCAACCTCGATTTCCATCCTGAACATTTGGAAGACAGTCCGGAAGCCAGGGAATGGGTTTGGAATGGAGCTACAATGGGAGAACCCAATAAAGAAATCTTAATCGAGGTATTGCTCAAAGGCTATTTTGAACCCAAAAATGACCATGGGGAAATAACCTTGTCCCCTTACATTCTAAAACACTTAAAAGGAGAAGTGACCGCGGATTCCAACTGCGGATGCCATTGATGAATGATTGGGTGAACCGCCTTAGGTTCTGTTAGATGAGATTTACCTCATACAAGAAAAGACCTTATTAAGCTCATCGGAAACGATGGGCTTTTGTTTTACCTATTTTTTGAATTTGGCAATCTTCCCAGTAGTATTTCATTACCGTTCAATACCCCAATGCCGTATCGTCCCCTCGTTTGTCCGCCCCGCCCTCAAATAAGTCATTTTCAGGACTAGGACGGCGGATACGCTTCCCATAACCTAGGTTCGTGCCTGATTGATATTGTAGCCTTTGGTTTTTAGGGTTCTATGGGTTTTCAAAGAAAAACCTTCGGTTTCAAACATGCGTACAAGGGATATCCATCTAAGGTTTGGAACTATAATACCCTTATGGGCCTTCTGGAGGGGTAGATTTCTTTTTTATCTTCCAATAGTTTTCGAAAGATAAGCCCGCAAATGGTTTGTCGGACAAGGGACATAAAGCCGTTCCCCTGTCACTTTTTATTCCGTTTCCTTGCCACTCCAAAAATTTGTCTTCCGCTTGGTTTCCGCTCAAATATTGTTTAACCAAAATCCAAAGATCATGGAAGCACAAACAAAGAAGAGAGCGACACGTAAAGCAGGTAACAACCAAGGTTCAAAGTCGGAACAAACCAAAACTGTGGAGAAGGTGGAAAACGTTCCACAGATCCAGTTGTTGGGAATCGATTCGGTTTTCCCGGACCCAGACCAACCCCGAAAAACCTTTGATGAGCAAAGTCTCAATCATTTGGAACAGAGCATTGCCGAACATGGGGTGCTGCAGCCGATCACCGTACGAAAATCCGACGAAGGTTTTATCATCGTCATGGGTGAGCGAAGGTATCGTGCCAGTAAATTGGCAGGATTGACCACTATCCCTGCCATGGTAAGGGACTATAGGGACACTGAGATTCTGGAGGTCCAGATCATCGAGAACCTACAGCGCAAGGATGTGGAACCCACGGAGGAGGCCGAGGCCATCCAATTTTTGTTGGATCGTTACGAACCCGGGGAGATTGCAAAACGTCTGGGCCGATCTGAGAACTATATCCGGCAACGCATCAAGTTGGCAGGATTGATCGAGGGATTCAAGGCCTTTATCCGCAGTGGGGAAATGACCCTCTCCCTAGGGGTGGCCGTGGCCCTTTTTGAACCCGGAGAACAACTGATGCTGTTGGAAAGCCTAGAAGACGAATTCCAGGAACATCGGATCAAACGGATGATCGAAAGCCGCACCTTCGATCTGTCCAAAGCCCCTTTTGGGTTGTCGGATAAGACGTTGCTTCCCAAAGCCGGGGCTTGCCATACCTGTCCCTTCAATGCTGCCAATCAGGGCAATTTGTTCGGTGATGGGAAGATGGTCTGTACCCGGACCTCCTGTTTTGAGAACAAAAAGACCAAGACCTTTATGCAGCTATTGAAAAGCGTGAAAAAGGAAGGATTGAAACTGGTGCCCAACATCAACAAATACCGGGTGGACGAGGAACGCAACCAATGGGTCATGGCCCAAATGGAAAAGGAGGGCCTAGCGGTGCATTTGACCAATGGGCTGGACATTTTAAAGGAGCCCATAGAACCTACCATGAATCACATTAGGGAGGAGCACCGACACTATGAATATACCGAGGAAGAGTTGGGTGAATTCCTGAAAGAGGCCCTGGAATCCTTCACGGAGGAAAAGGAGGCATGGGACAAGGCCGTGGACCTTGGATTTGAAAAGGGTATCCTGCTGGAAACGGACACCTATTTGACCCGGCCGGTATTTGTGAAGGTCAGGGAAGAAACCCATAGTGGAAGTTCAGGTACCAAGGCCTTGGAGCAACGCAAAATGTCCGAGTGTACCCCGGAGGAGCAGATCATCAAGATCAATACACGGGAATTGCGGAAAAAACAGATCGAGAACAACAACCAGTTCAAGGAAGTCGTGGACATGATACGTGAGACCGATTATATCAACCTGAAAAAGCCTTTGTCCACGGATGAAATGGTGGCCATTGCCATTTCCCTGTTCGAGAACAACATCGGGTATTATAGCCAAAGGGAACATTTTGGGGAATTCTTCGGCGAGGATTCCAAGTTATCCGATGGGGAACGGGTGGCCCGGTTCAAACAGGGTTTCAAAAAGGAGACCTTGTATAAACTGCTCCGGTTCCTGTTGACCCGACAGGTACACCTTGGGGAAAGCAACCACTCCAATGATTTGACCAACCGATCCTTTTATGTGGCAATGCAATCCTTTTACAAGGAGAAGATTTTGGGAATCGAAAAATCCTATACTGAAAAGCGTCAAAAACGGGAGGAACGGATCAAGGAAAGGGTGGCCAGTTTAGAACGGCAGGCCAAAATATTGGAGGGATAGGGCTTCCAAATGGTACAAAAGAAGGGTTCGGGAAAGCGAACCCTTTTTATTTTGGTCGAACCATGCCGGTGTCCTACCACAGATAGGGATTTGAATAGTTAGGGAACCCAAACTGGGTCAGGTTACCCATCAACCTTGGAAAATACTTTGGAATGAATCTTCAATTTCCTGGATTTCAGCATCTGTCAATTCCGCAAATTCCTTTTCCCTTCTTTTTTTGGACAATATACCTTCATTCTGGTTCAGAAACTTGATCAAAAGATCGACTTTGGTATCCGGTAAGGTCACACGGGCATTGATAAGGTTTGTCATCCGATCGTATTTTTCCAAATAGTCCAATTCTTCCGGTATGATCCTTTCAATGGTCTCTTCCACACAGGTATACAGGAATTCCGCTTGTTTGGTCAAATCAAAGTACCGGTATAGATCAATGGTTTCGTTCAGGATATCGATGTTATGGTCTTGTGTTTCCTCCCATTCGATCAAATCGACCCTTGGCGAGGAAAAATGCTCCAGAATATCCTGATATTCATCAATCCGTTCCAGAATGGCAGAGGATATGGGGAATATCATACCTCTCTTGGTATACCCCATCCGGGTAAGCAAATGGTGGATGATATAGCGATGTATCCTCCCGTTGCCATCGGATAGGGGATGGATAAAAACAAAGCCAAATGCGATGGTGGCCGCGGCCAATACAGGATTGTACCGAGACTTCTGCAACAGCTCGTTCGTGCCGAACAACCCTTGCATCAAAAGAGGAAGGTCCTTGGCCTTGGCAGAGATGTGGTCGGGCAAGGGGGAGAGGGTCTCCCTATCGTGCTCCCCAATAAAGCCTTCCCCGGTCCTGATGCCCATATGCCTCAGTTTTTTGTTGCCGATGACAATATGCTGTAACCGTTCGATCTCCTGTATGCCCAAAGGGGACTTGCCCGATTGGCCTATGGCTTTTCCCCAATTCCTTGCCCGCATGCTCGGGGGATGTTCCCCTTCTATGGCAAAGGATGCCTTCGAGTCCTTCAACAATAAAAAAGCAGCGGTCCTTCGAATAAGATCCTTGTCCCGTTTGCCCAATCCCTTTTCGATGGTTTCAGATAGGTCCTTGGCAATATACCCATCCAGTTTTGCCGTCCGTCGGATCATCGGGCAGTACCCCGGGACCCCGGGCAGGTTGTTCTTGACGCGATGCCGTGTGGAATTCTCGGGCTCGGCCGTATATTGTAGGTTGGGGTCCACCACCGTTACATAAGTGCCCTTGTTCAGGTTCGGTACGTCAAGGGTTATTCCGGTCAGCCATTCGTATAGAAACCACGCCCTTCTAGTGTATTGCCCCGTGGGCTCCTCTTCCAACATTTGGTGTATGATGGCATCCCCGGTCAACTCGAAAAACCTTTTGAGGAGATATAGGTCCAAGGGCTCGTATTTAAGGGCAAAGACCAAATGGCTTTTCAGGTCGTCCTTGGGTTTGTGCCTTATGGTGAACACTTGCCATTGGTCCGTATCGTAGCGTTGGTGCTTCTCCGTTGCCATGGCCAATATATCAGGCAGGGGAACCGCTACATCAAATTGATTCTCCATTGTGGCAATCAAAAGGGACTGACCTACCAAGAAACCTTCCTCAGGTAAGGTGCGGCCATGAAAAACCGTTATTTTCTGTGAAAAATCATTATTTTTCATATGATGACGTGAAATATAATGACAAATATACCATGAAAAACAATTACTTGGCGTGAAAAACGATGATTTTTATATATTTTTCATGAAATATAAGTACATCTGTCTGGGTTGACCGTTGAAGATCTTGCACTTCCGGGGCTAGCGAACCCTTAATGGGGGATATTCCCTGTCCGTACCCATGAACATGGTCAAAAGGAAAGGTCAATAGGGTATGGACACCTCTTCGTAGTCCACTTTTTCAATGATGCCCGGATAGTTGGAATCCACACTTCTACTATAGAGGTCCTTGGTGACGGGATAGGCTTCCAGATCACCTTCCCATAGATCGTCATCGATAAGATCTTGAACATCTGATTTATTGTTGCCGTTATGTAACCAAGCATCCAAGTTTTCATCATCAATGATGACGGGTCGCCTTTTCTTTTCATTGTGGATTTCCTCGAACATGGGGGTGGCGTCCTTGGTGAGTACGGCAAAGGTCCTCCGTCCATCGGCCGTGTTGGTATAGATGCCCGCTAGGTATATGGGGTCGCCGTTCTTTCTATGGAAATAAAACGGAACTTTAAAATCCTTTCCCTTGACTTTCACTTTCGTATTGTGTGGTTCGAAGAATCCGTCCACGGGAATGATACAGCGTTGGTGCTCCCAACAGTACCGGTACACGAAGTGGTCAAAGAGCTTTTCGGATTTGGCATTCAGTCCCCCAAAGGTTTTTGGGTTCTTGAAATACTCCGTGTAATTTTCCTGCTTTTCCTTTGGGGGCATGATGCCCCACATCGCAGGGAGCATATTGTAGGGCTCTTCCTGGCCCAAAGTCCACATCACAGGATGGCTCCAGCCGTTGGCGTGGAAATAAATGAGTTCCAGGTCGGTGTCCAGGTCACCGTACATGGCCTTGACAGAAAGGAGTTTTTCCAGCTCCTTCCGTTCCCGGGTCTGTCTGGTCGAGTAACACATGTTGAGGTTGAATTATGCCGTATTAAGATAGGCAAAATTGTTAAAGTTTTGAAACGGGTTGTTCCTTTCCGTACATTTGGATATTTTCCAAATTATAGGAATAAATCCAACATTTTATGAAACCCACCATTCTCCATATCGATCTGGATACCTTCTTCGTCTCCTGTGAACGACTACTGGACAGCCGTCTGATGAAGCGGCCCCTCTTGGTCGGTGGGTTGGGGGACAGAGGGGTGGTCGCGGCCTGTAGCTATGAGACCCGGCGTTTTGGGGTGCATTCAGGGATGCCCATGAAAGTGGCCCGGAGGTTGTGTCCGGAGGCCACTGTGATTAAGGGCAATGCAGGGACCTATATGAAGTTCTCGGACAATGTGACCGAGATTATCAAGGAGAGTGTCCCGGTCTTTGAAAAGGCCAGTGTGGACGAGTTCTATGCCGACCTTTCCGGGATGGACCGTTTCTTTGGCTGTTACAAATACGCCTCGGAAATTCGACAACGGATCTTGAGGGAAACGGGATTGCCTATTTCCTTTGGACTCTCCCAGAACAAGGTGGTCTCCAAAGTGGCCACCGGGGAGGCCAAGCCCAACAACCAGATGAAGATCGATCTTGGACTGGAGAAAGAGTTCCTGGCGCCTTTACACATTCGTAAACTGCCCTCCGTGGGGGAGAAAACCTATGGGCTTTTGTCCAATATGGGGGTGACTACCATACAGACCGTACAGCAACTGCCCTTGGAGATGCTGGAAAGCGCCTTTGGGTTGCATGGACGGACCATCTGGATGCGGGCCCAGGGGCTGGACAATTCCCCCTTGCTCCCGTTTCATGAACGGAAGTCCATTTCTACGGAACGTACCTATGGAAAGGATACCACCGATATGGTCAAACTGGAGACCACCTTGTTCGCCATGGCCGAGAACCTGGCCTACCAACTCCGAAGGGCCAATAAGATGACGGGCTGTGTGAGTGTGAAGATCCGGTACAGTGATTTCAAGACCTACACCAAGCAGAAACGGGTTCCCTATACTTCTGCGGACCATGTGTTGGTACCCTTGGTGAAGGAACTCTTTACCTCCCTTTATGACCGAAGGATGCTCATCCGACTCGTGGGTGTCAACTACAGTCATATCGTAGGGGGGCATTACCAGATCGACCTGTTCGCGGATGACGAAAAACTGCTCAACCTCTATCAGGCCATGGATCGTGTACGGAATCGATTTGGGGAATCCAGTTTGATGCGGGCCTCGGCCATGGGGGCCCATAGTATAGGAAGAGGCGGAAACCCCTTTGACGGACAACCACCCATCTTATTGGCCCATAGACAACAATAGCATGTACTTGAACTGCCATACCTATTATTCCCTGAACTACGGGGTGCTCTCCGAAACGGAGCTATTGGAACTGGCCCGTTCCCATGGGGTGGAAGTGCTGGCCCTGACCGACATCAACAACAGTTCAGCGGGTATGAACTTTGTGCGCTTGGCCCATGAACAGGGGATACGTCCCATTTTGGGTATCGATTTTCGGAACGGGAATGTACAGGAGTTTGTGGGACTGGCCCAAAACAATGAGGGGTTTCGGGAGATCAATGCTTTTCTTTCCCAGCACCTGCACAAAGGAACACCTATTCCGACTGTGGCCCCAATTTTTGAACATGTCCATGTCATCTATCCTTTCGAGAAGATCCAGGAGGAGGAACGAACGGATTTCCGGGCTTATGAGTACATTGGGGTCTCGGTGGACGAACTACGGAAATTGCGGTTCTCCCGGTATCGGGATTATACCGATAGATTGGTGTTGTTACAGCCCGTGAGCTTTCGTAACAAAAAGGATTTCAATACCCATCGCTTGCTTAGGGCCATAGGCTTGAACACACTATTGAGCAAACTGCCACAGTCCGAGGAGGCCAGGCCCACCGATACCCTTCGGCCCATGGAGGAACTGCAAAAAGCCTTGGCCGATGTTCCCCATATCTGGGAGAATACGCAGCGGTTGATGGACTCCTGTACCATTGCCTTTGGGTTTGGAAGTGAGCGGGTTTCCCAGAACCAGTCCCGTTTTTTGGCGTCCAAGGCCTTGGATGTGGAGCGGTTGCGGGAACTGGCATTGGATGGGCTGCCTCGACGCTATGCCCATCCCACGGAAAAGGTCAAGGAGCGGATGTTCCGGGAACTGCGTACCATTCAGGAACTGGACTTCGTGTCCTATTTTTTGATCAACCATGATATCGTCTCCTATGCCAAGTCCAAAGGGTATCCCTATGTGGGCAGGGGGAGTGGGGCCAACAGTCTGGTGGCCTACCTAATTGGGATCACCGATGTGGATCCCATTGAACTGGACCTGTATTTTGAACGGTTCATCAATCCCTTTAGGGCCTCCCCTCCGGATTTTGACATTGATTTTTCCACCTGGGACCGGGACGATGTCACGGCCTATATTTTTGAACGTTTCGAGCATGTGGCCCTATTGGGAACCTACAACACCTTTAAATACCGGGCCGCTGTTCGGGAACTGGGCAAGGTGTTCGGTCTGCCCACCGAGGAAATCGATAAGCTCAGTGCAGGTCGGTATGAGCAAGGAAGCTTGGACGAACTGGCCCGATTGGTGCTGAAATACGCCACCTATATCCATGGGATGCCCAATTACATCAGTGTGCATTCCTCGGGGATCTTGATTCTGGACCGTTCCGAGCATTACTATTCGGCCACGACCCTGCCGCCCAAAGGGTTTCCGACGGTGCAGTTCGATATGATCATTGCCGAGGATGTAGGCCTGTTCAAGTTCGATATCCTTGGGCAACGGGGATTGGCCAAGATCAAGGAGGCGGTTGAGGTGATCAAGGACAACCGACCCGATGCCATGCTTTGGGACATCAAGAGCGTGGAGGCCATGAAACAGGATGCCAATATCAATCGGCTGTTGAGCCAAGGAAGGGCGATAGGGGCCTATTATGTGGAATCCCCAGCCATGCGGGGGCTGATGAAAAAGCTACGGACCCATGACTACTTGGGACTGGTGGCGGCCAGCTCCGTGATCCGTCCAGGGGTATCCTCCTCGGGGATGAAGGATGAATATATCCGCAGGGAGCGGGAACCGGAACGCCGCAAGGAGGCCAATCCCATCCTGTTGGAGATCATGCCGGAGACCCATGGGATCATGGTCTATCAAGAGGATGTGCTCAAGGTGGCCCATCTCTTTGCAGGACTCGACCTAGGGGAGGCCGATGTGTTGCGACGGGGGATGAGCGGAAAGTTCCGTTCCCGGGAGGAATTCCAAGCAGTGAAACTCAAGTTTTTTGAAAACTGCAAACAAAGGGGGCACGATGCTGCCTTGACCCAAATGGTCTGGGAACAGATCGAGAGTTTTGCGGGTTATGCCTTTGCCAAGGGACATTCCGCTTCCTATGCCGTGGAAAGCTACCAGAGCCTGTATCTGAAATGCTACTTTCCCCTGGAATTTATGGTAGCCGTGCTCAACAATAGGGGAGGGTTCTATGATACAGAGCTCTATGTCCATGAGGCTAAGATGTGGGGAGGAATTATCCATCCGCCCTGTATCAACCGCAGTGATCATGTCAATGTCATCTATGGGAAGCACATCTATTTGGGGCTGGGGCAGCTTCGGAGTTTGGAACGTTTGGTCATCCAACGCATTTTGAACGAAAGGCAACTCCATGGCAAATTCCGAGATTTTGATGATTTTATCGACCGTGTCCCCATTGCCATCGAACAGTTGACCATCTTGGTGCGTATCGATGCCTTTCGTGTCTTTGACGTGCCCAAGAAGCAAGTGCTTTGGCAGGCCGTGTTCAAGACCAAGGCCCATCGAAAGGAAACTATCCAGAAACTGCTCTTTAAACCCAACCACAGGCATTTTACATTGCCGAATTTACCTTCCCATCCTATTGAGGATGCCTACGACCAAATGGAACTTCTGGGTTTTCCACTATGCGGGTATTATGAACTTATGGACGGCAAAGTGAAGAGTAGGCTGACTGCCGGTGATTTTGAGGCCTATGTCAACCAAAGGATCTGGATCTATGGTTCCCTAGTGCATACCCGATTGAACACCACATCCAAAGGGGACACCATGCGCTTTACCACCATGCTCGATCTGGAAGGGCACTTTTTTGACTGTGTACACTTTCCACAAACGATGGCATCCACACCCATTCATGGAAAGGGCATCTATTTATGCCACGGAACGGTGACCGAAGAGTTCGGGCATTTCAGTCTGGAGGTGGTTACGACCGTCAAACAACCCTTGAAACCTGACCCGAGACAAGTGGGATCGGGAGCGCTATTGGCCAAATAAAAGCGAGTAAGGACGTATTCCGATCAATACTGCGCAAAGATAAACCCGGAAAATATTTCTCGGGAAAGGGACGGCATAAGGCCGTTGCCGATGTCACTTTTTTCATACTCTAGTAATGACCTGATATTTTAGGGGGAAAACTCCAATAATGAAGTTTGGAACTACTTTTTATTGGTCCAAAAAGAGTTCCTTTTAAGAACCATTCTTTGCAATAGAGTTGCACTTGGATTTTTTTATCTTTGCCCCGTGAAATTTTTGACAATCATATTAACAATATACTTCTTGGCGCTCAACGTGGTGCCTTGTAGTGATTCAGGGAATGCCTCTGACGATTGCCAAACTGTTTCGGTAGTCGATTCTGACGGCGACCAAGGTGACGATTGTGAACTTTGCTCGCCTTTCTGTCAATGTCATTGTTGCCACGTTCACACCATAGATTTTGGGCTTGTCGCATTTGAACCGTACCAGCCAGAAATCCCAGACGAATTCTTTGCCCATTTTGATGACCTCGGCAAGGATATTCCACCTTCTCTTTTACAGCCCCCTCGGGCATGATCCAGTTTTTATAGGATAAAACTATCCTGTTTTGACGTGACTTTTTCATGGTTACGTCAATATCGTGCGTTGCTTTTCATCAATGCGCCCAGTAAGAATATAAACTGAATCAATACCCTTGTCCATGATCAACAGAATCATTGATTTTTCAATCAATAACAAATTTATTATAGGTCTGCTGACCCTCGCATTGATTGGTGCGGGCGTTTATAGCATGACCCAAGTTCCCATCGATGCCGTACCGGATATCACCAATAATCAAGTACAGGTCATTACCCAATCACCCAACCTGGGAACGGAGGATATAGAACAATTTGTAACCTATCCCGTGGAAGTTGCGATGAGCAACCTACCCAATGTCAAGGAAATCCGCTCTGTTTCCCGTTTTGGGCTTTCTGTGGTGACCATTGTATTTGACGATGAGGTGGGCACTTATTTGCCCAGACAACTTGTAGCCGAAAAACTGCCCGAGGTTCAGGAACAGATCCCTTCTGGCTTTGGCAAACCCGTTATGGGGCCAATTTCAACGGGATTGGGTGAAATCTACCAATATACCCTTGAAGTAGATGATGAACATCAAGGTGAATATTCGGCAACGGAACTGCGAACGATGCAGGACTGGATTGTACGGAGACAGATGGCCATGGTACCCGGCGTGGTCGAGGTAAACGCCTTTGGCGGAAACAAAAAGCAATACGAAGTGGCGGTTGACCCGGACGAACTTCGCGCCATTGGTATTACCATTACAGAAGTGTTCTCGGCCCTTGAAAACAACAACCAGAATACAGGTGGGGCCTACATCGAGCGTAACCACCAAGCCAACTTCATTCGTGGTGAAGGGCTGGCCAGGACCATATCGGATATTGAAAACATGGTGGTCAAGGCCGTTAATGGCATTCCCATCAAAGTGAAGGATATAGGTAAGGTAAGCATGGGAAGTGCGGTACGCTATGGTGCGCTTACCAAAGATGGAAAGGGCGAAGCCGTGGGCGGAATGATCTTGATGCTCAAAGGGGCAAATTCCAACGAGGTGATCGAGAACGTGACCCGACGTGTGGAACAGATACAACGGTCCCTTCCTGAAGGGGTGTCCATCAAACCTTTCCTTGACCGTAGCGAATTGATCGCCGAGACAACAGGCACGGTAACGGGGAACCTTTTGGAAGGTGGGCTTATCGTGATCTTCGTGTTGGTCTTGTTATTGGGAAATTGGCGTGGCGGACTCATTGTGGCTTCGACCATACCCTTATCCCTATTGTTTGCCTTTATTCTGATGAATGTTTTTGACGTATGGGCAAACTTGATGAGCTTGGGGGCAATCGATTTTGGAATCATTGTGGATGGTGCGGTGATCATCGTAGAGGGCACCGTTTTTTTAATGTACTCCTATGTGGTCAAAAAGAATGGCGTTAGTGCAGAAACACGGGATGACATCGCCGCCAAGGCCTCCAAAAAAATGATGAACGCCGCTTTCTTTGGCCAGCTGATCATTCTGATCGTGTTCCTGCCCATTTTGGCCTTGGAGGGTGTCGAAGGGAAAATGTTCCGGCCCATGGCCCTTACCTTCATTTTCGCCATGATCGGGGCCATGCTATTGTGTCTTACCTATGTGCCCATGGTTTCGGCATTGTTCCTACGGCCGCCAAAATCCAAAAAACAATCCTATGGCGATAGGTTCGTGCATTGGATTGAGCAGAAATATGAACCGTTGTTGACCAAATCACTTTCCAAGGCCAAAGTGGTCGTAAGCATTGCCATTGCCATTTTTGCCATTGCCATTTTCGTCTTTACGAGAATGGGCGGTGAGTTTATCCCGCAATTGGACGAAGGTGATATTGCCTTTCACGCGATCTTGAAACCCGGCAGTTCCCTGTCGGAAACCATCGAAACCACGACAAAGATTGAACGTATCGTGAAGGCCGAATTTCCCGAAGCGGAAACCGTTCTCAGCCGTATCGGTGTCGCCGATGTACCAACGGACCCGATGCCCATGGATATCGCCGATGTCTTCGTTATCCTCAAACCAACGGATGAATGGACATCTGCAGAAAGCAAGGATGAATTGGTGGAAAAAATGAAGGAGGCCATCAGTATCGTTCCCGGTGTGAATTTTGAGTTTACCCAACCTATAGAAATGCGCTTCAACGAATTGCTTACGGGTGTTCGTGAGGATGTGGCCATTAAATTGTTCGGGGAAGACCTCGGCATATTGGCAAGCAAGGCCGAGGAAATGGGGGAAATCATTGCCACCGTTCCCGGTGTGGCAGATATGAAAGTTGAGGCCACGGACGGCCTGCCACAAATCACCATTGACTA
Organism: Flagellimonas oceani; assembly: GCF_011068285.1. Lineage (NCBI taxonomy): Bacteria > Pseudomonadati > Bacteroidota > Flavobacteriia > Flavobacteriales > Flavobacteriaceae > Flagellimonas > Flagellimonas oceani. The sequence goes on along the minus strand of NZ_CP049616.1, from coordinate 2,256,195 downwards.
TAACCGCAATAAATTGGCACAGTACGGTCTAAAGATCGAACAGCTCAATAAAGTGGTACAGGCCGCCTTTGCAGGAGGAAAGGCGGGCGTAATCTTCGAGGGTGAAAAACGGTTTGACCTGGTCGTAAGACTTCAAAAGGAAAACCGGCAAGGCATCGAGGACATCCAGAACCTGTTCATCAACCTGCCCAATGGTTCGCAAATCCCATTACGGGAAATTGCCGAGGTAAGTTATGAACCCGGCCCGATGCAGATAAGCCGTGACAATACCAATAGGCGGACCTATGTGGGCATCAATATTCGCGACCGTGATGTAAAATCCGTTGTAGAGGATATCCAAGAAAAATTGGATGCCCAGTTTGACCTGCCCACAGGATATTACATTCGGTATGGTGGTGCTTTCGAAAATCTGGAACGCGCCAGCAATAGATTGCAAACTGTTGTCCCTATTGCCTTGTTCCTGATTTTCATATTGATTTATTTTGCGCTAAAGTCCTTTCCACAGACCTTGATGATCTACCTCGCCATTCCGATGGCCACTATTGGCGGTGTGTTCGCCCTCTGGTTAAGGGATATGCCCTTTAGTATTTCCGCGGGGGTCGGCTTTATCGTGCTTTTTGGCGTGGCCGTTCTGAACGGACTCGTCATGATAAGTGGTCTCAATGAACTGAAGGAAGAAGGCGTGACCAATCTTAAAGGTAGAATTATAGAAGGCACCAAAAGACGGATTCGTCCCATTATGCTCACGGCCTTTACGGATATTTTAGGGTTTCTTCCCATGGCCGTTTCGGCTTCGGCCGGGGCAGAGGTACAGCGACCTTTGGCCACCGTGGTCATTGGTGGCTTGATAACTTCGACCCTCTTGACCCTCTTTATCCTACCCATCTTTTACCAATGGGTCGAGGGACGTTCGGAACGGATGAGGAAACCCGACCCGAAATGGGTTACCCCTGTGGTCATGGTCCTTCTTTTGTTCGCCACCGCACTGCCTGCCAAAATGCATGCGCAAGAAGGTTTTGAAAATGCACGGCAGATCCAGCCTAATGATTCACTGCCCGCTATTTCATTGGAAGAGGCGGTGGAAGTTTCCAGGAAAAACTACCCGCTGTTGAAAGCGAAACAATGGGAGGTCCAAAAACAAACCGCCTTAAAAGGTATGGCTTACGAACTTGGCAATACCCAAGTCTTCACAGGTGGCGAAGAAATTGCGGACGGACAAGGAATTTATACCTTGGTTGGGGTTGGACAACAGAATATCGACCTGTTGGGCATCAGTGCAAAAAGGCGTTTGCAGAGACAACGCATCGCTTTGGCCGAGACAGCTCTTGACCTTTCCGAACTGCAAGTGGAACAGGAGGTCAAAAAGGCTTGGTCAGAAGCCTATCGACAACGACAGAAATTTGAACTGTACCGTGAACTGGATTCCATTTATTCACAGTTTAAAAGAGCAATAGAACTCAACTTCAAGGTAGAGGCCATTTCCCGGCTGGAATATTCATCGGCCACAAATCAGGCCTTACAAATCAACAATCAACTGCAACAGGCCGAAAGTGATTATGCCATTGCCCTGCAAAAGCTCAATCTTTGGTTGGTTTCGGACATCTACTATTCCGTTCCAGAAAAACTTGATGAAAGTGCGGTAACGGTTTTGGGATGGGAAGGGGATTTGGGAAAACACCCAGAGCTGGAACTTTCACAAAGGCGCATCGAGGAGGCCGAGGCGACATACGATGCAGCACGGGCTGACTTGCTGCCTAAGTTCAACCTTCAGGGCGGACTGCAACAGGTCAATGGTGATAGCGGGTTCTACACCTATCAAGCCGGCATTTCGGTTCCTTTGTTTTCAGGTGGACAGCGTAGTCAAGCCAAGGCCGCCAAAATTGAAAGTGAAATCGCAAAGACCAATGCGGATTATACCAAACGCCAGCTGCAATCCGAATATCGGCAGGCGGTGCAAGCCTATCAGAAATGGAGCGCATCGTGGCAATTTTATAGGGACAAGGCCTTGCCGCTTGCCCAAGAGCAGCGCAGGGGAGCATTGTTGGCCTACGCGGAGGGTGCGGTGGACTATGCAGCGTTCACACAGATTATTCGGGATGCCATAAACACGGAAATGGATGCACTTGACGCTCTTGACAACTATCTAGAATCAGTATTTGAATTACAATATTTTAAACAATAGACAAATGAACAATCTTTTTAAATATAACGTTATTGGGCTTGTGGCGATGCTCTTGGTACTTGCTTCCTGTGGGAATTCCAAAGCCGATACTGAAGAAGCAAAGCAAAAAAAACCTGAAATGGACGAAATGCACAAAGAAAGTGAAGCCAAAGAAGCCATGCTTACGGAGGCGCAGTGCCGGAATCTTAACATGAGAATCGATACCGTCGCCCAACGTGTTATGAAGCAGTATGTGGAAGCCAATGGCCAACTGGAGGTCCCACCTCAGAATGAAGCGACCATTACGACGGTCGTGGGTGCCAATGTGGTGTCCATAGAGGTCATTGAAGGCGACAAAGTAAAAAAGGGACAAACGGTCGCCTATTTGTCCCACCCCAATATCATCCAGAAACAGACCGATTACCTGAACGCCTACAGTAACAGCCAGTTTCTGAAAAAGGAATTTGAAAGACAAAAAACCCTGTATGATGCCGGGGTGGGCAGCGGGGCCAACTTTCAAAAGGCCGAAGCGGAATACCGGGCATCCCAAAGCCTGGCAAAGGGATTGGAAGCACAGTTGCAACAATTGAACATTGGTGCGTCCGGGGTGAGAAACGGTACGATTTACCAACGGGTGGCATTGCGAAGTCCCATTGAGGGATTTGTCCAAAACGTAGCGGTGAAGACCGGACAGTATGTAGAACCGCAGACCGACCTATTTGAAATCGTTGACACCCATCACGTCCATGCCGATTTAATGGTGTTTGAAAAGGATGTGTACAAAGTAAAGGTAGGGCAGCAAGTATCCTTCAATGTACAATCCATTCCCGGAAAGGAACTTACTGCGAAAATTTATTCCGTAGGGAAAACTTTCGAGCAAAATCCCAAAGCGATACACGTCCATGCTGAAATCGAGAACAAGGAAGGGCAGCTGATTCCAGGGATGTATGTTGAAGGACGGATTGAAATCCAAAAATCCGAGACCGTTGCGGTGCCTGAAAGTGCAATAAGTTCGAACGAGGGAAAGAAGTATATTTTTAAAGCGGAGCGTGAAGGCAATGACTGGAGCTTCAAACCTGTCGAAATTAACACAGGCCCAAATGACGGGGATTGGGTCGCCATCGATTTTGTAGATTCCGTTGGGCCAAATACTACATTTGCATACAACAATGCCTACTATTTAATGGCCCAAATGAAAAAAGGGGATGCGGGACATAGCCATTGATAAAATTACAATATGATGACAGAAATTGAAAAAACATTGGAAAACAAAGGTGTACGCCCAACGGCGATGCGTATTTTGATCTATAAATATTTGGCTGAAAAGGAAGTGGCCATTGCCCTGACCGATATGGAGAACGCTTTCTCAAAAGCGGACAGAACCACATTGTACCGGACCCTGAAGACCTTTGAGGAAAAACGCATTGTGCACCAAATAGATGATGGCACCAATATTTCAAAGTATGCCCTGTGCGAACCAGGTTGCAATTGTGAAATGGAACAAGATCTGCACCTGCACTTTCATTGCGATAACTGTGATGAAACGGTCTGTCTCACTGAGCATAAGATTCCCCATATCAATCTACCTGATGGGTATGTGGCAGAAAATGCCAATTTGGTCATTAAGGGAATCTGCGACAAATGCAGCGGTCAATAAATGCACTTCCGTTGCACGAAACTAATTACGACCTTACCGTCTATGAAAAAGAAAAAAGTAAAACTACGTGATCTAGGTTCAAAGGAACGCCAGGGCGAAAGTGGCCATAACCATGGTGGTCCTGAAGGTGTATCTAAATTCAAGACCTATTTACCGGCCATTTTCAGTTTTGTAATGCTCATCATCGGCATTGCAGTGGACTATTTTGATGCTTTCCCGTTTTTCAAGGGCTGGATAAGGATTATATGGTACACCCTTGCCTATTTGCCTGTTGGTTTCCCTGTCATCAGAGAAGGTTGGAACAGTATAAAGCATGGTGATTTCTTTACTGAATTTTTCCTGATGTCCATTGCCACTCTAGGGGCCTTTGCCATAGGCGAATACCCAGAGGGCGTGGCCGTAATGTTGTTTTACGCCGTGGGCGAACTGTTCCAAAATGCAGCAGTCAATCGGGCAAAGGGAAATATTAAGGCCCTTTTGGATGCGCGACCGGACGAAGCTTTGGTGCTTCGTAACGGGAATTTCGTTACCGTAAATCCCCAAACCGTCGAGATTGGCGAAAGGATACAAGTACGTGTGGGGGAGAAAATCCCCTTGGACGGCATTCTCTTATCCGAAAGAGCTTCTCTCAATACGGCGGCAATTACTGGCGAAAGTAAGCCCGATACGATAAATAGAGACGAAAAAGTCTATGCCGGAAGTATTAATCTCGAGGGTGTTATCGATGTAGAAACCTCCAAAGAATTCAAGGATAGTTCCATCACTCGAATCTTGGATATGGTACAAAACGCTACAGCCAGAAAATCAAAGACAGAACTGTTCATCAGAAAATTTGCAAGAATTTATACGCCCATTGTAGTTTTCCTTGCCATTGGATTAACGTTCTTGCCCTACTTTTTTCTAAATGACTATGTATTTAAGGATTGGCTTTATCGCGCTTTAATATTCCTTGTCGTTTCCTGTCCCTGTGCCTTGGTCATTTCCATTCCGCTCGGCTATTTTGGTGGTCTGGGAGCGGCATCCCGAAATGGGATTCTTTTCAAAGGTGCATCTTTTTTGGAAGCAATCACCAAAGTGAACACGGTAGTGATGGACAAAACGGGAACCGTTACCAAAGGGGTTTTTAAAATCAAGGAGATCAAGACCGCGCAATTTGAGGAAGCCAAGTTTATGAAATACCTGATGGCCATGGAGGAACAATCTACCCATCCCATAGCAAAAGCAATTTTGGAATACAAAGCCGAAGGCACGGATATAAAGGCAACCGATGTATCGGAAGTTGCAGGAAAGGGATTAAGGGGAACGGTCAATGGGAAAACAGTGCTGGTGGGCAATAAAGCCCTAATGGCCTCAAACAACATTGATGTACCTTCAGAAACCGATGATATTGTAGATTCTATTGTAATGTTGGCCATTGATGAAAAATTTGCAGGCTATGTTACCATTGCAGATGAACTCAAGGAAGATGCCCATCAAGCCATCCAACAAATCAGGGATGCCGGGATTTCGAAAATCATAATGCTTTCGGGTGACAAAGATTCCATAACGCAACAAGTCTCGAAAAAGTTGAACTTTGATTGGGCAAAGGGCGGCCTGTTGCCAGAAGATAAGCTCGGCGAAGTCGAAGAACTCAAAAAACAATCAGACACCAAAGTGGCCTTTATGGGCGATGGCATTAATGATGCGCCCGTTCTGGCCATCAGCGATGTGGGCATTGCCATGGGAGGCTTGGGTAGTGATGTGGCCATTGAAACAGCAGATGTCATCATTCAGACCGACCAACCGAGCAAGATGGCACGAGCCATTAAAATAGGACGCTCCACCCGAAAGATAGTTTGGCAAAATATTGGGCTCGCTTTTGGCGTGAAGGCATTTGTGCTCATCCTTGGAGCGGGAGGCCTAGCCACGATGTGGGAAGCAGTTTTTGCTGATGTGGGGGTTGCCTTATTGGCAATATTGAATGCTGTTCGACTTCAGCGGATGAAGTGGAACACTTAGTTTCAAAGAGGAACCATTTTTGGAGGCTATCTTATTTTTCAGCCGTTGTTGGCAGCCCCATGGTTCGCCAAGACCTTCGATAAAATTGTACATGAGAGGCTTCGCAGGTTGTGTCACCCAAACAACTGTCCGTGTATTGGAGGGGACTTCAGGAAGGTTAGGGGTCTGATTCTTCGAGAAACGGCGACAGGACTTATGAGACAATATGAAAGCTTCCGGGCATAAAAAACCGTATCCGAACAATTACGAAATGCTTATCACTGTAGATGAAAAATAATCCGGTCGTAGGGTAACTCCAATACGTTTGTTCCCTTATTGTCGTAATGTTTGATGAAACTTCATTTGGCCAGAAAGGAAGTCGTTCAAACGGATTTTTGGTGCGCCCTTCCTTTGCAAACCCTTCTTGGGGTTTTGCCTGTTAGGCCGCAAATCCGCTTGTCCGCCCAACAAATTTTAAGGGGTCCATAATAAAAGAAGCCCTCGTTGTTTTTCGGGGCATCGAAAAACAGGGCAGTGCCCAAGGACTTCCCATCAGGACACCATCGCCTGCACTCGCTTAACTTCCCGTACGCTCCCTTGCCAATGGGTCGGATGGAATTCCTAAGGCCCTTATCGAACCTGTCAAGGCCAAGGCAGGTTTTGTCCACAAATAGGGTTTCCACTTCCTTGAAAACCTAAAGGTTTTGCTACGTCGCGGAGCCTCCCGATTTCTGTCCAAAAGCCTTGACAGAACCCCCTTCTTTTATTGTGCTGCGCACGTAAGAAGCAAACAAACGCCCCTTAAAATTTGGGAAACAAAAACCAAAAAAATAAAGGGGAAATTTTTAACCCTGTTTGCTGATTTATCCATACTGGAAGATAGCAGGCCTTTAAAACTTTTTATCATGAGTACATTGAGAAACAAAGTGCAACTTATTGGAAACGTGGGGCAGGATCCCACTATCACAGACCTTGACAAAGGGAAACGTGTGGCACGGTTCACCATGGCCACCAATGAACATTACAAAAACTCCGAAGGGGAACGGGTGACCAACACCGAATGGCATACCATCATCGCATGGGGAAAACTGGCCGACATCATCGAGGGCTTCGTGACCAAGGGCAAGGAAGTTGCCATCGAAGGGAAATTGACCTCACGTTCCTATGAGGACAAAGAGGGTACTAAAAAGTATGTGACCGAGGTAGTGGCCAGTGAGATCCTGCTTTTGGGCGGGGGTGATAACAATACCACCGAGTAAATGGATAGGGGGTGTCCAGTCTTTGGGCATCCCTTTCTTTTTTCATCCTTAACACATTTGAAATGGAACACCGTGTCAATGAAATACAGATCAGTTATCGGGAAAAACTCAGCACGCTGAAATCCCTTTCCGTGACGAACTCCAATGAGGTGGCGAATCTATTGTTCCAAAATTGGGACAACAAGACCATAGGCCTGCACGAAACCTTTAAGATCGTGCTGCTCAACCAGTCCAATAAGGTCAAGGGCATTTATCCGTTATCCCATGGAGGCATCACGGGAACCTTGGTGGATATGCGTATCCTTTTTGCCATTACGCTAAAGACCCTTTCGGTGGGAATCATCCTTGCCCATAACCATCCCTCCGGGCAACTTAAGGCCAGCGAACCTGATAAGCAATTGACCCGAAAGATCAAAGAAGCCGCTCAGCTTTTTGATGTCAAGATTTTGGACCATATTATCCTTGCCCCTGATGGACGATACTACAGTTTTGCGGATAATGGAATCTTATAATCCAATGTTCATAGAAGTGAATATGGAAATGACCCATCTTGAAATAGGGTCGGAACTGCAACATGATCTTGGGGATTATCCCGATGGTTTTGATCCTAGCCTTTATGATTTGTAAACAATGAATTTCTTTAGCATTGAATTATGGTCTATTTGAATTTTACCAACCTTGATAGCGAGACCCAGGAACGTTTGCTTTCCAGTTCCAAAGAGGATGTGGAAAGCCGTTCCGGGACCGAATTGCGCCAATTTGCAGAAACCCACGATAAGGACTATGATGCCTTATTGGAAGATGCCCGCCCTGAGCGGAGTCGAAGGGAAGCTTTGCGAAACCTATACCATTATGATTTCGTGTTCAATATGTGAACCCTTAAACCCACCATCCAAGCCCATCCACCATGATGGGCTTTTTTATGGGTTCATGGTTGGTTTTTAGGTGGGTCGAACACCCAAAAACCAATATGGGAAATTCTTGTTTGTAAAGTGCCGGGCAACCCCAAAGAATACCTATCCCTTATTTGACCGCAAGTTCGCCCTTCAAAAATGTTCCCATCAAAAGACTACGGCATAAACCGTTCGTGCCTCACTATTTATTCCGTTTCCTTTTGAGCTGAAATTTTTGGGAAGTGCGGGGATGCCCTCAAATAATCGATAATTTAAAATCATGTATTATGAAAGCAATTGTAAAAAAGTCATTGGAAATCCCTGCAAAGAAACATCCAAAGAAAAGCGTTGTCAAAAAGACAGCGGATGCCACGGTGGACAAAACCTACTCCTTGGTGGTCAATCTCTGGATATTTCGGTATGAGTATTACAGGGAACAGACCAATACTGTTCCATCGGAGGACTGACGGGAACAAGACCCTTGAAAAAGGGTCTTTTTTTTGGCATTCCCGTGGAACTCCTGACGTTGTGGAAACCCAAAAATGGCAGTTTTATTTATGTTGCGGGCAAATGATGCCATTTGCCCGCAGAACGCATTTTTGTGCCTGATGGAATGTGGGTATATTTAAGAGGCTACATCGTAGCAAAGTTTGCACGGCAACCCAACTTGATCTGACTTTCCAAAAGTCCGTGCTCCATAGGGTAAAATAGGATAAGGGACGGCTGTCTTTTTAAGATGGTTTGTGCGATGCTTTTTGGGCCTTTGGCGCAAAAAGGAGAAGCAAGAGGATAGCGTGCTGGCGCAACGCTACCGATCATAGTTGCTCCGCAAGGCCCCTGTTTATGGGGGTTTTGGGTATTTTATAAAATTTTGAGCTTTTGGTTTTTGTTGAAAAAATGGGCCGGGCCCAGTAAAACCAAGGAATTTTTGTTGAAAAAATGGATAAAGGATACGAAAAAGAGACGTTTGCGGGACTGAGGATCAAAATCTCGGTGGCCCTGAAATTTCGGAGCTTTTCCAAACGGCAAGGAAAGTCCCATTCCATGACCTTGTTGGCCATGGTGGAGTTCTTTGACCATAATGGCATATCGCCCGATGAACGGATGCACGAGACCATTGCAAGCCTTAAATATCTGATCAAACGGCGATTCAATGCCATGGTGGCCATTATGCGCAGTATCGAAAAAGAGCAGACCCTGCCCACGGTCAGTATGATACAGGCCCTTTTCCAGCAGGAACTGGAGTCTGAAGACGGCGAGGAATGGGAAGGGGACTTTGATTTTTTTGAAAAGCAGCTGACCGAGATCAATTCCCCTACCAACCCAGAACTCTTGGACAAGGAGACCACGGTGCCCAAGATCGTACATGAGCGCCTGAAGGAACAGTTGGAAGAATTGAAAGCTGATTTTAACCATGTGCTGGACCATGTGTCCGTGGCCAAGAACCGTTTCGGAAAGGACCACCTCAAATTGGACCTCAAACCAGGGGCCATTGAACAGTACCGCACCAAACTCAAAAATCTATAATCATGTACATCGCCATCACAAGACAACATTTGGGGGATAAATATCACGGCAGTGCCAGTGATTTTGTCAAGTATCTCGAAAAGGAGAACGAAGGTAAGGCCTTAGAAGAGCAAGAACTCTTTTTCAATCAAACAGAAAATGACATCGATGCCCAAAGGGTCGTTGCCGAGATCGATGCCAATACCTCCAAACTCAGCAAGAAAGATCCCAAGTTTTATTCTATCATGGTCAGTCCCTCCCAAAGCGAGCTCAACCATATCGGCAACGACCCCGAAAAGCTGAAAGAGTACAGCCGGGAAATCATGAAGACCTATGCAGCCTCCTTTTATCGGGACAAAGAGGTGACGGTCAAGGATGTGCTCTATTTCGCGAAGTTGGAAAGGGAACGCACCTATTCCGAAAAGGACAAGAAAGTCAAGGAGAACCAGGCCTATGCCAGCAAGATCTTGGAGCTGCAACACCAGGTCAGGGCCATCAAAGAAGGTAGGGAGCAAGGGGACATGGCCAAACTTAAGGAAAAAATACAGGTCTTGGAAACGGAGGCGCCCCATAAACAAAATGGCAAGCGCATCGTTCCCGGAATGACAAAGGAAGGCCACCAGAGCCATATCCATATCATCGTCAGCCGAAAGGATATCACCAACGCCCATAGCCTCTCCCCAGGATCCAAGTTCCGGACCTCGGAAACCACCCTCAATGGGGAGAAGGTCAAACAGGGGTTTGACCGGGACAAATTCTATCGGGCGGCGGAGAAGAGCTTTGACAGACAATTTGGGTACCGGAGGAACTTTGTGGAGACCTACCATGCCCGAAACCTCTTGGACAAGGATCCCAAACAATTCTTTGCAACCCTTTTAGGGCTTCCTTCCAACGAGAAACAGGCCGCCAAACAATTGTTGTTCAAGGCAGGGGTCAAGGTGCCGAGCATCCCCACGAACCAAGCTCAGTTGGCGTATAAGACCCTAATGCAACTCAAAAAAGGTATCGGAAAAGCCCTGGAGTCGGGATCGATTGGAATTTAAATTGTAGTGATATGGAAAATATAGGATGGATTGGAATAGTTTCAGGTTTGGTAATTGGAGGTGGGGTTTCATTTGTACTGAATCGCTTTCTCAAATATGGGTTTGTGATATGGTTTTTGGGCATTGTTCTTTTGGCTCTGGCCAATGGTTTACTTTGGGGGTGGGATGAATTTATAAAGGGGTCATTGGTCCATTGGTTGCCGCTGTTTTTTGTCCATGTGGTGATCTATGGTTTGGTGGACCACTACAAAGACGATAAGAAACCTTCCAAAGTTTTTGAAGTGAAAATGAAGGTCAAGGGTAGGCCCTTGGTGCTGGGAAACATTCGGCGTGGGGTATCTGTGATGGCCTCTGCAGGAAGCGGAAAGACGGAGAGTGTCATCTATAATTTTTTAAAGCATTTTCAAAAGGAGCATTTCTCCGGGGTCATCCACGATTACAAGGATTTTGAGATTACCGAAATGGCATATCCCTTGTGGAATGGGGAGCAGATCCCCTTTAAGATTGTTTCCTTTGGCCCCATCTATAATCGGGTCAATCCCATCGCACCCCGATACCTGCGGGATGAGGAAAGTGTCCATGAGGTGTCAAGGGTGCTATTGGAGAATTTGATGGAACATCGGTACTCAGATGACAACAGTACTTCCCGTTTTTTTAAAGATGCTGCCGAAGGTTTGATCAGTGGATTGATTTGGCGGTTGAAAACCGATTATCCGCACTATTGCACTTTGCCGCATCTAATGGCTGTTTTTCAACAATTGGCCACCAAAAGTTTGATTAAGTTTTTAAAAGGGAACATTACTTCGCGGGCCATGGCGGATGCCTTTATCAGTGGTATCGGGTCCGAACGGCAAACTGCTGGAGTGCTCAGCACCTTGGCCAATGGATTTAAAAAGATCAGTACCCGGAAGATTTTCATGGTGCTTTCCAAAGATGAGATTTCCTTGGATATTAATAATGAGCAGCACCCATCTGTTATAGCCTTGGTGAACAATCCCCAAAAGGATGCTTCCCTTTCCCCAGTGATTGCCACCATCATCCATACGATTTCCAAGAAGATGAGCCAACGGAACCGGAAACCTTCCTTTATGTTGTTGGAAGAGGCCTCGACCTTACGACTGTTGAACATGCACCGCATACCGGCCACTTTGCGGAGTTATGACATTGTTAGTGTCTATGTGCTGCAGGACAAGATCCAGAACGATATGATGTACGGGGAGAAGGCTAGTAAAGCGATTCTATCCAATCTCTCTTACCAGTTCTTCGGGAAAGTTAATGACCCGGACACGGCAAGATACTATGAGCGGTTTTTTGAGTTGGTCAAGATACCGACCCGGAGTGTGAGCAAAAGTTCAGGGTTGAACTTGGAAAGACGTATCACGGAAGGGGAGAAGGAAGTATCCAAAAGAAGGGCCGAGGTGTTCTTTCGGTTGAAACAGGGGGAGTTTGTGGTGTTTGCTGATGGGAAGGATAGAAAGGTAAGGTTTGTTAAACCAGAAATTCAAAGAGGATTGCCTAATCCTTTAGAGGTTACTGAACTGGAATTGGAACAGCATTATTTAAAGGTACACCATGATATTGGTACTATTTTTAAGTGAAATAAAGGGATTGTTTTAATTGTTCTTGATAAAATCCAAGACAAAGTCGGCCCTTTCCTCAATCATGGTTTTGGGTATTTGCACAATTTAGTTTAGATATACCTGATAGGTTAAGATTAGAATTCTTTAAAAACCAAATTTCATTCAAGGATTTTGATAATGTCAATTAATTAAATGTCATAAATATTGCCTTTTGCATTTTGAGACGATTGTATGATTTGAACAGCAGAGAATTATCGCAATAAATTAATCTATAAAATTTTTGGATTGAAGTTATTCAATCAATTTTAGCCTTGGACATTGTATCTATCTTGATTGAATCATGGACTTTTTCAAAATCTCTTTTCGTTGTATTTTCTAAAAACTCTTTTTTAATTGGTGTTTCCAAGGGTTGTTTGGTGCCATTTTCACTTTCTTTACCGTTGATGAACAGAAGCGATGCACAGAGAAAAACTACAAGTACCGCGGTTGACACTATACCAAATTTGAAAAAATGATATCCCCTTATCAGATGGGTTGCCTTTCGGTTGTTCATTTCGATGTTATTATTAATGCAATACAACGCATCCTTGATTTCCATCTGCATGAATTTTTTTTCACTCAAAGATTGGTGGTTCAATATGGTCATTGGGGACTTATACCCATAATTGAACTTCTTTACATTGAAATTTTTTAACGAGTTGATTATCGCTAAAATGTAGCACAGAAAGCACATGATTAACAACATTATGAAAACAACCCGAAAAATAATTTGTGCATTCAGAACGGTTTCAACGATGAAGGGAACGAACAAACTCAGTAGTGCAAATACAAGCCCTGTTTGCGAAACCAATTGTGCGGTCTTATTTTCAATCATTAACAACCTTGAATTCTCCTCGGATTCCATTTCTTTTAGATAGGATTTATGTAACTCCAATTGCTCTCTCCTTAGATTCCGATAATCATTTTTATCATAATCAAAGGGTTTTTTTGATTTCAATTGCCGGGGTAAGAAAAGAAATTTGAAAAAACTCATGGGATAATTTAAGTCAGACCATTTATTATTGCCTCGGATATTTTTTGGCCTGTTTGCAATTCAATCCATGCCCATTGACCATTAGGGTTCAGTTCTAGAAAAAAATATTCATTTTCCATTGTCTTTATCATATCGATGGCCCCAAATCCCAATTTGCATTCCTTTACCAGTTGAACACACTTCTTTTCTATTGTTTTGGGTAGTCTAGTTTCCCTGAAATCCAATTTTTTCCGTCTCCAATCCACCTTGGTGGCCTCATCTTCTTGGCTATCAACAGCGGCGGCAAAAACCTTGTCTTTTACTACAGTGACCCGAATTTCATATTCCTTTTGTATGTTTTTTTGGAGAATACAAGGATTCATATCGAACGAATCAAGGTCTTTAATTACATCCTCCCCAACCACATTTGTAAAGATAAATCCTGGCTGGTCCTGATAGTCAATCCGCGTTTTGGAAATTGGCTTGATGACAATGCTTCCATCATGCTGATCATAAAACGTTTTGACCATGTCCCTTTTGTTCGTAATCAAGGTCGGGGGGATATTAAATCCCAGACCTTTGGCTTTCTTTAATTGTACTGTTTTGTTTTCTGCAAAATAGATGTGTCTGGGTTCGCTTAACCATTGACAATCAATCGATGATACTATATTTTGAACAAGTGCATCGTACTCCCCCAATAAATATAACCTTTCTTCCTCGGACACACCTTGGATTTGAGGGAGCTTTGTTCTTCGGAACCAACCCGACGTGAACGTTTTGAAACCTTTAAAGTTGAAATTAAAGGTATAGTTAATTTCAAAGGCATAATCCTGTGAAATCAAGTCCTCACAGTTCAATCTTTGGTACGGAATATTCCTTTGGTTTAATTTATTAATAAGGAAATCTGTAGTATAATCGGTTCTATGGGTTATAATAAGAATCATACCTGTCAAACATCGGAATCTGCTGCCTCATCATACGTCCTTGTGGCCGTTGAAGTATCCATCATTTGGATAAGGTGGTGCAAATTGTTGTCCAAATCCGTGGATTCCATTTGCGTATTGGTACGAGTTGCAGTGTCCATATAGGAGGCCTTCAAGGAGTCATCCGAATCGGAAACTTCTACATAATCTTTTGTCCCAGTGCTGGTATCCATGGATAGCACATCAAAAGCGGGCAATCCCGTTTTACGGTCTACGGATAAATTTAGGTTTTCATCGTAATACAACACTGAATCATTAAATCCATCCTCAGTGCATTGTTCCAAAAATTGAAATGTGATTGGCTTCATAAAAGGCAATTTATTAGCATTAAAGATTATACTTCATCAACATATTGATTTGAGCCAAATCATACTCATTAAAGGTAATCATATCACGTTTCAATAAAAAACAATAGTCCATTAGCTCATTGACAAAACAGATGGGTGGTTTGCTGGCATGGGTGCCCTTCCAGCCTTTGGAATTGATTTTTTCCCTAATGGTAACTCCAACAAAAAACTGACCTCTTTGTCCGTGTACTTTCATGCCATTACGATCAGAGGTATAAACTGTAATGCCATTTGTGTCCATATGTTTTGCCTCAAAGTTGAAGACATTGACCAACCATTCATGGGTTAGGTACAATGGGACAAAATTAGGTTCGGATGTCTTCTCCTTTTTGTTTTCATATTCAAGGATTTCCTCCAGAACCGCTGTGTCCACCAATACTATTCTTTGTTGCCGAATATTATAAATAAGGTGGCCGACCTTTAACTTGTCCAGTAATGAATTGTGGTAACTTAGTTCCGGGTTGGTATAATGTTCAATATTGTATTTTTCCATTTTTTAGTTTAATTCTTTCAGCCACATACTTTGATGGTCCAAAAGAACGATTGATTCATAACTATGCCCTTCGCCATACCTGGGATGCCACAACCTCCATGGCTGGAGGGAATTCAAATTCAAACTCAATTCCATCTTTCCCAGAAGCTTCCAATTGCATTGCAAATTCTTGAAATTCATCGATAAATTCAGAAGTTAATTGTCCTTCATCCTTCTTCATTTTCATATCATCAAGAAATGACATAAAGTTGGATCTATTGCCAAATATATCGTTTACAATACTTTCAATGCCTAATTTATTTGCCTCTGTTAATCCATGGGGAGTTTGTATGAACCTAATCAGAAATTGATCTAGATGATCCTTGATGAAAGCGATAAAAATGTCATTAGCCTCAGTAAACCGAACCCTTCTGGACGTTCGTGAATTGGGACCTGAGGGATCCCATTCTGTGACTAGGCAATATCCGTAATAGTTCCAAACATCATCATCAGGGAAGCGTACTGTCTGAGTATAATTTTTAAAGGCTCCGATAAGCAAGGCTTTGATTTCCGGTTTACTGAGAATCCATTGATCCCCATGGTAATAGCTGTACCATCTATTCAGCAAACAGGCACGAAACTCCAAGGAGTAATCTTCGAAGTTGAGCAACTCAATTGTAAACGCTTTTAAACTTTCCCGTTTTCCATTATAGAATTTCTTTGAAGTTCTTTCTTCATAATCCCCAATCACATTTCTTAAATTGTCCAAATCATAGCCATAGAACCCTATGGCGTGTTCCTCTTTTTCCATGGGTATGCTGGCTAGAAAAAAGATTGCACGTATAAATTTTTCGAATGACGCCCTATCCGGGAGATTATAGATACTTACCTCATAAAACCGTGCGCGTACCGCATCCAACTTGCCTTCTCCGTTCCATCTTGAAATTGCATCCTGTATACTGTCCAAATCTTTTCCAATCTCAGATTTGAATACCTCCTCTGAAATTTCGTGTTCTTGCAACATATCCTGGAAATATCGATAATAGTGTGAGGGGAAAACAATGGATAGATGGCTTTTCGATGCATAGGTGTTGTTCGTAAATAGGTCGGATACCAGCTTTTTTAAATCATTCAGGGAATCATCCCCCATATTGAGCACCTGTGTTGCATGGATCCCCAACCTTGATTCCTCGAATTTTCTAAAACGGATGGCTAGTCCGGTCTTATTCTCGCCCTCATATGCCAATAACAGGGCATCCCGGGCCACCCCACTGGCACTGTGTGTATTCTGTGAAGGATGTAGGTAGTAATAAGAATCCAAAAATAGTATTCTGTACACATCATAAAATTTGAATTTCAAAAGTTTGACGTTGAGATAGTCCTTAAAGTCCACTTCTTGTTCCATTTCCTTGTACTCTCTAAGGAAATTTTTTAGAAACCGTTTTACATCGCGGATATGTTTTAGGCAAAAGTTTCCTTTGTCCCTGGTCAAGTAACGTACTAAATAACCAAAGTAATTGTCAATTTCTTGTTTTTTTGAGGGAAGTTCTTCCTTTAACCGATCAGCGAGATACTTCTTGATCTTGGCCTCCGTAATTGGTAAGAGGTGCTCTTCCTTGAGAAAGATTTTTTCTGCGAAGGCATCGTTTTTAGGTATACCAATTTTATTCAAGGATTCTGAAATATAGGTCTTGTCATAGGCAACCAGATATATGAAGTTGTCAAAATTGGCAGTGTTTCTTATCAGTTTCAATATCTCAAATACTTCATCCGCCTTTAACCGATCCATATCATCCAGCACAATCAAAAACTTTTTCCCCAAGTTTTTCAAAGAAATGTTGATCCGCTTAAAATCTTCCGTGACACTATTGTCTTTGCCGAATTCCAAAAGATGCCCTATAAACTGAAAAAAGGAACTTGGGCTTGATTTCAAAATGTTTCTGGAGTACTTGCCCATATCCATATAGATATCAAAGCTGTAGGGACGAATTTTCAATCGAAGAAGTTCAAAAAACTCTTGTATTATTGTGTTTGTGCCCAAGTTCAACCATGGATTGAAATTTAATACCAATAAATCCTTTTGATCCCTTTTGCTGATTTCACGCTCAACTAAATTCAAAAATGAGGTCTTGCCGGATCCCCATTCACCGGTTACCCCAAATGCTATGGAATTCTTATTTGTAGCTGCAACGATTTCATCAACAAGTAATCGGACCTTGGGCATACGTTCCAATACATCCTCCTCTTCATCATCTATGGGTTCATCCACCAATCCAGAAGATTGGCTGACTTCAGGGCCCTTCTTGCCTTTCATTTGATTAATAGGCCTAAGAATCACCAGCAAAAAGCAATACAGCATGACTATATCCAAATAAGCAATTTCCGAAATCAGATGAAGGCTGGTAAACTGATATCGAATCGAGAAAAATCGGTAGTAGATGTAAATCCCCAGTACAAAGATCAACACAGCTGAATATCCCTTTCCCAAATCGGTAAGTTTGGTGAATTTTCCCTGGATATCGTAACACATCCAGATTAAAAAACCAAGTAGTGTAAGGTCAATAAAAATGTTGGATTGAACTTGGCCAAGAATTGGCTTCACTATTAATGAATTGAATACGTCTTCCAAAGGATTCTGAAAGATGATTACAAGTCCTATGCCCAAAAGAAGCAACCTGACCTCTTTCTTTATCATATTCTTGGCAAACCAATTTTTCATAGTTTGACACCCCAATCTTTAGGATTTTCACAAGTAGGCGAGAACAAGCAATTACTTATAGCCATCTTACCTGCTGTTTTTTGTTCTTGATTTTTCATAAATGTCCCAAGTATTAATTTCTGGTGTTGGATAAATATAATCTCTTGTAATTCCGTCATATTCTAATCTTTTCCGAATATGGTCTGCAAGTTTCTTATTTATGTTAAGGCAACAGCAAAATCTATATTCTTCAGGTTCATTTTCTTCTTTAGCTTCTAAATATTGCTCATTGCCAACAATTTCCAATGGTTTGATTGGGTCAGCATTCCAAGTAAAGACACCAACTTGATTCTGAATGTTTTTACTATTGTTTAAGGAAAATATAAAACCACTTTCAGCATCCTTATCACTAAAAAAGCTCAAAGGAATTTTTACCATATGCTTAATCTCTGTTACAAATTTCACAAGTCCTGAACCAAATACTTTGCTTTTGTCAATTATACTACGACCTTTAAAATGTTCCTCCATTTCTAATCTTTGTTTGTCGTCTTTGGCAATTTTAGCAATCAGTTCTAAAGTCAAGGACTGACCAACATCTTCAAAACTTCCGTCCATTAATTTTCGCATTCCCCCTTCTCCCATATACTCTTCTTCGATGTAAAACAAACTAAAATAATCATCTATTTCTTTTGCTCCTTGATTTAGTTCTAATCCATCTAACCCAAAGAATAGTGCGTTTTGAAATTTGTATGTCCAATCTAGTAAGGGAGTTGGACAACTATGATGTTGTAGAAAACCAAGTATCGAAATTGCATTTAAACTGTCAATATTGTGTTCGGACAGAATTTGTTTTATATATTCTTCGTAATCTACTTTCCCGTTAGTTACAAGTTTATCTAAAAATTCTTCGAATGAATTTTCTTCTTCGTGTAATTTGTGAAGAATCCAATAACGTTGAAGGTTGCTATAAAGTCTCCATCTTGCTTCTCTTTGACCCCTAAACAGCATATCTTCTTTAACTTTGTATTCATCATATATCTTATCAAAATGTTCTGTGGTGTCGATATTTATTTGGTCAAAACATTTTGATTTTTGAAGTATAGAAGAATATTCAGAAATAAAGTCTTTAGAATAGTAAGGTGGTTGAAGTTGTGAACCAAGAAGTGCCATCATAAATGCATTTGCTCTTGGTGTAACGGATTCAGGATTAGCTTTTCCGTTATGGTCAAATTCCATATCGATTAAGTCCTGCAAAAGATTTGGGTTAAATATTTTTTCGAGTCCACCGCTTCTTAAATATTCGTTGGTAAACTGAACCTTTAAATCTAAATTCGAAATTTCTCTTTTTGCCATATTTTTTTCAGCTTGCAGGTAACTAGCTTATATACCCAACTTTCTTGAGATTATGTCACCAATTTCGTCATGTTGTGCACAAGTTTTGCAATTGAATGCAGAGCATAGCTTTCTATATATTCAATAAATCTTTGGGGGGAGAATAGAATCTAAATGTAAGAATTTTCTAGGGATATTGGTCGTTGAAAATTTAGTCATGTAGAATCATCCAGGCCCTTAATATCAAAGCAACCGATATAAACTTTAATTGTCTTTATCTACAATACTTAATTGTAGGGTAAGGTTTTAATTAAAGTTGATAATACTTTTTCATTTCGTTTTTGACTTTGGACATATCAATTCCCTTTTTCTCAGAAAATTCAATCAAATCTTGTTCAATTGAAGCCTGCAATTTGTGAGCTTTTAATGTTATCGCTTTTATTCTTTCATAAAGTTTTTCAAAGTATGAATCTGATTTTAAATCATCTTTATTCTCTGTAATGCTCTTATGAATAAGCCAGTTTCTTTGTGTTAAAAGTTTTGACAATTCCATCTCCAAGGGTTTAGAGAATAGCGATTCTTTTTTGATAATGTTTATCGCCATGCCAAGTGTATACTTCCGTTGTATTTTTAAAAGATCGTCCGCTTCTTTCTTTTGGTCAGGCTCTGTTTTTTTTAAGACTATGGAGTGACTTAGAGCGTCCTCCAAAATTTGAACGGCACATAAAGATTCACCTAAAAAGGTGTAGAGAGTTATTTCATTTTTAGAGGCCTCTTTAAATTTAATGTTTTCAATCATTGGTGTTTTTTGAGGAAGTTTTAGAAAATAAGCAGTTCTATCATGGGGTAGCTTGCACGTCTTTGTTGTATTTGTTCTGTTTGAATCATTTTATTTCATAGTGGGTGATTGTTTAGCAAAGTCTTGATAGAACTACCACCATATACATAGATTTGTTAAACATATTTCGCCAATTTGATTGGCTATGCCCAACTTTTGCATTTTAATGCAAAGCATAGTTTCCGTAAAATTCAATAACTTTTGGGGGGGATGAATGTTAAATGTAAGAAATTTCCAGAAAAAGTTTGTCGGAGAATAGAATCGTCCTACTGATATAAGTAAAACATTTATTATTTTGTTGACCCTCCCTTTTTCCTTGGCCTTTTTCTAGCTTCTTTTAGTCTAAGGAATTCTTTGATTTTCTTTTCATCCTTAGAAAGTACTCTTTTAAAGAAATCAAATACTGAAATATCGAAATAATCGCATAGGTAGAATAATGTTTTCAACTCAAAATTGGGATTAGATTCAATTCTTCCCATATTTAAGGTAATCTTATATTTTTGTTCGAAATCAGAATTAACGAAAGACTGGGATGCACTCTTTTTGAAACCGAGTTTTTTCCCTTTCTCAGCTCTCAGCTCCTTTAGGACCATTTCAGTTGAAGTGGTATAATATAAAATTCTGGCCTCGTTCATCATCTAATCAAAGGAAATGAATAAAAAACACGATTTCAACGACGTTTATGTCGTTGAAATATTTTATATTTGATCAACTCTTATTTAGAAAGAGTGTAATTTTGCGATTCTTCTAGGAAAAAATTAGAAGCATTCGCTTTGAATCTCGCATTAGAAAACTGGTAATTTTTATGTGTACGAGATGATAAGTGTAATTGCTCACGACCCGGGGCGTGGGCTCACTTGTCTGTACACAGGGCATACCAGTGCCTCTAATGCAGTAAGTTGAGTTCCGCGCCTTTTTTGGTTTTTGGTTCGTTGCAACTTTCTTCTTAGCGCTTGATTTCTTTATTTTTTTGAAGTGTCGCCTAACCATTTAGGTTATGGGAAACACTTGGCAACTTTTTTATGTGGGGTTCACTCTGTGTGATTGTCCTGTTTTTGGGACATCGCACTCAGTATTCGATATCCTGTTTAAGAAAAAGCCAAAGAACCCCGTATAATTCCAAGACTAGGGTTGTGGGATACCCGTTACACTGATTTTTCGGTTCACGATATCCTTTAGTCCCACAACTAACGACTACACTTTTTGGTAACCGACCCAGCACGAAATCATGGTCTTTTTTTAGTTAAGGAATCCATTTCCACGGGCTTTTGCCCCTTGGACAGGACGGCCTTTGTCCGAACCTTGATGCCCTTCTGGAAGTTACGGCTTTTCCGTGGCTTTTTGGGTAGTGTGTTGAATAACTAACAAAGAAATCAAACGAACTCATTTTTATGAAACAATCAATATCATACATGTGCAGGGGGACCCTGTTCATGCTCCTATATGTCTTTTTAATGCCATTCTTTTTAATCAATGTACAGGCGGGCACAGTCTTGGAACCACCACAAGCCACTGTTTCCGGCACCGTGACCGATACCTCCGGGAATCCCTTGGCCGGGGTAAACCTTGTGGTGGAATCCAAGAATATCGGAACCATATCAGATTTTGATGGTTCCTTTTCTATCAATGCAGGTCCTACCGATGTGATTATCTTTTCCATGGTGGGCTTTAAATCCCTTACTGTTCCCATTGCTGGTCGAGAGGAAGTTATCGTCCAATTGGAAGAGGATGTCACGGTGTTGAAGGAAGTGGTACTGAATGCTGGATATTATACTGTCTCAGAAAGGGAACACACGGGAAATATTGAAAAGGTGACCGCTGTGGACATTGAGAAACAGCCCATATCAAATCCCTTGGTGGCCTTGCAGGGTCGGATGGCAGGCGTAGAGGTCCAACAGACTTCGGGCCTTCCGGGGGCCAAGTTCAACATCAAGATTCGGGGCCGGAACAGCATCCGATCGGATGCCAATGAACCCTTATATATTGTGGATGGGGTACCCTATTCGTCGACAAGCCTAGGGGAGGGGCAGGCATCACTGGCATTGTCCTCAGGTGCGATAAGTCCACTGAACAACATCAATCCAATGGATATCGAGAGCATCGAGGTGCTCAAGGACGCGGATGCAACGGCCATTTATGGGTCCCGAGGGGCCAATGGGGTGGTATTGATAACCACAAAGCGGGGAAAGACAGGTGAAACACGCGTAGAGATCAATCTATTGACGGGAATGGGAAAGGTTAGCCGAACCTTGGACCTGATGGGCACATCCGACTATTTGGCCATGCGAAGGGAGGCCTTTGCCAACGATGGGGTGGAGAATTATCCAGCCAATGCCCATGATATCAATGGAAACTGGGACCAGGGCAGGGAGACCGACTGGCAAAAGCTGTTCTTTGGCAGGACATCCTATCTCACCAATGCGCAGGTTTCGGTGTCTGGTGGTGATGTGCGGACCCGGTTTTTGGTCAGTGGGAACTATCATGGGCAGACCAGTGTTTTTCCCGGGGACCACAAAAATGACAAGGTGACCTTTTCGGCCAATATAGGGCACAAGGGCATGGACGATAGATTGTCCCTTCAGCTATCCACCAGTTTTACCACCAACAGGAACAACCTTCCAGGGGATGGGCTACTGGTGCAGCAAGCCTATTTTGTTCCGCCCAACGGTCCAGAGCCCTATACTGAAGACGGGAGCCTGAATTGGGAGAACTCCACTTGGACCAATCCCTTGGTCGGGTTCGAACGGAAATATGAATCCAATGCCTCGACCTTGATCGGAAACCTGACATTGGGCTATGAACTGACCAAGGACTTGACGTTAAAAACAAATCTGGGCTATACCGAAAACCACTTGCGGGAGATCAATACCAATCCCCATACAAGATATGATCCTGTCTATGGAGCCGGCCCCGAAAACTCCAGTGTGCTGCACAACCAAGGAAAAAGGACTTCATGGATTTTGGAGCCCCAATTGGATTATAAGGTCGTGTTCGGGGATGTTACATTGGGAGCCCTTGTCGGAGCGACCTTCCAAGAACAAAAAGGAGACCGCCTTTCCCAATATGGTTTTGGGTTCACCAGCAATAAACTGATCGAGAACCTTTCTGCGGCTTCCAGATTATCACTTTTGGCGGACGAGGAACAACAATACCGATATCAGGCCCTATATGGGAGGGTCAATCTTGGTCTTATGGACAGATATTTCTTGAACCTGACCGGGCGTAGGGATGGTTCCAGTCGATTCGGGCCCAACAAACGCTTTGGGAATTTTGGGGCCATCGGGGCCGCATGGCTCTTCTCGGAAGAAGGGATTGTCCAGAAGGTTCCCTACCTAAGCTTTGGAAAAATAAGGGCCAGCTATGGGACATCGGGTAGCGACCAGATAGGGGATTACCAGTATTTGGATACCTATTCCATGGGATCGGATCAATATCAAGGGGTCTTGGGAATCTACCCAACAAGGTTGTTCAATCCAGACTATAATTGGGAGGAAAACAGAAAGTGGGAACTATCCATGGACCTGGGATGGTTCCATGACCGTGTCTTTATCAGTGGGAGCTATTATAATAATCGTTCCTCCAACCAATTGGTGGGTATACCTTTACCTGCAACCACAGGATTTTCTTCCATCAACGGTAATTTGGAAGCCACCGTGGAAAACCGGGGGTGGGAACTGGAGCTCAGTACGGTCAATGCTCGATCGGAGAGATTCCAATGGACCTCTTCCTTTAACTTGACACTGCCCAAAAATCTGCTAGTGTCCTTTCCAAATCTGGAAGAGTCCACCTATGCCAATCAATTGGTGGTAGGAGAGTCCTTGAACAGTGTTAAGTTGTACCAATGGAACGGGGTGGATACCGAAACGGGGCTACATACCTTTGAAGATTTCAATGGGGATGGGACAATATCTTCCTTGAATGACCGGTCAATCATCAAAAATCTTGACCCTAAGTTCTATGGTGGACTTTCCAATCATGTTTCCTTGGGGAGGTTTGAATTGGATTGTCTGTTCCAGTTCACCAAACAATCCGGTCTTAATTTTCTGTCCCGTGCCGCACCTCCTGGCGTAATGGCCAATCAACCCAAAGTAGTATTGCAGCGGTGGCAACAAGTTGGGGACGTGACGGACTTCCAACGGTTCTCTTCGGGTACCCCGGATACGTACAGGGCCTTTCAATTGTACCAACAAAGTACCGCAGTGGCCACTGATGCCTCCTTCATCAGGTTGCAAAATATATCGGTATCCTATCAATTGGCCAGCCGGCCAACAGAAGGGTTTTCCTGTGACCTCTTCCTGAGAGGCCAAAATCTCTTCACTTGGACCAATTATCTGGGAACCGATCCGGAAGCAAGGAACCCGCTGGCGGTCCCATCATTGCGGATGCTATCCATAGGGACCAGGTTGAATTTTTAAGTATTTGTCAAACATTAACTAGGATTATGAAAACATATTTAAAAAAACTTTTATTGATTTTTCCCTTGTTGGTCTCCTGTGAGGATTTTTTGGACCTCTCCCCCCCAAAGAACCAATTGGTAGGGGAGCATGTCTTCGAGGAAGCGGCGACGGTAGATGGGGTATTTGCCCATATCTACACAGGGCTTCGGGAGTCAGCATTTACCGCGGGCACAGGGTCGGGGATTTCGTATGCCTTGGGACATTATGCGGATGAATTGGACCATTTGAGTGAAAACCAACCGGTAACACGCAATTTTTACAACAATAGCGTGCTGCCAGGGGACAGTAGTGTGGACGGTCTATGGAATTCCAGTTATAAACTTATCTATGATTGCAACAGCATTCTGGAGGGCGTGGAAAATTCCAGTTCATTGTCGCAAATGGAAAAGGATCGATTCATGGGGGAAGCTTTCTTTCTGAGGGCATTCCTGCACTTTTATTTGGTGAACTTGTTCGGGGATATTCCCTATGTCGATAACACGGACTATAGGGCCAACCTAAAGTTATCTGGAATGGAACGTGATGCCGTTTATGAACGAATCTTGGAAGATGCACGAAAAGCAAGGGAATTGTTGGCCAACCAAGGATCTTTGGGTAACCAATTCAGGCCCGATCAATGGACCGCTACAACATTTTTGGCAAGGGTATACCTCTATATGGAAAATTGGGAATCGGCAAGGGAAGAGGCCGAGTATGTTATCTCTGAGGGTCCCTTTTTGCTGGAGGAAGAGCTGGAAAGTGTTTTTTTAAAGGATAGCCAAGAAACCCTATGGCATTTGGGTGCCGGAGCTCCCGGGGAGAATACTGAGGAAGGAAACACTTTCATAGCCTTCAATGCCCCACCGAGATACACGGCATTGAGCAATGCACTTTTGGACAGTTTTGAAGCCGGAGATGGAAGATATGTGCATTGGGTGGGATCTATTTCCGATGACAGTCAAACTTGGTATTTTCCTTTCAAATACAGGTATAATGGGCTCACGGATGAAACCATGGAATATTCCATTCTGTTCAGATTGGCAGAGCCCTATTTGATCTCAGCAGAGGCCCACGCACAGTTGGGAGCGTTGGTTGAAGGAAGTTACTATGTGAACAAAGTAAGGGAAAGGGCCGATTTGCCCCCACTTCCCATGATGGAAAGGGATGACCTCTTGGGCGCCATTTACCATGAAAGGAGAATCGAGTTTTTTTCGGAACAGGGCCATCGCTTTTTTGACCTGAAAAGAACGGGAAGGGCCAATGGTATCCTTTCGATGACCAAACCCTATTGGGACGGTACGGATATCCTATTGCCGCTACCGGAGAACGAATTGTTGAAAAACCCAAACCTTTTACCACAAAATGAGGGGTATTGATATGGTAAGGCACATGAACCGGCGGTTCTTGTTTTCATGTATTGTTTGGTTAGCTGCCTGTCCCCTTTGGGGGCAGGCTACCTTTGTATTAAAGGGCCATTTGAAAGATGACCGCTTGATTTTGGAGATGGATAAACAGCTAATGGACGTCCCGATGCTCCTGGTTCGCCACGAGATAGGATTCCACCAGGTAACTTGGTCAAAGGAAGGGAGACACCTCCTGTTGTACATGGGATTGGTCCCTTCGGAGGTGGGGATTCAGGTTCCCCCACTATTTACGAACCAACGTATAGAACGTCAATTGCTGGGTCGTTTTCCCATTCTGGAGGGGAATCCAGATGAAAGCACCATTTCCATTGATGCCACCGATCTGTTTGTCAAGACATATATTCGTTGGAATATACAGAGCCAAGAGACCATAAAGGGAAATCTAACCTTTATCAAGGCTGTTGAACATAGGGAAGCAGAGGTCATTGTTCGGACGGTACGAACCATGGAAAGGCAAGGTGATAACAGCACGGAGAATGCGGATTTCAGCCTGTATCTATTACCCGATCCCATGAGGCCCCGTTTGTTCGATCACCGGATGGGGTATGAAAGTGAGGGTACTTTCAGTTCGATTAACTGGGCAACGAAATCCGAAAAGGGTAGTAGCACGCGATGGAGATTGGTTAAAAAGGACATGAAAAGTGTCATTTCACCCCCGATAAAGCCCATTGTCCTTTATTTGGACCCAAAAATCCCGGATAAATGGAAGCCCTATGTTCGCTCTGGTATCGAGGAATGGCTCCCGGCCTTTAAGGAAGCCGGTTTTAGCAATGCGATAGAGGTAAGGGAGCTGGAAAAGGGTACAAAAGAAGACTTTGGACAACAGATGGGTATTTCCATGGTACATTGGGTCGATAAATCGCACATTCGAGGTAAGGAGGGTGGAGGTTCAAATTGCCAGAAAGTGACCGATTTTCGAACAGGGGAGATACTCAAGGCGGATATTTACTTGACCAATCCTATGGGACTTGCACAGGATTATTTTGTTCGGTGTGCTCCATTGGACAAACGGGCACAACGTTTTCCTTTCCCGGATGACCTTATGGGGAGACTGATCCAATCCGTGACCGCCCATGAAACGGGTCATGCCCTTGGTCTGAGGGACGGTAATTATGGGGAGTATGCCTATCCC
Source organism: Flagellimonas oceani (assembly GCF_011068285.1). Taxonomy (NCBI): domain Bacteria; kingdom Pseudomonadati; phylum Bacteroidota; class Flavobacteriia; order Flavobacteriales; family Flavobacteriaceae; genus Flagellimonas; species Flagellimonas oceani. The sequence goes on along the minus strand of NZ_CP049616.1, from coordinate 2,229,445 downwards.
TTTGTAAGGATGCGGGACACCCAATGGCTCCAGCGCATGTCACACGTACCGAGCATCATGAGCTATTCCCGGCACCACCATATTGCGCAGCCGGAGGATGGCATATCGACCGATTTGTTGTTGCAACGGGTCGGTCCCATGGACCTATACCAGATCAAATGGGGGTATACGCCCATTCCAGATGCAAAGGACCCTTGGGAAGAATTGCCCTATCTTGAACGATTGATTAGGGTTCAGGATTCCGTTCCATGGTTTCGTTTTACCGTAAAGATCAATCCACCCCTTGGACCCGGGGGTACGGAAGAAGTTGCAGATAACAATGATCCAATACAAAGCATGGCATTGGGTCTTAAGAATCTCGAACGGGTCATGGACATCATACCTGAAACCACCCAAGGACCTAGGGATGATGGACTTTTGGAACAATTGCATGAAAAGACACTGGAGTTTTGGTACAAACAGATGTACCATGTATTGTCCATGGTAGGAGGATATTCCATGCAATACAAGGATGGAAACCAAAATGGACCGTTATTTGTTCCCATTGCAATGGAAGAGCAGTTACAGGCTTTGGATTTTTTGTTGGAAAACGGTTTTAAGGCACCCAAATGGATTTCCAAACCTTCTTATGAAGAGCGACTGCACAATAGCGAGGACAAAAATCTATTGCTCGGAAACCAATTGAGACTTCTCAAGGATTTAATGGAACCAGCCAGATGGAAACGAATGGAATTTATGGAAGAGGGACATGGGTTTGAAGGCTTGACCGAATTAATGATGTCCAAAATCCAAGAAGGACTTTTTGAGGAGTTGGAACAACAGGAGGTCATTGTTGAAAAACACAGACAAGCACTTCAAATGGGTTATGTGATGGAAATGGAGACCGCACTCCAAACGAAACGGGATTTGGTTAGGGGGTTGTCTGGATATAATCGCTATCAGCAAGGGCAATATGTCCTTGGGGGTATTCGATCTAAGAAGCCATTGCTCCTTAAGAAAATCCTAAAGGGCTTGGACCATAGTCAACATCCTTCGACTCAAGGCCACCTAATGATGTGCAGGGACTATTTGTGTAATGCTCCAATTGAAGAATAATAAAAGGGGCTTCTCTTGAAGCCCCCTTTTTTTAATGACTGGTCCTGCTTAATTGTTTGGTACACATGGTTTCCCCTTCAAACTGGTAAACAGCTGGGTAAGGGTAAACCGAATACGTACAGTCTTGATTCCCGGTCAATTGACAGTCCACATCCTCTACAAGTTCACAGGGTTGCTGCGGGTCACCTGTTTCGATATAACCATCTATTAATGTGAATTCATCTGCCTGGGTATCCATGGCAGTAAAGGCGCTGGCGGCTATGGCAAATACAATGGCCAATGCCGGGATAAAAAACTTGATTGCTCTTGTTTTCATAATGGTAGAATTTTAATGTTACGATCTACTCTGTTGATGGGTTTTCGATCTTCCCCCGCTACCGGCCGGTAGTTATTTTTTGTGCTTTATCAGGTATATAATTGGTGAAATAGGGCTCCAAAGTTCGGTAAACGGAAACCTTATTATCGATCAAAGCAATCACAAGGTTACCATGAAGCGTAAATTCCCTGACCTTGTGTTTTTGGATATGGTATAGATAAAAACTGAATTCATAGGTTTTTTTTTGGTAATTATAGGCATCAATGATAATGGCTTGGTCCAGCATTTCCCTACTCTCATTTCGGCCTAATCTATCCGATTGGATGAGCATCAACTCCTTGGAAAGAACTGCTGATGTATTGATGGTAAGGGGAGGGGCTTTCATCTGGATTTGCCCCTTTTTGTTGGCCAAGGCAACCTGAAGCTGTGCGTACTGTACCGTGTCGATGGTCCGTTGCTTTTTTTGACCGGTTAGCTCGGAATCAAAGGTGATAAATTGGTTTCTGTAGTAATACACATAACCCAAGGTCTGGTTGTTTTCACTGTTGACCAACATTCCGTCGACATCGAAAACACCATCAAGCTGTGACTCCAATAAAGAGGTATCCAAATGAACTTGGAAACTATCCGTTTTTTTGATTATACCCAAGGTGGTTTTTTGGTTGTTTGCATTGATGGTCCGGATAAAGACCCTATTGCTGTCAATGGGGATTGCCCTGTTGAAGTATGCTGTTCGTTCCATCCATGGATCGGCCTTCCATTCGTTGATTTTTCCCCTCAGGATAAAGGGCATGGTACCATCCATGACAAAGAAATAAGGAGGTAGGACGCTTGTCCTTAAGGAACGGTATTGGATCTTTCGGTCCCTAGGTTCCAACCTGATGTGGACCGTATCCTTTGTCCCCAGATTTACTTGGAGCATATGCCAAGGAGCGGTTTGGTTCCCAAGATATAAGTAGTTCTTGTCAAACCCAGCAATATAATAGGAATTATAGCCAATATCAAGATCAAATTCCTTGGTGACCGGGTGGGGAGGAAATCTTCTTGTAAACGCATTGTTGCGGTGTATCTGTCTTTCCGAAGAGAGGAATAATATGACCACCATTCCAATACAGAGGATGATTGTTCCAATAAGTTTAGTATAGGTATTGCGTATTAACATGTTCGGGTTTTTAGGATTGTAGTCTGCTCACAATACCAGATTGCCAGTATGGAAAGGGACATAAAGAAAACATTGAATATGATATGCTCTGTCCATCCCAGATCTTCCAACACACCGCCACAGGAACAAGGGATGTAATCACTAAAATTTAGGACTAAAAAAATGTAAGTGGTGAACATGGTCATCAGTCCCAAACTGGCATAAAGCGCATATAGGCGGAACCGGTCCATGAAAAGGAGAATGGCCAAAATATATTCTATCAAAGGAACCGACCAGGCCACCCATCCAGCATAAGCGGTCAAGATAGGGGATTGGCCCAATTGTACCTTGAATTGTTGGAAATCCCATAGTTTGCTAGTGGCGGCATAGATGAATAGAATGGCACAGAGTACACTGATCGAATAAGGGAGCCAAAACCTGATGTCTTTTGAACGCTGCATATCTTTTGATTTGATATGACAAAGTTCGGGAGTCTGATGTATCTCTAAGGGAGTATTTGTTATCTGAAACGGAGTAAATACATGATTTTAAGGTTTTTATGACCTTAAATCAGTAGGGGACATTCCATATTTGTCCTTGAATGCCCTTGAAAAATGGGTCTTGCTCTTAAAGCCGGTCATTTGGATGATTTGCTTTATCGTCAAGGTGCTGTGCTGGATCAGGGTCCTTGCCATTCGAAGACGTTCCCTGATCAGAAATCTAAAAATGGTCGTCCCGTAAATCTGTTTGAAACCATATTTCAGTTTGTACTCATTGGTGCCCTTCTGACGGGCAAGATCCTGCAAGGTGGGAAGGTCCTTGTCCAAGTTGTTGATGATCATATCATGGACGTCCCTGATGATTTGGATGTCCTCTGGCGTCAACGTGACCTTATGTTCCTTGATACCCTTGGTTACTTTGAGTTTATTTTTGGGCAGCCCCGTTTCAAAAGGCTCCCCCTTGGAAAAGAAGACGGAGTTCAACAGGATTTTTTGACCGCTCCCATCCAAGGCCTGGTACACCGATATTTGACAATCCTTGGCCAGCAAAAGACCATCGTTCGTAATGAATTCCAGGAACAATACCGTTTCAGACCGCTCCCGCTTCAAATGCTTGGCCATCTTCTTGGTCCATCTTTCCCAGGACCGTTCGGTCATGAATTCAGTGATATGTTTTCCGAAAAGATCCTTAGGGGGATAGGACAATAGGGAGCATGTGCCGTTGGTCAGCAGTTCAATGTGGCCATTCGCATCCAAGATCATGGACAGTTGGATGACACATTGTGGGGTGTTGTGCGCGTTTGCAAAACCTTGATGGATAAAGGCCGCCCCTATTTCCTCATTGACCATGTTCAGCATGACCACCAAAGAAGCAATATTGTCATTTTTATCCGAAGGCTCAATGGAATAGAAGAAATTGCCCTTGGCCATTTCCAAGAGCATCCTCTGTATCCGTTTTACCCTAAAGTCATCGCTGTTCGGCATCCTGTTTTATAGTATAGATTAGTTATCATCGGTTTCCTTAATTCCCAAGTAGGCCAAGGCCTCCGATTTTTTGGTAAAGGATCGTGTAGGCACTTTTTGGGAATGGGTGTCCAGATAAATGGAGCTGATCATATCCGTAACCGGTGGATCGATCAAAAAGGCCAGTTTCTCGATCCAAAGGGAACCTTCCAAAGCCAAATAGTCCCTTGCGGCCTTATCGATATTCCGGACCTCCCGTATATCGCAGAGCACAGGCATCACTTTACCTTCCTGTAATTCCATCCGATCCTTGACAATGAGTTGTGCTGCCTTAACATTGATACAAGGCACTTTCTTGTAAATGATATGTAAAAGATCATCGGTCAACAGATATATGGCATAGCGGTTTTCATGTGTTTTTTTCATCTCCGGAAAACTGGTTAGCGCAATCAATTTACAAAATTACTGCAATTGATTTTTTTACAGGAGAGCTATTGAGCTTAATAAAAGGATTTTAGTTATCTGAAAAGGAGTATTTGTTATCTGAAAAGGATTAAATAGAATAAGTATGCTTTATCAACTTACAAAATCCGTTTCTTTTTATCACAAATTAAATCAAATAAAATGGCCAAGATCAAACACCACAATTTTTTGAACACCGTACATGAGGTATTTACTGATGCCAAGAACGCCGGGGTATTACACCTCTATGCCGGGGGAGCATCCTTTTCGGGCAGGACCATTGAGGTAGAGGGGAAGGAACTGTACCATTTTGGGACCACGGGTTATTTAGGGCTGGAACAGGATTCCCGCTTAAAGGAGGCCGCCAAGGAGGCCATTGATAGGTATGGGACACAATTTCCCTTATCCAAATCCTATATCTCCAATCCGTTATATGAGAAATTGGAAAACTCGATTTCCGAAATGTACGGCTATCCCATTGTCATTACCAAAAACAGTACCCTTGGGCACCTAGGGGTCATCCCCAGTGCCGTGGACGATGATGATGTGATCATTCTGGACCATCAGGTCCATTGGAGTGTACAGAATGCGGCCAAAATGCTAAAGACTCGGAGTGTGCCCATCGAGATGATCCGACATAACCAATTGGAGATGTTGGAGGACAAGATCAAAAAATACCAGCATTCCAAGGGGAGAATCTGGTACATGGCCGATGGCATTTATTCCATGTATGGGGACTATGCCCCAGTCAAAGAACTGATGCGGCTAGCTGAGAGATATCCCCAGCTCCATTTTTACTTTGATGATGTACATGGCATGAGTTGGGTGGGTAGGAATGGTACCGGATATGTATTGGACCAATTAGGGGATTTGCCTGAAAATGTACTCTTGTTCGGGACACTGAGCAAGACCTTCGGGGCCAGTGGGGCTGTTCTGGCCTGTTCCAATGCTTCGATGTACGATAAGATCAAGACTTTTGGCGGTCCCCTGACCTTTTCGGCTCAGTTGGAACCCGCTTCTGTAGCCGCGGCCATGGCCTCCGCACAGATCCACCTATCATCCGAGATTTATGGACTACAACAAGAATTGAGGGAACGTATCGACTTTTTCAATGCATGCCTCTCTGCTACCGAATTACCGCTGATTGACCAGAACGAATCCCCGGTGTTCTATATCGGGACCGGTATGCCCAAAACCGGGTACAATTTTGTGAACCGTTTGATGGGGGAGGGCTTCTTTGTCAACCTCGGGATCTTTCCTGCGGTACCTGTAAAGAATACTGGTGTAAGGATTACGATTTCAAGGCATAACCAAAAAAAGGAAATCAAAGCATTGGTGGAAGCCATGGAATATCATTTTCCAAAGGCATTGGAAGATACCCAGACCGATGCCCAAAGGGTATTCCACGCCTTTAAAATGGAACCAAAGACCCTAAGTGGGCCGAAAGTAACCTCTGAGCTTACCATCGAAGTATTCGATACCATTGACCAAGTTGAAAAGGAGGCATGGAACCAAAGTTTAGGTGGGCAAGGGGTCTATGATTGGGAGGGGCTGAAGTTTTTGGAAGAGGTATTCCAGGGTAACCCAAGAAAGGAACATAACTGGTTGTTCCGATATGTGGTCATCAAGGATACTGATGGGATACCTGTATTGATGACTTTTGTGACCCTTTCCCTTTGGAAGGATGATATGTTGGCACAAGCACAAATTTCTACAGCTATTGAGGAGGAAAGGAAAACCGATCCCTACCATTTGTCATCCAAGGTCCTGTCCCTGGGTTGCCTGTTCACGGAAGGAAATCACCTCTATTGGAATGCATCACATAGGTTGGGCATGGAGGCTAGGGACACCCTATTGGAAACCTTGGAAAAACTGGAACTCCAGTTAGGTGCCAAGATGACCGTCCTACGGGACTTTGGTGAACATACGTCATGGAACGAACCGCTTTACGGGCATGGATTTCTAAGGGTGCAGATGCCCAACGCCTGTTATGTTGTCCTGGACGAGGTGGATTCCATGGAAGATTATTTGCAAAGGTTGTCCTCCAGAAACAGAAGACATTTTCGAAAGGATGTCCAACCCTATCTCGATAGGGCAAAGACAGTTGTTCTCCCATCCATGTCAACAAATCAAATTGAACAGGTCAAATCCTTGTTCGGGGAAGTACAGTCCAGAAATTTGGGGCTCAATACCTTTTCCTTTCCGGACTCCCTGTTTGAAAAGATGAACGAAAACCATTTGTGGGAGTTTATTCTCCTTTGTTCATGGGATAAACCTGAAAGGATAGTGGGTGTAATGTTCTGTTATACCAATTTGAACCAGGTCTATGTCCCTGCTTTTGTAGGTATGGATTATGACGGTCTGGAAGAGTTTGCCATTTATCGGCAATTGCTCTACCGGACCATTGAACGGGCCATTGGATTGGGCATTCCCAAAATCGATTTTGGGTTGACCGCTGCCTTTGAGAAACGGAAACTCGGTGCAACGGTCGAGAAAAAATATGCCTATCTCCAGACCAATGACAATTTCATCCTGGAATTGCTCGGAATCATGGAAGGCCAGCATTAATGGAAAAACGTCATGAAATACCAAAAGCTGCTATCAGAATTTGAAGGCCAATTGGATGCCTTGGAAAGCGGGAACGGGGATATTCTTTTCAAAGCGGAAAAGGGTATCGTACTTGTGGAGAAGAGCATCCGTAAACTCCAAAAACAGATTACCGGCAAGACCTTCGAGACCCAAGCGGACGAAATCTACTTCTTTAAGCACGTCAAGCCCCAAATCTTTAGCAAGCTGATCTATTATGTCAAATTGTTCAATATCGAGAGCAAGCGGCCTAGGGGAAATGATGCGGCACAGATCAAGTACCTACAACTTCAGATCGACAAGTTCCAGACCTTTTTTAACGATAATCTGGAGTTTTATAATTATTACCGTCGTGGGGCCATGTCCCTCGACGAGCAGTATTTTGTTCGGGGTAACCGAGATCTCAGGTTGCCCCTTGAATCCTTCCACTTTTTGATCGATGACCAGTTTTCTACCTGTCAGGATGGTACCGTGGCCACGATCATGGCCTATGACATGCTCATCGTGTACCTGAGAAAAGAGGTGGATGACCTACAAAACAATTTAGAACCCCAAAAGAACATGACCATGGAAAAACCTTCAAAACTCTTCTGGACCGGCAACAAGACCGATCTGATCGAACTATTATATGCACTCCAATCCAGCAAATGTATCAATAGCGGTACCACTGACATCAAGGAGTTGGCCTCGCATTTTGAACATTTTTATAACGTTGACCTAGGGAATTACTACCACACTTTTATTGATATTCGGTCCCGAAAGACCAGTAAGACCCGTTTCTTGGACAAGCTCATTGAGATGCTCAACCAACGCATGGATTCCCTGGATGAGTGAGTCTTTATTTTTCCCAAGTTGGTACCAACTTGGGAATTTGCATTTTGATGGGCCATAAGGGTATAATCTTGAGATTTATGAGCCCATTATTGGATGTACATTGTTCAAATTGAACCAAATACCATCAAATCCTATGCGTAGAAAAAAACACCCACCTTGGTACCAACTTGGGAAGTTTTTCCAAAAACTTTTTTGAGTTTTGTCCCTGAAAGTCAAATCTATCGAAGGGCCATCAAATGAAATGATAGTAATGGGATGGTCCTTCTTTTAAAACTCAAAAAACTATGGGAGCGACCATCATCACCTCAGAAGATCTCATGGAGTTCAAAGTGGAACTCTTGGAAGACATCAAAGCATTATTGAAGGACCAAAGTGGACAACTGGGCAAAAAATGGCTTAAATCCAATGAAGTACGCGACCTTTTGGGCATATCGCCAGGTACCCTTCAGAACCTTAGGATCAATGGGACCCTGCCCTATACCAAGATAGGTGGGGTGCTTTACTACGAATACCACGAAATCATGGAGGTGCTGGAACAAAACAAGGTCCATAACCGAATTTAGGGTGGAGGACGTCAATTATATCAAACACCTGAACGGGGTGTTTGCACAATTTGCCAAGGACAACCGTTTGAACCCGACCCATATCAGTTTGTATATCGGGCTCTTCCAATTGTGGAACCAAAATTATTTCGTTGCCGACTTCTATATCAGTAGGGAAGAGGCCATGGCGTATGCCAAAATCGGGTCCAAATCGACCTATCACCGCTGCATCCGAGAGCTCAGCCATTGGAACTATATTCTGTATTCCCCATCCCACAATCCCTACAAGGGCAGCCGGATCAAGATGTTCGATTTTGGGACAAGTACTGGACAAGCACTGGACCGGCACCGTACCAAAATCGGGACAAGCAATGGACAAGCATTGGTACCTATAAACAAACAAATACAAACAATAAAAAACAATACAAACGCGCAGAAACGGAAAAAAATAAAAATGGAAGAGTTACAGGTTGATGAAAACAATAACAAACACACCCCTACTGTCCCATATTGGGACAACCTACGGACCAGCAAGGAAAAGGACTACGACGAACCGCTATGAATTTTAAGGCCCCACATATCATCATTGAAGGTGCCATAAGTTATGAACTGGGCTCCCTGAAGGGCAGGGAGATCAAATACGATTTCGAGAAGATCTTGGTCTATCTCGATGCCAAGGGAAAAATCCTTTTCGGCAATAAATTCAGGATCCATAGGGAGGACCGGGAGATCCTGTACAAGCTCAGCCTTTATTTTATCAGGGATCGGGAGCGTTGTAAGCAATATGGAATCGACGTGGATAAGGGGCTACTCCTCTCTGGACCGGTAGGTTGTGGAAAGACCAGTCTGATGAAACTGTTCAAGTTCATCGTGCCCCACCAACGGCCTTATGAGGTCATCCCCTGTCGAAACATTGTATTTGGATTTAATCATCTTGGATATAAAATCATTGGGGATTATGGGAATTCCCAATCCTTTTGTTTTGATGATCTGGGCGTGGAGCCCGATGGGGTGCATTTTGGAAAAGAATGTAATGTCTTGGGGGAGATCCTATTGTCTCGTTATGAACTGTTCACGGACCATAAGATCAAGAGCCACGCTACTACAAATCTCAACGCACAGGAACTGGAAGCAAGATATGGAAACAGGGTAAGGTCAAGAATGCGGGAACTCTTCAACCTTGTAGGATTCGATAAGGATTGCAAGGACAAAAGAAAATAGAGTCTAGATTTTCAGAAATTCTCTAAATTAAATTCAGACCTAATTCGTTTTAGTTTTTTGTTGTTTTTTATGAATCCATTTGCCTGGAAGGAAGTAATGACGAAAAATATAGTAAGCTGAAAGATTATGGCCCAATTCTCTGGTGTAATCGTACGCAAATCCAATTGGTAGGAAAAATTAATGGTTTTAATTAAAGGCCAAAGCAAATAGGTGCAAATAAATAAAAACAATATCGAAGAAATCGTGAAATATGACCAGATATACCTTTTGGCGTAGTTTAATTTTTCTTGAATATGTTTAACTATTACCCTAATCTCTTCCTTTTCGGTATCATTGTCACAAAAGAACTTATGGTCCCCTATTTTCTTGACTTTTCTACCAAAAAGCCTATATATGGACTCTAAATCCAAAAAATGATTTTTCAATGAAAAGTTTAAGATGATTGAGGAGACTAGGATTGAAAAAACGAGTCCAATCTGGAATACTGAATTTGTGGTTTTACTTAAACCAAAAAGAATTGCGGAAAATGCAATGGGAATGGAAAGAATTTTAATTGTCAGCTTGGATGTGATTTCCGCAAATGGCATCAATGAATCACTTTTAAAATCTTCATATTCTTCTCTTAAATTTTCGATGGATATGCCATGGAGATAAACTTGAAAGTCTAGATGGGCATTAGCATATATTTTATCTAAATTTTTAAAAGCGTACTCAAGCCTTTTATCCAATGGTGTACCGCTTACATAGTCAATAAGATTTTTTTTGAAGAATCTGGGAAATTGATATTTTGAATCGGCAGAGAAACAACCATCAAATAGATTGACCCTTTCAGATAAATCTATATCATCATTGGAGAAATTTGACGGTATTTTAAATTGAATCTTTTGGGTAAAGGTGGTCAATAAAAATATTCCTGTTTCTAGATTGTAATAGTCAATGAAAGTAAAATCATCCTCAGATGTATTTGAATTGGTGCCAATTTCAATCCATTTATCCAAAAAAGTTTTGAATCCAAAAGTGTTGGTAAAAAAAAAGTCATCATTGTCCCAATTTTTTGATTTATAGGCTTTACTTTCAATCCATGAAAGATGTCTTTTTGTTTTCGTATCGAAAATCAGATAATCTTTTTTTTGATCAAGTGCCTTTAACGATTTGGAAAACCTATCCTTTGAATCAAATATTGATATATTAGATATTGTGTTCCCGTCCACCAATCGAAATGTATCTGAAATCCCAGTATTTGCAAATAAGGAATCAAAGTCATGGTCTTCGAAATTTGCCAATAAACCTTTCAATACTTCCTCAGACCCATTAACCAATAATTCATTTGTCCCTTCCTGAATTTCAAAGGAATTTTTTTCAAAGAATTTGACTAAAACGTCATGCTTCGTTCTTGGATTCATAATCCTGAATTATTTTTTCCGCTAAGGTTGAATCATCAATGACAACAACACCATTTGAAACTTTCACCGTTTGGTTTTCCAAAAAGATTCTTGGAAACTGAAGCTTAATCTCACCGACTTTTACAGATATATTCCTGAACAAGTTTTTACTTGTTGTGATTAACTTAAACCTTTCCGTAAATATAAAATTGTTCTCATCACATGTATCTCGTATAAGATTTCTATTGTCCGGGCCATAGAGATGTTCACTCAAAGAATAGATATTAATAATGTCATCTTCATTGGACATAGCATAGTTTAAAACCAGTTGGAGTTTTTCAGTGGCCGAACCAGCGTGTTCCGCTTCATCAAAATCACCGATTTTTAATATTGCCTTTCTCAAGTGAATAGCATATTCACTGTTTTTATGTAATTCAGACGCACCTAACCAATTTGCAAAATAGTCTGAAACACCATCTTGTTTATTTCCACTGTAGGTAAATGAGAGATAATTCAAAAGGTCATCATTTTGACTAAGCTTATATATGTTATAGTTGACCCTGGCTGCCATAGCCAAATTGTTTGTATCAGCATATTCAACAGAATTCAATACATATTTTGAGTTTTCCGATGAATACTTGATTTGGCCACCAGTAGTGTCTCTAATGAGGAACACATAAAAAAAGTCATTTCCATTTTGTTGAGCCTCTATAAACACAAATTTCCCCCCTTTTGCTGTTTTTGTTAATTCCAAAATTGAAGCAATCGAATCAACCATTTCTGAAGTACATTCAACAAAAGTCTTTTCTGACTTTTTGAGTCCATCATACATTCCTTTGAACCTGCTGTTTTCCTTAAACTTTGTGTTGCTTATTCTATTGTCATTTCTGTAGCTGTCTACCAGGGAGTCGCAGAATTTTTCTATTGATTCATCATCAATATCAATGGTCGATTTTGATTTTACTACAATAACTGTATCGGAGAACTGTTCTTTCTCGATACTGTGAATGATTAAGTTACGATATGGCATTTATTGGTATTTGTTGGTTAATGATGAATTATCAAAACTGGGGGGAGAGAATTTACTCACGTAAAATACTAAGATTTTTTCTTTGCTTGCCTTAATACTGTAGTTTTTTCCAATTCTGGATATTTTGAAATTTTATTTTGTCCACAATAAGATGAAAATCCAAATATTGAATGTTTTTAAATGGAGCCAATTGATGGCATTTCAGTTTAAATTTTATTTTATGCACAAATACTTGATATTCAGTTATTTGAACTGAATATTCCTGTACTTTTCACATATCATTAATCGTCTAACCCTTAAACGTTTACGATATGCGGAAACCGTTCTTTATCACCTTATTATTGCTTTTTACCTCCAGTGCCGTTTTGGCCCAGATTGGGGGCATCGAGGATTCGGTCAACGATATTTCAGATACCATTCGGGCCATATTTCCCATCATATTGGGGGTCATCTTTTTAGTGGGCTTCCTTTTTAATGCCGGACATTTCTTTGGGGAGAATGCTGACCTAAAAAGGGGCATTACCCGGGTCTTGGTCTTTGTGTTGATTGCCGGGGCCGTTGTGGGCATCTTTACCTATCTCATCGGAATTGTGGTCTGATGAAACAGTTCGAGGTCTATAGGAATATACGAAAACGGGCCATGATCATGGGACTGTCCATTTCCCTGTTTGCCCTGATGATGGTTGCTGCCATCGGTTCGCTTTTGATCATCATTTTTTCTTTTCATTTTGGTGTCATCGTGTGCCTACTGCTCTTCAATGCCCTGCTCTATGGGGCATTGTTGCAGTGGGTGAAGAAACCCTTCCAATTCAAGGTAGTGCAAACCTTTCCCAAGACCATAAGCCTAAAACAATTGAATCCCTTTGACTATGTCTAAACTCAATTTCAATGCATATCACCCAATCCTGGATATCCAGAACCATGTGGTCTTTGGGAGCAATGGCGATGTGGTGTTGTGTTATCAAGTGGAATTACCTGAGATATACTCCCTTTCTGAAACTGATTTTGAGGAACTGCATGGGATGTGGTTCCAAGCCTTTAAATCCTTGCCCGGGGGTACGGTTATCCATAAGCAGGATATATATCAAAAGAAGGGCTATGATGCTAGAAATCTTCCAAGGGATACCTTTCTGGCAAAGGCTACCCATAATTATTTTGTAGGTAGGGAGCATTTGGGCCATCAGAGTTATCTCTTCTTTATACTTCCTCTTGACAAGGCATTCAATGCCACCAAATATGTCAATCCCTTTCGAAAAGTGGAGAAAGGATTGCATCGGAAACTGGATGTGCAGGTAGCGGAATTTATTACTGCCATCAACGATGCGGTATCCTATGTCAACAACTCCAAAAGCGTGTCCATGGTTCCCATGGAACCTGAACCAATATTACAGCATACCCAGGATTATTTCAATGGGTTCAATCTTGATTTTGATACGGATATCCTGCTAGGAAAAGGCCCCATCGAAATTGGTGACCATTATTTCGATGTGATTGCGATCAGCAATGAAGGTTGTTTTGGTGAAACTGTGCAAAGCAGTGTGCCCAACGGGAAATTCAGTTCGGACGGATTCAGTTTTCATAAAGGTTTTTTGGACGGTCTGGGACTGGAATTGGGGGAGAACCATATCATCAACCAAATCCTATATCTAGATCATACCCATCAATGGCGTAAACTATTGGATAAAAAAATTGAGGAACTCTCCAAGAGCTCCAATTTTGGTTCCCAGAACAAAGTGGTCCGCAACAAGGTCCAACATATCTTGGACAGGATCAATGGGGATGATACCGCACGAATAATTCGTGGCCATGTGAATATTGTTTATTGGCATACGGAAGTTGGGGTGTTGAAGCGAATTGCTTCTGGCATCAAGGCGCAATTGAAGGAACTGGATATACGACCCTATCATCCCCAAGGGGAGGAGCGCAAACATTATTTTTTGAACTCCTATCCCAGTTATGCTTCCAACTTTTCCAATGAAGATCTTTTTGTGATGGACCTGAAGGCAGCCCTTTGTCTGTATATCAACAATACCAATTATCGCTCTGATGAAACAGGAATCGTTTTTAATGATAGACAGTACAATATTCCTGTGGTCAAGGATGTATGGGACGAGGGGAAAAGGCGTATCAAGGCCCGGAACTTTGCCATTTTTGCCCCGACAGGAGAAGGGAAATCCTTCTTGGCCAATAATATCCTACGTCAATACTTTGAGGCGGATGTACGACTGGTCATTATCGATTTAGGGGGTTCTTATGCCAAATTTGCCCAATTGTATCCCGATGATCACGTGGTCCTTCGCTATGAGCAAGGCAAGAATTTGGGTATTAATCCCTTTTATATCGCCGATCCGTCCGATTTGACCCCTGAACGACTGGAAGATCTGGCCCTCTTTCTTTTGGAGCTCTTGGCTGAAAACCAGGTGACCAAATCCAAGGAAGTGGCCTTGAAAAAAGTGTTGTTGCACTATTATGATGCTGTCAGGGCGGGGCATTCCTTGGCTTCCCTATATCAATTTGTGGATAAGCACAAGGATACCTTGATCGAGGAGACCCGAGTTCATGAATCCGATTTCAATGTCTATGGATTTTTGCACATTCTTTCCGAATATGTGGATGGGGGACTGTACAGTTTTCTGTTCCATGTGGCAGAAGACCAGACCTATAAAATAGAGGACAAGCGCCTGATTGTCTTTGAACTGGACGAAGTGCGAGACAATAAGGAAATCCTGTCCGTAATGCTCAAATTGATCAAGTCCGCCATCCAACGCACCATTTGGAGGAACAGGTCGGAACGGGGCATTATTCTTTTCGATGAGTTTGCCAAGCAGCTTAAATTTCCCCATGTATTGGAGAGTGTGGAGTTCTATTACCAGGCCATCCGAAAGCAAAACGGGGCCATTGGTATCATCCTGCAATCCATCAACCAATTACCGGAAAATGCCACTTCGGCAAGTATCCTGGAGAATACGCAGGTCGTGTACAGTTTACGGAACGAGAAGGGCTATGATGAATTGGTTAGACGGTTGCACCTCTCCAACCATGATCTCAATCAATTGAAGTCCCTTAGAAACAACCTAACAGGGGAACGCAAATACACCGAAATCTTTATCAAGATCGGGAAGGAAAGCAATGTCTTTCGCCTGGAGGTGCCCCCAGAGGTCTATGCGGCCTATCTCACCGATGGGGTGGAACATGGTCAGATCATGGAACTCTTTGACCAGTTTGGGGATATGGAACGGGCCATTACGGAATTCATAAATCAACAAAAGAAAATAATATGAGAATAGATTGGAAACAAACCTTATGGAAAAATCCCCGGTTATGGATCTTAGCGCTGTCCTTGGCCCTGTTATTGCCCGCAGGCGCTGCCTGCCAAGGGATGCCGGTGTATGACAATACGAACTTTATCAGTATGACCAAATCCCTGTTGGAATCGGCCAAGCAGACCACGGAACTGTTGAAGACCGTGGAGTTTTTGAAAGAGCAGAAAGACAATATTGTCAAGGTCAACAATACCATCAAGCAATTGAAGGCGGTGCGGGAACTCGCACGGAACAACGAGATTTTGTTTCGAACGGTACAGAACGATCTTCGAGATATTCTGAACTCACCCTATATCAAGGCAGGGGAGGTGGAACAGGTATCCAGAGCCTTTGAGCAGATCATGGATACGGCCATCGATGATCTGGATTTTGTGAACCAGATTTTGTCCAGTGATTTTTTGAAAATGACCGATGCGGAGCGCACGGCCATTTTGATGGAAAAAAAAGTGCAGTCCCAGGAAATGGTGGCCGAGTTGGAGGTCAAGACCCGACGCTATCGGGAGATCATTTCCTTTCGGAGGATGCAGGACATCATCAATAATCGGGAAACGGAATACTGATGGCGGGAATCTTTTTGGGCATAGGATTGGAATATGTGGATGCCGTCTTCCAGACCATCAAGGACAGTGATTTCTCCCAATATACCATTGTGGGGATGAAGACCCTGGCCGTACTGTTTTTTTTGATCAATATTTTGAAGAAATACAATGAGGGAATAGCTTCCACCGATGGCCATACCTGGGGGTTGACCCCCACGGAACTGGCCAAGAATTTTTTGGTGGTGCTCTTGGTCATTTTCTCCACTGAGGTATTGGGAGTGTTCGATGGGATCCTGGTGGCCATTGAGGCCCAATACCGGGACACGGCTCCGGCACTCCTCCCATTACAGTTGCAGGATGTGGACCTGGAACGGGATGTGGGTGCCTTGGAAGCCGCCAAGAAAGCCATGGCACTGTTGTATGAGGCCTTGGTCACTCCTTTGTACGGATTAAAGGTCTTGGCCTTTATCATCGGGGTCATTCTTTGGTTGATGGACCTGTTCATCTATCCTTTGTTCCTTGCAGAGCGATATTTCCTATTGGGGATCCTACAGGCCTTTTTTCCCTTGGTCATCAGCTTGGCCGTCTTTGAGAAGTTTCGACCCTTGGCCTATCAGTTTTTTAAGTTGTATGCAGCAGTATATATGCTGGTTCCCGCCTTCTTTTTGGTCAATGTCTTCGTCAACAACCTTTATACGGAGATCACTACCAACTTCTGGGGGAACCTCTTTGGTTTCGATTTTGGGAGTGAATTCTTTGCCTCCATCATTGAACTCGGGACCATTGGCTTTATTGTCTTGCTCAAATTTAAATTGTACCGAAGGGCGACCAGTTTTACCCTTCGATTGTTCACCGGTTAAATTGAAGTCTATGAAAACACCTTTTAAAAGTATTGTTCATGTGCTGCGGCTCAACCGTTTTGTGGTTCTTGCCGTGGTTATCGCCTCGGGTTTGGTCTGTATGGTTGCTATGGTCCTAGTGGGCAGGATATACCGTGAATCGTTGAACGGGGCCTTCGTGGTCAATGGGGAAGGGGAGGTCATACCGCTTTCCTGGGCCGAACAACGAGATCATCTGGAAGTGGAGGCCCTGGCCCATTTGGAACAGTTTCATAGGTGGTTTTATGGGGTGGATGCCGGCAGTTATGAGAAGAACATGGAGAGGGCCCTTTGGTTGGGTAATGCCTCCGTGGGTGCTGTCTACCAACAGAAAAAGGCAGACGGTTTCTATAACCGGTTGTTGCAATATTCCCTTGTGCAAGAGGTCATCAGAATCGATGCAGAGCTGGATTGGGATGGGACTTCCTTTGCCTTTAGGTCCCAATTGCATATACGGATCAATCGGGGAACCGTCACCGATACCTATGAACTGGTGACCTCGGGACATCTGATCCAAGTGGAACGGAATTTCCCCCATAATCCACATGGATTGTTGATCACTGATTTTTTTGAAAACTCACTTCGTAAACTTGAAACTCATGAAAACACAGAAGAATAAAATAGTTTTTGTTCTGGTACTGGTATGTATGGTACTCTTTATCACCATATATAGTATCGTCACTTTTGGAAAGCCAAAAAAGGAAAGCCTTGATGTGGGAAGGATCCCCATGCCGGATCTGGAGGACACTTCAGTGGAATTTGAATCCAAACTGGAAGCCGTGGAAGCCATCAAGGTGGAAAAACAATCCACGGCACCCCAAGTATATCCCGACCACATGGTGGATGATAAAGGGTATTTCAATCCAAATTATATGGAATATGAAAAGCAGCGGATCATAGACAGTGTCTTTGATACCAATGTCTTTACTGCGAAAAAAGTTTCTGTATCGGATGTAGATGAAATGCCCCAGTTGGAGGTTGTAAAAAAGGTAAGGGAAGATGACCAAAACATGGCAATAGGTTCCCCAAGGACGGAAACGGATCTGGGACTTGCACATCAACTGTTCTTTGCCTCCAATCCAAAAAGGAACCGTCCCGATGGAAATTTACCAACTGCCGCTGCGGCCAAGGTGTATGTGGATGGAGATCAAACCCTTCGGGACGGACAACGTTTGGACTTGCGACTCACACATGACTATGTTGTGGATGGAAACAGAGTGCCAGGAGGTACCCGCCTCTATGGCTTTGTAAAGATAAGGCCCAACCGGGTGATGGTGGAACTTACCCGATTGGGGACAACCCTTATGGATATGCAAGCCTATGATGCCCAGGATGGACAGGAAGGGATTTATGTGAAGAACCATCTGCGAGGTGAAGTGGTGGATCGGTCTTTGGAAGAGGGCCTTGGAGAGATCAATGTGCCGGGTGTGCCCCAGTTCAATGGGATCAAACGCATATTTCAGCGCGATCAACGTACCGTTAAGGTTCAGATTTCCGATCATTATCAATTCTTCTTAATACCTAGATCATGAAAACACTAAACGTCATCATTGCAGTAATGCTAATGGCCTATGGACACACCGTGTCGGGCCAAAAGGCCCTGGATACCATCCGTGCCAATTCACAAATGAACGTGGCCCTTTTTTTTTCCAGTCCCATCAAACAGGCTATAACGGGAAACACTAAAGCGATCTTTACCTATAACCGGGAAGAAGCTCAATATTTTGGGCTATTGCAGTCCACAGCCAACACCATTACCAACCTTTTGGTGGTCACCATGGACGGACAAGCATATGAATTTAAGGTGGCCTATAGGGAAAACGTTGCCCAAACCCATTTTTTTGTGGACAAGGCGCATAGCATTGGTCCAGTACAGCAATTACCTGGTAAAAAAGGGGATTCCTTGGCTTCCCACACAGCTCGATTTCCTCTTTTAAGTGGATTGCCATCAAGTGATGGAAATGGTGCCTTGGCATCGGTACGAAGAAAGGGAATCCGATTGCGGTTGAAAAGGTTGGTCTACCGAAACGCTCAAGTATTTATGGTCGTAGAGGTGCGCAACCGATCAGGCATTGATTTTGAAGTAGGCACCCTTGAGGCCCTAAGGATAAATGGCAGCTTGAAACGGAGATCCTCGTATCAAGAAACCAAGTTGGAACCCCATTATATCTTTGAACGGCCCAAAATCATTAAAACCGGGACTTCCCAAGGATTTGTACTTGTGCTACCCAAATTTATCCTTTCCCCTAAGGAGCATCTAAGACTGATTCTCTTGGAAAGCCGTGGAAGCAGAAGGTTGGAGCTCAACTATTGACCTATCGATAAAGGGAAGTGGAATCCCTTTTTGGGTATACACTTTAACATGAAAACAAAATTTTGCCATAACAAAGGTTATAATGGTTACTAAGAAAGGAAATAAATTAGGAATGGCACACCTCAAGAAAAATGGAACTGGCTTCCAGCAGTATTAATACCAGAATCCAGTATTCTCTTCGTAGTGGCCTAATAGGATTGCGGGAACACTGAAAATCCGTATTGCTATTGGGAATGCACCCTTTTATATGCTAAATTGCTCTATTTGCCTATCATCCTTTGATCTGATTACTTCCTATCTTACGTTTTAACAACTGCGCATTGATGGCCACAATGATGGTGCTCAGGCTCATGAACACAGCACCGACGGCAGGGCCCATGACAAACCCTGAGGAATACAGTACACCGGCGGCCAACGGAATGGCGACCACATTGTAGGCCGTTGCCCAAATCAGGTTCTGGATCATTTTGTTGTAGGTGGCCTTGCCGAACAGGATGAGATTGGCAATATCCTTGGGGTTACTGTTGACTAAGATGATGTCGGCGGTTTCCGCCGCAACGTCTGTACCGGAACCAACGGCAATGCCCACATTGGCCTTTGCAAGGGCCGGGGCATCGTTCACACCGTCCCCGGTCATGGCCACGAACTCGCCCTTACGTTGGAGTTCTTCCACTATTTCCACTTTTTGGTGGGGCAACACTTCGGCATAGTAGCCATCCAAACCGAGTTTTTCGCTAACGGCCCTGGCCGTTTTTTCATTGTCCCCAGTGGCCATCAATACCTTGATGTCGTTCTTCTTGAATACTTGGATGGCCTCTTGGGATTCCGATCGTATCTCATCGGCCAGTGCAATGTATCCGGCCAGTTTTTCCTCGATCAACACAAATACCACGGTTTCGGCGGCATCGCTATAGGCGTCTTTGGGAATGGGAATGTTGTTGTCCCTTAAAAAACCGGGACTGACCACTTTTACCGGTTTGTCCTCCACGGTTGCCTCGACCCCTTTTCCAGTGATCGCATGAAAGTTCGAGGGATTGGGAATGGTGACCTTTTCCTCTTGGGCCCTTTTGATGATACCCACGGCAATGGGGTGTTCCGAGCTTTGTTCCAAGGCACTTGCCAGGCGAAGGACTTCATCCGGGGAATAGTTGTCATCGACCGATTGGATTCGGGTAACGCCAAAATCACCTTTGGTCAGGGTCCCCGTTTTATCAAATAACAAGGCCGATATCTTCCGGGATTCCTCAAAGGCGGTCCTGTTGCGGATCAATAGGCCGTTTTGGGCGGATACCGCGGTGGAAATGGCCACCACCAAAGGGATGGCAAGACCCAGGGCATGGGGACAGGCAATGACCATAACGGTCACCATGCGTTCCAGGGCATAAACAAAGGGGAAACCCAGGGCCAACCATACCGCCAGGGTCCCAAAACCAATGGCCAAGGCGATATAGGTCAACCATTTGGCGGCCCTATCGGAAAGGTTCTGCATTTTGGACTTGGTCTTTTGGGCCTCTTCCACCATCGTGATCACTTTGTTGAGGTAACTATCCTTGCCCGTGTGCTCCACTTTGATCTTTAAGGTGCTGTTGCCATTGACAGAACCGCCGATCACCTTGTCCTTTTCCTCTTTCTTTACAGGTTTCGATTCCCCCGTGAGCATGGATTCGTTCAGGTAACTGCTGCCTTCGACGATGGTACCGTCGGCTGGGACCTTTTCCCCCGGCTTGACCAGTATGATGTCATCTTTCAATACCGCTTCCAACGGTATGTCCTCTATGGTTTCCCCTTTGACACGGTGTGCTTCGGCAGGCATCATGCTGACCAACAACTGTAAGGCTTTTGAGGCACCAAGGACGCTCTTCATCTCTATCCAATGCCCGAGTAGCATGATGGCGATAAGGGTGGACAGTTCCCAGAAAAAGTCTTGGCCCTTCAGTCCGAATACGGTGGCCGTGCTATAGAAATAGGCTACGGAAATGGCCATGGAGATCAAGGTCATCATTCCCGGTGCACCCTGTTTTATTTCTGACCAAAAACCTTTCAAAAAAGGCCATCCCCCATAGAAATATACAATGGTGGAAAGCCCGAAAAGAAAGTAAGGGTTACCGGGAAGCAGGTATTCATACCCAAAAAAATCCTGGATCATGGGCGATAGGAACAAAATGGGTATGGTGAGTACCAGTGTTGTCCAAAATCGCTTTCGAAAGTCGGCGATCATCATTTTGTGGTGGTCATGACCCATTTGGCCATGTGCGGGGTTGTGCCCAGAATGGCCCCCAGGGCCATGGTCCATTTTGGAGTGGTCGGTCTTATCGTGGTTCATCCGTGAATGGTCGTGGTGTTGGTGCTTTTCCATCATCGGTTCTTTTTAAGGGTTATCGTAATTTTTTTCTCATTTTTTCAGAAATGTTTTCGGCATAGACGCCATAGGCATCCACCAGGATGCCCCTAATGCCATCCTTGGAGGATATGGCGTACAGCACGCTGTTGTCATCGGTGCTGCTCATCCCCTCAAAACGATGGGTCTGGTCGACCTTAAAGTCCTCCGGTCGAATTTCGATTTTAAGGGAAGCGCATTCCAGACAATGGGGCTTGAGATTAAAATCATAGGTATAGCCCTTTGCCTGTAAATCGGATATGGCTTCTGAAAGGGTATCATAATTTTTCATAGGGTTTCGATTTTGGGTTATTGTGATATAACCATTTGTTGTTACAATCTCCATTGATAAATCGTCGTTTTTACAACAGATCAGAATGTATTGTCCTGAAAATGCCCCAGCCATTTAAAGGACGAATGTCCTTACAAAGGGACAAACCAGGGCATAGTGCCCAAGGTGGAAAAAAAAATCAAATCAATAAAGTCCTGTGGAGGATAGGGAGGTTTCGTTCGACCCAAGGGGGGATATAGTCTTTAAAAGGAACAATGCTTTCCTGTAGCCCACCAAAGCTATCGGTATGGTAAAAAATGGAGGTATATGGAACTAAGAGTGTATCGAAATCAAGGTCAAAAGATCGAACCATCAGGTCATTCTTGCCGAAATTGGCATAAGTAGCCGTGCTACAGCAATTCTTTTGCTCCAAAGAACACTTCCTTAAGGGGCTTTTGGGGTTTTGAAGCTTTTGGTCGCAGGGTTTTGCCTTTCCTGTCACGGAAAAACTGACCAATTTGTTACAACAAAAATGGGCGTTGGAAGCAAAGGAAGTCGTACTGACCAATACGGAACAGGCTAGAAACAGGGATAATATTTTCGATATGGTTTGCTTCACCTATTAAAATTAAAAAAAATAGTACACCGATCATAAAACATATTGAAATCAATTCGATCTTAACTCACTCATACATTAGTAGTTTTTTGTATTCTGATAATGTGGATTGTTCCTGTTTCAAAAGTATGGGAACTACTTCTGAAAAAACATGATGGACATCATGTTTTGGATTGGGTGGAACAACTTCATATGCCCATTCGATTTCTGTTGCTTGGGCAACAGGTGAAGCTAAAGGTCAATGTGCCCGATCCACCGACAGGATGTGGTATGGGACAACCTTTGTGGCCCGGCCTAAGAAATTGGTATACCATATATTCCCTATGGAAGACAAAATAGCATAGCCCGTCCTTCCTTCATTTCTGACATAAGGCCGACCTGAAAAAGCCGTTATGTCATTGCTGGCCAGGGAACGTTTTGTCATACTATATGTAATTGAAAATCAAACCGATGATTTTGTGGGACCTGCTTAGGTTCAGGGCTGTGGAATGGCAAGGATTTTACATGAAATCGCCATAAAAAATATGTTAAATAAAATAGGGTTGTTAAAATTATTGTAGTTTTGTAATCGCATATGAAACTATTTTGGTTCAAAATATTATCTTGTTTCATGGCACTGAATGTGCTGGCCTCCACATTTTCCTTTGCGGTGGGGCAACACTATTGTGGTGAGGATCTTGTTGATTTTTCCTTCTTCGGTAAAGCGGAATCCTGTGGAATGGATGTGCAACAAGCTTCCGATTCGCATGAACATAATCTGCAAAAAAATGGATGCTGTGAAGATGAGACACTTTCTGTCCTCGGGCAGGAAGATCTTCTACTTTCAGTTGAAAATGTAAGTATAGGGGAGCATCAGTTCCTAATTGCCTTCACCTACAGTTACATCAATCTTTTTGAGGGATCACAGGAAAATATAGTTCCTGTCGTACATTACCCTCCGCCCCTTTTGGTCAAGGATATTCAGATTCTTGATCAAACTTTCCTTATTTAAGAGCATATCGATGACGTTTGGCCGTGCTATGGTTTTTGGCATGGCCCTAGGTATTTATTGCCTTTGGAACAATTTCACTATTTCCAACACAATAAACTCATGATATGCTCAATAAAATCATAAAATACTTTTTAGAGAACAAACTGGTGACCGTTCTCGTTTTAATAATGTTGGTTACCTGGGGGATTGTCACTTCCCCCTTCAATTGGAATACGGGCTTTTTGCCCAAAGACCCGGTGCCCGTGGATGCCATTCCCGATATTGGGGAAAACCAGCAAATTGTTTTCACGCAATGGCCCGGACGTTCGCCACAAGATATCGAGGATCAGATTTCTTATCCAATGACGACCTATTTACTGGGGATTCCAGGAGTGAAAACAATCCGTAGTTCATCCATCTTTGGATTTTCCAGTATCTATATCATTTTTGATGATGATGTGGAATTTTATTGGTCGCGTTCCCGGATCCTGGAAAAATTGAATTCACTTCCCACGGGTCTGTTGCCCGATGGCGTTACCCCGACTTTGGGTCCCGACGCCACGGCATTGGGACAGGTATATTGGTATACCTTGGAAGGAAGGGACAAGGATGGCAACCCTACGGGAGGATGGGATCTGCACGAGATACGGACCGCCCAGGATTTTTATGTGAAATATGGATTGAATGCCGTGGACGGGGTGTCCGAAGTGGCTTCGATCGGGGGTTATGTCCAAGAATATCAAGTGGATGTAAATCCGGATGCCCTAAAGGCCTATAATATCCCCTTATACAAGGTCATGGAGGCCGTACGGAAGTCGAACAGGGATGTGGGCGCCAAGACCATTGAAGTCAATCAAGCAGAATATTTGGTCAGGGGCTTGGGGTATGTCAAAAATACGGAAGACATAGAAAAGGCCGTGGTTGCCGTATTTGACAATGTCCCGGTTCGGATCAAGGATATTGGGGTGGTCAGCTTGGGACCGGCCACACGAAGGGGCGTGCTAGATAAAGGGGGCGCCGAAGTGGTAGGTGGCGTAGTGGTCGCCCGTTATGGTTCCAATCCCTTGGCGGTCATCAATAATGTGAAGGACAAGATCAAGGAAATCGCACCCGGATTGCCCAAGAAGACATTGGCCAATGGTGTGGTAAGCCAATTGACCGTGATCCCATTTTATGACCGGACACAGCTCATCCACGAGACCATAGGCACTTTGGAAAATGCCCTGTCGCACGAAATACTGATCAGCATCATCGTTGTACTGGTACTTGTCCTCAACTTGAGGGCCTCTGTGATCATATCCAGTCTATTGCCCGTCGGGGTACTAATGACCTTTATTGTCATGCAATATGCCGGGGTAGATGCCAATGTGGTCGCGCTTTCCGGAATAGCCATTGCCATAGGGGTGATGGTGGACGTGGGGATCGTGTTCGTCGAGAACATTATCCGACATTTGGAAATGCCCGAGAACCATGGTGCCAAGGGCAAGGAACTCATTCAGGTAATATATAGGGCCACCGTGGAAGTGGCCTCGGCAATTACCACGGCATTGGCGACCACTGTCGTGAGCTTTGTGCCTGTCTTTGCCATGCAATCGGCAGAAGGGAAGTTGTTTAGACCCCTGGCCTTTACCAAGACCTTCGCCCTGTTGAGCGCCTTTGTACTGGGAATCGTTGTACTGCCTGCCTTGGCCCATTTTGTACTGGGGGTGGATTATGACAAGAAACGGGTGCGACGATTTTGGTCCATTCTATTGATATCCACCGGGCTTATCTTTGCATTCTATGCCCAGATGTGGTTGCCATTGGTCATTTCACTCATTGGGTTGAACAATTTGATGGAACCCAAATGGCCGGAGCACTATAAATCGTTTCCCAACTATATCAATTTGGGATTGACCGTTTTTATCGCCTCGTTCTTCTTGACCGAGGAATGGATGCCCTTGGGACCCCAAAACGGTATTGTGGTCAACTACTTTTTTGTGTTGTTTCTAGTGGGCATTATCCTGGCCGCTTTGATGGGAATCGTACATTTCTATACACCGGTCCTAAAGTGGTGTCTGGAAAACAAGGGAAAGTTCATGCTCATCCCATTCGTGACCCTGTTTTTTGGGGTATTGGTTTGGCTGGGGTTCGATAGCACCTTTGGAATCGTGGCCAAAGGCTTTGAATCGGTAGGTTGGAAAAGTGTCAGACAGACCTCGGGATGGCAGGCAGCTTCCAAGAGATTCCCGGGAATAGGATCCGAGTTCATGCCATCACTCAATGAAGGTTCGTTCCTGTTGATGCCGACATCCATGCCGCATTCAGGGGTGGAATACAACAAAAGGGTGGTTGGACAGTTGGATATGCTCTTGGGAAGCATACCCGAAGTGGACTTGGTTGTCGGTAAACTCGGTCGCGTTGAATCCGCACTGGACCCTGCACCCATTTCCATGTATGAGAACATCATCAACTATAAACCTGAATTCATTGTGAATGAAGACGGACATAGGGTCCGTTATAAAGTAGATCGAAAAGATAGGTTCATTACCCAGCATAAAGACACTTTGACCAATGAGGAGGCCTTGCAGCGAGGGATTGCCGAGAAGGACCTGATCGTGGATGAGGACGGTGAGTTTTTCCGAAACTGGAGGCCCCATATCAAATCCCCCAACGATATCTGGGATGAGATCGTAAAGGTCACCAAAATCCCGGGCATAACCTCTGCTCCCAAATTACAGCCCATTGAAACCCGGTTGGTGATGCTGCAGACCGGAATGCGCGCTCCCATGGGGATCAAGGTTTTTGGACCCGATCTGAAGACCATCGAGGATTTTGGGATGCAATTGGAAGGTATCTTGAAGGAAGTGCCCTCGGTCAAGGCAGAAGCCGCATTCGCCGATAGAATAGTCGGCAAACCTTATTTGCACCTCAATATCAACAGGGACGGGATATCCCGATATGGTTTGAACATTGAAGATGTGCAGCAAAGCATCGAAACAGCGATCGGTGGGATGAAAATCACCTCCACCGTTGAGGGTAGGGAACGTTTTCCCGTGCGGGTGCGCTACCCGAGGGAATTGAGGGACGACCCGGAATCGTTGAAGAAAATTTTGATTCCCACACCGGTAGGGGCGCAAATTCCCTTATCCCAAGTGGTGGATTTTGAATATGTCCGCGGGCCTCAGGCCATCAAGAGCGAAAACACCTTTTTGGTGGGCTATGTGCTTTTTGATAAACGGGACGGTTTTGCGGAAGTCGATGTGGTGAACGATGCCCAGGAAGCCATCCAGAAAAAAATCGATGCAGGGGAATTAACGGTTCCCGCCGGAATAAGCTATAAGTTTTCTGGGAGTTATGAGAACCAAATCAGGGCAGTGAAAAGACTGTCCATTGTCATACCGATCAGTTTGATCGTGATTTTCTTGCTCCTGTTTTTTCAGTTCAAGACGGTCATCGCATCCTCCATCCATTTTTCAGGCGTTTTTGTTGCTTTTGCGGGAGGTTTCATAATGCTCTGGCTCTATGGTCAGGATTGGTTCATGAATTTTGCCATTGCAGGGGTCAACATGCGCGATCTGTTCCAAATGCACACGATCAACTTAAGCGTTGCGGTTTGGGTAGGATTTATCGCGCTTTTCGGTATTGCCACCGATGATGGTGTCATCATGGGTACGTACATCCACCAGGTTTTCGAGGAAAAGAACCCTCAAACCGTACCGGATGTGAGAGCGGCAGTTTTGGAGGCCGGGAAAAAAAGGGTGCGTCCCGCCATGATGACGGCAGCGGTGGCCATTATCGCCCTTTTACCAATACTCACCTCGACCGGAAAAGGGGCCGACATTATGATTCCCATGGCCATCCCGACTTTTGGGGGAATGACCATACAGATCATGACCATGTTCGTGGTCCCGGTACTCCAAGCCTATTGGAGGGAAACAGTCATTAAAAATCGCAACAAAGCATTGAAAAAAATACAGTAAAATGAAAAAGGTAGTGACCATTATATTTATCTTGACAAGTATCCTATCCAATGGCCAGACCTTGGAAGACTACTTTGAGATTGCTGCTGGGAACAACCCGGGGCTTCTTTCACAGTACAAAGATTTTGAGGCGGCGTTACAAAAGGTACCGCAGGTAAAGGCTTTACCAGATCCAAACCTGTCCTTTGGGTACTTCATCTCCCCGGTCGAAACCCGGGTAGGGCCCCAAAAGGCAAGGTTTTCACTGACTCAGATGTTTCCTTGGTTTGGAACCTTAAAGGCCCAAGGTGATGCCGCTGCACTTATGGCAGAGGCCAAGTACCAGTCTTTTTTGGATGCCAGGAACAAACTTTATTACGAGGTTTCAGCAGCTTATTTTCCATTGTACGAACTTAAGGAGTGGGTACGGATCGAAGAGGACAACATCGCCATTCTGGAATCCTACAAGACGGTTTCCAATACGAAATTTAAAAACGGCCTGGGATCATTGGTCGATGTCTTAAGGGTGGACGTGCTTTTAAAGGAAGCCCGGACGAATCTGGGTATCCTTAAACATAAGGAAATCCCCCTTTTGGCGTCCTTCAATAAACTATTGGACCGTAAGGAAGATGAACAAATAAACATCCCTGAGACCTTTGGGGTCAATGTACTGCCCATTGATTACACAAAAGATTCCTTGGTGGTGGACCATCCGCTTTTGAATTCCCTGGAATTAAAGGTCAAGGCAGCAGAGGTCTCTGAAAGGGCAGCCCTTAAACAAGGCTTGCCAAAAGTTGGGATCGGACTGGACTATGTAATGGTTGATAAGCGTACCGACATGGTGGTTCCCGATAATGGCAAGGATGTATTGATGCCCATGGTTACCTTGAGCCTGCCCCTATTCAGGGGTAAGTACAGGGCAGCCGAAAAGGAGGCCCAATTGATGCAGGAAAGTTATGCACTGCAAAAAAAGGAAGTCACCAATACATTGAAGACCAATTATGAAATGGCCGTTTTTGACATAAGGCAGCAGACGGATTTGATTTCCCTCTTTGATGAACAGATCATGGAATCGGAACAAGCACTCAATCTGTTGTTCACAGCCTATGGGAATTCCGGGAAGGACTTCGAGGAGGTGTTACGAATGCAGCAACAATTGTTGAAGTATACTAAATTGAAAATAAGCGCATTGACGCAATATGAAATAGCGTTGGCCAAGTTTAACTATATCACGGCAAAAAAATAATCAGATGAAATCAGAAACACAAAAAATAGTAAAAATAGCCTTGTCCACCTTGGTTCTTGGACTTTTGCTGGGATGGCTATTGTTCGGGGGCTCCAAGGGCAATGCCACAGAGGAACACCAACATACTTCGGAAGTATCGGGAGAAACCATTTGGACCTGCTCCATGCATCCCCAGATCAGACAGACGGAACCGGGAGATTGTCCCATTTGTGGGATGGACTTGATCCCTTTGGAAAATGACAACGGTTCGGAACTGGACCCCATGGCCGTTAGCATGTCGAAAACCGCCATGCAGCTTGCCAATGTCACTACGGAAATCGTGGGCAAGACCGCCCCGGTCAAATTGATCGATCTTAATGGAAAGGTGGAAGCGGATGAACGATCGATCTATTCCCAATCTTCCCATATTCCCGGGAGGGTGGAACGGCTAATGGTCAATTTTACAGGGGAGTACATCAAACAGGGGCAGATCATCGCCTATATTTATTCCCCTGACCTGGTCACTGCCCAAGAGGAACTTTTTGAAGCAAGAAAGGTAGCGGACACCCAACCGCAGTTTTTTAATGCCGCCAAGGAAAAATTAAAAAACTGGAAGCTTTCCGACAACCAAATCGCACAGATACTTCAATCCGGGACCGTTAAGGAGGAATTGCCGATACATGCCGATGTTTCAGGCTACGTTACCGAAAAAATGGTAAACCTTGGCGACTATGTCAACAAGGGCAAGGCATTATATCAAATTGCCAACCTGAACAGCGTTTGGGTATTGTTCGATATTTATGAGTCCGACATGCCCTGGGTAAGGAAAGGCGACGAAGTGGTCTTTACCATACCCTCCCTCCCGGGCGAAAATTTCAAAGGCAGGATTTCCTATATCGACCCGGTGATCAATCCCATGACAAGGGTTGCCAAGGCCAGAATCGAGATCGGGAACACCGGTTTAAGGTTAAAGCCGGAAATGTTCGCTTCCGGAACCGTAAAAGCAAAACAGCCCATTGCATCAGAAGCGATAACCATTCCTAAGTCGGCAGTGATGTGGACCGGGGAACGTTCTGTGGTATACATCAAGAATACCACATCCAATGGGGTGAATTTTGTGTTGCGCGATGTCACCTTGGGACCATCGTTGGGAAATGGTTTCATTGTCAAGGAGGGGCTGCAAGAAGGGGATGAGATCGCGGTAAACGGGACCTTTAGTATCGACGCGGCGGCCCAATTGGCCGGGAAACCGAGCATGATGAATCCTGAAGGTGGGCCCGCCATGACGGGACATAACCACGGAGGCATGAAGATGGGGGATGACAAGGGTACAGGCGGTAGCGATCATTCGGAAATGGATATGGGGGATCCCGGCTTGGAAAACAAAACAGACCATTCTGATATGAACCAGCGAATGACGGCGACAGCGACTTTTAAAAACCAATTAAAACAGGTGTTGAGCGCCTACTTGGAGTTAAAGGATGCCCTTGTCAATGATAATGGTACCAAGGCAAATGCCGCTGCAAAAAAAGTGTTGTCGGCCTTGGAACATGTGGATATGAAACAATTGACGGACAAGAAGGCGCACGGCCATTGGATGACGATATCGAAGGAAATCTCCAGTTCGGCGAATTCCATTTCAAAGATATCGGATGTCAAGGTGCAACGCAACCATTTTAAACAGCTGTCCGCCCATTTATCCAATGGTATCAAGCTTTTTGGGGTGGATCAAAAGATATACGAACAGTTTTGCCCGATGGCCGATAACAACAAAGGTGCCTATTGGTTGAGTACGACCAAAGAGATCACAAACCCCTATTTCGGAGAGGCTATGTTGACCTGCGGTGAAATCACCGATGAAATGTAATTGAACAAATGTAAATGAATGAATGATGAAAATATTGAAATCTAAAATCTTGTTTTTTGTCCTAACTGCCTTGACGACCCATGTTTTTGGGCAAGTGGGGACAAATGGTGAGGACAGAAAAGAGGAAGGTAGACCCGTTCGGGAATACAATCTTGTACTGGAACAGAACAAATTGACCCTCGGTGGGGTCACTGCCGATGCAATGACCATCAATGGGAGTATTCCGGGACCGGTCTTGGAATTCAACGAGGGTGACTTCGCCCTGATCAACGTGACCAATAAGATGGATGTGGAAACCTCCGTACACTGGCATGGATTGATCTTGCCCAATTTTTATGACGGGGTTCCCTATTTGACCACACCGCCCATAGAACCTGGCACAACTTTCCAATATCGGATTCCGATCAACCAATCAGGTACCTATTGGTACCATTCCCACACCATGCTGCAAGAGCAAAAGGGGGTGTATGGCTCGATACTGATCCATCCCAAGGAAAAGACGTTGGACTACGATAAGGATTTGGTCGTGGTGCTCTCCGATTGGACGAACGAAAAGGCCATGAACGTGCTCCGAAACCTTAAACGGGGAAACGAGTGGTACCAGGTCAAAAAAGGGACCGCGGTGCCCTTGAGCAGGGTCATCAAGGAAGGTGCACTAGGTGCACAACTCAAATTTTGGCGAGATCGTATGGAAGGAGCGGATATTGCGGATATCTACTACCCCGCATTTTTGACCAATGGGAAAACATTGGCCGAATACCCTGATTTCAAACCAGGGGAAAAAGTGCGGCTCCGGTTCGTCAATGCCTCTGCCTCCACCTATTATTGGATGGATTTCGGTGGCGGTAACCCCATGGTGGTTTCCGGGGATGGTGTCGATGTGGAGCCTGTTTCCAAAAGTCGTTTTCTTTTTGGCATTGCCGAGACCTATGATGTCATCGTGACCGTTCCTGAAGGCACTTTGGAGGTAACGGCCACGGCACAGGACGGCTCCGGGCATACCTCGTTGCATTTAGGGCAGGGAACGCTTTTTCCCGCAACGACCATCGATAGGCCCGACAAAGTGGCGATGATGAAACAAATGGCCCAAATGGACATGAAAATGGGAGCTCCGGCAATGGCCGGCAACAAGAAGAAAAATACACCCGAATATTTGATGCAAAAGTATGGGATGCAGATGGACATGAAGGATGGCAGCATGGATATGGGTATGCACAATGGGATGTCGATGGATAAGACCGAAATGAGCGGTCAAAAGGATAAACCCATTGCGAAGATGGATGATAAAAGGCCTATGAATGCGAATGAAGATCATAGGCACATGGAGATGGATAAAAAGATGGGGGATATGGCAGGAATGGAAAAGGATTCAACGTCAATGAAATCCACCGGACATAAGGACAAGATGGAAAACCCTATGGTTCAGACTATGCCAATGATGCAGAAAGACACTTCAGCTTTTGATTACGATACCCGTAAAACGTATTTCAACTATGACTTCTTAAAAGCAAAGGAAAGTACTACCTATAATGCCGATCTGCCCGTCAATGACATTCTGTTGAACCTGACGGGAAATATGCAACGGTATATCTGGAGTATGAACGGTGTGCCACTTTCAGAAACCGATAAGATCAAGATCAAAGGTGGGGAAGTAACCCGGATCACCCTCAACAACCTGACCATGATGCACCATCCGATGCACCTCCATGGGCATTATTTCAGGGTCATCAATGAGAATGGTGAAAAGTCACCCTTGAAACATACGGTCAATGTGCCGCCCATGCAGAAAGTGGTCATCGAATTTTATAATGAAGAGTACGGGGATTGGTTTTTCCACTGTCATATCCTCTACCACATGATGGGGGGCATGGCCAGGGTTTTCAGTTATGATACCCCAAGGGATCTGAGGATGAAGGATTTTCCTGTTCAAAAGTTGGTAGATGAAACTGACCATTATTATGCTTGGGGTGCTGCCAGATTGGGTTCCAATTTTAATGAACTCTTCCTTGTTTCAAGTAATATCAGGAATGAATTTGGGGTACGGGCAGAATTTGACTACGACCAAAATGCCGAGGTGGAAGTCAATTATAACAGGTATCTCAATGACTGGGTACGGGTCTATGCAGGGGTAAACACGGAAACCTCCATCCCTGATTCCTATGACCGTTTCAATACAGTGGGACTGATAGGGGTCAAGTATTTTACCCCATACCGCTTTAATATGGATGTGAGTATGGACCACCAGCTGCGTCCAAGAATAAGGTTGGATAGGGAACTATTGCTTTTTCCCAGGATTTTCCTCGAGGGGGAATATGAATTTCGGGCCGATTTTGGATGGGTCAACGATTTGGGGAATTCATCCTATGAAAGTGAGACCCAATGGCTGGTAGGGGCCTCCTATATCCTTTCACGTAATTTTTCAATCCAGGCCAATTACAACAACCGATATGGTTGGGGCGGAGGCCTGCTAGCCCGTTTTTAAATGGCAGAATACAAAAAAAATAGCCTGAGTCTGACCAATACCATTGCTTTGGGAACCGGTGTGATGATCGGTGCGGGAATTTTTGCGCTCTTGGGTCAGGTTGCCGAACTCTCCGGCCAATGGTTTCCCTTTGCTTTTTTAATCGGGGCAGTCATCTCAGGTTTCAGTTCCTACACCTATGTCAAAATGTCCAATACCTACCCCTCTGCCGGGGGCATTGGCATGTACCTCAAAAAGGTTTACGGTAAAACGGCCTGGACCGCTACCGGTGCACTGCTGATGGCCCTTTCCATGGTCATCAATGAGAGTTTGGTGGCCCGGACGTTCGGGACCTACGTATTGGAGCTTTTTGATGTGGAGTCGAAAGGATTCTGGCCCCCGATCCTTGGGGTATTGTTGTTGATCACAGCCTTTATTGTCAATGTGATGGGAAACAAAGCTATCGGGGGATCGTCCTTGGTCATGGCCATACTAAAAATCGGCGGGATAGCGGTTTTTGCCATTGGTGGCCTTTGGGCAGCTGGATTTACCTTTGATCAGGTCGTTCCTTCCCAGTCCTTGACCGAGCATTCCCTGGTGGATTATTTGGGGGCATTGGCACTGTCGATATTGGCCTATAAGGGTTTTACCACCATTACCAATAGTGGGGATGAGATCGTCGATCCCAAACGTAACGTGGGACGGGCCATTGTCATTTCTTTGGTGATATGTACCCTGGTCTATCTCATGGTGGCATTTGCGGTCTCTTCCAATCTTTCCATCCAGGAAATCATTGCGGCCAAGGACTATTCGCTGGCCGAGGCATCCAGACCCGCTTTTGGAAAATATGGGGTCTGGTTCACCGTTGGTCTGGCGATCATATCCACCGTTTCCGGGGTCGTTGCCAGCATTTTTGCCGTTTCCCGGATGACCACCATGCTCACTGAAAAGGAATTGATACCACATCGACATTTTGGGATTCCCGGGGACATACAGAAACATATGTTGGTGTATACCGTGGTGATTGCCATAGGGCTCACCATGTTGTTCGATCTGAGCCGGATCGCTGCATTGGGGGCCATCTTTTATTTGATCATGGATATCGGGATCCATTGGGGGGTCCTAAACAATCTACGAAAGGAAATCGGTGCAAATCCCATTATCCTCATTACGGCCCTTGTGCTGGATGTACTGGTGTTGGGCGCCTTTATTTGGTCAAAGGCCGGTATTGATCTTTTGGTGGTCATTGTTGCCCTGGTATTGATGGTGCTTATTTTTTTCGGGGAACGATTGTTTTTGGGGAAAAAGCGTACGGTCGAGGAAGAATAAGGGTAGAGTGCTTGCGTGGGAGAAATGGAAAATTAGATGAAAAAATTAAAATAGTAACAATAATGGGGGATAATACAAATATGCCGACCCCGGGCAATCAAAATCAGGAATTAATCTTAAAATCAATTACAATGAAAAGAACAACAGTTACATTAAGTACAATTGCCATTGCGCTATTGACCGTTACCGTGATTTCCTGTAAGGACGGTAAGAAGGAAACAAATGACAAGGAAGGAGCCCATATGGAGATGGGAACGGAAGAGGGCCATCACCATGAGAGCTCTGCGGGGGAAATGGACCACGGGACCATGGACCATGATATGGGTTCGTCCGATGCACAGGGCACATCTGTGATCGATAGCTACCTCCAACTGAAGGATGCCCTGGTGGCGGACAATAAGGATGAAGCGGCCAAATCGGGCCAAGCCTTGGCCAGTGCCTTGGGCAGCTTTGATATCAGCGTATACGATGAACAGCAACAGAAGGAGCTGTCCGATATCATTGAAGTGGCCAAGGAACATGGGGAGCATATCGCCAAAAGTGATATCGGTCACCAACGGGAACACTTTGAGGGACTGGGCAAGGATATGGTCGATTTTATTGCCATAACCGGGACTTCCAAAACCTTGTACCAACAATTCTGCCCCATGTACAACAACAACCAAGGAGGAACGTGGCTCAGCGCAAGTAGCGAAATCCAGAATCCATTTTTTGGAAGTAAGATGTTGACCTGTGGTAAGGTGCAAAAGGAAATCAATTAAATGAAAGTACTGAAAATCATAGTATTGGTAGTGCTGTTGGGATTTGTGGGCATCCAGTTTGTGCCCACAGATCCCAACTTGAGCGATGTGGTTCCCGATACGGACTTCATGTCGGTGAACCAGGTTGCCAAGGATATCGAACACGATTTGCGGGTATCTTGCTATGATTGCCACAGTAACAACACCCAATACCCGTGGTACAATAAGGTCCAACCCATCGCCTGGTTTTTGGAAGAACACATAAAAGAGGGAAAGGAAGAACTCAATTTCAATGAATGGGGCGACTATTCGGATCGAAGAAAAAGGAGCAAACTAAAGTCCATCGCAAGTCAGATCGAAGACGATAAGATGCCCCTATCTTCCTATACCCTGATCCATAAGGATGCAAAATTATCGGTGGAAGAGAAAGAACGGATATTGACCTTGGTAAATGATCTAATGGAAGAATTGGATAATTGAAAATGACATGGAAATTACCCTAAAACCGGGACAAACGATATTGCTATTGTTGTTGGTCATGTCCGGTTACTATGAATGAGGAAATAAAGTCCTGAAAGGGAGGGGAACACCCAAAGTTGATTGGTTGGTGAGTTAGTTAGTTAATCGTTCCCTTCCCTTGTCAGGCACTAATGGAAAAAAAGGATGAAAGATTGTTGTCGTGACAATGGACCTGTGCAGCCGAAAAAGGCCATTTTAAAAAAATGGTTGGCCCATATCCTGTATGGGATCGTCATTTCGATTGTCCTGGGAGCCTTTATCATACAATATATACTAACCTAAACAATGTTAAAACAAACCAATGAAACGTATTACTTTACAGATTTTTCTAATGGCCGTATTTCTCACAGGGACAAGCTTTGGCCAAACAAACCCTAACAAGGAAAACCTAGACCAGGACAGGGCCGCTGTGCTGAGGATATTGGAAAGCTATAAAGAAGCACTGCAAAACTTGACCACGGAAGGTACCTTGGAGCTTTTTGCGGAAGATTCCGAAGTTTTTGAATCCGGGGGCGTGGAAGGCACCTATCAACATTATCACGACCATCATATAGGTCCAGAACTTGGACATTTCAACAGTTTTAAGTTCTCGGATTATACCATTGAAGTGAAGGTGGAGCTACCCTTTGCCTTTACTACGGAAAGCTATGTCTATACCATTGGCCTAAAATCGGAAAATGGAGGTGAGGGCAAAACGATCAGCAGAAAAGGGGTTGCCACCACCATCCTTAAAAAAACGGATGGGGATTGGAAAATTGTAAAGATGCATAACTCCTCACGGAACAACGGGAAGAACTAATGGTCGGAAGAAAAACATCGATGAAGGTCAGAAAGATACATAGATATCTTGGCCTATTTATTGGGATCCAGTTCCTAATGTGGACCATCAGTGGACTATATTTTAGTTGGACGGACATTGACGAGATCCATGGAGATCAATTCATCAAGGAGCATCCGGACCAGTCAGAATTTGGGAATTTAATTGCTCCCAATGGACACGGGAACGTTAAAATCAAATCTTTGGAAATGAGAAATATAGGGGGAAGTCCCTATTATTGGATCAATGGTGAGGTTTTGATGGATGCACAAACGGGGGAGATCAAAAAGGGTATCGATGAACAACAGGCCTTGGCCGTTGCTTCACAGTATATGTTGCCCGAACTTAAGGTCAAAAGTGTTGAAAGACTCACCCAAACAGGTGGGCAGCACGAGTATCGTGGACGTCCATTACCGGCCTATGTGATCACCTATGAAACGGATGAAAACCTTAAAGCGTATGTCTCAGAGACCGATGGGTCGTTTCAACGTGTAAGGCATCGGTCCTGGAGATGGTTCGATTTTTTGTGGATGACCCATACCATGGACTATGAGGGACGGGACGATTTTAACACCATGGTTTTACGGATTTTTTCCCTGATGGGATTGATTACCGTTTTGAGTGGATTCTTGTTGTGGTATGTCAGCTCACCAACGATCAGAAAATTATGGAAAAGGCGATAGTTCAAACACATTGACATACTTATTTGGCAAAGGACTCCTGTTAGGAGCAAATAGTTGACTATTGTGCCAGTTGAACCATTTTGGGAAAAATGAGCGAACTTAGGAGGCAAAGACGAAAGAAAAAAAGGGGGCTGGCGAAAAGGAAACGGGACCCGGCCAAGAATAGAAAGGAAAAAAGAATGAAAATCCTTGGCATATTGGCCTTGATATTGATCGTTATATTGGCAGTGGTCGTCATTTTTTTGAAGGCCCTGTGGAAATTCACTGCATGATATGGAAGTTGGGTCCAGTAAATCGAAAGATGTGTTGTACATCAAAAACATGGTCTGTCCGAGATGCATCATGGCCGTCAAAGGTATTTTGGACGATGAGGGCATTCCCTATATGAATGTGTCGTTGGGTGAAATAACCCTCAATGGGAAAATCACGCCTGAAAAACGGGAAGGTCTCAACGAACGACTTGAGAAAATTGGATTTACGATCATCAACGATCGTAAAGGTCAGTTGATAGAACAGATCAAAAACCTAGTGATTGAGGCGATACACTACACCGGACCCATGGAAAAGGTCAAATGGCCCGAATACCTTTCCGATGGATTGCATCTTGACTATAAGTATCTTAGTTCGCTGTTTTCCGCGGTGGAAAGCATTACCTTGGAGCAATATATCATCAACCAAAAGATTGAAAAGATCAAAGAGTTTCTTGTTTATGACGAATTGGGCTTAAAGGAAATAGCGTTTCAATTGGACTATAGCAGCGTTGCCTATTTAAGCAACCAATTTAAAAAAGTTACTGGAATGACACCTACACAATTTAAGAAAAGTGCCATACAAAATAGAATATCGCTTGATGATATTTAACCTCTACCATTAAGGGCGCAATACCTTTCCAAGGAACCAGCCTCCTAAACGCTATTTAAAAAACACCTTTCTTCGCAAATGGGTCAAGGTTTGTTTTTTTTCAAACAACGCCCTTATACAGAAAGTGTTACTTTTCCCATACGTGTTGGAACCAACATTGTTGATTCTAGGTGTAAAATTGTTAAAATAAAAAATGATCACAACATGAAAAGAAGATACCAAATAGAAGGAATGACTTGTGATGGCTGTAGGGGGCACGTTGAAGAAGCTCTTTTCAATGTGGCCGGTGTAGCCGATGTAGCGGTCGATCTAAAAAACGCAGAAGCTACAGTGGAGTCGCAATTTGAGGTCCCCCTTGAAAAGCTACAAAAGGCATTGGAAAATAAGGGGGGTCAATATAAAATACAAGCGATGAACAAAGCCAATTGAACCGATATACGATAACTGGAACAGGTAAATTGTCAGGCCTACAATTGGAATGGAACAATTCAATACTCGAAAGTCAAGGAATAATCACAATAACCAGATAAAATTTGCACAATGGAAGATAGTCAAAGGAAATCCAATAATTATTTAAAGTTTTTTGCGATGATTGGTACTTCAATGGTCGCCATGTTTTTTTTAATGTACACCCACTCATATCAAATCATTGATCATTTTTGGTATAGTGAGACTAGATTTTTCATGACTTTGATCATGGGGGGATCGATGATCATTATTATGCTGCTATATATGCTACAGATGTATAAAGACCGACGCAAGAACATGTCAATATTAGCCTTGGGTGTTTTGTTGATTGCAGGTGGGATATGGCTGGTCAGGAGTCAGGTTACCGTTTCAGGAGTCGACTACATGGAAGGAATGATACCCCATCATTCCATTGCTATTTTGACCAGTGAACGTTCTCAAATAAAAGATGTCAGGGTACGGGAGCTTGCCAATGAAATTATCAAGGCACAACGCAGGGAGATAATGGAAATGCAGTGGTTGATAAACGACATCAAGGAAAATGGAATAGTGGAAACCGAAGCAGGAAAAGAAAAGCGGCCTATTCCTAAATTCGAGGGATCTCTTAGGGAAGAAACAAAGAATCTGGCCGAATGAGAGGCGATTATTTACTACCAATATTCTTGTTTTGCCCCAAGTTCACTACAATGGTTTGTCCTATCGAATATATTCTAAACTGATCGGGGCAAATTCTCCAAAAAAGATTGACGTGGGCGAACCTGATTTCATAGATGTTGCCGAATTCTATAAACCACTCACCAATTATAAGTACTTGACGAGGAAAGATAAAAGTTGATTTTTCGGAAAATTCTACAACTCTTTCAGTAAATAACGTAACAGTCCATTTTAGGTCTATTCTGAAATTTGTACCATACAAATTGGAGTAGAAAATGGATGCAATCGATATTATTGAGGACACCGAAAGGAAAGCGAAGACGGTGTCAAAAAAATCTTTCCCGGTCACTGGAATGACCTGTGCTGCCTGTGCATCCAGCGTGGAATCCATGCTGGGCCATACCGAAGGGGTCTACAATGCCAGTGTCAACTTTGCCAACAGTACGGTCCTTGTGGAGTATGACAGTGCTATGGACCTAAGCGATCTTCAAAATGCGGTACGTCAAATCGGTTATAATATAATTGTGGATGCCGAGGATCCTACCGAAGTACAGGAAGAGCTTTCGAAAAAGCATTATGTATCCATAAAAAAGCGAACCCTTTGGTCCGCTATTTTGACACTTCCCATTTTCCTTCTTGGGATGTTTTTTATGGATTGGGTCCCGGGTAGGTGGATTTCGTTGGTACTTGCCGTTCCTATCCTGTTCTGGTTTGGCCGAAGCTTTTTCATAAATGCCTTCAAACAGGCCAGATTCGGTAAGGCCAATATGGATACCTTGGTCGCACTCAGTACGGGCATTGCCTTTTTGTTCAGTGCATTCAATACCTTTTTTCCTGAATTTTGGCTCAGTAAAGGCATGGAACCCCATGTATATTATGAGGCGGCCACAGTGATCATCACCTTTATTTCATTGGGGAAATTATTGGAAGAAAAGGCGAAATCAAATACATCCTCCGCCATAAAGAAATTGATAGGGTTGCAGCCCAAGACCTTAAAGGTGATAGAAGATGGGGAGGAAAGGGAAATCTCTATTTCTTCGGTCAAGGTAGGTCAAACGATATTGGTCAGACCGGGAGAGAAAATCCCTGTGGATGGAACAGTGTCCAAAGGAAGTTCCTATGTTGATGAAAGTATGATCACGGGCGAACCCGTCCCTGTAGAAAAGACAAAGGGTGAAAAAGTTT
Organism: Flagellimonas oceani; assembly: GCF_011068285.1. Lineage (NCBI taxonomy): Bacteria > Pseudomonadati > Bacteroidota > Flavobacteriia > Flavobacteriales > Flavobacteriaceae > Flagellimonas > Flagellimonas oceani. The sequence continues at coordinate 2,189,335 of NZ_CP049616.1, read as the reverse complement.
TTGCCGGTACCGTAAACCAAAAAGGAAGCTTTCAGTTTGTAGCTGACCGGGTGGGAGGGGAGACCCTTTTGTCCCAGATCATCAAGATGGTGCAGGAAGCACAGGGGAGCAAGGCGCCCGTACAAAAATTGGTGGACAGGATTGCCGGTATTTTTGTTCCCGTGGTAATGACGATTTCAGTGGTGACATTTATCACCTGGATGTTCCTGGGAGGTGAGGACGCTTTTACCCATGCACTGTTGACCGCAGTTGCCGTATTGGTAATAGCTTGTCCTTGTGCGCTGGGTTTGGCAACCCCCACAGCCATCATGGTGGGAATCGGCAAGGGGGCCGAACACAATATCCTCATCAAAGATGCGGAAAGTTTGGAGTTGGGTTACAAAGTAAATGCCATTGTCCTGGATAAAACGGGAACCATAACAGAAGGAAAGCCAGTGGTGACCGATATGGTCTTTGCGGACCATGTGACCGATCACAGGGGCCTGGAGCAAATTTTATATGCCATGGAAGGACAGTCCGAACATCCCTTGGCTGAAGCCGTGGTCTCCTTTTTAAAAAATAGAAAGGTAAATCCGATCGAAATTTTGAACTTCAATAGTATTACAGGAAAAGGTGTTCGAGCTGAGGCATTGGATGGAACCCAATACCTTGTGGGCAATCATAAGTTGATGGTCGAAAAAGGAATCGCCATGGATGACAACCTGGGGCACATGGTCGAAGGGTTAGAGCAGGAGGCCAAAACGGTCATATACTTTGGCGGTGGAGGCAAGGTAAAGGCGATTTTGGCCATTATGGATAGCATAAAAAAGTCCTCAAAGGAAGCCATACGGGAAATGCAGGGGAATGGTATGGAAGTTTACATGATGACCGGTGATAACAAGATGACAGCTGAAGCCGTATCACAACAGGTGGGTATCAAAAGCTATGAAGCCGAAGTGCTCCCATCAGAGAAAGCTGATTTTGTAAAAAGGCTTCAAGAAAGTGGAAAGGTGGTCGCCATGGTGGGCGATGGTATCAATGATTCGCAGGCACTTGCCCAAGCAGATGTCAGCATCGCCATGGGCAAAGGGTCCGACATAGCCATGGATGTCGCGAAAATGACCCTGATCACCTCTGATTTAAATGCGATTCCCAAAGCGCTGAAGCTCTCCCATAAGACCGTTATAGGTATAAGGCAAAATCTTTTTTGGGCCTTTATATACAATATCATTGGAATTCCTATAGCTGCAGGGCTGCTGTATCCGATCAATGGATTTTTGTTGGACCCGATGATCGCTGGTGCCGCTATGGCTTTTAGCAGTGTATCGGTCGTATTGAACAGTTTGAGGCTTAAAACGATTAAACTATAGTAATTTTCTAATTTAAAATCGATGAACATGAGTACATTACAATTCAAATCAAATATTAAGTGCAGTGGGTGTGCCAATACCGTAAAACCATTTTTGGATAAGGTGGATGGCGTGACCGATTGGTCTGTTGACTTTGCCTCCCAAGACAAATTGTTGATCGTACAGACCACAAGTGCCACGGAAGAGGAAATCACTTCTGCTGTTGAATCGGCTGGATATCATTTGACCAAGAAATAAAAGGAACGTCCAGAAGAATATATTAAAAGGTTCGAATAGGATTGGGGGTTACCTTAATCCTATTCGGGTTGTATAAGTTTATTGGATTTTTCTACACAACTTCGGTATAGGCATGGTCATTGGTAGTATTGAAAACATCACAAGATTCAGGTATCACTGCAATCAAAATCTCTAAACTCGATCGTGTCCATCATGTAAGGTGGACCAGTAATGGCTTGGCTGGAACACCGGTGGCAAAAATCTAAATCTTGTAATTTATACGGCTAGGTTAAAATTGACAATCAAAGTTCTTATTATATCTGCTTGTCGATAGGCCGAATAGATGCTTAACTTGTTTGTGATGAGCTTTTGAACTCACAAAAATTCCTTTGTCTATTTTGATTTAAAATTAAATAAAACAAGATGGTGTGGTTTGATTTTAAATATCGATATTTACGTTGTGAAAATCATTATTTCACACGAAGATGTCCTATGGGATGTCCTATTTTGGGAAAATCGACATAATATTCTGGATATTAATGGGTTAGCACCTCGTCAAGAGGTCAGTCATCCCGACTTACCTTGTTTAAGTAAAATCAAAACACTGTTAATCTTATGATTTTCAGTGTTTTGTGTTTTTGGGCATATCATCTAAAATCAATTAAAACCATCTAAAATCATATCAAGGGTGTTCTTATCGGGAGCAGACTATTACACTTTATGTTGTAATTTTAGATGACTTCATGAAGCATTTTGCTTGTGTTTTGACTTTCGCAGTATTAACAGTTTAAAACGTTGCAACATGCAGAAAAACAATCGTTTAACAATTAATTTCTTTACTAGAAAGCACAAGGTGCAATCCGAGAACCGGATTGTCTATTGTAGGATCACCATCGATGGTGAGCGTACCGATTTTAGCATAAATCGGGAGATAAAAGCCAATTTATGGGACAATAACCGTAAAAGGGGCAAGGGTTTTTCCAGTTATGTGATTTCCCTGAACAAGTACCTGGACCAAATTTATACAGGACTACATGAGGCCCATAGATTGATGATGGCAGAAGAAAAAGTAATCACTCCATTATACATCAAAGCAAGATTTTTTGGGGAAGATGAGGGCGGAAAAACATTGAAACAATTGATTGCCTACCACAATGGAACCATGCACACTTCTTTACGTCCGGGAACCAGAAAGAATTACCACATCACAGAACGATGTGTAGGCCTATTTTTAAAAGAGGAATATGGGATGGAGGATATAAAGCTCAAAAAATTGAATTATCGTTTTATTTCCGACTTTGAACAGTATCTAAGAAAGTACAGACCATCTACACGGACCAAATGCACCAACAACGGGGCCATGAAACATATGGAACGGCTAAAGAAAATGTCGAGGTTGGCCGTTCGGTTGGATTGGATAACAAAAGACCCTTTTGAAAACTATAAACTGCGTTTTGAGAAAACCGAACGGGAATATTTAACTAAGCGTGAATTGAGATTGATAGAAGAAACCACGTTCACAAAGGAGGGGGTTGAGAAATGCAAGAATGTGTTTCTTTTCTCGTGCTATACTGGCCTATCCTACATTGATTTGAAGGCATTGACACCTGACCATGTTCTTAAGGGAATAGACGGTAACGACTGGTTGTTTACAAAAAGGATAAAGACAGACGAGAAACTCAAAATCCCGTTACTGCCGCAAGCAAAGGATATCATCAAGAAATATGAAGATTCTGCCGAAAGGAGAATAACAAAAGTCCTATTGCCTGTTTACAGTAATCAGAAGGTCAATTATTACCTAAAGGAAATCTGCAAAGCTTGTGGGATAAACAAGAAGGTGACATTCCACACGGCGAGACACACTTTTGCAACAACGGTAACACTATCCAATGGAGTTCCAATTGAAACTGTGTCCAAAATGCTCGGTCACACCAAACTTACCACCACCCAAATTTATGCAAGGGTCTTGGAAAAGAAAGTCGGTGAAGATATGAGGAAATTGGTTGAAACGATGGGCGATAAGTAAAGCTTTTTAGTAAGAAATAATCAAATTCATCGATTTTATTCCATTTTAGGAGTATATAAATGTATTTTACATCCATATAACCTAGTTGTGGTGCATTTAAGACAGACATTTTGAAACAAATTTTAATAATTGCAATTATGTTCTCATTTTTTGGTTGTAAAAACAAAACCGAAGAACTTCCATATTTCGGAACAATTACATTATCCAATGCTCGGGACTATGAAATTGAAAACATAAAGATTAATAACAATAATGTATCAATTGACCTAAACTTTGAACTTGATAAAATAAATCGCAAAACTTTAAGTAATGTTCGGAGTATTTTAGAAAGTTTAGAATCTATCGATAAACAAAATCAGAATAAATTTCGAAATTACATCTCAGAAGATGGAATGGTCCAAGACTATTTTAATTTCTACATCCAAGAATATGACTTTCAACAATTAAATAATTATTTAAATGACGCTGATCAAAGTCTACTAATAGAATTACGACTATTAAACGCAACTAAACTTAAAAGGGTTGGAATATATCCCGATTCACCAAGTTCTTTTGCCGTTTTGGACTATAAAGTTTTTGATGAGTATTCAGACCAAATTTTAGTAGTGGTTTTGAACGAAAAAGGCGAAATAGAAAAAATAACAATTGAAAGCTAAATAATAAAAAAAACGACACCACAACACAGTATATTAAACATTGTGGCGCAGTTGCTATAAACAGAGTCTCGGCGCAAAATAAACAAAAGATTAAACGAAATTAATTAACCAAAACCCACAACGTATCATATACAAATACGCTGGCCTACATAAACAACCATGACTGGAATGTTGAAAAAGCTGAGAGACACCTTTAAACAACGACATGATATTTTGTTGACAAAAAAAACAAAAGAATATTATAAAGGTCTAAATAACAAAGACCTAGTGGAACTAATCATCGCCTTTCCAAATACGAGTGAAAACCTTTCTAAATTTTGTCTAGATCTATTAATTCAACGGGAGAAGAACCAAGATTTAGAATTTGAAATAGCGAAAGGTTTGGAAATGTGTTATCAAACAAAATCAGATAAAATAAAAGTATTCGAATACTTAGTTAAGGAAAAAAATATTCTTCGGTCGAGTATATATCAATACGCAAAGGAATTTATGGTTAAACGATATTTCGATTATTACCTAAATGGATCACATTGGAATTCGAAAAATCAAATCCTTAAAAGTTCGATTTTGACCGAGCTTGAAATACAACAATGTGCTAAAATCGCGATGAGCGATTATAAAAAGCATGTTGAGGATTCACTTCGAAATATTGAAATGTATACTTAAAAATAATATGTAGAATACATATGTATACAAACAACGTGCATAATCAATTGCGGTCGGATTTGCCTGCCGGAAAATTCTGCATTCGATTATCTTTTACTCTTGGCGGACACTTTTGTCCCGAAAGGTCGTATCTTATTATACACAAGAACGTTTTGAAAAACCGAACGAAATAAATATGACAAATCATTTACAACTATTTCTTCTATCAATATTGCTTTTGACTTTTAGTTGTAAAGAGAAGTCAAGTGGACAAAAAAAGAGCGGAACAGAAAAGCAAGTGGAGCAAAAAGTATTAATTGAACAACCAAAAGATTCAGTTGAGAAGAAAAAAAGAAAAAATACACCCAAGCATTACGAGCAAAAATATGTAGTTGCGAGGTCTGGGCTTAATTATAGAGATTTACCTAATGGAAATGTTTTAGGTAAATTTCCATTGAACACTCATTTAAAAATTATTGAATACACCAATATTACCGACCAAATAAAAGACGGAGAATGGGTAATCAAAGGGGAATGGGTAGGTGTTGAGAAAGATTTAGATACAGTTTATGTATTCAATGGTTTCTTGTCATATTCTTCTGTTAAGTCTGATATAAAATTGTATTCTTCTTCCCCCTTTTATAAAGAGAAAGATGGAAAAACAAGAATTGCCTTTTTAAATCTATCAGAAACCTATTTTTATGATGAAAATGGAAAACGAAACCAAGAATCAATACTTACAGAAAATGATTTAGAAAATGACACTATAAGACTGAATCCAAATCAAAGAAAAAAACTTATTAATGGACTTAAAATATCCGAATCGGATAAAGTATTTGTCTACCTAATTAAATATGACAGTATCTTAAGTTTTAATATTAAGGATTTGCCCGCGATTGCCTGTGTCAATATATATGGTTCAGATAATTACAGCAATCTCGAAGATGCCTATGAATTTGGATTTGATTTAGATGGAAAAATTATAGATTCGGATAATTTCGTATATATCGGCCAAAAAAATCCTTTTCAAACAGGTATGCTTGAATCCATAGTTTGGAAAAGAATAGATGACCGTGACTTTCCAAAAAAATTCAGTACTGACATTATTGATGTTAGCAGAAGACGTTGGTTCAATGGCATCGAGGCTGGTCAGTCCTATATATTTTCAGCTAATAATCTCGATTATTTTATTCAAAACTTGATTAAAGATGAAAAAATGAAACATCGATATGTTGTAGTCGTTGATTCAAAAACCAAGAATATTATTTATGAAAATGTTCAAATAGATTCAGAAGGCACTTATTTAATTCCTTTGATAACAGAGGATTCAAAAGAGCAGTATTACAGTCAGTGGACTGGAAAATTATTTATAAATAAACCTGTTATTATGTTTGGTTTTTTAGGTCATAATTTTGGTTGTCCTTCCATTGCTGTTTTGGATGAAACCGAACCACCAATACCCATACTTTGTGACAACAGGCATTAATAAATCGAACGCATAGCAAAGAGCTGAGTTAAATGATGCGTCTTTTTAAGCCAATTTCAACAACTTAGTGGACACCGTTAACAAGGCCAGCTTTTTGCTGTTTGCTATCGTTTTTAATCGGGCTAAATTTCGGTGTGCTAGAGTAATACCGTGACAAACAAATCTCATTTCATATAGTTCCTCATAGCATTGAATAATCAAGAAATATATAAAATTGATTATATTTATAAAGTGTCTTGGAACACAAATAGTACGGCATTGATTATTTGATTTGACTTTCCTAAAGTCCGTACAAACAACATGGAATTACAGTGGTAGCTGATTTTCAAATCAGCTTGTATTTATTCGGTCCCGCTTGCGGGACGAAGGATTTCCATGTCAAAAACAAGTCAAAAATGAACAAAGTGAACAATTCGATGATATCGGTATCAAGCGACACTTTTTTGATAGGGCCTCTGCCGTTTTACCACGGCACACACCCTAAGGACAAGCTTGTTTCGGACATTGTTGAGGACAAGCATTTTGTTCTTTCCCTCCTCGGCCTTTCTTTCATAATAGGCCTTCAGTTCCGGATCGTGCCTGACTGCGGCAAGTGCGCACATGTGCAACTGTTTTTTCATCGTCTTGTTGGCCATATGGTGCACCCTGGAGCGTTTCTGGATACTGGAACCGGAGGTGTGCTCGAAGGGCACCACACCACAGTAGCAGGCAAGCTGTTTGGGAGTTTCGTACCTGGTGAAAAAATTGGTGAAGATGGTGAAGTATAGTGCCGTGAACATACCTATCCCCGTCACGGAGGTCGCCAGTCGCACCGTGGTGTTCAGCCTTTCATCGGAGAGCACAAGAGCCTCTATCTCGCCCTCCATGCGGCGTATCTCGTCGTTGAGGCACTTGGTCGTCTTCCTGATGTGCCTTTGGACCAGTTTTCCAAGTTCCGGGTCAAAGGTCTTGAGTTCATTGGGATGTTTGCCCAGGTCGGCCCTGAACCTGACCAGTTGGTCCCTTACCTTGAGCAGGGCATTGACCTTTTCCAGGATCTCCGGGACCGGTCTGTACAGTTCCATCTCGTTGTGGTTCTTGGCGGCGTACCGTGCGATCCGGATGGCGTCCAGCCTATCGTTCTTTCCGCGTTGTATCCCCAGGCTACGTGTGATCCTCAACGACATCTCGACGCAGAAATTGACCTGTTTTTCCAGCAGCCTTGCGATGACCAGCCTGCCGTATATCCCGGTATGTTCCAGACAGACCAGGGTGCTTTCCAAGGGTATGCCCCTGTTCTTGAGCAGCCTTATGAACGCTCTGGTGCCCTTTTGTGAATTGTCGAACACGAACGAGGCCGTGTCGTCCCCTTCGATAATGGCGATGTCAAAGGACTTTTTGGATATGTCCACGCCAACAAAATACTTGAAGTCAGATTTTTCCATGATAAAAAAGTTTAAAAAATGAGAGATCCATGAATTAGGCACAACCGACAACTGAACGATTATCCAATCCCTGATAATAGGCCTTCAAGCCTGAATTTCCATATGATGCAGGCCCAGAAGATGACCGATAAAGCATTTAATCCTACCTTATAAGTCCTGAACTTTGAATAGCAATTAATACGTCTTTATCGGTCTGGTTGCCGTCCAATATCATTGAGGTTCCAAGGTAGGCAATACCCGATTCCTTCTCAATGGACGGCGATATATGTTCCGGTCCTATACATAGGGATGTTGATGTAATGATATCTGAACCATATCGAAACCCTGGACAATAGGCCTTGAAGCCTGTATTTCCATCTGATGCCGTTCAGAGATGACCGATAAAAGGATTTGAAAAGCATAAGTCCTGGACTTTTCTTGCGCTTAATCCTCCTTTATCGGTCGGTGGCCACTTACGGTCACCGAGGGTATTCCCGAGTTAAAGACGACCGTCATTTGAGCAACGATCATCTTAAAGGAAAAGCTCTATGTAAATGGCCAGCGCTAAACTAAGGGAATAGCAAGAGGATAGCGCGCTAAAGCGACGCTATTGATTCATTTTCCTTCGGAAAAGCCCTGTTTATAAGGGTTTCAATGAATTTTTGAATTTAGGGATTACCGTTTTTATTGTTGCAAAAACGTTGAAAGTACCTGGAATCACTGAAAAGAATTGTAACAATTGTACCTCTTAAAACTTGAAATATGGACGATTTTAAAGCAGTTAGGATAAAGAAAAGGACTTTGTCCAGATTTAAAGTGTTTTCCAAAAAAGTAGGCAAGAGTTATTCCCATACCTTGGATATGGTCATGGATTTTTTTGAGTGGCATGGGTTCTTGCCATCGGAAAGGTTTGAAAAGAGCATAGGTCAAGAGATCATCAAGAACAGGAAACGGACGGATGCGGTCATTGCCATTATCAGGGATATTGAAAAGAACCAGACACTTCCAACCATCGGTATGATGCAGGCTTTGTTCAATCAGGAACTGGACAATGATGGGGAAGAGGATGATTTTCTTGAGGATATGATCGAGAAGAATCCCCCAAAGCCATATCCAAAGTTCGAGGGTGAGGTAATGGTTCCTAGGATCAAGTATGATCATTTGGAAGAAAAGGCAGCCTCACTTCAAACAGATTTAAAGGATATCCTCGATAAGGTAAAAGTGGTCAAGGGCAGTTTTGGGAAGAGCTATCTGAAGCTTGAAATAACGGAAGGGAGGTTGGAAAGATATAAACTTGAAGCCAACAGACCTTTGGATTCTCTTTATTGATATGAAGTATGTGCCAAATTAAAAGAAAAATTTGCCTCGCTCAGTAGTATTAGTTTGGTAAGTTTTGGGACGCTTGCAGCGCGAAACGTGGTTTCGCTCGCCGTTTTGAAAGTTGCTTTGCGGGAAGTTTTAATTCGATGATTGGTTTATTTCTTGTTCAGTAACTTTTCCAAGTAAGAAACTTTGTCTTTTTCAGCCTGAACAAGACGCTCATATAGCTCAACAACTTTTTCAATTGTATTAAAGGTTGGTTGATAGTTGAGAGAACTGGCGATTATTGTTGAATTGTCGCTGCTTGTATTGTTATATGTGTTGTTGATAATATTAAAAACAGCTTCTTCGGAGAAATTCTCGATTCCCTCTTTGGTAACTCCCAAAGCCTTGGCAATCTCTTCCAACTTGGCATCGTCCACCTTTTCACTGTTCTCAATGTTGGAAACAGCCTGTTGGCTGATGCCCAGTTCTTCTGCCAAGGTCTCCTGTTTCATTCCACGGAGTTCCCTTATCCTACTGATCTTTCTGCCTATATGGTTGTTCTTGGTCTTTGTCTGCATATCTCAAATATAGGGTGTTTCGTACAATAATCCGATTGTAAAATACAAAACAGTTTCAATAAAGTACAAGTGTACATGGTGGGGTACATGGGAATGTGGCCTTAATATGGTCGGAGATTCTTGAACCTTATAAATCACGAACCCATGAAGAACTGCACAAACATACCGGAAAACTTTGAAAGAGCTGAGGAACTCTCCAAATTGATTGACAGCATCCTGAATGTGATTACCATCGATGCTATCTTTCTTTCACGAAAACAAATAGAGGGAGATACTACTTATCATATCCTCACCCTCTTTACAGATGTCGATAACGACCCCATTCCTAAGGAGATAATGACATTGGTGTCAAAGCTAGGGAAAGAACATCCTGATTTCAGGATAAGGATTTATACCGAGGAACAATCCGAGATAGGTCTTTCGCGTGGGTCGCTTTACTTCTTGGAACACTGTTGTCTTGGCGATACGGTTTATGCCCGTATAGAGGGTGCAAACCTCTTGGACTATCCAGAAATGACCCTGACCAATATCATTAAAAGGACCATCCGCAATTGTGATTCGGAAATGAACAAGGTCACGACATTTGCCAATACTGCGGACATATTGATAAAGGAAGGGGACTATGCCATTGCCACCTTCAACATGCACCAAGCCTTTGAGCTAGCTTTCCGCTTCATCGAACAGATGTGCATTGGAAGGAGCAAGGTTACGCATAGCATCATCAGCCATATCAACTATTGCAAACATTACTTTCCAACGATTATTCCGTTTTCAAAAACCTCGGAATTGGACAACAACGAACTGCTGCTGTTGCTGGAACACGCCTATAGCGTGGCACGTTATGGCAATGAATTTGAAATAGACAAAACCCAGGCCCAGACCATCCAATCCGAACTTAGGGAATTTATTGAAAAGGTGCAAGCCGTTTATAGGAGGCACTATGCCCATTGTAAGCATAGGATTGAGGGCGAGGAGGATTCCACCGATGAAGCCCAAATTGAAGCCTATAATAATGGGGATGAACCTGAAGAATCCCTATGGGGAAAACTGAAAGATTGGGAGGAAGAACACTTTATCACTTTGATGTCCTTTAACGGACACAAGACCATAGACATCACCACAGAGGGTTATTTGGACTCTTCATTCATGATTTCCAATTTGATAAAAGTATGTATAACGGCAATGGAATCGGATATGTTATCAAATCGGGTGGTTCCAGAACCGGACCACAATATACGTGAAGTGCTTGGATATGTATTGGATATGATACCCCATGATGAGATGAGATTTCTTGATAAGATCAGCAAACTGCTTTCTGAACCGAAATACAATCATGAATCCAAAATAGCATACTATGAAGAAGAAGAATAAAAAGCTGAATACCTTGGAAGAGATTCAACAGTTGAGGAACAATCTTTCGGGATTATTGGGAAACAAAAAGTCAATAGATTCAAAGGGCAACTATGTGTCCTTTGAGGTAAGGGACAATAACCACCTTTTAATGCAAATCATAAGTCTTTTGGAGGTCTGTGTTTTTGCTCTTGGTGGAGAGGGAATGATATTATCCCCTGACAATAAAAATGCATCCAAAGAGGATAGTGTCACGCAAGTATTGGAACTGGTATTAAGCATTCTTCCAGATAGCCAAATGTATTTCATGGACAAACTGGACGAAAAACTATCGAAACTGGAAAACAAAAAATGAATCCATGAACCCAAACGAAGAAAAACTAATAAAGGATTTGAGACTTCACTCAAACGACCATTCCCCTACCTTGGTTCCCCATCCATGGTTAAAGGACAAGTTCCAACCCACGTTCTTTTACCTTGACGGTCATGCCGATCTATTGTTGACCGTTCGAGCATTGCTATACCTTTCCATGAGGGCAATAAATCCTGATCTTGGTTCGGATGATATTATGGATAGGAACGAAGAGGAATTCATCCATCAGGCGATGACCATTGCCAACCGTTTAATGCCAGTCGGGGAAGAAGCTTTGATGGACCATTTGAACCTATTTTATAGGGAAGAAAAGAGAGCCGAAGAAGAGGACTGATTTAAGAAAACAACAAATAAAGGGATAGCTATGAAAAAGAACAAAAAGGAATTGAAGAAACTGATGGAATCCGCAAGATATAAGTTGGAGGTACTGGAGCCTACCAATCTACAAAAAGGTAAGTTCAGACCGTCCTTTGTTTTGTTGGATGGATACTTGGACCTCTTTGATACCATAGAAGCATTGATCAATGTTTGTATCTTGGCAACCCAAGGAGACCCTTATTCCCCACCGCACGTAAAACAGCCGGGAGAGGATATACGTAAGACCTTAGAACTTGTCACACAACTCTTGCCTTTTGAAGAAGGGGAGTTCTTGGATGAGGTGAACCAACTTTTAAAGAAAGAAAGCTGAATACTAAGTTCTTATTTCTTATAATTACTGATTGTCAAGGATGTACTCATCCAAAAGTTCTGCTGTATTTTTACTAATTTACAGAATTCCTCTTGTATGCTTATGGATGGATTTTTATATTTAACAAATTTCCCCAATCATACACTAAGACCAAATTTAAATGAAAAATTATGCCCTCTTGTGCATTGTATCATTGGCTATACTATTTTTTAGCTCTTGTAATAAGTGTAATCCTAGGGAAAAAATCACTGCCAAATATGGTATTTCGATATTGGGGAAAGGAGGAGCAGTAGACTTCAAAAATGTCGTTTATTTCGAAATAGGCGATGATTTTATTTATTTCTATTCGAACGATTCTGGAGTACCGTTTCAATTACTCAAAAAGGAGAATGTCAATGGAATAACCATATTGGACAAACCAAACCAATAAAATATGAGTAAAAATTTACTAATCGTTTTTCTTGTGTTCTCTTGTCTTAGCCACGGACAGAGTTTATTTAAACAAATTGATTTAGTTGATGAGTTCGGAGATAAAACAGGAACAGCTTTTGCCAATATTACACATGGTACTTTTTCAAATACTGCGACAAGCGATTCAAAACTATTGGTCAAAGCAATACTTAACCCTTCGCATGGATATAATTTAGACGAATACAAAGCCTATTTGAAAGAGGAATACGATAAATATGGCTATAGTGAGAAACAGATTAAACAAGGATTGAAATATGCTAATAAAAGTCTTGACGCGGCAAATAACCTTAAAGGTACTATAACCTTCAAACTTTATGAGTATGGAGACCATTTGGCGAATATTGATGGTGACGAATATGGACAGCTTTCAATAAAATTAGCAGACGGCAAAAAAATTAGAACCTTGATGGGGTTGTCCTCTTTTCACGGTGGTGACGTTGTAATCATCGGATATAAGGAAAAAACCAAAGGAATGTCTGGTGTTGAGAATATGATCAAATATGGAACCTATTATTGGGAACAAACGGAAATATATGATTCGATAGTCAATTCAGATGAACCAATTGAAGTTGTCATATCCCTCAAAAACTCAACTTATAAATTTACACTCGAAAGACCTTAATAGCGCATAAATTTCTTTCTGGTAACTGAAATTCGGTGTTGTCGATTATTAAAGTCAAAATATGACAAAGAAAAATAACCAAGAACAAAGGTCAGAAAAGACCAAAGAAGTGGAGATTACCAAAGATGAATTGGTTATTCTTTCCAAAAGAGAAAAAATATTTTGTTACAGTCTTGCAGTATTCTCTTTGATAGCCCCTTGGATTTTCACACGATATGGACCCTTTCCTGTGTTAACTTTTTCAGATACTGGGGAGATTGGGGATACTATTGGAGGTATATCTGCCCCTTTCATTGGATTGGTTGCTGCTTTTTTGGTTTATAAATCCTTTGAGGCCCAAATTAAAGCTAATCATAGCCAGCAAGTCAATCATAGGGAGCAACTGAATTTTCAGCAGGAAAATCATGATAAGCAGATGAGATTGATAAGGAAAGAACAGGGCTTATCCACCCTTTCTTATTTATTCAAAGAAATTGAGCCAATCATTTATGAAAATGAAGCGAAACTTGAAAGGGGATCAATTGGATACATGATAGCCAATCTTGAAGCTCTAGAAATGGCAAGGAAAAATATAGGGGTACAAAATTATGAAGAGTTTGTCTCCAAAAAGGAAGTGTTGATAGCCAAGGAAATCGAAAAATCGATTTATATCATATCGTATAATATCAACCATTTAAAGGTTGTAATCAATCATGTGATTAATTATAGTGAAGAATTTTTTGGAGAAAGTAATACTGTTGAGCTAACAAATTTTTATACATCCAAGATTAATTCAATAATTAATAGATGCGACTACAGAAAACTACTTAAAGAGCCAGTAAATAACTTAGAAGGGCTATTGCGTTTTGATGACCCGAATGATGTTGCAGTATTTATTAGTAGTAGAAATGATTTTAAAGAAATTTTGGATAAGTTTGTTGGTCTTTCTTTCAGTTCACTTTTTTAAAACACTCTTTTAAGAAAGCAGCTTGATAATTAGATTAGTTTTGAAGAGACCCTGTCCGAAAGATCGGGGTATCTACACTTTGTCTATTGTAATTTGAGTTGTGATTCACTAATTTCTTTGTGGTCATTTTCCTATATTTAGTTTTTTTATGAAATGCGACTAGTCCATCTATCTGACATTCATTTATCTAATTCAAATTATCATGAGTTTGTACACAAGTACCGAAAAGCACTTATTTCGGATTTGAAGAACTTTAATGCTCTGAAGAAAATAGATACTTTGTTGATTACTGGTGATTTAGTGGATAAGGGCGGACATTCACTATTGGAGATCAAAGGTTTTGATGGATACAAGAATCCTTACGATATTTTTGATGAAGTCTTCATCCAACCGATATTGGAAGGAGTTGGTATTTCAAAAGATAATATCTTGTTTATTCCTGGAAACCATGATGTTAATGAACGTGAATTTTCATATTATGACGAATGTGAATTAATTGACAAGATTGATGAAAGTAGTATAGAGAGTTTTTTAAAGGACAACCAATCCACATTTCTGCATAATGAAAGAATCAAAAATTTTAAGGAGTTTGAAAGGGCTTTTCATCTCAACAACTCACTATATGATTTTTCAAATAATCATTCTACATATATATATAATTATGCTGATGAATTCAAAATAGGATTCATATTAATAAATGATTCTTGGCGCTGTAAAACAAGAAAGTTTATTGGAGAGGAGGAATCAAAAATATTTTTTGGATACCATCAGTTGGACTACGGCCTAGAATATTTTGAAACTCATAAAACAGATTTAAACATTTGTCTATTCCATCACTCTCTAGATGATTATGCTGAAAAAAAGGAGGTAGAGAGAATTTTAAGGACAAAAGAAATAGAATTGTTCTTGTATGGGCATTACCATAATACAAAGTTTGAATATTCATATGATCCTTTTGGTAGTTGTGTAGGAATTCGTGGAAGGGCGGCCCTTAATAGACCAGAAGAGAAAATTTCGGAATACCAACCTGGTTATCAAATAATTGATTTGGATTTAAATTCATATAAAGTGAATAAAATCCATTATCGTAAATATATCTACAATGGTTCTCGTTTTGATTCAGATACGGAAACGGCGTTAGGGGGGATAGTTCAGGACCAGCAAGTTTTTATTCTGAGGAGAGAAAATCGAACATCAAAAGGATTTGATTTGGATCGTGAAAAGTTTTATAAATCATGAGACAAGAGCATTACGAATTAAGGTACTTAAATAAAACAAAAGATTACACTAGTAATTTTTCCCTACTTGGTGTGGACAATAAAGTATTGTTGGCTGATGAAATATTCAGGCAAAAAAAGATTGTATTGCTTGGCAATCCAGGTATCGGGAAAACTACTGAGCTAAAACACCTATTCGATGACTTATGGGAAAAAAAGGATGAATCAGGTTTGATCCCATTTTTTATTGACTTAAAATATTTTAGAAGAGCAAATAAGTTTGAAGATTTAATCCTTTATAAAGATTGGAAAAGTCTGCCAAATGTTGTTTTTATTCTAGATAGTTTGGATGAAATAGAGCACTTGCATGATTTTATTTCTGAATTTGAGATTTTCACAACTAAGCATACCGATTTGGGATTAAGATATGTAATTAGTTGTAGAACAAATATTTATGAAAAGTACTTAGTTAAAATTTCAGGGTTCCAAACTTATTATTTACAGAATTTAAACTTTGATCAAGCTAAGTCTATTCTTTACAAGAAATATGCAATCGAAATTGATAAACTATCAATTGATGAAAAAAACAAGGAATTTATTCAGTCACCTTTTTTCCTTCGGCTATTTGCGGAATTTTACAGTAAAGAGGGGAGGCTTCCCACCTCCGATTCTGAAATATGGAATCTATATATTAATGAAACTATAAATACGCATAAAACAAAATATATTAAAAAAGGTTTAATTCTGAAACCTATTCTAATTAATCGTTTGGAGAAAGTTGCATTTATTAATGAGTTAATGCAGAGGAATTATATTAGTGATGCACATCTCTATGAAATATTTAATTATGAATACGAAACCTTTACTTCTAATCCACCATTAATAAATTATAATTCTGCTCAAGATAATTGGAGCTTTGAGCATAGACAAGTGCAAGAATTTTTTGTAGCCAAGGTTTTGTTAAATAAGAACTTAGATCAAATCTTGGAAATCATCAAGATTGATAATATTAACGCTATACACCCCTCCTTGTTTAATTCAATTACTTTTTTGATAAATCTTTTTGATGAAATTGACCCGGTACGTATTGGGTTAATTGATTGGTTGAAAGAGAATCAAATAGAAATTTTGTTTAAGGCGGATTCAGATAGAATAGATAAAAAAATTAGAGTCAACATATTTCAAGAATACTTTAAAAAGGAGTGTATAGAAAAGACCCTATGGATCAATACTCGTAGAACATTCGAACCTGATGAAATTGGTCGTTTTGGTAATTGTAAAGAGAATTTTGATTTTTTATTAGTAATAGTCAATAACTTCAAAAAATATCATTTCAGAGCTCTTTTTTCTGCCATTGAACTTATGAACTTTTTTTCTCCAGATTCTTATTCTACAAGCATTCTAAAGAAAGAATTATTTGATAAGTTAAAGAGTAAAGATTTTCCAATTGGTGCTAAATCTCAAATTTTGAGATTAATAAAAAAGCACCATTTTGTTGGATTGGATAAAGAATATTTGAATCGGATATATGACCTGTTCAAAACTGAAACAAATAAGCAGCTAAATAATAATTTATTACTTCTTCTTTCAGATGAGGAGAATATTGACCAATATTATGAATTCATAAAGCACGAATATTTGCTTGCCCATAATATTAAGAGAAGGTTAGAGTTGGATGAAGTCCTCAGGGGAAATAGATTAATATTAAATAAGTTGATTTTAAGAATCCAAGATCCTAAAAACTTTTTAGAGATTATTTCTATTTATTTTAATAATGAATTGCGACCAACTTATGCTAATGACTTTGAACCAGGATTGGTTGATAAATGCTTAAGCTTAATTAAAGAAGACCCCAACTTTATTATCGACTTATTTTCTGAGATAAAAGATGATTACCGATTTTTCAGGCATGATGAAGTATTGGAAAAAATTGTCAAAGCAAGTAATAAACAGAGCGAGGTAATATCTTATTTATTGAAAAGTAGTGATGTTGATGATAACCGATATTTTATTTCAAAAATTGTTAAAGAAGAAAACATCGAAAGACTTGTTGAAGAGCTAATTGAAGGAGATGCATCTCAACAACAAATAGAATACTTCAGAAATAATATAGGTAATACTAACAGTAGGAAGTTAGCTGTATATTTTAATGATTTAATGGAGGAAAAAGGAATTGGATTCAAGGAAGAGGTTTTTTCTGAAGAAAAATTCATTAGGTATCAAGAGGATTACAATTTGCATATCCAAGACAATTTCGACATCCTATTTGATAAAAAACGATTGACTGATGAAATTAAGAATATACTCGAAAATTATAATAACGAAATAAGTAGAGAAAGGTTAAATGAACTTAGAAGGAATTGGTATGAACAAAATGGTCATGGTAATGAAATTGACACTTCTTTGAGCATTCTGGAAAACCTAATGTTTTCTTTAAACTTGGATGTTCTTCCATTTTCTGAAGTAGACAAAATCTTTGAAAGAGATGACTTTTTTCTTGTTGATACAATAAGGAAAAAAATCGAGAAGCACCAAAATAAGAATAAAGAGCTTATTATTTCGAAGGAACAAAAGAAATTTATAGAAAACTGGTCTCTGTCTATGGCAGAGAAAATTGATTTTAAAAGTATAGCAAAAGCTACGGGGCCAACCTCATTTTCCTATTCCTACGATTATAAGAAAATGGAAACAGTATTTTATTTCCAAAAAAGGTTTGGGTTTGTCTTACCAAATGATTTTTTGCTAAATAGTATTGAGTTTTATGAGTTTGATAAAACAGGCGAATTGGATGAAAGTTTTTACTATTTAAAAAGTCTTATTAGTGACGATAAGATGTTTGATAAGCAAATAGTTTATAACTTGAATGAGAAACAACTGTTGGGTTTATCTAAGTCTAAACATATTGAGTATGCATTAAAGCACAACTTAAGCGAATGCTTCAAAAGTATACGTGAATATCTCATTCAGGGGGAATCATTCTTCAATGAAAGAACCAAACTTGAGGATTATGTAAATCTTACAAATGATAAAGAAATATTATTAGAACTGTGTTTTGATGAAGAAAGTTATATCTATTGGAGATCAATCGATTTGATGTTGAAATTAAACATCAATAAAGATTTTTGCATTTCGTGCGCAATCCAATATTTAGATTTGAAAAAGGAAAAATTTAAAACAGATGCTTTTAAAATCTTAATTGAACTTAATCATATTAAAACTTATGAATATTTGATTGACGCTTTAAGGGATGAAAAACCTTTTTCACTTTATTCAATTAAGTTTTCCCATTTTAATAATATTCCATCCTCTGCCAAACTGGGTGAATTATTTGAATTGATATACTCCACCGAAATAGATGGATTTGAATCTAGCTATTATAGGGATTTTTTTAGGGCTCTTATCACTAATCTATCTTCGAATGGTGAAGATTTCCCAAAGATACAGGAAGTCTTACATGGAATTAAAAAAGATTTAAAGGATAAGAAATCTGATTTATTTCATATCAATTTATTAATTGATGATTCTGAAAACGCTTATATCAACTCAAAATCAAAACCGTATACTTTTAAACAAGCAAAAAAGATTGCATTAGAGTTATCAAATGACGCCGATTTTTTGGGTTAGATAGAATAAGAAAGATTTCTATCTTGATAGTTCAATTAGTATTTATTGTTCATAATATCTCATTCTTCATTTCGAAGAATGATGATTTAAAAATGTATTTATTGGTGTTTAATTCTATATCCACAAGGCCTATCTAAATATTTGAATTTGATTGATTCATTTTATATTTGGATGAGCCGGATGGTTGAGGCCACCGAAATCGGAAAATTTGAGTCATCTAATATAGTATTAGTGATTTGAAATTCGGTTTTTTGTCGTGTTGGCGGGTACTCAATTTTATCAGACGAAGGTGGTATACTATGTCCGGCGTTTCCAATCTTATCAAGTATTTCAATAATTTTAAGTATTGAATCAATATCATTATCATGGATGATTTCCTAAATAGGATGAAATTACCCAAAGGGAGTGAAAAGGAAGATCTTGAACAAATATCCAAGGACAAACTACGTCCATTATTTGATTCTAAAAAGTTTCAAATTAGAGAAGAGATGTATAGAGATAAAGGAGTTGATTTTGATATTGAACTAAAGTTTAATGGAAATTATACCAATTTCAGATTTCTAATACAATTAAAAGCAACTAATACTATTGAGTGCAATACAGACAAATCTTATAGTAAGAGTATTGACACTTCTAATATTCAATACTTATTGAATTCTGGAAAGCCATCTTATTACATCTTGTATCATGAGAAATCAAAGGAATTTTATTATTCCAATTTGGGAGATTTTTTGAAAACAATTGGGAGTAAAGAAAAGGATTGGAATAAACAAAAAACTAACACCTTAAGGTTTGAAAAAAGGTTCAATAAAGAGGTAACGGATAAAATTTATCAAACTGTCCTGGATCATGGGAAAAATTTTAGAAAGCTTAATGAAAAAATAGCCCTTTCAACAAAAGATAACTTTGGAAAAATATCGATTACAGATGAAAATTTAAACTTTTATTCCGAAAACGAACTTAGGGACCAAATAGAGCAACATGGATTGGGTTTAATAAATGAGGGAAACTCAAAACTCATTATTAAAGCATCTCATAGTATTTCGAAAAACCTCTATACAAAGCACCCTAAATTTAATTTAGTTTTGGCAATGGCTCACTATCACACAGGTAATATGCTTGAGTCACTTTCTAACCTAAAGGATTCAGGAAAATATTTAAATAAACTTGAAAAGGAGGATTTAAGCCTTCATCAATATTTTATGGCAGCTGTAAAATATTCACTAGGGCTTTTAAACAATAGAGAATATTCAGATTTAATGGACTCAATTGAGGGTTCTAGTTTGCTTCAATATTATATAAAGATTGAAAAGTTGAGCCGTAAACATGAAGATAATTCGCATGATTATTCCTTGAATTCTTATAAAAAAGAATTAGACAAAATCCTAAATAATAAAGATGTTCCAGCTACCATAATAAATTTGGCCCAAATCGAGTATTACAAATTTTGGTCCTTGGATATTAATATCCGTAATCTCCAAAATCTAATGTTACTAAGCAAAGAGATATACAGTCCAGAGGTCATAGAATCTGGGCAACAAATAACAAATCAAATTACAGAAATTCAGTCCTTTCATGAAAACTTAAGAAAAAAGATAGTTGTTGATAAAGATTATTTTAACTATTGGTTATTAGAAACTCATAGGATTAATTACCATTTTGAAGCATTTTTTATTGATGCCATAATAAATGGAGAGAATGCAACCATTATTAGTGGAGTTGAGTTTTTATTGAGTGAGGTTAGAAAAATAAAAAACAAGTATTTGCAAATAGGACATATAGAAAATCAAATCGTTTGTATGTCCTATGAGTACGAAATGTTGGAGTTTTTAAATGAAAGAGTAGACTTGGAAAGGTTGAAAAAAGAAATATGTGATTTATTAGAACTTTATGAATTAAGAGACTTGAAAAGAAGGTTTGACTTAATTCAAAACGGAAGTACAAAGTTAAGTAGGCTAAAGGATTTCTATGAGGAATCAAAGGAGAGTTACGACAAAACCGTTAAAAAAGTAAAAAGTTATATGGAAAAGGTAGCGGCGTTTGACAAAGAAGACAAAAACAGACAAAATTTGCTACCCTCTGAAGTTTACAGTGTTGAATTGTTCCCATTGGGTGTTTTTTCCTTTTCAAAGGAAAATCTTCACGAGTTTTATAAAATACTTGGTATTGAAGAAGCGGAATTGAAAACACAGCTTGAAAATATGTTCCTATTTGTCATCCCACGTCTTAACCTTTTTAAACCAAAAATAGTTCAGGAAGGTTTTTTAAATGGAATACTCGAATATGAAGGTATTAGTAGTTGGAAACTAGCATACGAAAGAAGAAAAAAATTATTTGAGGGCAAGTTTATTAAACGAGATTTATAATAATTACGGTGACTTTTATCAAAAATTGTATTCAACTTTGATGATTTACCAATTCTAGAGTTTATTTCTCATGATATTTGATTATCTCTCGCAAATTATAAGGGAATGACCAGACCAAAACGGCACGATAATCACATACTAGAAACGGAGTCAAATAAATATTTTAAGAATTGTATCCCAAATGAATGGTTTGTAGATAAGCCAGAACATGATTATGGGATTGACTTCATTGTTAATCTTGTTTTGAGGGGATATGTAACCGGTTTAAACTTTTCAGTCCAGTTGAAGAGTATGAAAGTGAATCGCAATGAAGATTTTGCTTGTGTGACTCTAAAACATTCCACTCTGGGCATGTTCAACACACGATTAGAACCTGTGTTAATAATAGCATATGTAAAAGAGGATGAAGAGGCTTATTGGTGTTGGTATGCTGATTTAAAGATTGACCTTACATCTTCACAGAAAAGCTATAGAATTCGAGTGCCAAAGTCAAACAAGCTTAGTGAAATTGATACTAAAGGAATTTTTAGCTATGTGCAGAATGTCTTTGGCATAAAAACCTTTATCGAAGATATTGGTCAATTAGAATACACTCAAATGTCAGATTTTGAAATATTGGCATGGAAGAATTATTTCTCCTGTAAATATGAGGATGCAGCCTTCTATTTACGAAAGCTTCTAAAATCAAATAACAATAGCACAATTTATTTAGAAGCACTTTCATATAGCTTATATCAACTTTTTAACTATCAGGAAGCTCTCTATTATATTAATAAGGCAATTGCTATATCAGAAACTCCAAACAACAAATTAATAAAGGCATGCATCCTTGCGGAAGATGGACTACAAAATAATATTAAATCAAAACTTATTCAGGCAAAAGAATTATTTGCCCAATTTATTTCAGAGTTCCCTAATCAAGACATGTACAACTATAACTATGCCAACACTTTAAATGGTTTGGAAGAAAGTAAAAAGGCACTTGAGTATTACGAAAAGTGCCTAAAAATAAATCCAAATCATTCTCAAGCATGGAAAAATCTAGGCTCAGTTTATTATAAATTAGAGGCTCATGAGAAAGAATTGGAATGCTATGATAAAGCCTTAGCAATAAACCCAAATCTGTCTCAAGCGTTATTTAGTAAGGGCGTTACCCTTTCCCATATATACCAAAAACATGAGGAAGCATTACCTCTAATGTTGAAATCAATTGAGCTTGAAGAATTCACATTTAGAAACTATTCGATTGGCTATTATTGGTTAGCATATGTTTATGAAAAATTAAGTGACTTAAAAAGTGCATTCAAATTCATAAATGATGGTTTGGAGCAATACCCAGAAAACACGTTTCTCCTAAAATTCAAGGCATATTTATCCAATTCGTATTGGAAGGATCATGTTTGGATTAAAGAGGAGGCCATTAAATTTTTTGAGTATCGATTATCGGTCAAAGCCAATTTTGAGAATTTATATTATCTAATAATAATTAGAGAAATTAATGACGAAGAAACCATTTTAAATTTAATTGCTGAATACATACCCTTATTCAAAACACTTACAACAGAGAATCTTAATAAATGCAAGATCAAAATATTTGATCACATATCCTTCCTACGTCACTACAACCAGTATATGGATTTTAGACACCAATTTCCTTTATCTAGGTACACTGACCATTTGGTTTCTGATTTTTACATTATATCATCCGAATTTTGGGATATTCTAGATTTGGTTTTTGCCACCAGCTATAGTGCTGCATTGTTGGAGTATCGTAATGGAATGACCTCTGAATATATTGCTGAAAAAATTTTATCAAGATTATTGTATGCGCCAAATTCAATTTTCGAGTTGATACCAAGCAAAGATTTTTCAAAGGACGAATCAATATCCATTGTTTCTCATAATTACATAGAATTTCCGAATATAATAATAAGAGAATTTGGAGCACAAGTAGGTTATATAACGGGGGTATTGGGTCTGAATAAACCTAATTCTGCGGAACATTTACCTGAAAAATGGGTTGATGCTCTAAGAGAAAAAATTTTTATTAATCTCAATGAAAAACTCAAATTAATTGAAAAGGAAAAATGACTAAATATGGCAAGAAAGGGAAGGAAATTTGAAGTATTAGTTGAATCACTTGAAAAACATGCACTAAATAAAGAGGGAGTAATTTCTTCACCGGGGTATCTGATGGATGAAGTGACCAATCAAATGAGAGAAGTTGATGTTTTGATAGAAACTAAAATTGGAACTTCCAATATTTCAATTGTTCTTGAATGCAGAGATAGGAAAATGAAACAAGACCTAACTTGGATAGAACAACTAAATTCTAAATTGAAAGATATAAATGCCGATAAGATAATTGCTGTTTCATCGTCAGGATTTAGCAAATCAGCATTGGAAAAGGCTAAACGTTACGGAATAGAAACTAGGTCATTCGATGAAATCGATAAAAATATAATTGAATCTTGGTGGCAGGTAACCCACATTGATTTTATTAGTAAGCAGTTCAGAATAGTATACTTTTATCCTTATCTAGAGGACAAAGACTTTTTCAAAAAGTATAGAATACCAATAAATTCAGAAGAAAAATACATTTTAGACACCTCTGAAAATCGTTTGGTGAGCGCATCTGAATTATTTCAAGAAAATTGTAATCAAATCCAAAGTCTTTGGGGAAGTCTCATTCCTAATGGTAAAGCGTCAAGGGATAGAATCAATATTGATTGTGATAATCCAGAAAGAGAATTGCAATTTGTTTTTAATGAGCATAAAAGTAAAATTTTAAAAATTGAATATGTTGCTGATATATTTATAGTTGGCAAGAAAATCCCACTAAGCAAAGTATCAAGTTATACTTCACCAGATTCTACCATATCTCACATAATTGAATACGATGGATTTCCAATAAAAAACAAAAACTTGCTCAGAATAATAAGAAGTAAAGATGGAAATTCTATAATATCCTTTGGGCAAGAATAATTCCAAAAATATACTATGCTCAAAGTTTTCCTTGAAAATTTAAGTTACCTGTTTTTTAAGAAATTTAGGTATGCTGTTTTGTAATAGGATTAAAGTAACCATTCATGATTAGAGCTGAAGATCACCCAATCTTTAGGAGTGGTTATTTTACAATAAGTATTATTAATAATGAAACTCTTTTTAAAAGACCTATTAGAGAATCAAATTATACACACTGATAGTGTTTTTGGTACAAAATTTGTTTTATAAGGTTTAATTTATATAATTTTGTACCATATATAGAAACAATGGCAATAGCAATTAAATCTATACCTGTATTAAAAGATAAGGCAGCAGCTCATTTTACTGTTAAAATAGCTGAAAACTCTGCTAAGAAATCTTCTATTGACTTTTCTAAACAAACTTCTGTTGCTTCAAAGATTTTAGCTAAAGCTAAATTATAATCTTTTGCTTTGGGTTTTCTACTTGAAAGTTGCACGTTAAAACCCTACAATCAAGAAATCATTGATAGTTGTCAACCTTTTGATTGTGATCATCCTGATTTAAATGATTTTTTTAGAAATGATGTGGAAAATTATTCTGCTGAACTTTTAGGAAAAACTTATTGTTTTACTCTTGATGAAGATCCATCAATAATTGTTTGTGCTTTTACAATATCAAATGATAGTATTAAAACCACGCATCTTCCAAATTCTAGGAAAAAGAAAGTAATTAGGGAAATACCACGTGAAAAACATATGAGAAGCTATCCTGCGGTTCTAATTGGTCGTTTGGGAGTTCACAAAGATTATAGAAATGTTGAAGGTGAAGAGGATAATACTGGAAAACAATTAATGGATTTCATTAAGTCTTGGTTTATAGATGGAGCAAATAAAACAGGATGTCGTTTTATTGTTGTGGATTCATATAATGAACCCAGGGCATTAAGATATTATGCTAAAAATGGTTTTGAAAGTCTATTTTCTACTGAAGAACAGGAGAGGGAATTTACAGGTTTACCGGATGAAGTAAAGCTGTCAACGAGACTATTATTCTTTGACTTGATAGTTTTGGCAAAAGAATAGACATACAATTACTTGAAAATGTAGAGCTATATTTTATCGAGTTAATATTTGGATTTTATGTTTGAATCCAAATAGTTTAAATTTTAATCTTATTTTTACTAGTAGTTAAACACATAAAATTTGTGTTCAAAAGTTGTTTTTTGCTTTCCGTGTTCTTAACGGGAATACCTTCAAGATTGCAGAGTTAAAACAATGATTTTCAATATGATAAGATTTTGTCGATGATTCAGTCATCCCGACTTACCTTATTTAAGTAAAATCAAAACACTGTTAATCTTATGATTTTCAGTGTTTTGTGTTTTTTGGCATATCATCTAAAATCAATTAAAACCATATAAAAGGTGTAGAGTTCGGTGAATGGTTCCGTACGTTCATTGTGCATAATTTAGATAGCGTTTGACGCTGTTCATGGGTGTTTTGCAAACCTGTTTTTGTCAAAGCCTAAAGTTATGTATTATACGCAATTCCAAGTACTTCTATTAGTCATTATTCCGAACTAGATTAGATTTTGGTTATTTCCTTCCTTTTTTTGGTTACCCCGACCACAGACCCACCCACTAATTTTGTCGTGTAACAATGATGAAATTAAATCGAGGAACCATGAAAACAATCAATTTTATAACCCACGTACTACTATCGTTTGTTATGGTGGGATTGAGCACACAGGCACAGACAACGGACATTGGTGTTGAAAACAAGAAAAAGATTGAAAATTCCTTGCAACTTTTCAAGCAGTTATCGAAAGATATTGCAATTGATAAGGAGTTTAACTACCGACAGGAACTTAAGGCATCCCGGTCTGAACAGACCATGTTCTATTTCAGGGACACGACCCTGAGCAAGACCCAATTGTTGAGACACCTTAAAAGAGCAGCAAGAAACTCGGACAACAGCATCCAATTCAAGAGGTACTTTCTGGAAAAGCAATTGCACTTTATCAATGATCTGGACAGGAGAACCATTTCCGGCGTGTATGATGCCATGCGTTCAAAAACCTTGAACGGGTACTTGGATATATTGGCGGTATTCGCAGCCACTGACCGAATAGTGCCGACTATGGCACGTAGTTAAGATTTTGGTCATTTTTAAAAATAATATGGTTATCAAGAATGGCAACACCTCCAATAATTTTGCTCACATAATCTAAAATCAAAGTAGAAATCATGATAAGACTAAATTTAAACACAAAGAAAAACCTGACCATAGGCATAATGGTCCTGGCGATATCGGTATTCATTTATGCTTTCACGACCGCAGAAAATGAAACTGAAAAACAAGAAGCAGAGGTGGCCGCACTTCCAGTTGAGGTGGCCCAACCCATTTATGAAAAGATTACCGAGTGGGACGAATACACCGGTAGGTTCGAGGCCAGCAGTAGGGTAGAGGTCCGTGCCCGTGTGAGCGGCTTTTTGGAGAAAGTCAACTTCCAGGACGGTGAACATGTGAAAAAAGGACAAGTACTGTTCGTTATCGACCAAAGACCTTACAGAATTGCATTGGATGAGGCAAAGGCCAATTATGCCCAAGCGCTGGCATCGCTAAAAACAGCGCAGGACAATTTTGAAAGGGTAGAATCCTTAAGGGAGACAGGAGCGTTGTCCATTGAGGAATACGATAGAAGAAAACAGGCGCTGGTCCATGCAGAGGCCAGTATCCAATTGGCACAGGCCAAGGTAGACAATGCCAAACTCAATTTGGAATTCACGGAAGTAAAAGCTCCCATCTCTGGACTTGTAAGTAGGGATAGGGTCAATGGAGGAAACCTAGTGGATGGCGGAAGTGCGAATTCCACCTTGTTGACCACCATTGTTGCCACTAGCCCCATTCATTTCTATTTTACCGGAAGTGAATCCGATTACCTGAGATATGTACGCTTGGCCAGAAGCGGGGAACGCGGTGAGGCCCGTTCCGAAGCATTGCCTGTTTTTATAAAACTATTGGATGAGGATGAATTCGTGCACGAGGCCACCTTGGATTTTGTGGACAACGAAATCGACAACAATTCCGGGACCATTGAAAGCAGGGCGGTCCTTGAAAACAAAGATCATCTGTTGGAACCCGGAATGTATGGCAAGGCCCGATTAGTGGGAAGTGCGGAACATAAGGCCTTGATGGTTCCCGATGAGATCATAGGCACCAATCAGTCCATCCGGTTTATCTATGCCTTGTCAGATGATAATCAAGTGGTCAGCAAGGCCGTTACCTTGGGCCCCTTGCATTCCAATGGGTTGAGAATCGTTCGTGAAGGTATTTCACCTGACGACAGGGTCATTGTCAACAATATTCAAAAAATAAGGCCGGGCATGGTTGTGAATCCTTCACAAGTAGCCATACAGGGCGAGGTAAATAACCTGACAACCGTGGCCCAAGTAGATTGATATTGGAATAGTAGCCAACAGCAAAATTAGAATCATCAACAAGTATACTTCTTTTGCCTTCCAACCCTTAGTTGAACATGGGGGTTGGATGGGCACAGGGAAAGCTATTATCAAAAAGTAAAGCAATGAAATTCAGTCATATATTTATTAAAAGGCCCATATTCGCCGCAGTACTCAGCGTACTGATCCTGATCGTGGGCGGCCTGGCATACGTCTCTTTGCCCATCTCTCAATTTCCGGACGTGGCGCCTCCTACCATCGAGGTAGTGGCCGTTTATCCCGGAGCAAATGCACAGACCCTTTCCGAGAGCGTAGCGGCACCGTTGGAAAAAGAGATCAACGGGGTGGAGGATATGATCTACATGACCTCGCAGTCATCAGCAGATGGCCGTGTGGTATTACAGGTAGCCTTTGAGTTGGGAACTGACCTCGACAAAGCACAGGTGCAGGTGCAGAACCGGGTGGCCATAGCAGAGCCACGCCTGCCCGAATCTGTAAAACGATTGGGAATCACGACCAAAAAAATATCCCCGGATATGTTGATGGTAGTCAATATGTATTCACCGAACAAGACCTACGACCAGACCTATATGGGCAACTATGCGGTGCTACAGCTGAAAGACGAACTCGCCCGTATTAAAGGAGTCGGTGATATCCAAATCTTTGGAGCGGCCGAATATGCCATGCGTATCTGGCTCAATCCTGATAAAATAGCAACATTGGATATCACTGCCGGAGAAGTGGTCGCTGCCTTGCGAGCACAGAATATTCAGATTGCCAGTGGTACGCTAAATACCTTGCCCTCTGGGAGCCAATCCGCCTTTGAGGTCAATATACAGACCCAGGGAAAACTGGTGACCACCGAACAGTTCGAGAATGTCATTATCAAATCCAGTGAAGATGGACGGATTGTACGGTTAAAGGATATAGGTCGAGTGGAACTTGGTGCGCAAAACTATGCCACCAAGGGATATTTGGGAAAGGATCCCGCTATTGCCATGCCCATTTTCCAACAACCGGGAGGGAACGCCTTGGAGACTGCCTCACAGATTCAGGATAAAATGAAGGAACTCTCCAAAAACTTTCCAAATGATCTGGAGTATAAAATAGCCTATAATCCCACGGAATTTATCCAAAAGTCTGTCGATGAAGTGTACCACACCATTTTTGAAGCAGTGATTTTGGTGGTCTTGGTGATTTTGTTGTTCCTCCAGTCGTGGCGGGCGGCCATAATCCCGATTCTCGCCATTCCCGTTTCCCTTATCGGAACTTTTGCGGTGATGCAGGCCATTGGATTCTCGCTGAATAATTTAACCCTGTTCGGATTGGTGCTTGCCATTGGTATTGTGGTGGATGATGCCATTGTAGTGGTCGAAAATATGGAACGATATCTGGCGAAGGGGCTATCCCCCAAAGAGGCAGCTTTTAAGACGATGGATGAGGTTGGGGGAGCCCTGGTTGCCATTGGGTTGGTGTTGATCGCCGTTTTTATTCCCACCGCATTTTTGGAGGGTATTTCCGGACAATTTTACAAACAGTTTGGGATGACGATTGCTGTGGCCACCGCCATTTCGGTTTTCGTATCCCTTACCTTGAGCCCGGCCATGGCCGCATTGCTCATGAAGCATGAAGAAAAATCGAGCACAAAGAAAACACCTGTATGGTTAAGGCCATTGGCCTTTATCGGAAACCGCTTCAACGGTTTTATGGATTGGATTTCGGATAAATATGGTAAGGCCGTTCAAAAATTGGTGCGTACCGCCACGATGGTCATGGCAGTTTATTTTGGACTGATCGTCATTACAGGATTTGAGTTTAACCGTGTGCCACAAGGATTTATTCCAGCCATGGACCAGCAGTATTTTATTACCATTGTCCAGCTTCCTCCGGGTTCCTCATTAACGAGGACCGACAAAGTGGTCCGTGAGGTACTTGATTTGGGCTTGGACATCGATGGTGTGGAAAATGCCGTTTCCTTTACTGGGTTTGATGCAGCATCGTTTACCAATGCTTCCAATGCTGCAGCAGTCTTCTTGACCTTGGAAGATTTTGAGCTTCGCAATGATAAAGGACTCGGCTATGAAGAATTATTGGGGACAGTAAGGGCAAAGTTCTCCCAAATTGATGATGCCATTGTATTGGTCATCCCGCCACCATCGGTAAGAGGTATCGGTAATGCAGGAGGGTTTAGGATGATGGTTCAGGATAGGGGTAACTTGGGCACCGAAGAACTGCTCAAGGCCACCAATGAGCTGGCCATGGCAGCCAACCAAGACCCGATATTGAACAACGTGTTCAGCTTTTTCAATAACCAAACGCCGCAATTGTTCTTGGATATCGACCGTGTAAAGGCCGAAAAATTGGGGATAGATGTGGGAGATATATTCCAATCGTTGGAGATTTATATGGGTTCCGCCTTTGTGAACGAGTTCAATTACTTGGGACGGACTTTTCAAGTGACGGCCCAGGCCGATGCTCCAAACCGATTGACTCCCGACGATATTTCCAGGATCAAGGTGCGCAATGATAAAGGAGAGATGGTGCCCTTGGGTACGGTCTCACAGCAAGAGGATATATCGGGTCCTTCACGAATCCCTAGGTTCAACCTCTATCCATCGGCTTCGCTCAACGGGGATTTTACGCCGGGATATAGCTCTGGCGAAGGGCTGGACAGAATGGAAGAATTGGCTGCGGAAATATTGCCGCCAGGGATATCCTATCAATGGACAGAAATCGCCTATCAGGAAAGAAAAGCGGGCAATACCGCAGGCATAGCGTTTTTGTTGGCCGTCGTATTTGTGTTCCTATTGTTGGCCGCCCAGTTCGAGAGCTTGGTATTGCCATTGGCAGTCATCTTTATTGTGCCCATGGTATTGCTATCGGCAATGATAGGTGTTGACTTGGCCGGTCTTGACAATAACATCATGGTGCAGATTGGTCTCGTTGTTCTGGTAGGTTTGGCAAGTAAGAATGCCATTTTGATCGTGGAGTTCGCCAAACAATTGGAGGACCAAGGGGAAGAATTAAAAACAGCAGTTATTGAAGCTTCAAAGTTGAGATTGAGACCCATTTTAATGACGGCCATGGCCTTCATCCTAGGGGTTGTACCATTGGCCATTGCCACGGGAGCTGGTTCGGAACTGCGCGTGTCCTTGGGTATAGCCGTATTCAGTGGAATGCTCGGTGTGACCGTTTTCGGAATCTTCCTTACCCCCGTGTTCTATTATCTGGGCAGAAAATGGTCCTTAAAAAGAGCTTCAAGGGAAGAGAAGGAGCTGGTTCATCAATTAAATTAAAACTAGAAACCATGAAAAATTCAATTATACTATCAATAATCGCACTTCTGCTGGTATCCTGTGGGGTCACAAAAAGAGACTACAGCGTGGGGAACAAAGCGGATGTGGATTCAAGTTTCCTCAAAACGGAAATCAAAGAGGAGGCTTATACCGAAGCAGCGATAACAAAAGAATGGTGGTCAGAATTCAATGACCCGATTCTTGACACCCTCATTGAGAAGGCCAGAAAACATAATCTGGATATTAATTCGGCCGTGGCCAATTACAAGGCTTCACGTGCTTTTCTGAAAGAAAACAAATTGGACCGATTGCCCACAGTAACAGCCAATGGCAATTATACACGTACCCGTTTGGGTGAGAACGTTTTTGTTCAGGGCAGTAACCCAACGTTCAACACCTATAACGCAAGTTTTGATGCTTTCTGGGAGGCTGACCTTTTCGGGAGGGTAACCAATAGAATCAAAGGGGCGTATGCCAATAGTCATCTTGCTTTGGCGGATATGCACGGAATGTATGTAAGTATTTTTGCCGAAGTGGCCAATAATTACATGGAGCTGCGCGGTACCCAGTATTTGCTCGATATTGCCCAACGTAATTTAGAGGGACAACAGGAAACCTATGAGCTCACCGTCAAGTTAACTGAAGCAGGTACCAGTAACAGCCTTGATGTATCCAGAGCATTGGCCCAGTTGGAAAGTACCCGTGCCAGTATTCCGCCATTGGAAGCGAGAATAGAAGCATTAAAGAACAGTTTGAGCGTACTTATCGGAGAGGTACCGGGAAATCTGGACAATACCATTGTCGATAAAAAGCCTTTGCCAAGTTTACCGGGAACAGTCGAGTTGGGAGATATTAGGGAAATGCTCAGAAGAAGGCCCGATGTTCGTAGGGCGGAGGCCGCTCTTCAGGTACGGATTGCGGAATATAACATTTCAGTGGCCGACCTGTACCCCAAGATTGAGTTTGGTGGATCCGTTGGGTTCTCAGCGGTTGATTTTGCCAATTTTGGTGAAAAACCATCCTTTACCTGGACCCTAATGCCGAGTATCAGTTGGGCCGCATTTAATCTGGGCCGTGTAAAACAGCAGATCAAAAGGAGCGATGCCCGGACCATTGCAGCCCTTAATCAATATGAGAAAGCGGTATTGCAAGGATTGGAGGACATCAAGACCTCCTTGGCAAACTATAGCAAAGAGCTGGAACGAAGGGAAATCCTGCGTATATCGTCCGAAGCAAGTGCGCAAGCTGCCACTTTTGCCAAGCAGCGATTTAATTCCGGATTGGACAGTTTTATCGATTACCTAAATGCCGATAACGCTTTGTTGCAGGCAGAGAATGCATTAGCTTTAAGCGAGATTTCGTCGGCAACCTCCCTAATAGCCATTTACAAGGCTTTGGGCGGTGGATGGGAAATCATTTCAGAGGAAGAGTTGGATACAAAATTTGAAAACCTGCATCTGGCCAATGCCGATGCCAATTAAAACTTAGGTTGTAAGGTGGGACGGTGAATTGTGACAAAATGATACCGACCCACTACATGATATATGAACAAGGCCGATATACCTGTTTTTGAAAATACGAACGATCTACATGAGGCCATTGGTTTTGCCCATAGGAGTCACATGCCCAACTTTGATGTGTTTCCGGTAGAGGATATGGAAGCCTCGTCCAGAAGGTGCATGCCGCCCTATCGACAAGGATTTTATCAGATAGGATTGTTGAACTATACGGGTAAAAGCCAGCTCAACCTCAATACGGATACCTTGGAACTGAATGAGTTTCCGTTGTGGTTTGTGGTTCCGGGACAGGTGTTCTCTTGGTTCAGGGACGAGAAGATGTCAGGATATTATGTGATGTTCAGGAAGGAGTTTTTGATCAATACATTTCCGGATCTGCAGAAGGATTTTCCTTTTTTGAAAATGTCCGAAAACAATGTGCTGATGCTGACCAAAGAAGAACATGAGTCGTTGTATTTTGATATGGAGCGGATGCATTCGGTATTTAAGAACCCGCATCCGTATCAAGAAAAAATGTTGGAGGGTATGCTCGGTTCCCTGTTGTATTTCTGTAAGGCAATCCATGAGCGCCACAAAACAACAGAAAATCACTTGAGCCGATCGCAGATCATTGCGAATCAATTTGAAGCGTTGGTGGATAAAATGTATGTGGACACCAAAAACGTGAGCGATTATGCGGAAGAATTGAACATAACACCCAATTACCTGACCACGACCATCAAGAAATTGACGGGCAAAAGTGCCAAGGACATCATTCAGGAACGGCTTTTGATGGAAAGTAAGAGCCTGTTGAAATATTCGGGGCTCGATATTGCTGAGATCGCCTATCGCCTCAACTTTCAAGAACCAACACATTTTACCAGGTTCTTTAAAAATTTGAGCGGTGTAACGCCAAATCAGTTCAGAAGGATGTAAAAAGTTTAAATACCGATTTGACCAACAATAAATTGAAAAAGAACATTATCACCAATGAAAAACCATATGCTAAATTTGTAAAATGAAATAAATGAGTGATGAAGAATGATAAATATGTTGCCGTTGTAACGGAGGCCGGTAACGGATTGGGCCATAAATTGGCCAAGATCTTATTGGAAAATGGGTATCAGGTCGTACTTGCGGCCTGCGGAGAAAGTTTTGAGTTGCTTTCCAAGGACGGCGAGGAATTGCATGGATACGAGCTTTTGCAAGTTGATTTCAGCTCGGAGGCCAGTTTGGGGATATTGAAAAATACCCTGGATGAATCCTATGGCAAATTGGACCTTTTGATCAATAACGCCGAAATCGTCAACGGTTTTGGCCACAAGATCGATCAGATCAATATAGAGGATATCAAGGAGGTCTACGAGATCAATTTTTTCTCAATCATTCGGACCATACAAACACTTAAGCCTTTATTGAACCGGAGTGACGACCCGAGAATCATCAATATCACCAGTTCCTTGGGCGACATCAATAAAATGAAGGACGAAGACTTTTGTTATTCAAATTATAGCCTTACCGCTTATTCCACTTCAAAAGCGGCCCTTAACATGTTTACGCATTTGCAGTGCAAGGAGTTTAAGCCGTCAAAAATCAAAATGTACAGTTTTGACCCGGTGAACATGAAAAATTGTACGTATAACTCCGTAATTATTTGCGACGGTATCAAGGATGAGTTTATTGGCCTTATCGAAAGAAATCCGATGAATGGGTAAGT
This sequence comes from Flagellimonas oceani, assembly GCF_011068285.1. NCBI lineage: Bacteria > Pseudomonadati > Bacteroidota > Flavobacteriia > Flavobacteriales > Flavobacteriaceae > Flagellimonas > Flagellimonas oceani. The sequence continues at coordinate 2,155,078 of NZ_CP049616.1, read as the reverse complement.
GCTCCATAAAAGTACATCAAAGTATGAATTTTAGAAATTTTAATGGCTGATAACGTGTTTTTTACGTGATTACCTATTCAGAAAACTAAATTTATCTAATCTTTTTTGAAAAATAAGGGGAGTCGTCCCACCTCACCTTTCGGTATTTGGTTTCCGACTTTAACGCATCCGGAAGGCTGTTCCATATTGACTGGCTCATTTTCTCCAACAAGAGCTTTTTGGAAAAGGTGTCGGTGGTAACATGACCGCTGTGACGGCCCTTAAGGCAAAGGCCGAGAACGGACCTGAAATCAAGGCACAGATTTTATTGTGGCCCGTTACCGATGCATCCTTTAGCCAAGAGTCCTATCAAAAATTCGCCACAGGTAGGTTTTTGACCGTACCGGTAATGAAATGGATGTGGGACCAATACACCACAGACCCTGAAGAAAGAAAATCTATTTACGCCTCACCTTTACAGGCAAGTGTAGATGAATTAAAAGGACTCCCGCCCGCAGTGATCTTGGTGGCCGAGAACGATATTCTTAGGGATGAAGGAGAGGCCTATGGCCGTAAATTGGATGCGGCCGGAGTGGAAGTGACCACGGTCCGTTACAATGGCACCATACATGATTTTGGATTGTTGAACGCACTGGCCAATCAACCTTCCACAAAGGCGATGTTGGACCACGCCGCAGCCGAACTGAAAAAATACTTGAAATAACATTGAACCATTGATGTTGGGTGTGGTTTTGATCGATAGGGGCTGGAAGAATGATTCCGGCCCTTGTCTTTTGTTGACCAAGACAACTCAAAAGAAGAATTATTAAGTGAAAAGGTAAGTCAAGAACAATTTAAATTTTAAAGGGATTGATAAGGTTTGAATTCATTTAAAACCATCCAAAAGCTCTTGAGTTCAGTAAATGTCTCGCTCTTAAAATTGCTAATTTGTGGCTACACCTTCAACAAAGAGTAAAATAAAAGCGATAATGCCCAGTATCACCAAAATGGAAACAATTATCACCCAGGGAAACCTGTTCTTTTGACTGTTTGTGGTCTGGTTTCTAAAATTGGCACCTTTTCTCCCTTTTGTCGGCATCGGTGCACTGTCTTTCGCCTCCCAGTCTGTTTTTTTACCTTTCTTTTCCATTTTAATTTTTTTTAAAAAGCGATGTTCCATGTTACTTGCCCTTTAATAATTTGAGATAGTTTGTGTAAATGGCAACGCTTCTAGATGATTCAACAATCATTGTTTTTTAAAAACTAATTGTGGCAAGTCAAAAAAATTGCCTTGATAGGAACAAAAATTATCGCTATCACAAGAATTTTGGTTGGACTTTTAACCTTGAAGAGCGTTACAAATCAATATTTATGTAAGAATCGAATTCAGCAGAAGTATAACAACAAGCAAGAGTATGCCAAGATAACATATCCAATAATGATGAAGTTTGATAGGATTTTCACCAAATAGAAATTTGCTCACTTTGAATAAGGAAGAGCGGTGATTTGAAACAAACCGATACACAATATCACTGATTGCCCTAAAAAAGGGATATGTAGTGTACCAAGAAATGAGAAAGGCCCATGTGGGCTTTTTTTCCAACGTTTTATAGGCCGCACCTGCCCCGCTATAAATTTTACCATTGGTGTCTATTAAGCGTATGGCCTTTTGGAACTTCTTTTCAGATATTTCTTTGATGCCTTGATGAATTTCTTGGTAGGGGGCGTAGAGGACCGAACTTCCCGTAAGATGCTTTAATCGGGTCACCCAATACTTGCAAAACCCACATTGCCCGTCCCATATCAGCAAAGGGGCAGTTGGTCTGTATGTGGAAAAAGTGGGAAGTTCCATAAAAGTGTTCTATTGTCATATGGGCAAAAAGGCCAAAATCGATTGAACTAAAAAGTTACCAAAAAAAATAATGGAGAAAAAGAGCAGCTTTAATAAGGTCAACATTTTACCGCTTACAGTTAAAGTTTAACGGGTTTCCATAGCTAGATGGAATGGATTCTGCTATACTTGTTCAGGTATTCCAAGGGGGTCAGCCGTGTATGTTTCTTAAAAACATCCCTAAAGGCCTTCGGGTCGTTGTAACCGACCTCGTACATTACTTCATTGACCGTTTTTCTCCCTTTTTCAAGTTCTTTCTTGGCCGCTTCGATTTTAACCCGCTGCAGGTATTCAATAACTGTGTTCGATGTAGCTTTTTTAAAACGTCTCTCAAAAGTTCTTCGGCTCAGGGCGACTTTCTCCGAAAGTTCGTCCACGGTAATTTTTTCGGGATAGTTCTGTTCTATAAACTCCTGTGCCTTGAGCACCTCTTTGTCGTTGTGCGATTTTTGGCCCTTGAAGATAATGAAGGGCGATTGGCTCATCCGGCTGATATCAATTTCAAAAATTTTTGAAGAGAGCACGGCCATTTCGCGGCCTGCGAATTTTTCCACCAAATAAAGGTTAAGGTTCAAGGAGGAATATGCACCTCCACTCGTATACAATCCGTTCTCGTCGGTTATGATCTTGTCATCTATCAAGTTCACTTGCGGGTACATTTCCCTAAACTCGCTTGCAGCCAACCAGTGGGTGGCACATTCCCTTCCATCCAACAGGCCAGTGCCGGCCAATATAAACGCACCGATGCATAAACTTGCCACTTCGGCACCTTTGCCATACTGTTCTTTGATCCAAGGAATAAATGCGCTGTTTTTGGACACCACCTCGTTGTAGTCGCCATGTATGGCCGGGATAATGATCAGGTCCGTCCTATCTATCTCACCAATCGTTGAATCGGGTATAATGCTGAACATACCATTGCTCAACCTTGAGCTGTGGTGCGTGCCAACAAGATGGGTGGAGAACAAGGGGCCCTTGCCCGACCTTTTAAGGGCATCATTGGTCATGTTGAACATTTTAAAGGTAGCCTCCAAATTGCTCAGGCTCGAATCGCCTTCGGGAACAAGAATCGAGATATGTTTCATTTTCTGAAAATCAATGGATTGGTATACATTCAAAGATATGGTAAAGCACTGTCGCAATCAACCCGCCATATTGACGTAATTATACCCCCAAAGTACGGATTGGTACTTTTATATTTGATAACCCATTGAATATTAATCAAAAAGAAAAGGATGAGACAAGTCATATTATCAATGTTGATATCCGTTGACGGTTATATCGAAGGCATGGACAATGACATTGAATGGCATGTTTGGAATGATGAGATGCAGACCTATATGATGGACTTTATGGAAACTGTGGACACCTTCATCTACGGTAGAAAATCGTACGAGCTAATGCTTGATTATTGGCCCCAAAAGCAAGGGGAGTTTGCCGATATCATGAACAAAACCCCAAAAATTGTATGCTCCACCACACTACGGGAAGCAAAAATGAATGCAAGAGTGGTAAACAAAAACCTGGTTGAAGCCATAGAAAACGAAAAAGCAAAGCAGGGAAAGGATATGGTGCTGTTCGCCGGGGCAGATCTGGCATCATCATTTATGGAACATAACCTGATAGATGAGTATAGGCTAATTGTAAATCCGGTAGTTCTGGGCAAGGGAACGCCATTGTTCCAGAACCAAAAACAGCAACAGTTAAAATTGGTGGGAGCCAAGGCGTTTGCCTGTGGTAATGTACTGCTTACCTATAAACCCAAATAACATGGAGAAAACCATTTTAAAAGATTATGATAGCGCAACATCGGCACTCGTTAAGCTACTTTCCTCACTGACCGATGCAGAACTCAATCGCAAACCGTCAGAAAATGGTTGGACGGCCGGGCAGATTGGCGATCATCTGTGTAAATCGTATAACGTATCCCATATTTTGATGGGAAAGGTTAGGGAAACCCGGCGACCACCGGACCAAAAATTGGGAGAGATACGGGAACTCTTTTTAAATTTTGATATAAAAATGGATTCCCCCAAAGCAGTGCTACCTGCCAATGGGCCTATTGACAAGGAAAACCTTTTGGGCCGTTTACAGCAAAAAATTCAATGGGTGAACAAAAACTGTAAGGATATGGACCTATCAAAAACCTGTTTGGATTTTGAAATCCCGGAATACGGCCCGTTTACCCGTCTCGAGTGGATTGGCTTTAACACGGTGCATACCCGCCGCCATGTCCATCAACTTGAGCAAACCATTAAAATATTAAAAAATGACACCTAAAAGAATTTGGGCCAACCTTGGCGTAGAAAATGTGGAACGGACGCAGGAGTTTTATCGGGCACTGGGAATTAAACAAAATGGAGTTCCTACAAAGGATTTGGTAAGCTTTCTGTTTGGCGAGGATGATTTTGTGATTCACTTTTTTGAGAAGGAAAAACTGAAAACAAGTCTTGAGGGAGAAATGGCCGATCTGAGCCGGGGCAACGAAATTATGTTTACCCTTTCCGCAGAGAGCAAGGATGAGATTCACGATTGGTTGGATAAAGTGAAAAAGATAGGAGGGAGCGTTCGGTACGACCCCAGAAAAGACAGCAAAAAGTTCTACGACGAAAACGGTTTTTACGTTGGTGTTTTTGCCGATTTGGATGGACATTTATTCAACTTATTTTGTAATTTAAATAAATAACCTGTTAAAATTCAGAACAATAATGGAAATTCAGAAGTTTAAAATAACTATTGAGGCAGCGCCTGAAATAGTTTGGAAAATACTTTGGAACGATAATACCTACCGGCAGTGGGCGGCCGTTTTTGCAGAAGGCTCCATGGCCAAAACGGATTGGAAGGAGGGGAGCAAAGCCTATTTTATAGGTCCGGACGGGAGAGGGATGGTGAGCCGTATCAAAAAAAATGTTCTCAACCAACGAATGACCATCGAACATTTGGGAGTGGTAGAGGGCGGCATCGAAAATTTTGAAAGCAAAGAGGCCAAAAAGTGGGCCGGTGCCGGGGAAGAATATACTTTGGAAGAAATCGATGGCAGTACCCAACTTCGGGTAGAAATGGAAATGTTGGAGGAGTACAAGGATCTTTTTGAAGAAGCATGGCCCAAAGCTTTAGAAAAAATTAAAGAACTGGCCGAATCATTACCATAAATGCACATTTCATATTAACCTTATAAAACCTAAACAATGAAAGTAAACCCTTATTTAAATTTTAACGGAAATGCCGAGGAAGCCTTTAATTTTTACAAATCGGTATTTGGTGGAGATTTTACGGCAGTCATGAAAATGAGCGATGCACCGGACAGTGATAAAATACCAGCGAAAGAAAAGGACCGCATCATGCATATCTCACTACCTATTTCCGAGGACATCACATTAATGGCGTCGGATATTCTGCCCTCCATGGGCCATTCCCTGAACAATGGTAACAATGTTTACTTGTCCTTGCATCCAAATAGTAAAGAAGAAGCTGACCGTTTGTTCAATGGACTTTCCCAAAATGGTCATATAGAAATGCCCATGGCCGATCAATTTTGGGGAGATTACTTCGGAAGTTTCGTGGATCGGTTCGGTGTTCATTGGATGATCAATTATAATCCTGAATTTTAGTAATCTTTCAAAATTTACAGAAACCGCTATGCACAACAGCTTTATCGAGCAATCTACAAAAACAGTGGAAGTGTTTTCTACCTCGGTGACATCGATTGAAAAAGGGGAATTTCTTTTGGACAGGCTCCAAAAGGAATTCCCTTACTATGAAATTAATTTCGACCTCGAGGATTGCGACAATATCCTAAGAGTGGAAAACGTTGGGGGAAATTTGGATTCAGCACGGATCATCTCGTTTATGGAAAAATACGGGGAAAAAATCAGAATATTATGAGTTTTCGGGCTTTCGGATAAACCAACTATCCAAAGAAAGAGCGCGAATGGAACAAGAAAAAAGAATATTGCATACATTTACACCTAAATAAGTTCTTTACTTAATTTCTTTATCAAAACGATAGAGGTTCTCGACAAGTGTCGGGATTAAAAGGGAATCGTGTGTAAATCACGAGCTGACGCGCAACTGTAAGTCCGATTCCATTTTGGGATAGTACGTTTTTGCCAAGTGTGCCATTGTCCACTGATACAGGGGATGAGAAGGCGGCAAAGATCGGACAAGCCAGGATACCTGCCTAGATCGTTCCTACTTTGTAGGATTTTGACGGTGCCTTCGCGTAAAGGGCAGGTCGAACGTTTGAAATTTACCCGGAACCTTGGGCAAATTCCATTCCCGTTCTTCTTGTTTGAGGCATTGCGAAGTTGAGCTAAGGAGCTTTTATCTAATTGTTCAATTTTATAAAAGCTTTAGCAATGAAAACAAGCAATTTGGGCTACCCAAGAATTGGGGCCCACCGTGAGCTGAAAAGGGCTTGCGAAAAGTATTGGTCCAACAAAATCTCTTTGGAAGACCTTGTCGAAACCGGTAAAAGCATACGTGCGGAAAACTGGAAGCTTCAACAAGAGAAAGGAATCGACCTTGTTCCATCCAACGATTTTTCCTTCTACGATCAAGTTTTGGATACCACGTTAATGGTCGGGGCCATCCCAGAGCGTTACAAAAACGTTCAGAAGTCAAGCAAAAACCTTTTGGACCTATATTTTGCAATGGCAAGGGGGTTGCAAAAGGATGGAGTGGATGTCATCGCCATGGAAATGACCAAATGGTTCGATACCAACTACCATTACATTGTTCCTGAATTTATAAAAGACCAAGAATTTGAGTGGGTTTCGCAAAAAGTGGTAGAGGAGTTCAAAGAAGCCAAAAATTTGGGCATACACACCAAACCAGTACTCCTAGGCCCCGTGACTTATCTATTATTGGGCAAGGAAAAGGAGGAGGGCTTTCATCGGCTCGACCTTTTACAGAAATTGATTCCCGTCTATCATTCTATTTTGAAAGAGCTGTTGGATGCAGGTGCAACTTGGGTCCAGTTTGATGAACCTATACTTTCTACTGATCTTTCAAGTAAAGAACAGGAAGCCATTGGCATAGTTTATAACGGAATAGCAGAATCATTTCCAAACCTAAAAATCCTATTGGCCAGTTATTTTGGCGACTATGGCGATAATCTGGATACCGTCCTAGATCTGCCAGTTTGTGCCCTTCATTTGGATTTGAAACGGGGACAGGGTCAGTTGGATAACGTTTTGGAATCGGAAAAGCTCAAAGAAAACACATCCTTGTCCTTAGGGGTTGTTGATGGACGCAATGTCTGGAAGAATGATTTTGAAACTTCATTGCAGTTCATTCAGAAAGCCAAAGAAAAATTGGGCGAAGAACGTATCATTGTTTCTCCGTCCTGCTCCTTGCTTCATGTTCCCTATGATCTAGAGCTTGAAGAAAACGAAAGGATACTCTCAGCCGAAATAAAGGATTGGATGGCATTTGCCAAACAGAAACTGGAGGAGCTTCAAAGTTTGAAAATACTGGCAAAAAGTCCCGACTACAGATCCCAAAAGCTCTTTTTGGACAATGCCGCTTCGATGGAAAGGAGAGGCGGTTCCAAGTTGATCCATAAACCTAAAGTAAAACACCGACTGGAACAGTTGGAGAAAAAAGACTATTACAGAGAATCGCCATTTGCCAAAAGAAAGATCCTTCAGGAAGAGCATTTAAAATTGCCACTATTTCCTACCACTACCATTGGTTCGTTTCCGCAGACCCAAGAGGTAAGGCGAAATAGGTCGATGTTTAAAAAAGGAGAACTTCAAGAGCGGGAATATGTGGGTTTTTTGATGGAAAAAACAACCGAGACCATTCGTTTACAGGAAGAAATAGGTCTCGATGTTCCCGTGCACGGAGAATTTGAGCGTAACGATATGGTGGAATACTTTGGGGAGCAATTGGAAGGTTTCACCTTTACCCAGAACGGTTGGGTACAGAGTTATGGTTCGCGCTGTGTAAAACCACCGATCATCTACGGGGATGTTTCAAGACCTGTTCCCATGACGGTATTTTGGACCTCGTTTGCACAATCGTTGACCGATAAACCGGTAAAGGGAATGCTCACGGGACCGGTAACCATTTTGCAATGGTCGTTTGTTCGGGACGATCAGGCACGCTCCGCGACCTGCGAGCAAATTGCATTGGCCATTTTGGACGAAGTACTGGATCTGGAAAAGGAAGGTATCAGTATTATCCAAGTAGATGAACCTGCAATTCGCGAAGGGCTGCCCCTGCGTAAAAAGGACTGGGGAAGGTATTTGGACTGGGCGATTGGAGCCTTTAAACTGTCCACGAGCGGTGTGAAGGATTCCACCCAGATTCATACCCATATGTGTTACTCTGAGTTCAACGACATTATCCAGAGCATTGCGGACATGGATGCCGATGTGATAACCATAGAGTGTTCCCGTTCCCAGATGGAACTGTTGGATGCTTTTTACGAGTTTGATTATCCCAACGATATAGGCCCGGGAGTGTACGATATTCATTCGCCAAGGGTTCCGTCCGAAGAGGAGATTGTCAAACTATTACAAAAAGCAGAACATGTACTGCCAGCATCCAAATTGTGGGTAAACCCGGATTGTGGGCTAAAAACCAGAGGTTGGGAGGAAACCATAAACGCCTTAAAGGTAATGGTCTCCGCAGCACAGCAGATGAGAGAAACTGTTGGCCAGCCATCAAATTAAAACTGATCGGGGCCGATCTGGTATCGGCCCCTTAAACAAAAAGAATATGGTAAACGAAAGTAACATCCGCATTTCACCATTGCTCAGTTTCGATTTTTATCTCGAAAACTATCACAAGTTGATGGGGCAGCTTAGAAAGGAATTTGAACTAAAGCAGATGAGATCAATATTGAGAAATAATATTGGCGACAACATTCAGCATATTATAAAAACCGAGGATTACGAAGCTTTGGTCATTACCGACCTGAATCAGGCCATAGTCTGGGTAAATGATGGTTTTACAGAAATGACAGGCTACCATAAAAACTATGCACTGGGCAAAAAACCTAGTTTTCTTCAAGGAGAAAAGACATCGGAAGCAACCAAACAGAAAATTAGGGAAAAGCTCAAAACCGAACACGGCTATGAGGGCTCCATACTAAATTATAGAAAGAATGGAGAGGCCTACCGGTGCCGAATAAAAATAATCCCATTGTATGATTCCAAAAAACAGCTGACCCATTTTATTGCGTTGGAGCGGGAATTGTTGGCCGCTTAAAAAAGAAAATTAATTTGCCCGATCTTCTTAATATTTCTGCCATCCTGTTTTATCTTTGCCCTACTAAATAATCGCTTTCGTTGACGAACCGCAGTCTCCCCATACTATTCACACTTTTATATGTAATGGCCATGTTACGGCCCGTTATGCCCGTGTTCGAATATGTGGTGAACCAAGATTATATTGCGGAATACCTTTGCGTGAACAAGGACAAGCCCATGCTGGATTGTAACGGAAAGTGTTATTTGGCCAAAATGTTACAAGAGGAACAGGACGAGAAAAGGCAAAATTTGCCATCCATTAATTTAGAGGAATATCCAATCGGTTTTGTGAACATCCTTTTCTGTGATTTTGTGGAAATTATATCGGAAACGAACAAGTTGCCCGAATTTATACAGAGTGATCCCGGGCAGTTCGCTCAATCTGTTTTTCACCCGCCCAACTGTTGATTCAAATTTTATTGGTTCTAAGGCTATTTCCCATTTTGGGATCATAGTCCTATGCAAAGTATTTGGTGATGTTCATACCGTGCACCATCCGATGCTGCGCAATTAATTTTAACAGGAAATCCAAACCATTATAAAGGATTTCCCATAACCTTAATATTTGAATTAAAAATGAAATCATTATATAAATTATCCATCTTACCGTTCTTATTTGTTTTTGTAATCTCTTGTAGTGATGATGACTCTTCCGGAGACGAACTAACGGGATCGGGAATGGTTAAAATCGAATTTGACAACAGCGTTGCCGGGGATGACCTTATTTTGGGCTCTTCGTACACCAACTCCCAAAATGAGACCCTGACCATAGACCGTCTCAATTACATTGTGGGCAATTTTAGGCTCACCGATGCCCAAGGGAACGTATTTACCTATCCCAAGGACCAAGGCTATTTTATAACCAGCGAGGAAACAGGAAATACCGAAGTGGTTTTGATGGATGTCCCTGCCGGCAGATATACCACTATGACCTTTGGTATAGGTGTGGACCAAGAAAAATACCTTTTGGGGGCCGAAGGCCAAGGCGATTTGTTGACAGAGGCAGAAAGCACCAACATGATGTGGTCTTGGCAAGCAGGCTATAAATTTTTGAACTTTGAAGGCTCTTTTACCTCTACGACCGTAACCGAGGCCACAGATTTTAAAATCCATATGGGAAGCCACGGTTCCAGTTTGGACAACTATAAGGAGACTACCTTAAGTTTGGGCACCGAAGCTTTGGTAAGCGATGACATGACCCCAATTATTCATCTTGTTGTCAATGCAGGCAATATTTTGGACGGGGACAACAAAATATCGCTAACAGAACAGGCCGTGATTATGGTGAGTGAGGAAAAATCACCAAAAATCGCTGTGAATACTTCAAATATGTTCAGTGTGGACCATGTTCACAATGGAGATGGAAGCTCACATTAAAAGATACTTTGGGCCGTCCTTTTATGGACGGCCCATAAATCAAAAAGTATGAAAACAAAGTATCTTTTTTGGGCAATACCACTTTTGATGCTGGGAGCCTGTAATAACGACAATGGGGAGTATATCGACATTGAGGATAACGAGCGTTTGTCCGTTACCTTACCTGCCAATTTTCCGCCCATGGTGTACAATGTGGAAGAAAACCCACCGACCAAATATGGCTTTGAGCTGGGCAAAAAGTTGTTCTACGACGGAAAACTGTCCGCGAATGGTTTTATATCATGCGGCTTCTGTCATGAGCAACGATTCTCCTTTACGCACCATGGCCATCAATTCAGTCACGGTATAGACGACAAAGAGGGGACAAGGAACACGCCCTCGATAGCCAACATGGCCTTTTTCTCCGAATTTGCTTGGGACGGGGCAACCAGTCATTTGGACCTATTTCCCATAATTCCCATTACAAACGAAGTGGAAATGGGTGAGACCATGACGAGCGTATTGGAAAAATTAAGGGCGGATAGTCAGTATCAAAAGGAGTTCGAAGCAGCCTTTGAAGAAGGGGGCGTCAACCACGAAAACTTTTTGAAGGCCATTGCCCAATTTATGGTGATGATGGTTTCCTATAACTCCAAATATGACAAATATGTGCGAAACGAAGATGGTGTCACCTTAACGGAGCAAGAACTCCAAGGAATGCATGTTTTTCAGGAAAAATGTGCAAGCTGCCATACCACGGACCTTTTTTCCGATGGAAGTTTTAGGAACAATGGGCTTCCTCCAAATTCGAGCCTGAACGATATTGGACGCGCCGAAGTAAGCGGCAGCACCAACGATACGTATAAGTTTAAGGTGCCCAGTCTCAGGAATGTGGCCCTTACCGCACCCTACATGCACGATGGCAGGTTCGGGAGTTTGGAATCTGTGCTGAATTTTTATCAGAACGGCGTACAGGACTCGCCTACTTTGGACCCCTTGCTCAAAACTGAAGAAGGTCTTGGAATCTCCCTTGACGATACCGAAAAACTGGCCTTGATCGCATTTTTGGGCACACTCACCGATGAAGAATTTATTAATGACGAACGTTTCGCCGAATACTGATTTTATGAAAACATATATAACAGCAGCTTTACTGATTATGATGGGCATTTATACAATGCAAGCAAGCGAGATGCCCATAAAACTTTGTTACCGGACCGTTTCATACACCTCAATGGAATTTGATGATTTCTGCGATGTTTGCGGTTGTAGTGGCAATGGCGGAAGTATGGGGTTTGGCACCGGGCTCAACAACAATTTTATAGGGCTTCGGTACATTGGACAACGCTATAGGTCACGCGATGGAATCTTTTCCAATTCGCCGTGGATTGATGAAAATTTCAATACCATACAATTATGGACACAAATCCCGGTTGGAAAAAGGTTGATCATCAATGCGGTGATGCCCTATCAATTCCATTCCAGGGAATTTTCGGACAATACGGAGCAGCATATCAACGGATTGGGGGATGCCACTGTCCTGGGGTTTTATCAAATCCTAAAACAAACACCGGACAGTATCATTTCTATTGAACCACAGCACACTTTACAATTGGGAGGAGGCATAAAAATGCCGACCGGTAAGTTCGATGAAGAAAACCTCGAAGGAAGTGTCAACCCAAGTTTTCAGTTGGGCACAGGGAGCTGGGACTATGTTTTGGGGGCCAATTACGGCGTTACCCATCGTAATTGGGGTCTTTCTGCCATGGTCAACTACACCATCAAAACCAAAAATGATAAAGAATATAGGTTCGGAAACCAGTTCAACTATGCGCTAAATGCCTATAAAACCTATTATTTGGGAACCAATTTCGCTTTAACGCCCCAGGCTGGAATTGGTGGGGAACATTTTGAGAAAAACAAGGAGTTTGGGTTTGAAGTGAACGACACAGGCGGAAATGCCCTTTTCAGTAGGTTGGGGGTTGAGGTAAATTACAGACAATATGCCTTGGGGCTGTCTTCGATGCTGCCCGTTGCCCAAGATTTGAACAATGGTAAGGTTGAGGTAAAGAGTAGATTTTCGGTCTATTTGAATATCAACATTTAATACATACAGAGTGCCGGGAAGCATTTTGTTTCTTGGTACTCTTTTGATAATTAACACCCCAGTGGGTTTATGTGAAACTACTATTGATTAACCTCCTTATTTAGCCCGTAATTAATATCTTTGTTCAACATGGGGTGCCCCCTTTAGGGCTGAGATCATACCCGGAAGTCGAGTACTTCGCACCTGATCCAGGTAATGCTGGCGTAGGGATTTAGGCAAGTTTGCCCGTATTCCAATTTGGGTACCCATGATTTTAAATATAGGTTACTTAAAAAAATGGAATACTTTTCTCAACTCGTGGTTTTACAATGGATCGGAACCCTTTTTGGGGTGGTTCAGGTGTTATTGGCCAGACAGAACAATATCCACAATTACCTTTTCGGCATTGTTGCCATTCTCATCAGTGTCTGGGTGCTCTATCAATCCCAATTATATGCCGATATTTTGCTCAATATGTATTATCTGGTCATGAGTATTTATGGTTGGTTTTATTGGAAGATGGGCAAACAAAAACAAGAAGCCCCCATCTCTTACTCTACCAAAAAGGAGCATGGCATAGCTGCGGGCATTGTACTGGGCTGTTTTATTTTGATGGCCTATTGGCTAGGGCAACATACAGATTCCGATGTGCCATATTGGGATGCCGTGGTCTGTGCCTTTGCATGGGCCGGTATGTGGTTGATGGCCAAACGAAAAATAGAGAATTGGGTATATCTGAACATCAGCAATATTATATCCATACCCTTGCTCATTTATAAAGAACTTTACATTTATGCCGGCTTGACCGCTTTTTTGTTCACCGTTGCAATTTCGGGGTATATCAAATGGAAAAAAATAATAGACAACAATAACAGCGAGGCCTATGCAGGAGCCTGATGAATTGGATTTCAGCAAGTCGATTTTCAGCGATGAAGTTTTAGCGTGGATCGCGAAGGAAAACCTCTGGAATATTTGGGTGCCCCAATGTTTTGGAGGACTGGAAATGTCCTTTTCCGAAGGTCTGGAAAAACTGCGGTCGCTCGCCAAAATGGATGGCAGCCTGGGCTGGACCGTTACCCTGTGCAGCGGAGCCAACTTTTTCGTGGGCAATTTACAGAAAAGCGTGGCCGACGATATTTTTACGAACCCCGAACGTCCCGTTTGCTTTGGAGGAAGCGGCGGAGTTTTTGGAACCGCTGAAAGGGACGGGGACGGTTACATTATTTCAGGAACTTGGAAATATGCAACTGGGGCACCTTACCTTACCCATTTTACCTTGAATGCAAAAATTCAGGAAAATGGTAAGGATATTGTTCAAAAAGATGGTACGCCAATGGTGCGCTCCTTTGTGCTGAAAAAAAATCAAGTGGAAATTATACCGGATTGGGAAACCATGGGGTTAAAGGCAACTGCAACGGAATCATTTAAAGTAGAAAAGCAGTGGGTTCACGAAAAGTATAGTTTTGTTTACAATGAAGTGCATCGGCCGCACCCAATTTTCAAGGTGCATTTCTCCATTTTTGCAGACCTCACATTATGGGTCAACTATGTGGGAATGGCCGAACATTTTCTGGAAGAGTCAAAAAAAATAAGCGGTTCCACAGAACCTATCCGCCAATTGCTGGCCCAAGTCGAAATAGCTGGTTCATTGTTGATGGGATATGCAGCACAAATAGAAAAAAATGTAGCACAAGGCGATACATTTTCCGAAAAATTCATAAATAAAGTGCACGATGAAGCCTCAAAATCCGTAAAACTGCTTTCACAGGCGATTTTGGGCACATACCCAAGTCTGGGGATTTTGGCAAGCACGGAAAGTCATGTGCTCAATCAGATATTCAGGGACTATTTTACAGCGACACAGCACCATATTTTTAGGAAGGGAACAACATCAACAAGAATTTTAAAGGACATAAATTAGCTATAGGATGGCGCAACGGATTGAAAATCCTTCATCTTATGCGTAAAGTGACCTATGAAAAAGTTAATCTCAAGTTTACTCATCACCCTATTATTGGGTCCATTGTTGGCATGTAATAATGATGACAATGGCAATATGGGCCCAAGAAACAATTCAATTTTAGGGAAATGGAAATTGACGGCGGCTTATATTAGCTCGGGCGGACCACAATATTGGGTAGATGTCGAAGATGGGGAGGAGATAGAATTCCTTTCCGATGGCAGTTTCACTTCTACCAATTATCCGGAATGCACCGAAGACGGGTATGTCCTCGATGGAGAAAGTCTGGCACTACATTATGATTGTGAGGATATGGAGCTGGTCGCCGAAAACGAAGAGGGTGTGATCACCTTTAGGATAGAATTCAAGAATGATGGATTCCTATTATCACCCACCAGTGTAATCTGTATCGAGGGTTGCAGTTACAAATATGAAAGGATGGATTAATGGTCGTTTTTGGTTGTAGAATCCGCAAATAACCATGTTCTCAATCATAAAGCCCGTAATTCCGGTGCCATACCATTTCAGATTGACTAGGTATTTAGTAGATTTGGCAATAAACCAACTTCTAACTAGCTCATGAGATTAAAGCAGCGTACCTTTTACTTCCTTTTTACATTTTTTTTAAGTTGTGCCATCTTCGCACAAGATTTCGAAGCCTTAAAATACAGGACCATTGGCCCTGCAAGGGGCGGTAGGGTAACCACCGTTACGGGAACGGCCATGTTGCCGGGTACTTTTTATTTTGGCGCGACCGGTGCCGGTGTCTGGAAAACCGAAGACTACGGGACCAGTTGGCACAATGTTTCCGATGGATTTTTTAAAACGCCTTCCATTGGGGCGATAGAGATTGCGGCCAACGATCCCAACATTGTTTATGTAGGTACTGGGTCCGATGGTATCCGTAGCAACATCATCGAAGGCAAGGGAATGTACAAATCCATTGATGCCGGAAAAACATGGGAGCACATTGGATTGGAAAAAGCAGGGCAGATAGGTGCCGTGGAAATAGACCCTACGAACAGCAATATTGTTTGGGTGGCGGCCATTGGAAATGCGTTTAAGTCCAACGAGGAACGTGGTGTTTTTAAAACAACCGATGGTGGTGAAACTTGGGAAAAGGTACTCTATGTTTCCGACGAGACAGGATTTGCCGATTTGGAGTTGCTTCCGGGCAATCCCAACGTAGTGTATGCGGCTGCTTGGAAAGCACGTCGTACACCTTGGACCATTGATTCTGGCGGAAAAAACAGTGAAGGTGGCATCTATAAATCCGTAAATGGCGGAAAAGATTGGCAGAAATTGGAAGAAGGACTTCCTACGGGATTGATCGGAAAGATTGATTTGGCCGTTTCACCAGTGGATTCCAGAATATTATATGCCGTTATCGAGGCCCCAGGCGAGGATAGGGGGTTGTACAAATCTGTAGATCAGGGCAAATCCTTTGAGCATGTTTCAGATGATGAAAGATTGGTGAACCGACCATTTTACTATACCAATATTGAATTGGATCCTACTGATCCCGATATCGTTTACTCCAATGCCAATCCATTGATAAAATCCACCGATGGGGGAAAGACTTGGAGACGAATGAGCGTTCCCCACGGCGATAACCACGATATTTGGCTCAACCCAGATAATCCTGATTTATTGATCCAATGTAACGATGGTGGCGCCAATGTATCGCACAATGGCGGGGAAACATGGTCCACCCAGTATAACCAGCCTACGGCCGAGATTTACCAAGTTGCCGTAGATGACCAATACCCCTATTGGGTGTACGGTGCTCAGCAGGACAACACTACATTGGCCATACCAAGCATGTCTCCTACGGCTACATCCCCTGCGAACGGAAGTACAATGATGGATGTCGGTGGATGCGAAACAGGTCCTGTGATCCCAATGCCGGGCAATCATTATATCGTTTACAACAACTGCAAGGGACGCTTTAGCGTTTATAGCAAAAAAACAGGACAAAGTCGTGAGTATTCCATCGGAGCATCAAACATATATGGACATAATCCGAAGGATTTAAAATATAGATTCCAGCGAGTAGCACCCATCCATGTGTCACCGTTTGACCCGGAAGTGGTGTATATGGGGTCCCAATTCCTACACAGGACCAGTAACGGAGGAAAAAACTGGGAAATTATCTCTCCAGACCTTACCGCCAATGAACCGGACAAGCAGGTGATTTCTGGAAACCCGATTACAAGGGACATCACCGGAGAGGAATACTACAGTACGCTGTATTCCATCAGGGAATCAAAAATAAGCAAAGGTGTTATCTGGACAGGATCCAACGATGGCGTTATCTCCATCACAAAGGACGGAGGTGCCACTTGGAAGAACGTAACCCCCAAGAAATTGCCCAAAGGCGGAAGGATAGAGTCCGTGGAACCATCACAGTTCGACCCGGCAAAGGCCTACGTTGCGGTGGACCGTCACTTGTTGGGCGATACTACACCCTATCTTTACAAAACGGATAATTATGGTGAAAGTTGGGAATTGATTAGTACAGAATCCAACGGGATACCATCCGACCATACAACGAGGGTTTTACGGGAAGACCCAGCTCGCGAAGGATTGTTGTATGCGGGTACCGAGTACGGCATGTTCGTATCCTTCGATGACGGCGCAACTTGGGAGAAGTTCCAACAAAACCTTCCGGTGACCCCAATTACGGATATTGTACTTTTTCGTGGGGACTTAATTTTAAGTACCATGGGTCGTGGTTTTTGGATCTTGGACAATGTGACTCCCCTGCAAGATGAAAACATAACCAAATTGGGCGATACACCAGTGTTGTTCAAACCGGACGACACCTACAGATACCAGACTCCATGGGGCGGCGGCGACTTTCCGGAATACCCATCAACCAGTGTGATCATTGATTATTACCTGCCATCCGACGTAAAAGAGGGTGTCAGTCTTCAAATTATGGATGCGCAAGGCAAGGAAATCTCCACTATTGTGAGTGATTCTACCAAGTTGAGGGCTGCCACGGAAAAAGTGGAGGATATGAGCTTGAGCATGACATTTGTTTACATGAACGAAAAGTTGGAAACCAAAAAGGGAATCAACCGGTTTGAATGGAACTTGCAGCAAAAAGGGCCTTGGGACAAGAATGAACGAAGAAGATACAAGAACGGCCCCATGGTATTACCGGGCAAGTACACGGCAAAACTAACGGTCGGCGACCGATCTTTCGAGAAATCCTTTGAAGTGCTCATGGACCCCAAAGTCGAGGATGAAGGCATTTCCATGGCCGATTTGAAAGAGCAGCAGGAACTTCAGTTTAAAGTGATAGACCTGTTGTCCGAAGCACGGAAACTTCAGGACAAGGTTGAAAAGAAAATCAAAGAGCTGGAAAAATCAAAAGCGGGAGAGGACAAAATCCAACCTTACAAAGACATTTTAAAAGAGCTCAAAAACGATGAAGGTGCCTACCCCGAAGTGGTAATGGTCGCCCAAATATCCTATTTGTATTATATCGTGAGCGGTTCCGATAAAGAGCCGGGCCAAGAAGAAAAGGATAGATACCAAGAGTTGCTGGCCCAATTCAATGAGCTTAAGGGAAAGGCCAATTTATAATTCAAAAGCCCCTTTATAAGGGGCTTTTTCTTTTTATTGCAATTCTTCACACTGAAAACCTTTGTTGTGCAATAACGAGGAGATTATCGGTGCGTCCAAGTTCTTGCTCTCCACTCGAAGAATGTTGTCGCAATCCTCCAGATCAAAGTTCCAATGCCCATTGTTATGGACCAACCTGTTCAACCATGGACGAAGCTGTTTTACTTCACCTTCCTGTTTTACGGAAGTTTTAAATACATGGACGGTTATCATAATTTAATTGCGGTCATAAAAAAATGGGGGCTCAATATTTAGGGAACGAAGATACACATAGCCTTGGCCGCGGTGGTGAATCTCATTATCAATAAAATACAGGATAGATGATTGGACCGTTCCTTCATACTGCCCAAAAAGTTTGATGTGCTCCTGGTAACGTTCCAATGGAATCTGTGCCCATAATTTGATGATTTCCTCTGTGTCCTGGTCCCATTTCTTCAAAAAACCGGCCTTTGTGCTACCGTAGTCCCTGTGTTCGTCAAAGTCCTCGGTTTTGCCCGATACGATTTCCGTAAGTCCCGGAACGGCAATGGCCAAAAGTTCCTTTACCATTTCGGCAAAAGGCCGCATTCCGCCAATACTGTGTTCAAAGAACTCTTTTTCAGGAAAGGCTTCGATGAGCTTTCGAGTAAGTTTTCGGTGGCCCTGGTAATGCTCCAAAAATTGTACGGGTGTAATTACTTGGGCCGTTGTCTGTTCATTAATGGTCTTTTCCATAAGATGATGTTTAAAGGTTTATTGTTTCTGAAATCAAAAGTAAAACGGGGGAGTGACAGCCCCGTGTCAGCAGTAAAAATCAAAAACAAAAAAAGTTGTTGACAGGCAGTTGTCATAAGGCCGGCTTAGCTTTGGCGTTTTACAAATGATGAAAGATGAACAGGAACAAATCTCCCTTCCTTGGATTGAAATCCTATCTTTGGGAGATAGCTCATGCAATTATGGGAATGGATACCGTAAAACGTTTTGATAGAATAGTCGCCATTTTAATTCAGCTGCAGACCAAGCGCATTGTAAAGGCACAGGAACTCGCGGACCGGTTTGAGGTGAGCTTGCGTACCATTTACAGGGATATTCGCACCTTGGAGGCCTCGGGGGTCCCGATTGTAAGCGAAGCGGGAGTGGGTTACTCCATTATGGAAGGTTATCGTTTGCCCCCTGTGATGTTTACCCGCGAAGAGGCCGGAAGTTTTGTGGCCGCCGAAAAGCTCATGCAAAAATTTACCGATAAATCCCTGGGTGCTTATTATGAGTCGGCCATGTTCAAACTAAAATCGGTCTTGCGCGGAAAAGAGAAAGATTGGGTGGAAGCTTTGGAGTCTCAAGTATCCATAGTACCGGGACAGGTTCTGTTTAACGAAAAGGTACCCAATGCCCTTGAAATTTTGTTCGAGAGCATTGCAGAGCGGAAACAGGTATTTCTCAGGTATGAATCATTGCGGGAAGAGACCCCTTCGGAACGGTGGATTGAACCTGTCGGGCTTTTCAACGAAAACGGATTTTGGTACATTTTGGGCTATTGTCACTTACGGACCGATTACCGGCATTTTAGAACAGATAGAATCCATAAAATAGCAAGAACCTCGTTGGATTTTTTGTTGGAACATGGCACCATTGATGAGCACAGGAACAAAGAGCGGGAAGTAACAAAAACCAAGGTAAGAATATTGGTCGATAAGTCTGTGTCCAAGTATATCCGTGGCCAAAGCAAACACTATGGCCTAATTTTAGAGGAAGTCAAAGGAAAAGAAGTGGAAATGACCTTTATGACAACCGATCTGGAAAATGGCTTTGCACGTTGGTATCTGATGTTTGGGGATTATGCCAAGATCATTGAACCACAGGTATTACGGGAGCGTGTAATCGAAATATTGGTCAAAAGTCAGGAAAGATTAACCCCATGATTTTAAAGAGTAAAAAATGGATTTGTTCACCGATCAGATAAACCCTGAGAAGAATTGGTTGCCCAAAGATGGCGTGGTCAATTATTATGGGCCAATCATGACACATGAGGAGGCCAACCGGTATTTTAAAGAATTATGGGATACCATTGCTTGGAAGAAGGATGTTGCAGTGATCTACGGTAAGCGGATTGAAACCAAGCGAAAAGTGGCGTGGTACGGTGATGAACCTTTTGAATATACCTATTCCAATAACACCAAAAAAGCATTGCCATGGACTCCGGAATTGTTGAAGCTGAAGGAGATTGCCGAAAAGCTCTCTCAAGAGACCTACAATTCTTGTTTATTGAATTTATATCATTCAGGGGAAGAAGGTATGGCATGGCATAGTGATGCCGAGAAGGATTTGAAGAAAAATGGAGCCATTGCCTCCCTTAGTTTTGGAGCTGAACGAAAGTTTGCCTTCAAGCACAAAGAATCCAAAGAAAAAGTAGGGTTGACCCTCGACCACGGAAGCCTTTTGGTAATGAAGGGAAGTACCCAATCACATTGGCTGCACCGCTTACCGCCCACCAAAAGGGTAAGTGTCCCGAGAATCAACCTTACGTTTAGAACAATAGTCAGTGTTTAGTTATTGGTCTGCTCCGTCTACCTTTGCCCTGTTAATGGTATATTGGGCGACCTCCCGTCCTTGGTCCGTGCCTACCGTGGCATCAAAACTCCAATGGATTCCACCATATACTCTGGAAATTGCCGCTTCCTCGGCCCATGCTCTCATCTGTTCGGCTTCTTGTGGAAAAACGTAGGACAGCACTTCGGATGCGGCGGCGGAAAAAACACTATGTCCGGAAGTATAACTCGGAAAGTTAGGTGTACCGGCAATGGTTTTAAAACCGTCTATGAGCTGAATAGGCCTAGGGTAATGGTAATAATATTTGGCATCCCAACAACTGATGCCCGAGTCCATTATGGCCATGTTCATATAGGCCAAGGTCCTGGTGGTCTGCAAAGGGTTTAGGCGGTATTCCACAATAAGTTCGTTTGCAATACGGTTCCAATGTCCTGGCGGTGTATAGGTTCCAAGGCCATCTTGCCAAAAATTAGCAATTCTGCGATGTTCTTCGGTCATGTTGTCGGCATAATCTTTTAGTAACTCTACATCATCCAAAAATTCTTGGGAATCCAATTGTGGTGGCGCTATGGGACGTACACTTTCCACATCGTCAACACTCCACATGGTCACTTGTCCAAAAAGCGGTGTCAGACCCACGGGACGAACAGGAACCTCCAGATTGTCCCATGCCCATCCGAATCTATCGTAAGCAGCTTGCTTTATGGAGTCGGAAACGGCTTTTGGTGTCTGTGCGTTCTTCATGCCATCATTGGAGGCCCTTGTCAATGCAGTCTCGGAAACGGCATCCCCAATCGTGGTTCCAGCAGTAATGTCGCTCATTACATTGCCTCCCGAGAGCAATAGGGTTTCCAAATGCTCATCTTCCATTTGCTGGAGATATTCAGCTTCAAGGGGAAACATGGCCGTGAGGATATTTTTTGATGCTCTGGCAATTACAGCTCCATCCGAAGGGTACGAAGGTATGTTGTTTTCTTCATAAGCATACTCGATGCTTTCATCAACCGCAAAAGGAGCAGCTCTATTGTACCCGTATTTATGGTGCCAAGCGGAGATGAGGCCGTCAAACTGGGCTACGGACATATAGGCCAATGCCCTACAGGCATAAGGCGGGTGTGCGAAGGGGAATGCGGGCGGTCCCTCTGGATTGGCAGGGTTGGGCAAGGTGTAGGAGCCATCTGCATTGGGGCCGGGTATCAGATTGTATTTGGCAATGAGTTCCAATGCAATCTCGTTCCAGCGGATAGCTGGATTGTTGGTCCAATATTTTATGGCATTTTTTTGGCTGGAAGTTATGTTGGCCATAGCTTCTTTTACCTCTTCCAATTCATTTTGATAGGCTTGTGAATCAGTAGCCTCAGGGACTGGTATGTCTATGGATGCACCGGATTCTTCCAGTATTGGCACCCAGTCGCCTCCATTTACGGTTAGTTCTGAATAAGCATAACCTTCATAAGGTATGTATTGAGGTAGGTCTTTTTCACAAGAGGTCATGGCTATAAATCCAAAGACCACAAAAAGTGCAAATATTTTATTGTTCATCGGTAGTTTCTTTTTGTTTTTTTATGAAATTGAATTGATAAGTAAGCCCAAAGCCCGTATTGCTGAACTTGGGTACGTTTCTGCCGTTGACCACTCTGTTGTGATAGACAAGAAAACCTAGCCCTTTTACTGATTTTAAGAAATATTGGGCAGCGAAACCAATCCGGTCAAATTCCACTTTATTGGTAGGCTGTGCCGCATTGTAGGCCCTAATATCATCGCCACTTGTCGAGTTAAGGCCTATGTAGCTCAATTCAAGTTTCAAAGAGGTGTTGAACAGCCATTTGCCCAGAATTGCTTCGTAGGTCCATGCATTGGGAACGTCCATCCAAGCGGTGTAATAACTGCCATTGTTATAGTAATAGTCCCGTTCGGCCTCGGTATAGCCCCGCCAAAGATGTGCAACGGACGCCCTAAAGTAGAATTGGCTGTTCAACTCATACTGACCGATGGCGCGCAGAGAAAATTCGGGGGCACCAGCACCGATACTGTAGGGTCTGTAATCCGAAAGATAGTTGGTGAACGGTGTGGAAAAACCGGCCGTGGCAAGCGCGGTGAGTTTTCCGGGCCCCACCTCTCGACGTAAGGCGCGGTATTTTAAGGCAAACCCAATGTCTTGAAATCCATTGACTCCGGCGAATTTTCCACCGTTGGGTTCCGAAGATTCCGTTTTTACGTAAGGCAGGCTCACATAAAAATTAAGGTCGTCCAAAATACCTATGGCCGCCATAGGCATAATGGTATTTCGGTCCACGGTGGCTATGGTTTCGTTTGTTCTTAGATAGGACCCTTCCCAATATCGGTCAAAAGTTCCCATATCGTAGGAAAACAGGACACAAATGTTTTTGGAGGGCATCATAAGTGCATCCGATGGTGTTTGCGCCTGTAGAGATTGGGGGGACATAAAGAATACGGCCCATACAAACAACACAGCAACCCATCCTACTTTTTCAATGTGAAGGGATGGGGGGTAAAGGTGTTTTTTTAATATCATAAAAATAGTTTTGATTGGTTGATGATTGTTAAAAGGCTAAAATAGAGCTGTAGTCTATTACTGGAATTAAGGAAATCCCAATAATGGTTATGGAAGGGCTAAAAAGGTTGTGCCACAATTAATTTAGATTAGTAAAAGATAAATTGATGAGGGGTTCATCGCCATTCATCACACCAATGCCATATTTTATTTAATCGATTTAAGATTGCGCCTTAAAAATTTAAGCTCAAAGCAGTAAGGGTTAGTTTTGTAAATTCATTGTTTAGAAAGACCTTTATCCGATAAATCAACGGGAATGCCAATATTATTGAGATTCATATCCATTATATTTTTACTTGTCTGTTTATCGGTCAATGGTCAACAGTTGTTACCGCCTATCCAGAACTATCAATTGCTGGATTATAAGGGGGGAACAAAAAACTGGGATGTTTCCGTCAACGAAAATGGGGAATTGTTCGTGGCGAACAACAAAGGATTGTTGCACTACAATGGTGAGCAATGGACGTTGAACAAATTGCCGAACAATACCATCATCAGGTCCGTTAAAAGCATTGGCGACAGGGTCTACACAGGGTCTTACGAAGAGTTTGGCTATTGGACCAAAAATGAGTTTGGTGAATTGGGCTATACCTCGTTGACACATCTTATTAAGGACCACACCTTTACGAGTGAGGAATTCTGGGAAATTTTTCCATCTTCGGAGGGTAGGGTAATGTTCCGTTCCTTTTCTGCCATTTATTCTTATGCGAATGATAAGATTACGGTTGTGGACCCACCATTTGTGGTCTCCGATTTTATCGAGTTCAAGGACAAATTGATTGTGGCGGGAGGCTCTGTGGGACTTTTTGAGGTAAAGGATGATTCCTATGTGCCGTTGCCCGATCAAGACCTATTGCAGGGAAAGACCATTAACGATATGGCCATTTTTAAGGGAAAGCTGCTTATAGGCACTAAATTGAGCGGTTGCTTTATGTTCGATGGACAAAAGCTTTCTGCGTGGTCTACGCCCATCAACAATGAACTCAAGGAGCACCAATTGAACAAGATCACCCTTTTGGGAGATTACCTGTTGGGTTTTGGGACCATAAAAAATGGAATGTACCTATACGATTCCGAATCCGGGAAACATAGAATTTTAAATCGAGAATCAGGTCTACAAAACAATACGGTGCTTTCCTCACTATTGTTTAAAGACCTGCTCTGGTTGGGGCTGGACAATGGAATTGCCCGGGCAAGCCTCAACAACCCGATTACCTACTTTACCGATTACACGGGAGCACTCGGCATGGTTTACGACATTGCCTGGTACAACGGGAAGTTATTTTTAGGGAGCAATACAGGAGTATTTTATTTTGAGGGCAACCAGCTCAAGTTTGTGAACGGCTCACAAGGCCATGTATGGGATTTGGACGTAATCGAGGGCGATTTGCTCTGTGGCCATACCCGGGGAACCTTTAAAGTATCCGAAAACAGTTTTGAACTCATGAGCGAAATTGCCGGAGGATACCAAATAATTAAAGTACCGAACCAAAGTTCGACCTATGTACAAGGAACCTATAACGGACTAGCAAAGTTCACAAAATTAAAAGACGGCACATGGAACGTCGTCAAAATAGAAGGCGTGGACGACCCTGTAAAGCAACTGTGCTTTGAAACGCCCGATATTCTCTGGACGGCACACCCTTACAAGGGATTTTCCAGGATTCATTTTAAGGGGACGGGGTACGGTACGGCAGATAGGATACAGAAATTCGAACAACAAGAGGCACCTAGCGAGTACAATGTAAAGCTATACAATATCAAAAACCATATTGTGCTCAATAGCGAAGGGAATTGGTACACCTACAATCCCATTGGTGACAAAATCGAAAGATTTGAGGAATTCAAGGATTACAGGAACAAGGAGCTGCTATTTTTTGATGAAGAATATTTTTGGTTTGTGGATGACAATGAACAAAAGGCCATTATCTACACCGACCTGAAGGGAGACAGTTTAATGCTCACCGATTTGCCATTGCGGGAAAGGTTGGCACCGGATTCTCAAAACTTGGTCAAGGTAAACGATAGCACCTCCTACATAACCCTGATAGATGGATTTGCGAAGGTCAATGCACCTATATTAAAAGAGATTTCCAAGCAAGAAGAACTTCCGGTTCCAAGCTTTATCGTTTTAAAAGACCAAGAAAGCAAACATTCCGTAATGGAGGGGAATATTGAAGTGCCTTTTAGATACTCACAGTCCATAACCATCGAAGCGGCATCTCCCCAGTATATATACCCACATTACTATTACAAGTTGGAAGGCCCCAAAGAATACTCCAGGTACGTGGAGAGTGGTTCCATCAACTTTCAAAACCTGCCGTACGGCGAATACACCTTCAAGATTGCCACAGCGGGTATGGACAATACTATCTCGGAATTTAAACAACTTAATTTTACCATATCGCCCCCGTGGTACTTTTCTTGGTGGAGTCTGTTCTTTTATGCCGCTCTAGGTTTTTTGGCCATTTACTTGGTAAGAAGGTATAACCGAAAAAAATTGGAGAGAAAGCACAGGGAACTGGAAGAACGTTTGCATCACGAGCAGCAGGAGCGATTGGACAAAATGGAAAAAGAGGAACTGGCCAAGGAAGTAAAACAAAAACAGAACGAGCTGGCCAGCACAACCTTGAACATTGCCCGAAAAAATGAAATGATCTTGGAGCTGAAGAATATGCTGGTCATGAACAAGGATAAGTTCTCCAATTCACAGCGTTACCGGTCTTTTATCAAAAAACTCAACAGCTCCATTGAAGATACCGAAGATTGGAGACGCTTTGAGGTTAATTTCAAGGAATTGCACGAGGATTTCTTCGAGCGATTGCTCAAATCCTACCCATCTTTGACACCAAAGGACCTAAAACTATGCGCTTACCTAAAAATGAACCTGTCCACAAAGGAAATTGCGCCGCTAATGGGAATAACGGTAAGAGGGGTGGAAATACATCGCTACCGCCTTCGAAAAAAACTGGATATGGACAGTTCCGATAACCTGTCCAATTTCCTCATCACCTTTTAAATAGGTGATACAGGTGCTTTTGTAGTGTTAAAAACAGTTTTTTGGATTACATCATCACTACATCACTATGTTAATTTTTTTTACATCAAAGTAAATGTCAGATACTGCAAACACTGTGAAACAAGGGTTTCAAGACATTTTAAAAATGATGTATTTATTATGTATTCCGTTAAGCCAGCCATCGACCCACTCTTTATTAATTTAGTAAAAATCTAACTCTATTTTTGCACAATTATGAAAATTAAAAGCAAACTTTTGCTAATACCATTTTTATTGTTTCAGGCCGTGCTTTTGGCCCAAAATGATATAACGATTTCGGGAACGGTAACCGATGACCAAGGGCAACCTTTGCCCGGGGCAAGTGTGGTGCTGGAGGGTACTACTACAGGGATCCAAACGGACTTTGATGGAAACTACACTTTGGACAACGTGCCCGGTGATGGCACTTTGGTGTTCAGTTATGTCGGTTTTACTTCACAGACCGTACCTATTAATAATAGGACAACAATCAACCTAACAATGCAGGAGGATACCCAAAGTCTGGATGAAGTGGTCGTTGTAGGGTATGGAACCCAAAAGAAGGCCGATTTAACAGGTTCCATTGCCACGGTGGATGCCGAGCAAATTGAAAAGACACCTTCCGCTAACCCATTGCAATCCTTACAGGGCAAAGTGGCCGGGGTCCAAATTGTTACCACAGGTACGCCGGGAGGCTCGCCCAATGTGCGTATTAGGGGGCTCGGCACCTATGACTCAGATGATTCGGCGGCAACTAAGGTACTGTACGTGGTGGACGGAATGTTCTACAGTAACATTGACTTCCTGAACCCCAACGATATCAAGTCCATGAACGTGTTGAAGGATGCATCTTCCTCGGCCATTTATGGGGTGAGGGCAGCGAACGGCGTTATCATCATCGAAACAAAATCCGGAGGCAAGAACAGAAAGCCTACCATTGAGTATAATGGCTACACAGGTATCCAACGTGCCCAAAATGTTCTGCAAATGGCCAATGCCGAGCAATTTGTGACCATGGCCGTAGAGTCCGGCTCAGATGCCGATGTGCAATATATATTGAATGCCATGCAACGTTATGGTAGAAGTCGAATCAACCCTAACGTACCTAATGTAAACACCGATTGGTACGACGAGATTATCCGTGACGGATTGATTCAGAACCATAGCATAAGTGTTACTGGGGGTACAGAAAATGTCTCATACTCCTTGGGTACCAACTACTTCTCACAAGAAGGCCTGTTGGATATGAAAAACGAGTACGAACGCTTCAACATTCGCTCAAAACTGGATGTTGATGTTCTTGATAATTTAAGAATGGGCGTGAATACCATTTTTAGTAATGCTACTCAGCAAACCCCGGAAGATTCGGCATGGTTCAAAGCATATTTTGCCGTCCCGATTCTGCCTGTTTTTGATGACATGAACACCGCCGCAACACCAACTCGATATGCGAATGCGCAAGCGCTGGGGTATAGGGGTACACAAAACCCGTTTCCAGATATGGATTACAACGATAACCGGTTGAAAATACGAAAGTTATTGGCCAACATCTATTTGGAGACCGACCTTATCAAAGACAAGCTTACTTTTAAAACAACTTATAATATCGATTTTTCCGCACTGGAGGAACGCTATGTGAACCTGCCCTACAACATGGGCTTTGGCGATCAGCGAATATCCGATATCAACAGAAAGCAGAACAACTACTACAACCAGATTTGGGACAACGTTCTTACCTATACCGATACCTATGCAGATGATCACAACGTTACCGTAATGGCAGGTACATCTTTTAGGGACGAGGCGGCCAATAGGTTTGAGGCAACCGGCAGCGATATTGCAGGAATCAATTACGAAACGTCTTGGTATTTGGATTTTGCGGACCCCTTGTCGTTCAATAACAATGTAGAAGAAGATAACAGTAGGATTTACGGACAATCCTATTTTGGCAGGGTATCCTACAACTTCAAAAACCGTTATTTGCTCTACGGGACATTCAGGGCCGATAGATCTTCCAAATTCACCAAAGAACAATGGGGCTATTTTCCATCTGTAGGTGCAGGTTGGGTGGTTTCCCAAGAACCCTTTATGGAAAATGTAGGCTTCTTCGATTTCTTAAAATTAAGGGCCGCATGGGGTCGATTGGGTAACGATAATGTTCCTGCCAGTGCAGGTGCCAATACCATTTCCAACGAAACCGTTGATTTGGGCGATACCCCAAATACAGGCGTAACCGCTACGAGTACATTTACCGACCTTACATGGGAGGTTGTGGAAGAGCTGGACTTTGGTTTCAACATGAACATCCTTAACAACCGTTTGTCACTGGAGGCGGATTACTACATCCGGGACACGGAGGATGCCATTATGCCAGTGTACATTCCCATTGCAAACCAAACAGTTTCCAGAAACTCAGGAGTTATCCGTAACTCAGGGGTAGAGGTGGCACTGAACTGGAGCGATGAGATCACACCTGATTTTACATACACCGTTGGGGCCAATTTTACCACCGTAAAAAATGAGGCCATCGAGATTGAGGACAGTAGGGGGTACATTGATTCGGGTTCGGCAGAATTTAGGCAAAGGACCATTGTGGGCGAACCGCTTTATGCATTTTATGGATATGAAACCACTGGAGTTTATCAAAATCAGGCACAGATAGATGCCGACCCGGTGGCGCAGAATGCAATTGCGAACGGGCAAAATGTAGAGCCCGGATATTTGATATTTAACGACAGGGACGGTGATGGTGCCATTACAGATCAGGATAGAACGGTATTAGGTTCGTTCCTTCCCAAGTTCACCTATGGTGGTAACATAGGACTAAATTATAAGGACTTTGGTTTTTCCATGAATTTTTACGGCCAATCCGGCAACAAGATACTGAATAGAAAACGAGGAGAGGTCATATTTACCAACGACACCAATATGGATGCGGATTTGGCCAAAAACCGTTGGCACGGCGAAGGGACCAGCAACAGTTATCCGTCATCGGCAGGACTCAGAAACAGTTGGAACCAACGCTTGAGCAATTTTTGGGTAGAGGACGGTGATTTCTTCAGGATACAGAACATTCAGTTGGCCTACACCCTAAGAGGTGATAAACTTAAAGGCAATATGCCCGATTTTAAATTCACATTGACCGCAGAAAGACCTTTGACATTGTTTAGCTACAACGGGTTCAACCCAGAAGTGTCGGATGGCGTAGATCGTCAAACGTACCCGGTACCTGCGATTTACACCATAGGTGTTAATGTTAAACTATAAAAAAGAAAATTGAGATGAAACGTAATAATAACCTATTATATAAAGTAGTATTTGTACTGATTGCGATGATTGCCATCCAATCATGTTCCGACAAGTTCGAAGAAAGAGAAGGACAGCTCAATGCCGACGACTTGGATTACACTGCTACCGAAAACATGATCCAAGCACTGATCGGGTCCTATCACGTAATTGCCACAAGAGGGTGGGAAGAACCCTTGTTGCTTTCCGTTCGTGGCGATGATGTAAATGCAGGAGGTCTTGGAGATCAACAACCTTATGCCGATACCGACAACTTTGTCTATGCCCAAGGCTATTGGATGTACAACCAGCTTTGGAATGCTCATTATGGGGATATCGTTAAATTGAACACGCAGATTGAATTGATAGAAAACTTCAAGGAATTTGCAAGTGAAGAAAATCAGGCAACCGCAGACCGGTACATAGCTGAGATCAAAGTGATGAGAGCTTGGTTACATTTTAACCTGTCAAGGGTTTGGGGGGATGTTTTCATCGTAGAATCCACACAACCAGATGCAGAAATCGCCAATGGAACCGCGACCAAGCAGGAGATCATGCAGTACATATCCGACCAAATGGACGAGGCCATTCCGTTGTTGCCCGATTCCAGACCCAATGAAAGAACCGATATTCCCGGAGGAGTAACACGTTACACGGCTTATGCATTAAAAGCTATGGCGCACATGGAAATGGAGGATTATCAGGGTATGGCAGATGCTGCAGCAGCTATAATCAACTCCAATAAATTTTCATTGCACCCCGACTTTTACAGCCTGTTCAAAAAACCAGGTGAGTTGAGCGACGAGAGCCTTCTCGAACTACAGTTTTCCGATTATGGGTCAAGCACAGGAGATACGTTCTACCATTTATATGCCCCATTTGGCCCACAAGGTTGGACACCGGCAAGGGAGAATGCCTCCGATGGATGGGGCTTTTATGAGCCAAGTTTAAAGTTCATCAAATTTATGCTCGATAGGGACGAATCCGTTCGGTTGGAAACCAGTGTCCTTTGGACAAATCGCGGGATTGCCGAGTTGCAAACAGACCCGAACTATGCCACCCTTCCGGCTTTCGTGAACAACACAACAAGAGATGGCGACATCATCAACGACTACCCCCGTGCCCTGTTTTCAAGTGGCAAGCACTACCTGCCTTCTGTACAGTTGACCGATCAAAGAAATGATTATGGGGGAGGTAAGAACATGATTGTGATTCGCTATGCCGAAATATTGCTAATGTACGCCGAGGCACTCACGCGTGGGGCCACAGGTTCCGGAATGACCGCCGACCAAGCCGTGAACATGGTACGCTCTAGAGCGGGCCTGTCGCCATTGTCCGGAGTTACCTCCGACGATGTTATGGACGAGAAATTCGCCGAACTGGGCATGGAATGGGGCATCCGTTACTATGATATGATCCGTTTGGACAACTATTCCGAACTAAGCTATGATGGTAGGACTTTCACGGCCGAAAAAGAGCTATTGCCATACCCACAGGCACAAGTGGACGCCCTTCCAACATTGGGCGGTGGAAGTAGCGAAGATTAAACTAACCAAATAAACAACACAAGATGAAATATATAGTTAAATCCATAATCATGTTACTGGCACTTCTTGTAGTGTCCTGTAACGAAGGAATTGACCCCATAACCGCTGTGGATGCTGGAGTTGATGAAACAGCGCCCCAAGTAAGTATAAGCGCGCCCGTGGCAGGAAGCGTGATCCAGGTGCCGGCCGAAACTACAAACGTGCCGATTTCATTTCAGGTGACCGACGACATAGAAGTAGGCTCCATCAATGTACAAATGAATGGAACTACCATTGCCACTTATGACGGTGGATTCGTGGATTATCGTAGGGTACTTGTAAACAATTTGGTATTTGAAGGTCTGGTCGATGGGGAGCACGAGCTGACCGTTACCGCAACGGATTTGGATGGAAAATCTACTTCCGCTACCGTAAACTTTTCCAAGGAACCCCCTTATTTGCCCAAATATGAGGGAGAGATACTGTATATGCCCTTCAATGGCGATTGGATAGATTTGATTTCTTTCCAAACCCCTGCCATAGAAGGGGAGCCATCGTTTGCCAGTGAAGAAGAAAGCCTTAATGGTTCAGGTGCCTATGCAGGAGCGGAAGGTGCTTATTTAACGTTGCCAACAGACGGATTGACAAATCCTGAGTTCAGTGCCATTTTTTGGTTGAAAATCAATGCAGTTCCTGATCGTGCAGGAATTTTGACCATGAGTCCTCCGATGACCGATGGAACCACCAATGACCGTAACAAAGGTTTTGCTTTCTTCAGGGAAAATGCAGGTGGAGAGCAAAGATTCAAGCTTACCGCAGGTTACGGTGAAGGTGCTGAATGGTTTGATGGTGGAGAAATGGCAGATGTAGATCCCTCTACCGGTGAATGGGTCAACTTGGCATTTACCATATCAGGTTCCCAGGCCACAGTTTACATCAATGGTCAAGTAGTGAGTCAAAATCCATTCCCAGGCATCGATTGGACGGATTGCAATGTACTGTCCATAATGTCCGGGGCACCCAACTTTACAGAGTGGGGCCATTTTTCAGATCAAAGTTTGATGGATGAGCTCAGAATCTTTGATCGTGCCATAACCCAAGAAGAAGTTCTAACCATAATGGCAGATGATTCAGGAGAGTTTGTTTCATCATACCCACCAACCTTTGATGGTGAGTTCTTCTATATGCCGTTTGATGGAGACTATATGGAAATGTTCAGAGAGGTCGAGGCGACCGAAGTTGGAAATCCAGGATTTGCTGGAGAAAGCGTAGAAGGTACCGATGCTTATGCCGGAGCCGTTGATTCTTATCTAACATTCCCAACACAGGGATTGACATCGGACAGTTTCAGTGCCACCATGTGGTACAAAATGAACGTCACCGAGAACAATGCAGGAATTTTAACGGTAGGCCCCGAGGATACCGAAAATGCAGGTTATCCAGAAGTTCAGAACCTTAGAACAAGCGGATTCCGTTTCTTTAGGGAAAATGTAGGCGGAATGCAACGCTTTAAGTTAAATGTAGGTGATGGAACGGCAGATGCATGGGTAGATGGTGGAGAAAATGCCGACCTAGATCCATTGGTTGCAACGGGTTGGATACACCTGGCCATTACAATATCCGGTTCCAATGCTGTCGTTTATATCGATGGAGAACCGGTGGGCCAAAATACAATATCAGGTATCGATTGGACCGATTGTGATTTCTTCAGTATAGGTTCCGGTGCACCAACATTTACAGAGTGGGGCCATTTCTCCGATGAAAGTCAAATAGACGAGTTGAGGTTCTATAACAAATCGCTTACCCAAGAAGAGGTACAGGAAGTAATGAATAATTAGTGTGCATTTAATTGACACTAAAAAAAATTGAGATAGTAAGTTTAGTTTATTTTATGAGGTTATTTTTAATCACACTGGCCATTGCCGCCCTGCTAACAGGGTGCAATGGCCAAAAAACTAAGGAAGACGCAAAGAAATCTACTGGAGTAGATGCAGATAGTTTGGCCATGGCCGACAAGGCATTGTTGGACACGGTGCAGTACCAAACCTTCAATTATTTTTGGGATGGTGCGGAACCCGTTTCAGGATTGGCAAGGGAACGCATACACTTGGATGGCATTTATCCCAACCACGATAAGGATATTATTACCACCGGGGGTTCTGGGTTTGGACTTATGGCCATTTTGGTTGGTGTAGAAAGAGGTTTCATCACACGCGAACAGGCTTTGGAGCGCTACGAGCGTATTGTGGACTTTTTGGAAAAAGCAGACCGTTTTCACGGAGCTTGGCCGCATTGGTTGTTGCCCTCTGGCAAAGTGACCCCGTTCAGTAAAAAAGACAATGGTGGTGATTTGGTGGAGACCGCCTTTTTGGTGCAAGGATTGTTAACAGTCCAGGCCTATTTTAAAGATGGTAGCGAGCGCGAAAAGCAATTGGCCGCAAAAATCGAAGAACTATGGGAAGGCGTAGAATGGGATTGGTACACCAAAAATAGCGAAGATGTACTGTATTGGCATTGGAGCCCTGAGTACCAATGGGAAATGAACTTTCCCGTAGGAGGTTATAACGAAGCCCTGATCATGTACATTTTGGCAGCGGCATCCCCAACGCACCCCATCGAAAAATCGGTTTATGAAAAAGGATGGGGAGTCGATGGAGCAATCACCAAGGATACCACATATTATGGTTTGGAGACCGAAATGAACCATTACGAGCATAGCGATGCACCCGTAGGCCCACTGTTCTGGGCACACTATTCTTATTTGGGCTTGAACCCTAAAGGACTTAAAGATCAATTTGGCGATTACTGGAAATTGAACCAAAACCATGCATTGATCCATTATAAATATTGTGTGGACAATCCAAAGGATTATGAGGGATATGGAAAAGATTGTTGGGGCCTTACCTCCAGCTATTCCATAAATGGATATGCCGGGCACCGCCCCGAAGCTGATTTGGGCGTAATATCCCCGACTGCTGCACTTTCCTCCATGCCGTATACCCCTGAAGAGAGCAAACAGTTTTTAAGGTTCATGTACAACGAACAGGATAGCCTCATAGGCAAATACGGACCTTATGATGCCTTTAGTTTGGAGGACGATTGGTACCTGCCCCGATATTTGGCCATTGATCAAGGGCCTATTCCCGTCATGATAGAAAACTACCGTAGCGGGCTGTTCTGGAAACTGTTTATGGCCAATGAAGAAGTACAAAAAGGCTTGAGGAAATTGGGTTTTGAAAGCCCAAATATGGAACCTGCAGATGATTAAAAAAGCATTACATCTAGTTCTCTTCGCTACATTGATTTTATCCTGTGGAGGAGGGGACGATTATACCTATATTCCAACGGAACCTGAAATTCCGGGAAATGGTTCTGAAGAGGAGGAGGAAGAACCATCTATAACGGATGAAGAATTGCTCGACCTTGCCCAAGAGGAAACTTTTAAGTATTTCTGGGATTATGCCGATTCAAACTCCGGCGGGGCGAGGGAACGTTACCATCCAAACGACCCCGGAAATAGTGAGGGGGTGGTAACCGCAGGTGGAACCGGCTTTGGACTCATGGCCATTTTGGTCGGAATTGAAAGAGGATTTATTTCTAGGTCCGAAGCTGTGGAACGCTTGGACACCTTACTGGATTTTTTGGAAAATGCCGATCGTTTTCATGGAGCATGGTCGCATTGGATCAATGGTGCCACCGGTGCCGTGATTCCATTTAGCGATTTGGACAATGGGGGCGATTTGGTGGAAACCGCTTTTTTGGCCCAAGGCCTTATCTGCATCAAAGAATATTTTAAAAACGGTTCGGATGCCGAACAAGCTTTGGCCCAACAGGCCGATGACCTTTGGAAAGGCGTGGAATGGGATTGGTATACCCAAAATCAGAATGTCCTGTATTGGCATTGGAGCCCCGATCATGGTTTCGATATCAATCTGCAATTAAAAGGATACAACGAGGTATTGATTACGTACATCATGGCAGCGGCGTCTCCTGATTTTTCGATTGATAAAGAAGTTTATACGAACGGTTGGGCATCAAATGGAGGAATCCAATCGGCAAATACACAGTATGGTCATCCACTTTTGGTAAAGCATAATGGAGCGGAACAATTTGGCGGACCCTTGTTTTGGGCCCATTATTCTTACTTGGGATTAGACCCCCGAAATTTGTCCGACGATTATGTGAACTATTGGGATGTAAACGTCAACCACACCATGATAAATTATGAATATTGTGTGGCAAACCCAGGGTTTCATCAAGATTATGGAGCCGATTGTTGGGGGTTAACGGCCAGTTATTCCCGAAACAACGATGGAAGTATAGGATACAATGCACATAGCCCGAACAATGATACAGGGGTTATCTCACCGACCGCCGCTATCAGTTCAATTCCTTATGCACCGGAAGAATCTCTAGCTGCAATGCATTATTTTTACAGAAATAGAGAAGATTTGTTGGGGCCTGCAGGATTTTATGATGCCTTTAGCCCAGAATACGATTGGGTGGCAGAAGCGTATTTGGCCATAGACCAAGGTCCGCAGATCATTATGATTGAAAACTATAGGACCGGTTTGCTTTGGGATTTGTTTATGGCAAATGAAGATGTTCAGGCCGGTTTGACCAAACTCGGATTCTGATATGACAACAAGACAATTATCATTTTTTATGTTGTTCCTCGCTTGTAATTTGGCCGCTGCACAATGGCAATCAAAGTACAAGACCAAAATGCTTATTGATGGGAACGATACCTTACGATACCGTATTATGTATCCCAAGAACTTTAAGGAGGACGGAAACTATCCCGTGGTGCTTTTTCTGCATGGCGCAGGCGAGCGCGGAAACGACAACGAAAAACAACTGTGGAACGGCGGCAAATTGTTCGCAACGGATTATTTGCAGGAACGCTACCCTGCGGTTGTCATATTTCCGCAGTGTCCCAGGGACAGCTATTGGGCCAGTGTGGATGTAGATAGAAGTTCCTATCCCATCAATTTGGATTTTAAGTACAGCGAAGGCCCTACAAAACCAATGCAAATGGTAATGGATTTATTGGACAGCACCATAGCAGAGCCGTACACCAAAGATGATCAGGTCTATTTGATGGGTCTTTCCATGGGCGGTATGGGAACCTTTGAATTATTGAGTAGAAAACCCAATACGTTTGCGGCCGCTGTGCCCATCTGTGGGGGTGGAGAACCAGAATCCGTCTCCGTTTATGCCAAGAATACGCCATTATGGGTATTTCATGGTGCGCAGGATAATGTAGTGCACCCATTGCAATCCATGGAAATGGTTTCCGCTTTGTTGAAAGAAGGGGTGCATCCGAAGTTTACGATGTACGATTTTGCCAATCACAATAGCTGGGACCCAGCATTCGCGGAACCCGATTTGTTGCCTTGGTTGTTCTCGCATATCAAAAAATAGGGACAAGGAAAACATCAGAATAAAAAAATAATACCAAACAACCTATTTCATGATCTATAAGAAATTACTAATCACAATACTGTTCCTTTCCTTTTTTGGAGCGTATGCCCAGCAGCGAATACCAGAAGTGGAGCAATTGCTGCAAAAAATGACCATTGAGGAAAAAATTGGTCAATTGAACCTGTTGACCCCTGGCGGCGGCGTTGCCACGGGCGAAGTGGTCAGTAAAGATGTCGGCACAAAAATCAAATCGGGGCAAGTTGGGGGACTTTTTGGTGTCGCAGGGCCAGCTAAAGTTAGAAAGGCCCAAGAATTGGCCGTTAAAGAGAGTCGATTGGGCATTCCCTTATTGATTGGTTCCGATGTCATCCATGGGTACAAAACAACATACCCCATTCCTTTGGGCCTATCGTCCAGTTGGGATATGGATTTGGTAAAACAAGCCGCACAAATGGCGGCAAGGGAAGCCACCGCAGATGGAATCAATTGGAATTTCTCTCCCATGGTGGATATTGCCCGCGACCCTCGCTGGGGGCGTATTGCCGAAGGAGCAGGCGAGGATCCATACCTCGGTTCTAAAATAGCGGAGGCCATGGTAAAAGGCTATCAGGGCAATGATTTGGCTGCTTCCCATACCATGTTGGCCTGTGTAAAGCATTTTGCACTTTACGGAGCGGTCGAGGCCGGAAGGGACTACCACTCGGTGGATATGAGCAAAATCAAAATGTTCAACCAATATATGCAACCGTACAAGGCGGCCATCGATGCTGGTGCTGCCAGTGTAATGAGTTCTTTTAACGACGTGGATGGCGTGCCCGCCACGGGTAACAAATGGTTGTTGACAGATGTGCTGCGCGATCAATGGGGATTTGAAGGTTTTGTGGTTTCGGATTATACATCGCTCAACGAAATGATTCCACACGGATTGGGGGATCTTCAAGCTGTTTCTGCATTGGCATTGAAAGCTGGGCTGGATATGGATATGGTGGGCGAAGGTTTTCTGACCACTTTGAAGAAATCCCTGGATGAAGGAAAAGTGACAGAAGCAGATATTACGAATGCTTGCCGCAGGGTTTTGGAAGCCAAGTATATATCTGGATTATTGGATGACCCATACAAGTATTTGGATTCCAAACGTCCCAAAAAGGACATATTGACCGATGAGAACAGGGCCCTGGCACGCAAATTGGCGACCCGCTCCTTCGTACTGCTAAAAAATCATAACAACATACTTCCTTTGGAAAAAAAAGGAAAGATTGCCTTGATCGGTCCATTGGCCGATAGCAGGGAAAATATGCTCGGTACTTGGGCTCCCACAGGAGATTTTAATTTGGCGGTTACCATCTTGGAAGGATTTAACAATATAGCTTCTGAAGCAACGGTACACTATGCAAAAGGAGCCAATATTTCTGATGATGCCGATTTTGCCAAAAATGTCAATTCTTTGGGAGAACGAATCATGATCGATGAGCGTTCCCCCGAAACCATGCTTCAAGAAGCTGTGGATTTGGCCAAAACTTCGGATGTTGTAGTGGCCGTCGTAGGCGAAGCAACCGAAATGAGCGGAGAATCGGCCAGCCGTACCGATATTTCCATCCCCGAGAGTCAAAAGAAATTGATAAGGGCATTGGTGGCAACAGGAAAACCTGTCGCACTTGTTTTAATGAGCGGCAGACCGCTTACCATTCCAGAAGAATTTAACATGCCCGTTTCCATAATACAAGTTTGGCACCCTGGTGTTGAGGCAGGAAATGCCATTGCCGATGTAGTTTTCGGCGATTACAACCCGTCAGGGAAATTAACGGCCACTTGGCCTGTCAATGTAGGTCAGATACCCGTGTACCA
Source organism: Flagellimonas oceani (assembly GCF_011068285.1). Taxonomy (NCBI): domain Bacteria; kingdom Pseudomonadati; phylum Bacteroidota; class Flavobacteriia; order Flavobacteriales; family Flavobacteriaceae; genus Flagellimonas; species Flagellimonas oceani. The sequence goes on along the minus strand of NZ_CP049616.1, from coordinate 2,116,696 downwards.
TAGTGTAAAAGCTACGGGACGACCCGCACCGGAAAGTGGCGAGTTTCAAAAATTCAGGTCAAACTACCTGGATGCGACTAATGCGCCCTTGTTGCCATTTGGGTACGGATTGAGCTACTCCACATTTGACTATTCCAATCTGAAATTGAACAAGAAGGAAATCAATCAAGGCGAGGAGATTACCGCTACCGTGACTGTTACCAATACGGGTAATTATGATGGTGAAGAAGTGGTCCAATTGTACTTGCGGGATGTGGTCAGAAGCATTACGCCCCCTAAACGACAATTGAAAGGTTTTCAGAAAATCATGCTCAAAAAAGGGGAGCGCAAGGAAGTTGCCATCACTTTATCGCCGGACGATTTAAAATTCTACAACGCCCAATTGGAGTTTGTATCAGAACCCGGAGAGTTTGAAGTTTTTGTGGGAACCAATTCAAATGCCGAGCTGTCGGAAACATTCACATTAAAATAAAATCACACATGCGCATTGGATTAACGCTTCTTGGATTACTTCTCATTATTTCTTGCAAACAGAAAGAAAAGCCTAAAGAAAAGGTTGTCCAAGGTCCGCCGAACATTATTTTTATTATGTCGGACGATCATGCCTATCAAGCTATTAGTGCCTATGATCACGAGTTGGGCAAGTTGGCGCCAACGCCGAATATTGACAGGATTGCGAAGAACGGGGCCATTTTTCAGAATAATTTTTGTACCAATTCCATTTGTGGTCCCAGTAGAGCGGTGATTTTAACAGGGAAACACAGCCATATTAATGGTTTCCGTATGAATGGTGAGCGGTTTGACAATAGTCAACCCACCCTGCCCAAACATTTGCAAAAGTTGGGATACGAAACAGCCATTGTAGGCAAATGGCATTTACATGGCAAACCAACGGGATTCGATTACTGGGACATCCTTAACGACCAAGGAAATTATTATAATCCTGAATTTATCCAAGGCGAAGATACCACTGTCGTTGAAGGTTATGCCACCGATTTGATCACCGATAAAAGTTTGGAGTGGTTGCAAAAACGGAAAGATGGCCAAAAACCTTTCTATTTGATGGTGCACCACAAAGCGCCGCACCGAAATTGGATGCCAGCTTTGCGCCATTTAAACGTTTACGATTCCATCACTTTCCCGTTGCCGGACACCTATTTTCCAGAGTTTGAGGATCAAACTGCGGCAGCCCAACAACAACAGACCATTTACAGGGATATGTACGAGGGGCACGACCTAAAAATGAGCGATGGCCCGGGAAGCACCGATTTGGCCCACAACCCTTGGACCACGGATTTTGAGCGGATGACACCGGAACAACGCAGCATTTGGGACGAAGCCTATCTACCGAAAAACAATGCTTTTTACGAAGCTGATCTACATGGGAAAGAATTGGCCGAATGGAAGGGACAACGGTACCTGCATGAATATTTGGCCACGGTAAAATCCGTTGATGAGGGTATAGGACGGATTTTGGACTACTTGGAGGAAACCGGCTTGGACGAGAACACCTTAGTGGTATATACTTCCGATCAAGGGTTTTATTTGGGCGAGCACGGTTGGTTCGATAAACGATTTATTTACGAAGAATCGATGAGAATGCCCTTGTTGATGCAGTTGCCGGGGGTAATCGAACCTGGAACCAATATTGATGCTTTGGTACAGAACTTGGATTTTGCACCCACCTTTTTGGATTTGGCAGGAGGGCGGGAATATGCTGCCAATATGCAGGGGGAATCGTTCCGTGGACTTTTGGAAGGCGCTCAAGATGATTTCAAGGATGCTGTATATTACCATTATTACGATTTTCCAGCCTTTCATATGGTCAAAAGGCAATATGGGGTTCGAACCGATAAGTACAAACTCATCCATTTTTACGATGACATAGATGAATGGGAGTTCTACGATTTGGAGAAGGACCCAAAGGAACTGCACAATGCCATCAATGATGAAGAATATAAAGATATCGTAACCTTGATGCACAAAAAATTGGATAGTTTGCAAACCCATTACAAAGTAACCGACAAAGAATTCGAGACCACTCCCAAGGAAAAGGTGGATAGAACCTATAAGGCCTTTGAAAAACTAAGAGGAACACCCATACAATGAAAAACATATTTTTTGCCATTTTCGCCCTAGGGACTTTAGTAAGTTCTTATGCCCAAACAATCGACATTATATCCTACAATATCCGTTACGATAACCCGGACGATGCCCCCAACAACTGGGACAACCGTAAGGATTTTTTGATTTCGCAGCTCAACTTTTATAATCCCGATGTGTTCGGTATTCAAGAAGGATTGATTCATCAGGTGAAAGAAATCGACGAGGGTCTGCAAGACTATGCCTATTTTGGCGTGGGTCGTGACCACGGTGATGAAAGAGGGGAGCACACAGCTGTTTTTTACAATACCAAACGGGTAAAGCTTCTTGAGCAATCCACGTTTTGGTTGTCCCTGACCCCGGAAAAACCATCCAAAGGATGGGATGCGGCCTTGCCAAGAACTTGTACTTATGGAATTTTCCAAAACAAAAGTGATGGTTCAAAGTTCATGGTGTTCAATACCCATTTTGACCATGTTGGGGTCAAGGCGCGGGAAGAAAGCTCCAAGCTCATCCTTGAAAAGATCAAGGAGTTGAACACCGAGGATTATCCCGTAGTGGTCACTGGAGATTTTAATCTGGAAAGTGACAGTCCGGGCGTACAAGTAATTTTAAAGGAAATGGCCGACACCCACATTGCTGCCGGTGCAAATGCCTTTGGCCCAGAAGGAACCTTTAATGGTTTTGAATTCAATAAACCTGTTGAAAGAAGAATCGATTACATTTTTGTGTCAGATGATTTTGAGGTGCTTAAAAGCGCTATTTTGAGCGACTCGGAGGATACTCGGTACCCATCGGACCATTTACCTGTTTTTGCCCGGTTGAAATATTAAAATCGATGCTTTTAGATCATCAATTATCATTCGGTTTTTTAACTTGAAGAACCAATAAAACCGGCCATTTATTTATATTCATTTTAAGTAAGCGCAAAAAACGTAAAAACAATGTTAATTTTATCGTGATGTTTATGTGAACTGCTCAAATTGTTGTGAGAAATCTTTAACTTCAAAGGAATTAATCAACATTATGGCTACTTATACACTTAACATCAACGGAACAAAACAAGAGGTCGATGTGGATCCCTCCACACCAATGCTCTGGGTTTTAAGAGACCACTTAAACTTAGTTGGAACAAAATATGGATGCGGAATTGCCCAATGTGGCGCATGTACCATTCATTTGAACGGCACGGCTACCCGGGCATGTATGTTGACCGTTTCATCCGTGGGAGACCAAGAAATCACTACGATCGAAGGCTTGTCCGAAGAAGGCGACCACCCAGTTCAAAAAGCATGGCTGGAAGTGGATGTACCGCAATGTGGATATTGCCAAGCCGGCCAGATCATGACAGCTTCTGCGCTCTTGGAGAAAAACCCCAATCCAACAGATGAAGAGATTGAAGTGGCCATGAACGGAAATATATGCCGTTGTGGAACCTATACCAGAATCAAAAAGGCCGTTAAATTGGCCGCCAAATCATAAACCCAAAAAAAGACTAACATGACACTTGTAAAGACAAAAATAGGACGACGCGCCTTTATCAGGAATACAGGATTGGCCAGTGGTGGACTTGTAATTGGGTTTAATTGGTTGGCATCGTGCAAAATGACCCCGGAACAGGTGAGCAACCTGCCCAAAGAGTGGTTCGAGCTCAATGGTTTCCTAAAAGTTGGTGATAACGGGTTGGTGACCATTATGTCGCCCAATCCTGAGATAGGTCAGAACGTAAAAACATCCATGCCCATGATCGTTGCCGAAGAGCTCGACATAGCTTGGAAAGATGTAATGGTGGAACAAGCGCCACTGAACACGGATATTTTTACACGCCAGTTGGCGGGTGGTAGCCAATCTATCCGACAAGGATGGGAAAGTTTGCGAATGGCGGGAGCCACCGCAAAGCAGATGTTAAAGGAGGCTGCAGCACAAACTTGGGGTGTTTCCGCAGATGAAATTACCACCAAAGATGGTGTGCTGACCCATGAGGCAAGCGGAAATTCTGCGGGTTATGGAGAAATGGCCTCTGCCGCAACAAACATCGAAGTGCCCGAGGAGGTACAATTAAAGGATAACGGTAACTTTTCCATTATCGGTACGGACAAAAGGAACGTGGACGGTAAAGAAATTGTTACGGGAAAACCATTGTTTGGATTGGATGTATATAAGGAAGGCATGTTAACGGCCATGATCGTGCATCCACCAGCTTTTGGAATGAAATATAAGGGAATGAATGCAGATGCCGTGAAATCCATGCCGGGCATCAAGGATGTTTTTCATTTTGAGGTATATCCCGAGGGTATAGAGAAGCAATGGTCCGATCAAGGTGGCATTGCGGAACTTGTGGCCATAGTGGGCAATAGTACTTGGGAGTGCATGCAGGCAAAAAAATCGCTTCAGGTGGAGTGGGAGCAGGATGGCACCGCCGAAAGCACTTCTTACCACGAAGAGGCCCTGGCGAAATTGCTGGAAAAACCATCAGAAACACCAGCAAGAGAGGACGGAGATGTGGATGCAGCATTCAAAAGTGCAGCAAAAATAGTGGAAAGTACCTATTCCGCTCCCTATTTGGCCCACAACACCATGGAGCCCATGAACTTTTTTGCGCACGTGACCCCGGAGAAAGCAGAATTGTTGGGTCCGATACAAACCCCTGAGTTCACAGAAAAAACGGTAGCTGCCCGATTGGGCATGCCCGTAGAAAAAATAGATATTATGATGACCCGTATGGGAGGTGGTTTTGGCCGCCGGCTCTATGGGCCATTTGTAATTGAAGCAGCGGTAATTTCCCAAAAAATGAATGCGCCCATCAAACTGGTGTACTCCAGAGAAGATGATATGACGCAAGGTACCTACCGACCTTCCTATAAAGTAAAGTACAAAGCTGGACTGGACAAAAACGGAAAACTGATAGCTTGGCATGTACGTGGAGCAGGAACCAACGATGATCTCATCTTTGAAAACCGTTTCCCCGCTGGAGCAGTGGACAATTATTTGGCAGAAAAGCACAGCTTGCAGACCAATGTGACCACTGGGGCATGGAGAGCACCACGTTCCAACTTTATCGCGGGAGCCGAACAGGCCTTTATGGATGAGGTGGCCGAAGCTGCGGGCAAAGACCCATTGGATTTTAGGTTGGAACTATTTGATAGGGCCATAAACAATCCAGTTGGCGATCCGGAAAGCAACGATTACGACCCCGAACGTTATGCAGGCGTGCTCAAATTGGTAAAGGAGAAGGCCAATTGGGGAACGGACACTGGCAAAGCTCGTGGAGTGGCGGCCTATTACTGCCATAATTCCTATGTGGCGCAAGTAATAGAGCTGGAAGATGGCGGTGGCGATATACCAAGAGTGGACAAAATCACCTGTGCAGTGGATTGCGGTATAGTGATAAATCCATTGGCGGCCAAAAACCAGATAGAGGGGGGAATGATCGATGGGATCGGACACTCGACCTACAGTGCCATGTCTTTTGAAGAAGGTAGACCACAACAATCAAATTTTGATACCTATCGTCTAATCCGACATGCCGAAGCGCCCAAAAATATAGAAGTGCACTTTGTGGATAATGGAATAGACCCTACCGGTCTTGGTGAGCCATCGTTGCCACCTGCCATAGCGGCATTGTCCAACGCACTGTACAAATCCACGGGAAGGCGTTTTTACAAACAACCGTTCATTACCGATAAGGCGCCATTGGTAGGTTGATCACATTCAATTAAAATATAAAAATAATAGCTGGCCGGTAGATGTTTTTTGCTGGCCAGTTTTTGTTGGCAAGACTTTTAAAATTCATTTTTTTGATTTAAATAAATGATAATCAAATGTTTAAATCAAATAAAAATTCTTGTAAAAAAAGTTGCAGTGTTGGATTTTTATTTATGTTTGCCCCATAAAATGAATCCCAAGAATTAGGGTTCATTGCCTATAAGCTTTGAAGAATTTTTTCATGTTCGGGCTTTTGGGGATAAGAAAGTCTACCCAAAAAGCCGTCTTAAGATCAAGACACCGAATACTCGGGCTGACTTTCGACGAACTACATTGTTACAACCGTGATTTTTCGCGGAACCCCTATTTTGTACCCTATACCGTATTTGAATTTCGTATCTGAAAAATTAGATTTTTAGACTTCTATTTTTCTCATTATCTTTTAATACAATTACGAAATTTAAATGAAAACAAAATACATCGATTTAATCGAGCAGACTTATGATTTTCCGCAACAGGAATTTCAATTGGAAGACAACAAATTACAATTTCACGGCATAGATCTTTACGGACTCGCCCAAAAGTACGGCACTCCCCTAAAGTTTACCTATTTGCCCAAAATATCGGATAACATTCAACGGGCAAAAAGTTGGTTCGGTTCCGCTATAAAAAAGCACAGGTACGCAGGTAAATACCATTATTGTTATTGTACCAAAAGCTCTCATTTTGAGCACGTGCTCAATGAGGCACTTAAAAATGATATTCATATCGAAACCTCTTCGGCCTTCGATATCAATATTGTGGAACATTTAAAGAAGAGCGGTAGAATAACCAAGGATACTTATGTGATCTGTAATGGCTTTAAAAGGGACCAGTACATTCAAAATATAGCCCGTTTGATCAATGACGGACATAAAAAATGTATCCCTATCATAGACAATTATGAGGAAATCAATTTGTTGGGAGATGCCATAGAAGGTAAATTTCAGATAGGGATTCGCATTGCATCCGAAGAAGAGCCCAAGTTCGAATTTTATACATCCAGATTGGGTATTGGCTATAAGAACATAGTTCCGTTCTTTAACCAATCCATAAAACCCAATGAGCAGGTGGAGCTGAAAATGCTGCATTTCTTTATAAACACGGGTATCAGGGATACGGCCTATTATTGGAACGAGCTTTTAAAATGTTTGAAGGTGTACATCAGCCTAAAAAAAGTATGCCCTACGTTGGATAGCTTGAACATAGGAGGTGGCTTCCCCATCAAAAATTCATTGGCCTTTGAGTATGATTACGAGTATATGGTGGATGAGATCATCCATCAAATTGGACAGGCCTGTGAAGAGGCCGGAGTGGATGTCCCCAACATCTTTACCGAGTTCGGAAGTTTTACCGTAGGGGAAAGCGGGGGCAATATTTACGAGGTGCTCTATCAAAAACAACAGAACGACCGTGAAAAGTGGAACATGATCAATTCCTCGTTTATTACCACAATGCCAGATTCTTGGGCCATAAGCAAGCGTTTCATCATGTTGTCCATAAACCGATGGAACGATGAGTATGAGCGTATTCTTTTGGGCGGACTTACCTGCGATAGCGACGATTATTACAATTCGGAGCAGCACATGAACGCCATTTATCTGCCCAAATATAGAAAGGACAAACCCTTGTACATAGGTTTTTTCAATACGGGGGCCTACCAAGAAACCATTGGGGGGTTTGGAGGACTGCAACACTGTCTTATTCCCCATCCCAAGCACATTCTCATCAATAGGGACGAGGAGGGCAATATAAAAACATCTGTATTTGCAGAGCAGCAAACGGCCGGTGAATTTTTGTCCATTCTCGGTTATGAAAGCAAAAAAACGGCCGAAGTAAAGGTAAAGGCCAATACTATATCAGTACCTAGCAATAATTGAAAAAGGAAGTATTAAAAAAATGAAAACAGAAAGAACGTATGCCGGAATCCCAAAGGAATACGGCTCGGCCGAAAAGGCCAAAGTAGTACTGTTGCCCGTGCCATACGATGGTACCAGTACTTGGGGAAAAGGTGCGGACAAAGGTCCAGAAGCCTTTTTGGAAGCCTCCGAAAACATGGAGATTTATGATATCGAGACCGATAGCGAGGTCTATAAACAAGGGATTTATTTGGCAGATACTCTGGAAAATTTTGAAACTCCGGATGCCATGGTGGAAACCGTGCATAAAACCGTAAAGGACTATATAAAACGGGGCAAGTTAGTGACCATGGTCGGCGGTGAACATTCGATTTCTATTGGGGCCATAAGGGCTTTTAGTGAATGCGTGGAAGACCTTACCGTATTACAGATCGATGCCCATGCCGATTTGCGCAAAGAGTACGGAGGAACAAAATACAACCACGCCTGTGCCATGTACGAGGCCAAGGAAACCACAAATCTGGTCCAAGTCGGCATCCGTAGTATGGATTACACCGAAACCTTGGTTATGGACAGGGACAATGTATTCTTTGCCCATGAAATGATTTCAGAGGATTTCTGGATGGATTCCGCACTGGATTTGATGACGGACAACGTGTATATCACATTTGATCTGGATGCATTCGATCCTTCCATATTGCCATCGACAGGTACACCGGAACCAGGAGGACTCTTTTGGTACGAGACCCTCGACTTTTTAAAAAGGGTTTTTAAGGAGAAAAACGTGGTAGGTTTAGATATCGTGGAACTTTGCCCGAATGATATCGATAGATCTTCCGATTTCTTGGCGGCAAAGCTCTATTATAAAATGTTGAGCTATAAATTTTCAAATAACAACGAATACATGGATGAAAATTTTGAGGACGATGACGACTTCAAAAAATCCAAAAACAATTTAGAGGATTACGATGAGTAACAAAGGAGAAATATCACAATTTATACAAAAATACTTTTTGCACTTTAACTCGGCAGCCCTAGTGGACGCTGCCAAGGGGTACGAAGACCAATTGAACAAGGGCTCCAAAATGTTGGTGTCCCTCGCCGGAGCAATGAGTACCGCTGAACTTGGAAAAATATTCGCAGAAATGATCCGTACCGACAAGGTTCACATTATTTCATGTACAGGTGCCAACCTTGAGGAGGATTTGATGAACCTTGTGGCCCACTCACATTACAAAAGAGTGCCCAATTATAGGGACCTTACCCCGCAGGAAGAATGGGATTTGCTGGAAAACGGGCTAAACCGTGTAACCGATACCTGTATTCCCGAGGAAGAGGCTTTTAGAAGATTGCAAAAACACATCTACGATATTTGGAAGGATGCAGAAGCCAAGGGAGAGCGTTATTTTCCACACGAGTTCATGTACAAACTGTTGCTTTCCGGAGTGTTGGAGCAGTATTATGAAATAGATATCAAGGATTCATGGATGTATGCAGCTGCCGAAAAAAACCTGCCTATCGTTGTGCCGGGCTGGGAAGATAGCACCATGGGAAATATATTTGCCAGCTACGTGATCAAAGGCGAATTGAAGGCGAGCACCATGAAATCCGGTATTGAATATATGACGTTCTTGGCCGATTGGTACATGAACAACTCTAAAAAAGGCATCGGCTTCTTCCAAATAGGAGGAGGTATTGCAGGGGATTTCCCAATTTGTGTGGTTCCCATGCTCTATCAGGATCTGGAACAGACCGAAACGCCGTTTTGGAGCTATTTTTGCCAAATCAGCGATTCCACCACAAGCTACGGATCATATTCCGGGGCAGTTCCCAACGAAAAGATTACTTGGGGCAAATTGGATATCGATACACCCAAATTTATTGTTGAATCGGATGCGACCATTGTGGCACCATTGATTTTTGCTTACTTATTAGACATGTAACCATGAGAAAAGGACAAACCCCTGTTTTAAAGCGTGTAATCGTTGATTATAAAAAATTGGACAAGAACATACTCAACCTTCTTGTTGAGAAATTCCCCGATGGTTACGATGACGATGATATAGTTACATACAGAAATGCCAGCAACGAAGTAGTGGAGTGTGTTGAGGTAAGAACAGACGACACCGCTTACCTTATAAAAGTGAGCAAGCGTTTGGTGATGGCCATGGAGGATTTTGACGATTCGGACAACGGCGATAGCGAAGACTCCGACCTGGACACCGACGAGTTGGAAGGTTCCGAAGAAGAATAGACTTTTTAATCTATGGATGAAATTCTATTTGCATTTTGGTTGAAATTCGTCAATTCGAGTGATTTTTTGGAGTGAAACAAAAACTAGTATCGAGAATTGCAATTTCTAGGCCAGAGCCTTTGTTCTCGATACTTTTTCCTGTGGGAAAAATTCGAACAGACATTTCTTTTGCCATTATCATTCAAAACAAAAAATAGTTTTAAAGATTAATATGAAATCAAAAGCAATGGCTCTTCACCTGGCAACAAGCACCAATATACTTGCCTGTCGGAGAGCTTTGAACAAGGAATTGATTTATGGCGATAGGGATGAACTTTTTTATTCCGATGCATCACGTTACCTTTATATTTTCAGATATGGTGTTGTTTCCTTTTTTGGGTACTCCGAAAACGAAATATCCGAATTATTGATGGAAATCAAGCCATTTTGTGAAGAGTGGCGGCAATCGGACATTACAGAGACCATGGACATGGCGCTCGTGTCCGATCGCGAAAAGGCAACCATAGATAATGACAAGGTGATCTTGCCAAAATCAAATGTGGAAGGTATTCGTTTGGCATTGTTGCATCTGTCCCAGTCCGTGGCCCTGGATTATTATGCGGGACTTTCGGAACAAGCGATGAAGGAGACCCGGCAGCACACCACCTATCTGGAACAAAAAGGTAAACTGGACTTGGGGGGCAAGAAGTTGAAACGCCACATTGCAAAAGTGTTGAACATCAACAATCAAATCTCTGAAAACCTCTATATTTTTGATTCCCACGAAGTAGTGTGGGAAGACATGGAACTGGACCGATTGGACAAGGGTTTAAAACAAATCTTTGATTTAAAGGAAAGGTACCGGAATATTAAGGAGCAGGGAATAGTGATCAAGGAAAACCTCAGTCTGTTCATGAATATTATGGACCACAGGGAAAGCAGCAGACTGGAGTGGATCATTATTATTTTGATCTTGGTCGAGGTGGTCGACCTGTTTATTATGAGATTAATCAGTTAAATAAATAGTTGTTTTGAACGATTTAAAAATATTGGGTAGCGAAGAATGGTGCCGTTTTGATGATTTGGGAATTCCGGCCATAAAGGCAAGAGTGGATTCCGGCGCAAAAACATCATCGATTCAAGCCAGTAAGATCAAAATTTTTAACAAGGGGCTGGAAGAATGGGTCAGGTTCGAGGTCAATCCCGTTCAAGACAACAGGAGCATATCCTTATTATGCCAGGCCAAACTGGTCGATGTCCGTAATGTTAAGAGCTCACAGGGCATCGCAGAGGAGCGCCCCGTAATAAGGACTTCGGTGAGCATTGCCGGTAAAAGTTATGAAATAGACCTTACCTTGGCCAATAGGGATACCATGGAGTACCGAATGTTGTTGGGTCGCGAGGCCATGAACGACAGGTTTTTGGTGAATCCTTCCGAAAGTTTTATTCAGGGAGACATCACGGAAGAGCAATTGGAACAAAAATATAAGCCCTACACAACCGAAAAAAAGGGACTTAGAATAGGGCTTTTGGCCAGCAACCCCAATCTTTACAGCAACAAAAGAATCATTGAAGCAGGCGAAATGCGTGGTCATAAAGTGGTTTTTTTGAACGTGGAGCATGTATACATGAAATTGGACGCATCTACACCGGAAATCAGGTACCGCGGCGGAAACATTCTTGATAAGTTCGATGCCGTGATTCCAAGGATAAAGCCTGCGGTCACATTTTATGGTTGTGCCTTGTTGCGACAGTTTGATACCCTTGGGGTCTATTGTTTAAACTCGGCCGACTCCATTGGTAGATCAAGGGACAAGCTTTTCGCATCGCAAATGTTTTCCAAGAACGATATACACATACCTACCACAGGTTTTGCCAAATCGCCTATGGATACCAAGGACCTTATTAGGATGGTTAGCGGAGCTCCGTTGATCATCAAACTATTGGAGAGCACACAGGGCAAGGGCGTTGTGCTTGCAGAAACCAATAAGGCCGCGGAAAGTGTGATAAATGCTTTTAAAAGCGTACAGACCAATATTTTGGTCCAAGAATTTATCAAGGAGGCCAATGGGCACGATATTCGTTGCTTTGTAGTGAATGGCAAAGTTGTGGCCTCTATGCAGCGTACCGCCCAAAAAGGAGAATTTAGGGCGAATATTCACCAAGGAGGCGCGGCATCCAAGGTCAAAATAACTCCAGAAGAGCGCAAATTGGCCATAAAATCTGCAAAAGTGTTCAATTTGGATGTTGCCGGGGTAGACCTTATTAGATCCAATAAAGGCCCTTTGCTCTTGGAAGTTAACTCTTCACCCGGATTGGAGGGTATCGAAAATACCACAGGAAAGGACATTGCCAATGTAATGATCGAAACCATCGAAAGAAAGTTAAAATACAAGCATTAAATAGCTTGAATAGTTCAATTGTTTGAAAATCAAATAATTAATATTTTTATAAATAATTTCCTACACAGGCCCCGAAAATTGCAAGTATAAATTCAAAAGGGGCATTCGTTAACCCAGAAGCCCCATTCGTTAGTTTGGCCCCTAACAAATCATAATACCGTTGTATGTTTGTCCCAGTTAACGCTAAGCTCATGAAGCTTACGTTCTAAACCTTAAATAGGATGGGGTGATTATGGGGTACTTTGTGTTCTTAACCTAATATCTTATTTGCAAAAAAAGGTTTACGTTGCTCCAAGGGGTTTTTGAGGTTGAGCCCCTTGGTTGTAACGGTTTTCTAAGATCAAATATATGTTCCCATAAATTTGACCTACTTTTTCGGAAAAAGAGCCGTTTTTAACGGCTCTTTTTTATTTGTACCCGATGCAAATGCCTTTTAAGAATCCACTCATTCACAATTGTTCACATCTTTTCAGGAAACCCAGAAAACCTTGGGTGTAAGTTTTTGGACAAAAAACCTACTTTTGTAATGTAACATTTCAGGAAGAAGATATATGTCAGAACAAGTGGAAAGAATAAAAACATTGATCATTGGGTCGGGGCCTGCGGGCTATACAGCGGCCATTTATGCCTCTAGGGCAGATTTAAAACCGGTAATGTATACAGGACTGGAGCCTGGCGGACAGTTGACCACTACAACAGAGGTTGACAATTTTCCAGGGTACCCAGAAGGGATAGATGGACCCACCATGATGATGCAATTGCAACAACAGGCCGAACGGTTTGGCACCGAAGTAAGAATAGGAATGGTAACGGCGGTGGAGTTAAGCGACGAAGTCGGGGGAATCCATAAAATTACTGTGGACGATGCTACCGAACTTGAAGCGGAGACCGTTATTATCTCAACAGGAGCTTCGGCCAAATATCTGAATATTCCAAGCGAGCAGCGTTTACGTGGCGGAGGAGTATCTGCATGCGCCGTGTGTGACGGCTTTTTCTACAAAGGTCAAGAAGTGGCAATCGTAGGGGCAGGAGACACTGCTGCGGAAGAAGCCTCTTACTTGGCAAACATCTGTACCAAGGTAACCATGTTGGTGCGCAAGGATCACATGAGGGCATCCAAGGCCATGCAGCATAGGGTGAACAGTATCGATAACATTGAAATCAGGTACAATACCGAAGTGGATGAAGTACTGGGCGACCAAGTTGTGGAAGGGCTAAGAATCGTCAACAATGAAACAGGTGAGAAAGAGGAGATTTCCATTACCGGATTGTTCATTGCCATTGGCCATAAGCCCAATACCGATGTGTTCAAAGGTCAATTGGATATGGATGAGACAGGTTATATCATTACACAACCAAAGTCCACCAAAACCAATAAACCCGGTGTGTTTGCCAGCGGTGATGCCCAGGACAAAATATACAGACAAGCAGTCACTGCGGCCGGAACAGGCTGTATGGCGGCTTTGGATGCAGAGCGCTATTTGGCGGCTGTAGAGAGCAAGGAAATGTTGGCTTCGTAGTAAGCTGATTAAAACTGGATATAAAAAAGGCACTGAAATTTCAGTGCCTTTTTTCATGATTGTACTAGTTTAATCAATCCGCTTGTAATTTTCTGAAAATGTCCTGTTTCCATCAGAGTCCACAGTGATTTGACTGAAGGTGTCTTCCTTAAGGATAAGTTCGAACGTAAAGTTTCGCATGGTATCCAAAGCTTTCATCATATCATCATCACCGTATTCGATCACTTCGATCAAGGAATTGTCCGTAACCCTGTAGGATCCATAACCGAATCTTCCATTAGGGTCGTCCGGTACGTATCGGGTCCACATGATCTTTTCCTTGGAATACATTTTGACCTGTCGGTACCCGTCCGATTTTTCTATGGTATCTATAACGTTTTCCCCGTCATAGTTGTAAAAACTTTGAAGCTCCCAAGTTCCTTCAATAGTTGGGTCTTTTGGTTTGTGTTCCGTGAAACTTCCCCCTATCACAAAAACGAAAATAAGAGTGAAAAGTAAAACTGATTTTTTCATGATGCCCTACTTTTATGTTTTATAAGTCTTTAAAAGATAGGTATAATTTTTAATAAAATTAAATTTTTAGACGCTAAATTTTATCATTTTGACAATGATTGAAGTGTGTCTCGTACAATCTAGAAAGTAAAGAATGGTATCTGTAATACGATGTTTTTAAAAAATGCCGGAACTATTTGAAGATACTTGACCTGAGGCCTATAAATAATCATTAATCAAACATTTTTTAGTTAAAATGTTTGATTTGTAAAAAAAATTAACCACTTTTCACCCTTATTCACTTAAACCTAACCTAATGAAAAGCATGTTTTTAACATTAGCAGCAATGTTCTCATGCATTGTTGCGTTTGGTCAGACCATTACGGGTACCGTATCCGATACTTCGGGCACACCTTTACCTGGGGTGACCATTGTGGTGAGTGGTGCCAATATAGGTACAACTACCGATTTTGATGGAAATTATTCCATAAACGCCTCAAGCGGGCAAGTATTACGATTTTCCTATATAGGAATGAAGCCAAAGGACATTACAGTGGGTTCTGAAACCACATTGAATGTAGTTCTGGAGGAAGATTCAACACAACTGGATGAGGTTGTGGTTACTGCATTTGGTATCTCCCAAGAGAAGAAAGCTTTGGGTTATGCAGTGCAGAGTGTAGATGCAGAAGCTATAGCCAACACAAAACAGTCTAATCTTGTTAATTCGTTGCAAGGGCAGGTAGCTGGTGTTCAAATTACCAATTCTGGAGGAGCACCGGGCCAAAGCGCTAGAATTATAATAAGGGGAATCAATTCTCTTGATCCAAATGCGGACAACCAACCGCTTTTTGTCGTGGATGGTGTGCCCATTGACAATTCCACAGTAGAATCGCCAAACACACCAAGGGGACTATCTAATAGGGCCGCTGATATTAACCCGGCTGATGTCGAGTCCATGTCAGTTTTGAAAGGTGCAGCGGCAACAGCTCTTTATGGAGTAAGGGCCGCAAATGGGGCGGTTATTATCACTACAAAGAAAGGAAAGAAAGGAAAGGTGAGCATTAACCTTAATACTTCTGTCGGATTTGAGGAACTCAATCGCTTGCCCAAACTCCAAAAGGAATATGGTCAAGGTTTTAGCGGGGAATACGACCCGTCAAGTTTTTGGCCAAGCTGGGGAGCTCCTATCGACCAGGTTGCTTTAAGCGAACCCGGGCATAAATACCAAGATAATTGGAATAGGGCTTTTAATACAGGGATGCAAACAGACCATAGTATAAGTATTTCCGGAGGGGGAGATAAAGCAACATTTTATGCATCATTGGGACGTTTTGACCAGAAAGGGATTATTCCTTTTAGTACTTGGGATAGGACTACTGCAAAAATATCGGGAACGGTCACAATGAACGAAAAGTTCAATTTTGGAGGCTCTATAAATTACTCCAACTCAGGGGGAAATAGGGTTCCTCACGATCGTTTTATGGAAAGGATGATGTATTGGGCGGAAACTCAAGATGTAAGGGATTATATAAATGAAGATGGGACAATGAAGACCTATGGAAACACCAATCCAATTTATGATGCACGTTTTAGTACATACAAGGATGATGTAAATAGGATAATCGGTAACCTGAACTTTAATTACAGTCCGTTGGAATGGTTAACCCTTTCTTACCGTATAGGGACTGATTTTTACAGCGATTCCAGAACTGAAATCACCCCAGGGCCTAAAGGTATAGATGGGGAATTGCCATTGGATTCGGAAGGCTTTATGGAGGAAACACGTATAAACAGTAGAGATATAACCTCCAATTTTTATATCACACTGAACAATGAATTTGGTGATGACCTAACAACCACTCTGAGGTTGGGGAACGATATATTTGAAAGGAAATACGATAGGTTGACCTCAAGGGGCGAGCTTTTCATTATTCCCGAATTTTATAATCTCAATAACACCAGCAGAATATTCTCGGACCAAGGGAAAAGCATAAGAAGATTGGTCGGTTTTTATGGAGATCTAATGTTGAACTATAAAGACTACCTGTTTTTGAATGTAACTGGCCGAAATGATATTTCTTCAACGCTCCCCAAAGACAATAATTCATTCTTTTATCCATCAGTTAATTTGGGCTATGTGTTCACAGAGCATTTTGATGCCCCTACATGGTTCACTTTTGGAAAAGTAAGGGCATCATGGGCACAGGTAGGTAAAGATACAAACCCCCACATACTTGGTTCAACGTTTGTTTCACCAGGTCATTTTCCGCTGGACGGACAAGTCGGGTTTAGTAGAAATAGTGAATTTGGAGACCCATTACTAAAACCAGAATTAACAACATCAATGGAGTTTGGTGCACAGCTATCCTTTTTTGATAGTCGATTGGATTTGGATTTTACTTATTATAAATCCAATGCAGAAGATCAAATCATCCCAGTGCCTATTTCCGATGCAACCGGATTCTCTTCCTACATAACCAATGCAGGAGAAATTCAGAATAGTGGATTTGAGATTGTTTTGGGAGCTGATATTGTTCGTAATGAGGATTTTACTTGGAAAACAACGGCCAACCTATCCATGAACAACAACGAGGTCAAATCCATAAGGGAAGGTATTGATGAAATCATTGTGGGAAACCAATTTGGTTATGTTGGAAGTACGGTCACCATGAAACTGATAGAAGGAGAGGCCTATGGAAACCTATATGGAACAAGCTATCAAAGATTTGGGGCGGACGAAGAGTCTATATTCCTACAGCGTAATTTGCCCACGGTAATCGGAGAGGATGGCTTCCCTGTTCGGAATTTGGATCAGCTTATACTCGGTAACGCAGTTCCCAA
Organism: Flagellimonas oceani; assembly: GCF_011068285.1. Classification (NCBI taxonomy): domain Bacteria; kingdom Pseudomonadati; phylum Bacteroidota; class Flavobacteriia; order Flavobacteriales; family Flavobacteriaceae; genus Flagellimonas; species Flagellimonas oceani. The sequence goes on along the minus strand of NZ_CP049616.1, from coordinate 2,099,502 downwards.
GTGGATAGGAGGTTTAAAAAACGAGTTTACCTATAAGAATTTTGATTTTAGCTTTTTGATAGACTTTAGGGCAGATGTAGATCAATATAACCAGTATGATAACTTTTTGTCGGCCTTTGGTAAAAATGAATATACCCTAGCTAGGAACGATTTTCGTGTTTTTGACGGGGTTTTGGCGGACGGAACACCAAATACCCAAGAAGTTTGGTTGGGACAAGGTGTGGGCCCCGATGGCAGGGACTATGGTGCGGGCTATTGGAGAAATGCCTATAGGGGGGTCAGTGAAAATTTTGTACAGGACGCTAGCTTCATTAAATTAAGGAACATATCATTGGCATATAATTTAGATGGCAGGGCACTTGCTAAGTTACCCTTCACTTCATTGCGAATATCATTGGCAGCGAACAATATCATTTTATATACACCATGGGATGGTTTCGACCCAGAGTCATTTTCTGCAGGTGCTGGAGGAAATGCCATAGGTTTTACTGGTCTTGGTTTTCCGGGCACACAGAGCTATTTTCTAACATTTAATTTTGGAATATAAAAAACTAGAATGATGAAAATCAATAATAAGATAATAAGAAATGTAGGGCTCGCTTTGACTTTGATCACGGTTTCCTGTGACTCATATTTGGATGTCAATGAAAATCCCAACAATCCTGAAGATGCTCCCATCTCTGGACTAATGATCAATACTACCTACGAATCGGCAAAAAACACTTTTAGGGTAGGGAGTATCACTTCAAACTATGTGCAGTATTTGGCCTCGCCAAACCAGGCAAGTGCGTCGGATACCATGGAGCCTGTAAGCCACAATAATACTTGGTTCAATATTTATAATGTTATGACCGATTTGACGGTATTGATTGAAAAGGCCGAAGAGCAAGGCGCCAATCATTATAAAGGCGCAGCACAAGTATTGATGGCCTTGAACTTGGGGATGGGAGTGGATATTTTTGGTGATATGCCATTTTCAGAAAGTTTTACTTTTGAAACAGTTACCCCTTCTTATGATGATGATGGTGAACTCTATACCATGATTATGGGATTTTTGGACGAAGGAATAGTTAACCTGCAAGGAGAAACAACAGTTTCTATGGGAGACGATGACTTTATCTACCAAGGTGACACAACAAAGTGGATAGCTTTTGCCAATATGTTGAAGGCACGGTACATGATCCATACCCAAGAAAATGCATCAGTAATATTGCAGGCGATAGATAATGGCTTTCAATCGAATGATGATGATGCGAAGGTTAATTTCTTTGAACAGGACATCAACCCTTGGGCAGATGTTGCCAGAGACAACGCGGACCTGTTGTTGGGAGGATGGATATCCGAACAATTTATCGAAGCATTGGACGGGACATCATATCCAACGATCGATCCTAGGTTAGGTCTTATGGTAGGTACCACGGATGATGATACTTTTGTAGGTACTGTAAATGGCGCCGGTAGGGGGAATGCACCAGCACAAGGAGCCAGGTCAACATTGATAGAGGACCAATATTACACATCCATAACCTCTCCTATATTGATAGGAACATATAGTGAGCAAAAATTTATAGAAGCTGAAGCAGCCTTCGAAATAGATAAATCTAGATCCTATCAGGCATATTTGGACGGAATAATCGCACACATGCAAATGCTCGAAGTTCCACAAGATGAAATCGATACATACCTTGCCGACCCTAGTGTTAGTATGGGTGAAGGGGCATTTACTTTAGCGGACATTTTCAAGGAAAAGTGGGTAGCTTTATTTTTGCACCCAGAATCTTGGAATGATGCAAGAAGGTTTGATTACCAGTATGAGGATATGGATTTGCCCGCTAATTTGAATCCAAATTTGAATGGCCAGTTTATAAGAAGGTTGCCATATCCAGACAATGAAGTAAGTCGGAATGGGCAGAATGTGCCAGAGGTTACCCTCCTCGATCGAATTTTCTGGGACGAATAGTCAAAAAAACAACCTTAATTCATAAGAAAAGGCCATCCGATCGGGTGGCCTTTTTACTTTTATTGTGCCAAAGTTTTTTGAATTTCAAAAAATATTCTCCTTGGTCAGGTACAAGAGTCCTTCCCCCGTTTCGTTCAGAATACGTTTGGTACGTAGGTAGCGGTCGTAATTGTATGCATCAAAATTTTCGGAATTTTTGTCCATACTACTAATGTGAACATTGCCCGCCGAATGGATAAATTCATTGTTTCCTATCCACATTCCCACATGAATCACGCGTTCCGATGTGGAATCAGTGGCTTTGCGTCCAAAGAACAAAAGGTCCCCGGCAATCAATTTATCAAAATCCTTGGAATCATCCACAAAAAAGCCTTCATGGATTTGTTGTGAAGCATCGCGAGGAATGATCATTCCGTTCATCAAGTAAACAGTTTTGGTAAAACCACTACAGTCTACGCCTTTGGTGGAAGTACCTCCCCATAAATAGGGAACACCGAGCATGGTCTTGGAGGTCTCGACCAAACTTTCTTTGGTAAGGGCCAATGTGGATTTCCATTCATCAAAAGTATTGGCTTCTTCCTTTTGTAAATATGCCTCCCGTCCATCAGGATATTGTACCTGATAAAAATTGCCATCTTCGGCGATCAACCTAAAAATATTACCGGCCACTACATCCGAAACAGCTTCGGAACTAGTGTCGGCTGTTGCGTATGACTTTCCGTAAGTATTGGTGTAGATTACCTTAGCAGTAGCTTGCCATGCATCAAATTCCTCCTTGGTCATTAATTCAATACCACCAGCATCTACCCACCCCAGATAGTCGTCCGGGGTTTGAATGTGGTACCAGCTCCTTTCTTTTTGATAGATGTTGAGAGGCATTCCCAAAGTACCCTGTGTGACCATTTCGGCAGCATGTGAGGGTTTAGATCGTAGGTTGGCAACGGAATTGTTGATTACCCCGTAAACCATTCCCTCTAACTCATCTGAAGGTAATATCTCAATACTGTCCGTGTACTTTATTTTTTGGGAATCCAATTCCTTTTTAAAAGTATTCAACGCTTCTGGAAGGTTGGTCTTGCCCTTTAGGATGTAACCCGTGGAATTTTTTTCAGATTGAATGTCAAAAAGTGCCACCCGCTTATCCGGGGCGTAGGTTTCCCTAACGGAAGAAATAATTTCATCCACCTTATTAGGTTCCGTACTTTGCTCTGTTTTACAGGCTGAAAAAACAAGGGCAACCAACAAAAAGAGATAAAATTTGGTAGTATGGAAAGATGGGAACTTCATATTTTTTTAATTTTTGATTCAATACTTGCAAAATAACCAATTAAAGAGACATGTTGGTCAACCTGTAATTGTATTGATGCAATGTGCTAGATTTTCAATGTCTTGTTTGGTGTGATAGGCACTGAGCACAATACGACTGACCAAAGGCCCATTTTCATCCGGATAATTGAAGTTGGTAAAAATAAACCCACTCTTGTTCAGGGCGGTTGCGACGCTGGTATCCTGAAATTCAAATGTAGGATGTCCATCCATATGGTTGAAAAAAGCTGGGTTTTTTAGTTGTGATCTAAAATTTTGATAGTTGCCTTTTAGTTCCATCAAGCGTTTTGAATACACTTCCTTGGCACCCATTAACGTGGCCATAAATGCAGGGGAAGCTGGACTGGCCCCGCCATAAAAGGGGGTGGATTGCAGCATTTTGGTGTCGGACGCATCCCCAAAAACAGCTCCCGCTTGTGTGCCCAGTGCCTTACCGAGCGAGCAGCAAACCATAAGTTTGGCAGGTTGAAGAGCTTTGAGCATACGATAGCAACCATTTCCGTTGTCGCCCACGATTCCGATGCCGTGCGAATCGTCACCCACCAAGATCATCTTGTCCAAGGGAAGTTGACGTAGTCCATCAAAATTTAGGAACTGATTGCCAGAAAAGTCAATGGTGTCAAAAAGAAGTACGGGCAATTTTGTCCCGTGAACAGTCTTGGATATTTTGTTCGAAAGTTGTACAAAGTCTTTGGACTGCTTTACACCGTTGATCAACAGCGCAGTATGTGCATTGGGTGCCGCAAATACAGGATGACCTCTGTCCAGCAGTGTATGAACCACTAATTGAGCGGCCAAATAGCCACTGGACATGGTTGCGCAACCTTCGCAGCCCACCCAGTTTGCCAGATAAAGTTCAGCTTCTTCGTATATGGATAATTGCAAATTGGATTTTCTGGAGGCGCCATATTGCATCCCGTACGTGGAAACGTTTTTTAAGTACAGTTCTTTGAACGGGGCGTAGTTCTGTAAACCCAAATAAGAGGTGCCCCCAAAATATAAATACGGTTTCCCACCAATCAGGATCTCTCTATCGGGTATGCTTTGGATGGGATAGGCCATTAGAGCAATTCTATTCCGCTGCCGGGCAACTTGGGGAACACTACTTTTCCGCCCTCTAAAATTTCAACGCCTTTGGCAATATCACCTTTTAGGAGCATGGCGCCATCCATATCCACATAATCCAGTTGTGGCAATAATTGGGCAATGGCAGAGATGCCTACGGTAGATTCCGTCATGCATCCCACCATAAGCTGTAGTCCCAGTTCCCTTCCTTTTTTGATCATCCGTCGAGCGGGCGTCAACCCTCCGCACTTGGTCAATTTAATGTTGATGCCGTGAAAATAACCTCCGCATTCCTCTACATCGCTTTCAACGATGCAACTTTCGTCGGCGATAACGGGTAGCACGGATTTTTCCTTTACCAAAGCCATACCATCCCAGTCATCCGCCTTTAACGGCTGCTCCAAAAATTCAACCCCCAATTCCTTCAATAACGGTGCATTTTTGATGGTTTGCTCCGCGGTCCATGCCGTATTGGCATCTATTCTAAAAATACTATCGGTGTGTTTTCGTAGTTCGCGTACTATGGCAACATCGTCCGGTGTTCCAAGTTTTATCTTGTACAGCGGCCAAGGTTTTTCCTGGAGCTTCGCCACCATTTTTTCGATGGTATCTATTCCAATGGTATAGTTGGTCATCGGATACTTTTCCGCAGTAGTGCCCCAAATTTCGTAAAGTGGTTGCCCTTTCAACTTTCCGTACAGGTCGTTTGCGGCCAAATCCAAAGCGCAAAGGGTAAATTTATGCAGGTCCAGTGACTCTAAAAATTCATAAAAGTTCTCGGGCGTGTCAAAATCATAACCTTCAATTTGTTCCCTTACCGCGTCTATTTCGGCCATCATCCCTTCGATGGTGATTTTGTAATAAGGGTTTGATGTAGCCTCACCGTAACCCGTTTTTCCATCCAAGGACATGCAAACGATCAGGGTGTCCTGTTCGTCCCGGGATTCTCGAGATATAGTAAAGGTGTGGGCTAATTGAAGTATGTATTTTTTTAAAGTTATCTGCATGGGTTTTCTATAATTGCGTCTTGCTAATATAGGGCTTCATACAAACATATTATAAACAAAAGCCCACTGAATATTCAGCGGGCCTTTGCATATTTAAAGGGAATTGGATTAATATTTGCGCACGCTTCCTGAAACGGATTTTTTGGTCTCCACGCTGGCATCGCCAGTGTATTTGATATCCGCTCCGCTGCTGGCATCGGCTACCAAAGACTCCGAAACATTCACGGAGATATCGGCCCCGCTGCTCGCATCGGCATTGCATCTTTTCACGATCAGGTCCTGGGCCTTAATGTCCGAACCGCTGCTGGCGTCTGCAAAAAGTGCATCTGCCTGACCGGATACTTTAATATCGGCCCCGCTACTGGCATCGGCAGATACTTCGCCGGCCACCACCTCAACATGCAGGTCGGAGCCACTGCTGGCATCCAGCTCAATGTTGTTGGCCTTTACCACGTTTTGTGCAATAAGGTCGGCGCCACTGGAACTTTCCAAAGCGGTGATCTCCGGAAGGGTAACATAGACGTTTTTGGTGGCACGACCGATATTTTCGATGGCATGGATCTTAAGTCTGCCATCTTTAACATCAGTTCCGATCAGGTCAATGATGTTCTCGTCGGCCTCTACGGTAATGTTGAATTCGGACCCTTGTGTTACAAATACGTCGATTCCTTCGGAAGCTGATACAATGTCAAAAGTTTCTTTTACATCGCGGCTTTCCTCGACGATTTCGCCATTACCGGTTTTTCCGTTGCCGAAGTTCATATCCATCATGCATGAGGATGCAAAGAGGGATAGGAGTGCGGCGATTGCTAATCTTGCTAGTGTTGTCATGATTGTTGTTTTACTATTGATTGATTTTAAAATGATTAGTTGTCCTCTGAAATAAATTCAGTTCAAATGTCTGTTTTTAAATGTGCGTTTTAAATAATGATCTACTGAATTGACGATTTAAGCGACTCAATTGTTACTTTTTTCCTTGGCTTTAACTTTTACACCATCCTCATTGATTTTCATTTCAAAGGAATCTTGACTGTCTTTGATGTTGATATCGATACCATCTTCATTGATGATGATCTTGCCATTGCCATCGGATTCCTCGTCATCATCGTCTTCGGGGCAATCCAAGCATTGCAATTCTCCGTCATCGCTCATTAGCCAGTGTTGACCTGCCATGCCACTTCTGTAAAACCCTTGGTCGTTATCGATGCCCCGGCCAATGTAGCGGCTGGTGGAATCATCAAAATATACCGTCATGGATTCTGGAACATAAAGAGTTATGGTCACCTCTTGGTTTCTGGCTTTGTTGGATACATCGGTCGTCAAATATTTGTCCAATACAATTTCATTCCCATCAACCGTGTAAGCATACTCAATATTTCTAGCACGGTCACGAGCTGATGGTGTGGAGCTTCCATCTGCATCTTTTCTAATATTGATGCTGATGGAATCCGTATCCGACTTTCTGATTTTGATATCCACTTCATCGGACATCAAAATGCGGTTGTCGTTTTCGTCATAGCCAAAGGTCATCCGTCCAAAATGAATATCGCCCCGATCGTAATCCATGTCTCCGTCCTTCATGGTGATGACCAATGTGTCGGAAGGAATTTCCAATGCCAGTTCCGTATTGTCGTTTACACTGCCCGTGTGAGAGAATTCAGCGGCTTGCTTCACCCCAAGGGCAATAAGCGCCCCAACGGATATCAACCATAGGCCCAACAGTGCAAATTTGGCAATGTTTCCGATGGATTTGAGGTTGGTCACCAAAATCTTCAATCCCAAATACATTACAAAGAAGAAAGGGATTCCCAAAGCGAAAAAGCCAAACAATAAGGTGGCCCAAACAGGAATAATCCCAGCCTCGATAATGGTATTGTAAAGATCAATGATCGGAAAATTCGAGGCATCGAATGCGCCCAGCGTCACTATGGCAATGAACAGCGCAATTAGGTTTGCTGCGCCAACCAGCACCAGAATAATGCCTATAAACTTACCGAATATCTTGAACAGGAACAGGATAATGTCCCCGATGGTATCAAAAAAGGTCTTGGAGCCGCTTTTGACCTTATTGCCCACTTTTTCGTAGTCAACATTTTTTACTTTGTCTGCAACATCATCAAACCCCTCTTTAACTTTGCGTTCTATATTGCTGATGTTGACGGGCTCCCCCCGCATATCCAATTTTTGGGAGGTTGTGGCGGCCTCGGGAACTAATATCCAAAGCAGGATATAGGCGATAAGTCCAAAACCACTGGTAAATACGGCCAAAAGGATAAATATGAGCCTTACCCAAAGGGAATCGATGCCCAAATAATGTTCCAGACCGGCGCAAACACCCCCAATATATTTGTGGTCGATGTCCCTGTAGAGTTTTTTTGCCCTTCTCGCAGTAGGTTCGGCATAGCTCTTTCTGGGTTCGTCCTCAAAAATATCCTCGTCCACCATGTAATCTTCGGGCTGTCCCATAACATCGATTACCTGATCCACCTCTTTGTGGGTGATCACTTGGCGTTCGTTCTCCATTTTTTCGAGAAAGAGCTCGGCTATCCTCGCCTCGATATCGGCAATGATCTCATCGCTTCCCTTGGTACCGGCGAAGGAGCGTTTTATGGACTCCAGGTACCGTCTCAGCTTGTTATACGCATCGTCGTCTATGTGGAAGAGCGTATTTGCTAGATTTATATTTACTGTCTTGTTCATTTTTTGATTTTATTTTGTGTTGGTTACCAGGTTTACTGCATTTCTTAGTTCGTCCCAAGTGCCATTGAGTTCGTTCAGGAACAACTGGCCAGTCTCGGTGAGTGCATAGTATTTTCGGGGAGGTCCCGATGTGGATTCTTCCCAACGGTAATTGAGCAATCCCGCGTTCTTTAGCCTTGTCAGCAAAGGGTATATGGTACCTTCCACTACTAACATCTTTGCGTCTTTAAGGGCGTCCAGAATCTCTGAGGCATATTTGTCGTCATCTTTTAAAATGGACAAAATGCAGTACTCCAGAACCCCCTTGCGCATTTGTGCTTTTGTGTTTTCTATATTCATAATTTCATGGGTCTAAATTTATGCTGAACTGGGTTCGGCATCTGATTAACAGTTCGTTTTTGTTCTTCCAAAGGTTGTTTGGTTACGTTTCCACCCCATTCCCCTGAATTGGGCAGGGGAGTGGAAACGGTTCTTTGATTGATGATTTGATGATTTCTTTCGTTTTTTGATTGACCCTTTGCTTCGACTACGCTCAGCATAAACTCGCTCAGGGCTAGTGATTAAACTCCGTTTTACTTTGATTGATTATGATGTCGGAGGTGATTAAGCTCCTTATATTACTTGATGAATTTTATGGTGAATGGATATTTAAAATATTCTCCCTCGTTGGTTCTGATGGTGGCCAAAATGGTAAAAACAATGTTCACAACGGCCAGCGCCAGTTGCAGAAATCCTGAAATGCCCACGGGCCAAATCAATCTTCCAAACCTAAAATCGTCGCTGTCGATATGGATATTCAGGTTGTTCAGGTCGCTCAACCCATGGAACCCGAAAAAGTTCCAATCGAACAAGTCTGGCCAAAAACCGATAAAAAACGGAATAGTGACCAAACCTGCCACGATGGAGTAAAGCAACATACTAATTTGAAAATTAAGAGCCTGTTTACCGTTGTAATCGACAAACGCATGCTCTTTTTTGTTGGCGGTCCATAGAATCAGTGGAAGTATAAAATTCCCAAAAGGGATAAAGTACTTCGAGAACATTGACGCGTGGATGATCGCGGATAAATTTCGTTCGTGTTTGGTGATTGTAGTTGCCATTTTCTGATTGCTGTTTTTTGATTGTAAAGGGGTTAACCTATTAGCTTACGATGCAAATATATATCCAAAAGACAGTACTATGCAAAACAAAGTACTATAATTTAACATATAATTAACAAATATTGGTAACATCTTTTTACCTATTTTTAGGGCAAACAAACCCAAGTTATGGCATTGACACCCAGTAAAATCAATATGTTTACATTTATGAAGCTGCCTTCGGCGTGGTGGTGCGGAGTGCGGCTCAAGAATATTGACGAGAAGAAAGCAATTACCACGGTAAAGCATAAATGGATCAACCAAAATCCGTTTAAATCCATGTTTTGGGCCGTTCAAGGAATGGCCGCCGAGCTGAGTACGGGTGCATTGGTGATGAACGAAATCCAGAAAAGCGGCAAAAAAGTATCCATGCTCGTGGCCAACAACAAAGCCACCTTTACCAAAAAAGCCACCGGACGCATCAATTTTACCTGCGAGGATGGTGAGCAGATTGCGGATGCCATCCAAAAAACCGTGGAAACCGGCGAAGGACAAACGTGTTGGATGAAAGCGACGGGAGTGAATCAAGATGGGGTGGAAGTGTCCACTTTTCATTTTGAGTGGACGGTGAAGGTGAAGCCAAGTTAGAGGTGTAAAGTTAAAAGGCTGAAGTTATGGGAAAGTTGAATCGATAGCTTTTTAAGAGTGTAACAAAATCACCGATTCCCCAACATATAATCAGAAATCAAAAAACATCAATATCAAATGAACGCACACGAAATAGATTATCACATTTACGGGGAAGAAATGCAATATGTGGAGATAGAACTAGATCCACAGGAAGCTGTTATTGCCGAAGCAGGCAGTTTCATGATGATGGACTCCGAGATTAAAATGGACACCATCTTTGGCGACGGTTCCAATCAAGATACAGGGGTTTTGGGCAAATTATTCTCGGCTGGAAAGCGACTGCTCACGGGCGAGAGCCTTTTTATGACCGCTTTCTTGAACATTGGTCAAGGAAAAAAGCAGGTAAGCTTTGCTTCGCCTTATCCCGGTAAAATTGTACCCATCGACCTTTCTGAAAAAGGAGGAAAGTTCATCTGTCAAAAAGATGCGTTTCTATGTGCCGCAAAAGGCGTTTCCGTAGGCATCGAGTTCTCCAAACGCTTGGGACGTGGCTTTTTCGGTGGTGAGGGCTTTATCATGCAAAAATTGGAAGGCGATGGAATGGCCTTTGTGCACGCAGGCGGAACCATGGCCAAGAAAACATTGGCACCAGGCGAGACCTTAAGAGTGGATACAGGCTGTATCGTTGGTTTTTCCCAAACCGTGGATTATAACATTGAATTTATAGGCGGTATCCGAAACTCGGTATTCGGAGGCGAAGGACTCTTCTTCGCAACCCTTCGCGGACCTGGAACCGTATATGTGCAATCCCTGCCGTTCAGTAGGTTGGCCAGTCGTGTTTGGGCCGCTGCACCCAGAGGTGGAGGAAAAGACAAAGGTGAAGGAAGCATCTTGGGTGGCCTTGGCGATTTGCTCGATGGGGACAATAGGTTTTAATTTTTAGGAGTCAGGAGTCAGGAGTCAGGAGTCAGGAGTCAGGAGTCAGGAGAAGGGTTAAATGTAACAAAATGTCATTTCGAGCTGGTGCCTGAGCGGAGTCGAAGGCATAGTCGAGAAATATTTAATTTGAAGTCAGAAGTTAGGAGTCAGGAGTCGGTTGTTTTGTGTATCAATGTCATTCTGAACGAAGTGAAGAATTTCATCTGATATCTTAAGTCTGAAATCAGAGATTTGAAGTTTGAAGTCTGAAAAAATCACTTCTTTTGTGGATATGAATTTCAACGACCTGTTCCATTTTCTGGAAGAATTGCAACAAAACAACAACAAGGAATGGATGGATGCGAACCGTAAATGGTACAAATCCCTCCGTAACGACTTCATCACTTGGTTGGACGATTTGGATATGACGATGGCTCAGCTCCATGATGATTATTATCCAACTCCCGGCAAAAAAGGCATCAATCGAATCAACAATAATTTGATGTTCCACCCGAACAAGCCCATCTACAAAGACCATTTTGGGGCAGGTTTGGACAAAGCGCCCAATTCAGCGGATTTTTATATCGAAATTGGCCTGAAGCATTGCCTGTTGGCAGGTGGTCGCTGGCGACCCGATTCCAAAACGCTACGCAGTATCCGCGATGCCATCGATTATAATGGTGAAGAGTTGCAAAAGATTTTGGACAAACCATCCTTCAAAAAAATGTTCGGTGGACTGTACGAGGATGAAAAACTGGTGTCATCGCCCAAAGGGTTTTCCAACGACCACCCACATATCGAATTGCTACGCAACAAAACCTTCGCTGTGGAATATCAATTGACAAGAGCAGATGTCCTTAGCGATGATTTCAAAGAAAAAATTGTTGCCGTTTATAAAGAAATGCTTCCCTTTAGGCAATATTTAAATCAAGCCGTAACGGTTTAAACCTCCTCTCAATATGAAATATGGAAATGTAAGAAACATTGAAAAAGAACTCCTCTCTGACAATTGGTACACGCTGAACAAAATAACGTTTGAGTATCAGCGAGAGGACGGTAGCTGGGAAAAACAATCCCGTGAAGCTTACGATAGGGGGAATGGGGCCGCAATTTTGCTTTACAATCTAAAAAAAGGAAAAGTAGTGCTTACCAGACAATTTCGAATGCCCACTTATGTCAATGGCAACACGGATGGAATGATGATCGAGGCCTGTGCGGGACTACTGGAAAAAGGAAATGCCGAGGAAACCATAAAAATGGAAGTAGAGGAGGAGACCGGGTACAAAATTGATAAGGTAAAAAAGGTCTTTGAATCCTATATGTCCCCTGGTTCGGTAACCGAGATTCTTTATTTTTTTATTGGGCAGTATGAAGATGCCATGAAAGTAAGTGAGGGCGGCGGAGCCGAGGACGAGACAGAGAATATCGAAGTTTTGGAACTGGATTTTAAAGAAGCGATAAGTATGGTGCAATCAGGTGAAATCAAAGATGCCAAGACCATTATGTTGTTGCAATACGCCCAAATTCACGGAATTTTTGATCAGTAATTTTCGTGGAGGCTTTTTAAGGTAGCATACATAGTTTTTCTAATCACTTTTGAGGGAATTCTAAAATGATTGTTCATAAAACTGAAGATGAGCAATTTCCCCGATTTGGTCTTGACATAGCCGCTCAAATTATAATTGTTCCCAAACGAGCCTGATTTGGCAAATAGAAATGGCTCCGTGGTCGGGTCTTCCCATTTTTCAACAGTATTGTCCGGGCCCCACATTGGAAAAAGTGCAAACAGGCGCTCTTCCGGGATTTCCTGGTGAAGTTTTTGAAGAATTTGAACAAAGGATTTTGGCGTGAAGAGATTGTATCGGGAGAGCCCGGAACCATCTACCCAACGCGGGCGGTGTTCCAAATCCTTAAACTGATTGTCCAACATAAATTCTATGGCATTTTGTGTGCTCAAGGTATCGGAAATCATGCCCGAAGCTGCGAACAATAATTGTTCCGCCAAAAAGTTGTCGCTTTTCAATAGCATGCGTTTGTAAATAGAGTCGGTTTCCATACCGTACAGCATTTGTTTCTCGCTATCGGGAAAGTGTGGGGTAAGTATAATTTCTTTTCCAATAGCCGTTTCCAATAGTTGCTTCGTTAAACTATCGCTGGTCATAAAAGGAACTTCCAAAGTGTCTTTTTCGGTTGGTGAGATGTAAAATTGGTTGTGGAACTCCTCACGCTTTATCGTCGTGTCCTTCACCAGAGTTTTGTCAAAGAAAGTTTTGGGAGAAACTTCCAATGCTTCATTATTGGAAATCGTGACAACATTCCCGTAAAACGGTAAAGTGGATTTTTCGGGCGAGAAATAAGTATCATAATCTTCCCATGCCCAGCCAGGCCCATACCGTTGCTCATCATGATTTTTGGTATAAAGTGCTATGGTTCTTTGTTTTTTTAACCAATTTATGGCCGTACTGTCCATAAAATAAGGGTGTAACCATGTAGGGTCGCCAGTCCCCTCTATAAAAATGGTGTCGTTGGCGACTACATACTTGAGGGTCGGTATATTTTTGGGCAGCAAATTAAGGCCGGTGTAAAAAGTCACGACCTTGGTGTTACTGGCCGGGGTAAAGTATTTATCCCCATTCAGATTGTAGATTTCTTTATGGCTGTTGGCATCAATGACCACCAATCCGTGGAAAGAGTTTTGAAGGTTATCGTCCTCTATTTTTGAATTGATCGTTTTTTTGATGGAACTGCAACCGGACAGTAAGATGGTGCCTATAAAACATCTTGTTATCAGTACTTTAAATTTGGTTTTATGTTTTTTGAGCATAGGATTCTTTCGTCGAATTTAACAACAAGATATTCAATTTTTAACTGGAAGTTAGCTTTTTTAAGCCCCTTTTTTAGTAATTTAGGTCACAACCTATTTACCCAATTTAATCAAATTGATATGCCTAGAGCTATGTTAGATTACACCAAAACAATCCTACAAAAGGTGAGTTTTGATGCTAAACTCTTCACTAGGGAACTTCAGAAAGCAATTTCGAGATTGTTACCCAATGAAGTAGAGGAATTGAAAATCTGGTTGCAATTTTATATTGTGGACAAACCGGAATTACAATCAACATTGTTATTATTAAAAATTTAAACACTGACAAGAGCCGCTGAAAAGCGGCTCTTTTAATTTTTGGACAAGGGGCTTACGATTTTCACGTCCTGAAAAGCAATGGCTCCACGAACAATGCTGGAAATGACCTCTCTCAGTGCGTCCGTTATTTGTATTTTAAGTTCACTTTTATGATAGATCATACTTATTTCCCGGGCGGGGGAAGGGGTCTGGAAAGATTTAAGGTTAGTCGCTTTTTCTTTATCCAAGTGCAGGGTGTTCAAGTAGGGCAACAAGGTCATTCCCATACCTTCATCTGCCAAGCTCACCAAAGTTTCAAAACTTCCGCTCTCTATCTTAAAATGCTCGCCGCGCAGGTTTTTGGAGGCTTTGCATAGGTTGATGACCCCCTCTCGAAAACAATGTCCATCCTGTAACAAAAGCACATCGTTCACATCTAGATCGCTTGTGGTCAGTTCATTTTCCGAAGCCAAGCGGTGATTCTTCGGGACATACCCAACAAAAGGTTCATAGTACAGGGGACGTTCCTTAATAAATTCAATTTCAAGGGGTGTCGCAGCAATGCCGGCATCCAAATGCCCGTCCATAATATTCTTGATCATGGTCTGGGTAGACTGTTCCTTTATAATCAGGTTTACTTTTGGATATTTTTTTATGAACGAGTTCAAGAACATGGGGAGCAATGTTGGCATTACGGTGGGTATGATTCCCAAGGTGTAGTCGCCACCGATATAACCCTTGTCCTGATCTACAATATCTTTGATGCGCTCGGCTTCTGCCACGATGTTTTTTGCTTGGGCAACTATTTTTTTGCCCACTTCGGTTATGGTTATGGGCTTTTTGCCCCTGTCAAAAATGAGTACATCCAGTTCGTCCTCCAACTTTTGAACCTGCATGCTCAGTGTAGGTTGGGTAACAAAGCTCTTTTCCGCGGCCAAGGTAAAGTTCTTGTGCTCGGCCACGGCTAACACATATTGAAGTTGGGTAATGGTCATTCAATTATAAGTTTAGGGTATAAAAGTATAAAAAACCATCAGGTTAATCTATAGAAAAAGCGTATTCCTAAAGCTTGGATATATGTAAATAAAAAGCCCGCTCTGGGGCGGGCTTCCTTTTTGATCGATGATGTTTTTTTTAGGCTAGAACCGAATGGTAAACTCCATATCTTCTTCGCCAACAGTAAATTTGGCGCTGTTAAAGGTCGGTGGTCCCA
Source organism: Flagellimonas oceani (assembly GCF_011068285.1). Lineage (NCBI taxonomy): Bacteria > Pseudomonadati > Bacteroidota > Flavobacteriia > Flavobacteriales > Flavobacteriaceae > Flagellimonas > Flagellimonas oceani. The sequence continues at coordinate 2,084,483 of NZ_CP049616.1, read as the reverse complement.
TCGTCATATCGTTGCCCGACATGCCGTAGCCTTCTTTGGGCATTCCGTTGGATTCATAATCCATACGATTGTTTTCATTGGCATCGTGCATGGCCATGATCGCATAGGTGCCAGGGGCCACATTGGTAAAGGTCAAGGTGACTTTACCATCTGCAATGGCACTTTGTAGATTTTGGACGCCCGGTCCTTTCATAAAGGTTTCTTCGGTATGCAGACCGGCAAGCACCTTACCTTCATCATTGGTGATGTTATCGATGGTCACGGTAATGTCCACACCTGTTTTTTCTTGTGCGATTCCTGCAATACTCACTAAAAAGAGACTTAATACTAGTGTCAGAGTTTTCATAATGGTTGTTTTTGATGTTTTGTATGCCCCAAAATTCAGAAAGAAGCATCACCGGAAAAATTTTAACCTACCGAAATGTTGATTTTTTGGAGTGAACTGCATTAGGAAATCGGCAATTCAATTCGGTTGTGAAAATCTACAGTTGGGTACTTCCTTTTGGTTTGGCAACCTGCGTGCAAGCAATTTTGTGGCATCAATCAAAAAGAGAAAAATAATGAAAATTCTTATCAACCTTATTATTACAGGGCTGTGCACGGGAGCTGTTTTTGCCCAACAGACCATCACAGGGAAAGTAACCGATGCAAAGAACGTTCCCATAGAAGGGGCCAATATCTACTTGGAGGGCACTTATGATGGCGCATCTTCGGATGCCAACGGAAATTTTAGTTTTGAGACCACGGAGGAAGGCCTTCAAACGCTTATTGTCTCCATGTTGTCCTATGAACCGCACTACGAGGCTGGCGATATTTCCTATTTTAAGGATTTGCACATCAAATTAATGGAATCCGTCAACACCCTATCCGGTGTTACCTTGACAGCCGGTACTTTTGAAGCTGGTGACAATTCCAAGGCATCGGTATTAAAACCATTGGATATTGTGACCACTGCCGGTGCTGCCGGAGATTTTGTGGCCGCTTTGCAGACCCTGCCGGGCACCACAACCGTCAACGAGGATGGACGCTTGTTCGTAAGGGGAGGAACAGCGGGCGAAACCCAAGTTTTTATCGATGGCCTCCGGGTATTTCAGCCGTTCAATGCCACAGCGAACAATACGCCTACCCGTGGGAGGTTCTCCCCATTTCTATTTAAAGGAATTTCTTTTAGTACGGGAGGGTATTCTGCCGAGTACGGTCAAGCGTTGTCCAGCGTATTACTGCTCAACACCACGGATGTTCCCTTGCAAGAGCAAACCGAAATCTCCGTAATGAGCGTTGGGGGCGGGCTGGGGCATACCGAAATCTGGGGAGACCAATCGTTGAGCATCAACACCTCCTACATGAACCTGGCCCCCTACGAAGCCTTGATTCCTTCCACCCAAGGAGTTCGATGGAAAAGTCCTTATGAATCCATTTCGGGCGAGGCCGTTTTTAGGAGCAAAGGCGAAAAAAGTATGTTCAAACTGTACACAGGGTTCAACCATTCCAATCTGGATATTGAGCAAGAGGACATCAATTTTGATGATTATGTACGTTTCGGTTTGAAGAACAACAACCTGTATTTCAATTCATCCTATAAATATTATTTTGGGAACGATTGGAGTCTTACCTCGGGTGCTTCCATTGCATGGGACACTAACGATATAGGTATTAATGATGACAAGGTAGATAACAAGGAAACATCTACGCACCTCAAGGTCAAGGCCCGTAAAAATTTCAGTAATCGGTTCGATTTGAGTTTTGGGACGGAATATTTCCACACCAATTTTGATGAAACCTTTACCGATGTAAATACCAATGAGTTTGATAATGGATACACGGATGGATTATGGGCCGGTTTTGCCGAATCCGACATTTATTTGAGCAACAAATTCGCCATGAAGTTGGGCATAAGGGCCACACAAAGCAGTTTGTTGGATGAGTTTAAAGTGTCCCCAAGGCTGTCATTGGCCTACAAACCTGGGGAAAACGGACAATTTTCCTTGGCCTATGGCGATTTTTACCAGAGACCGCTTTCAGATGTCATAAAGTTTGATGGAAGTTTGTCCATGGAGAAAGCTTCGCATTACATTTTGAACTATCAATACATAAACAATGGAAAAACCTTTAGAACGGAGCTTTACTATAAGGATTATGACCAATTGGTAAAGTATGATTCGGAAATGCCACAGTTCAATTCCGATTACAGTAATTCCGGAGGGGGATATGCCCAAGGAGTAGATGTTTTTTGGAGAGACAGTAAGAGCATTGAAAATTTGGATTACTGGTTTTCCTACTCTTATTTGGATACCGAGCGCGATTACCAAAATTTTCCTGAACGGGCGACCCCGAATTTTGCACCAAAGCACAATGCTTCGCTGGTAACCAAATATTGGGTGGACAAGTTGCGCTCTCAAGTAGGGTTATCATATTCTTACGGCTCGGGAAGGCCTTACCACAATCCGAACAACCCTGGTTTTATGCAAGAAAAAACCAAATCGTACAACAACTTGAGCTTTAACTGGGCCTATCTCATCGACCAGCAAAAAATCCTGTACTTCTCTGTTAGCAATTTATTGAGCCTAAACAACGTCAGTAATTACCAATATGCCAACACCCCCGATGTAGGTGGCGTGTACAATAGAAGGGCCATAACGCCACCGGCGGACAGTTTTTTCTTTGTAGGCTTCTTTTGGACGATAAGCACGGACGGCAAAAGCAATCAACTGGATAACCTTTAGGCTATTGCTGCATTTTAAGGTAATAATCTACGGAATGCTTTCCCGAACCGTAGATAATAAAAAACAGGGACGTAATCAGAACAATGATGGCCAACATAAGGTTGTTGGTATCCATTTGTCCCAAAAAATTGGTGAGTACGGCGCCAAACAAAAGGGGGAGTTGAGCTATGGCGGCCCATCTTGTGAGCAGCCCGACCACTATAAGAATTCCCCCTACAAAATGGGCGGGGATCAAATAATGCAGAAGGATCATTCCACCGGGAATATTTTGGAAAGGTGCTGCCAACCGTTCCATTTCTTCATGATGGGTCATAAACTCGATACCCTTGACAAAAAAAACAATACCCAGCAAAACCCGAATCAAATCCAATATAAGATAGGTGTGGGCGTTGGCCCATTTGTTGAGCTTTTTTATGAGACCCATGGTGTTGAGGTTTGTGGATTGATTACATAAGGTACTCATTTTTAGCGATATATTTAATTTTTTCACATAAATTTTGATGATAACATTTGAATTTTAATCAAAATCAATTTAAATCATCAATTGGTCAATTGAAACGGCCCATCCATCAATTCAGCAGTTCATACTTTTGTCAGTTTTCATATTTTTAATTCAGATACCTAAAGTGTAATGCTAATGTTCCAACGAAAATGAAAAATATTCTTAGTTGCCTTGTTGTGCTGGCCGTTTTTTTAAGCTGTTCGGATGAGAGAAAATTTGTCAACTTAGCTCTTAAAATAGACCAAAAAATCTATCTGGTACCATTTTTTGCAAACCAGTCCATATTGGAAAATCAATTGTCCGAGGATGTTACTCCCAGCGTTACCAGCTTCGTGCAAATCATCGAAGAAGATGGTACCTTTTTTGTGGAACCAAGAAATTTTGAAAAAATTTTGAATTTGATAGCCGACAATTATGTTATATATGAAAAAAAGGAGAAGACCCACGATGGCTACCTAGCCTTTGGGAACAACGACATTTATAATCATTCCATACAAAACGTCAATACCGACAAAATTGGCCAACAGATAAATCAAGAGGTGGTAAGAATATTTAATAATGCACAGGATAGATCACTCGAGATTGTGTGGACAAGATTTCCTAGGCCAGTAGCAGAAAAAAATTGTGTTGTCAAAAATGTTTGGGTGGTGTCCAGTCCTTACCAAGGCACAACCATTGGTAACTATGAAGAAACAGTATTGATCGATTTAAATGATATTGTTGATTTTTTTGACAATGGTACACGTTTAACATATAATGAGCGTGAAGGGATTCTTTATGTAATCAAGTAAGCCTTGTTAGCTTAAAAACTAAGCTCCATCTGAATATCGCTTCGGGCATATGGCGAAGCTACTTTGGCCATTTCTATAAAGCCGAGTTTTTTATAGAGTGCCAGTGCTGGAGCCAATTTTCTATTGCTTTCCAGAAATATTTTCTTGGCGCCCAGTTGTTTTGCCTTTTCAATAATATGGAGGCCCAACAGTTTCCCGATCCCTTTGCCCTGTGCAGTAGGAGAGACGCCCATTTTGGATAGTTCAAAATCATATCCCTCATACGGGCAAGGAATCAGGGCGCAGACCCCGACCGGTATTCCATTCAACAAGGCAACTGCGATATATCCGCCTTTGTCCAAAATATATCCTTGTGGATCATGGAGTGCAAGACGGTCCATTTCCTCAATTTGGAAATATTTGATGATCCACTCCTCGTTCAGCAGCCTAAAAGCATCTTTATAAGCTTCGGAATAGGGGACAATGGTAAAAGAGGCATCCATTTTGAGGTTTTTTTTCGTTTTTGCCGTTAAAAATAATTTGAATTTCAACAACATTCGTAAACTCAAAAGCACTTTTTATCGACTGAAACTGCTTATCTATCAATTCACTATGCTGTTCAACGAAAAAATTATCAGTTGAACGATAAAATATGTAGTTTTACTTTAGATTAGTCATAAAATTCTTACGAGGTCCCAAATCTTGCGAATGACAAACTTAAAAACATATCGGCCTGTCCCAATCAGGCAACTTAACCTACAAATCCCAATCGGCTATGGAGATAAAACTACCCACGTTTCCCCAAACTACATTCCCGTGCCCATGTGAGCGTTATCTATTTGCGTTTCTGGTCATTATTTTTCTCGGTCTTCCATTGCAGGCCCAAGAGCAAAATGGTCCCAATGTAAGTTACGATGTACCGTTTCAAAATTTGTTGAAATTCAACCGATTTTTGATCAATCCCACTTTTTCATCCATTCGGGAGGACAAATCGTACATCAATTTTTTCCATCGAAGTCAAAGTGCAGATTTCGCCAACAACCGTCAGAACTACTTTTTGAGTTACAGCGGCCGTCTGAACGATAGAATTGGCTTGGGGCTAAGCCTTTACAACCAGCGAGTTGGCATTATCTCCAATTTGGGCATAATGGCCAATTACTCCCATGGCATACAGCTGGGGGAAGAGAGCAGCCTGACTTTTGGCGTGAACATTCCCTATTATGTGAGCAGTTATGACCCGAGTAGGGTGGTTGCCTTGGATGAAGACCCTTTTTTGAACGATGCTGGCGAAAGTTCCATTATCTCTTTTCAACCCGGGCTGAACCTTAGTTTGGGCAAGTTTGATTTTGGTGTTTTTGCCCAAAATTTGGTGGACTTTAATTTAAAATCCAGTGAATCGCTGACCCAGTTCAAACAAAAAACATTCTCTGGGCATGTACAGTATGTTCACCAGTTGGAACATGGTAAGGGCATTTTTGAGGATGCGCGATTAATGCCATTGGCAAGAGCTCGTTTTGAAGGCAGTGAAGACCCTGTTTTCGGGGGAGGTGTAATTTTTGACCTTCCAAAACTAGGTTGGATACAGGCCGGTTACGATCAATTTTACGGCGCATCCGCAGGAACAGGCTTCAATTTGAACCAACGGTTGTCCTTCGGCTATAATTTTGAGAAAAGCATGGTGAACAGTATTGCCAATTTGGGAGTTACCCACGAAATTTCCATTGCTTACTCTTTTGTGCCCAATCTTTCCAAAAACACATTTGTTTCCAATGATGAAGAAGATGTACAGCAAAAGAAAATTGAAAATTCAGCTGTGGCGGCTGCCGGAGAAGAAACCAAAAAGACGGAACAGAGCAGCAAATTGGATGTAGAGACCACATTGCGCCCCACCAATAAGGAAGAAAGAGCCTACTGGGAGGAACGTGTGGCCGAGTTACAGGAAAAGCAAGAAGACAGCTATGCCGTAATAGACGATCTGCTCTATAAGGTGGATTCCATGAAACAGAGCAGGGAGCAAGATATGGAAAAGCGTTTTGAGATGGTAATGCGCTTGGTAAAACGCCACAATGGGGACGAAATTCCCGATATGAGGGAGAAGGCTCAAAAGCTGTATATGGCCGATAGTAAGGACTTGGATTCCCTGTACAATGCCATTGATGCTTCCACGGCAACCGCCTTGGCCGCAAATTCGCAATCGGTATCTAAAAATATAGAGAAAAAAAGTGAGGGGACTTTTCAGGGAGGAGCCTTCAAGCCCATTGAAAAATATATCAATCTGGAAGGTGTAGGACAAGGGCATTATATTGTGGCGAACGTATTTAAAAACGAGACCTACTTAAAAAACTTCATGGAAGAATTAAAGAGCAAAGGATTACAGGCACAATATTTCAAGAATCCGGATAACGGTCTCAACTATGTCTATTTGGCAAAGTACGAGGAAAATGAATTGGCCTATCAGGCCTATCGATCAAAAATGAAGGGCAAGTACCAAGACGAAATTTGGATCATGCACGTCGAAAACTCAAGATATGCCAACTGGGCCGATGCTATTTTTCAGGATATAGAATAATTTAAAATAATTTGATTTTATCTATGAAATTGAGTAACTCATTTAGTGGAGCATTAAGAACATTTGCATATTTCATTGCCAGTGGAACTCACTATCAATTACATGGAGTTGACTATTTGAATTTATTTGGTGAAGAACCAAGTGCTATTGAACAAGCTTTCGCAATATATGCCAACGTGATTGAATTGGATGAAAATGGAAATGTTGTAAATGCAAAATATGCTGAAAAAAGAGCCGTTGATTATATTCGTGCTTACTGCAACCCCGATTTTGAAGTGGAACCACCATATGAGCAATGGGAAGTAGAACTGCATTCTCCACCGCCTATAAAAGATTTGATTTAAAAGTAAATTAAAAAACAGGAGAAAATTCCAGGTAAAATATAAAAATCAAGACTCCTTGTCTTTCATAAAATCTGCAATGCCCTGGCTCCCTGAGTCGGGGCGTTCTTTTAGCTCGGATATTATCTTTTGATGATCATCGGAACGGGTCTGCGATAATTTATAGGTTGCCTGTATATCCGAAACCTTAACTTGAAACCCTACAACGCCCTTTACTTGCCGCAATGTTTTTGAGGACATATTTTCAAGTGAAATCGGGTTTTTGGAACCTTTCTCATATTTATCCACCAATCGGTGCATCGATGCCATGGTCTCCTCCTCCGTTAGAATGCTCAACTTTCCGTAAACGTGGACTGCAATGTAGTTCCAAGTGGGTACTTCTTCCTCTTTGTACCACGAAGATGAGACATAGGCATGCGGTCCGTTGAAAATGCACAGTACTTCGGACTCATCCTTAAAATGTTTCCATTGTGGATTGGCTTTAGCTATGTGTCCCACCAAAATATCGTTTCCTTGCTCATCGGATTCCAGTTCCAAGGGAATGTGCGTCCCCCACGGTCTATTGTCCACAATATTGATCAAAATACCAAAACTGTTTTGCCTTAAAAAACCTTTGATTTCTTCAATATCGTTATTGCTATAGTGGGTAGGGGTGTACATAGACGCGCTTGAATTTTAAACCGAACGCTAAAATATAAATTAAGTTGCGATGGACTACGGTTCATCCCCGAATGTTCACAGTTGGGTAAATCTTCTTTTAAAAAATGCAGTCTTGCAATCATCTTTGTGGCATCAATAATCATAAAACAATAGTCATGAAAAAACTTATTTTGGCAATTTTACTTATCGGTTCAACATTTGTAAACGCCCAGGACCGCTATTCCAGCGGAATGGAAAAGGCTTTTGAGCTATGGCAAAACCAAAAAACTACGGAAGCATCAAATTTGTTCGAACGTATCGCAACGGCCGAACCGGATAAATGGTTGCCTTACTACTACGTATCACAGATCAATACGGTAATTTCTTTTGGGGAGAAGGATGAAGAAAAATTGAGCAAACAATTGGAAAAAGCCAAAGAGTTTTTGGATGTTGCCAAGGCCATTTCTCCGGACAATCCAGAAATTCTGATTCAGGAAGCCCTGATCAATACGGCATGGATCGCTTTTGATGGTGCCACGTATGGAATGACACTTTCCCCTAAGAACGTACAATTGTATCAAAAAGCATTGGAAATAGCGCCCGACAATCCAAGGGTAGTACTTTCCAAAGCGGAATGGGACATGGGGTCGGCACGGTATTTTGGAAAGGACATTACTCCCTATTGCAAAGATGTGGAAAGGGCCTTGGAACTTTTTGCTACCTTTAAATCCGAAACTCCGTTTTACCCGACCTGGGGAAAAGAAAGGGCGGAAGAAGTGTTGAAAAGCTGTGGTAAATAGAAGCCAATGAAACTCTTTATAAAAGAACTCTTAAAGGCATTATTAATAGGGGTCGCTATTTTTATAGTTTTCCTCATTATTTTCTTTATCAAGGGTTGGGATCTTACGTACCAGCAATTATGGGAGGAATTTTGGGAGAGCATGATCTTTTCCATTATCATCTATATGTTCAACGCCGCATCTTTTATCCTATTGATGCGCAAGTACGATAAGGAACTCTTTACCAAAAAATATATCGGTTACGGTATTTTGGGGAACATTGTTGCCTCCATTTTAGGAATAATGGTCTCCAGGTTTGTCCTTATGGTTTTGGTGAATCAAAAATCCATGGGACAATTTTTAGCCGAGGAGCGTTCCGAATTCTATGTGAGTTCTTTTATTATTTCCATGGTCGTGGCATTGATGTTCTATGCGGCCTATTATTACAAAAACTACAAGGAAAAACAGGTCAAGGAGCAGAAAATCATTGCTGGTTCGGCATCGGCCCGGTTTGATGCTTTAAAAAACCAGTTGGACCCCCATTTTTTGTTCAACAGCCTTAATGTATTGACCAGTTTGATTGATGAGGATCCGCACCAAGCGCAGAACTTTACCACATCTTTATCAAAGGTATATCGATACGTATTGGAGCAGAAAAACAAGGACCTGGTCACTGTGGATGAAGAATTAAATTTTGCCCGGACCTATGTGCGACTCCTTAAAATGCGTTTTGAGGACAGCATTGTTTTCGATATTCCGGACAATTGTTCTCAGCCTGAAGCCAAAATAGTGCCGCTCTCGTTGCAGCTTTTGCTGGAGAATGCGGTAAAGCACAATGTGGTCACATCTTCACGGCCACTGCATATTAAGGTGTTTGAGCAAAACGGGATGTTGGTGGTGAGCAACAATCTCCAAGAAAAACAAGTGGTAAAAAAGAGCAGCGGGGTAGGGCTGCAGAACATAAAACAGCGCTACAATATTCTTACAGACCGCGAAATGATCATTGAAAAAACAGAAAGTGATTTTAGGGTGTTCATTCCCATGCTTACTCAAAAATATACGGTTCTAGAGACACAGGAGAGCTATATCGAGGAAAAACGCTACGCAAATGCCAAGGAACGGGTCAAGAACATTAAGGACTTCTACGGCAATCTTATGGCCTATTGTATTGTAATCCCATTTTTATGGTGGCTCAATCTCCATACTACGGACTTTTTGTGGGCCTTTTTCCCTACACTGGGTTGGGGATTTGGACTAACCGCCCATGGTATGGCGGCATTTGGCTATAATCCGCTTTGGGGGAAACGTTGGGAGGAGCGCAAGATCAAGGAACTGATGGAAAAGGACGATTTCTAGGAATTCAGATTTCAGTTTTTTGATTGTCTAGATAAAATGAACTCTGCATAAGGGTTGCGATCACTAAAATTTCACAAACTTCCCTCAACCCTCAACCCTCAACCCTCAACCCTCAACCCTCAACCCTTGACCCCTCCAACTACAACTCATCCCATTAAAATTACAGTTCGGGAATTCACTTTTCTTTTTGCGCTTCGGCATCAGGATATTTGTCCTGTAATCAATTAGTAAAACTGAACAATCATGAAAAATTTAAATGAACATCGCTATACCAGAGCAAAGGAAAGATTGGAAAATCTTAAGTCTTTTTACCATAGCCTGATCGCGTATTGTGTGGTAATTCCGGTTTTGGTCTACATCAATTATAGGACCACCGATATTCCTTGGGCCATTTTCCCCGCCGTGGGCTGGGGACTTGGTTTGGTAAGTCTTTGGATGACGGCCTACGGACACAACCCGATTTTTGGAAAGGATTGGGAAGAGCGTAAGATTCAGGAGTTTATGAACGATAAAGAATTTTAAGAATGAGTATTTTTAGCTACAACATCACATCAAACAACAATACAATGGAAACTACAGATAAGGAAAATAAATATATAAGGGCACGCGAGCGTGTACAGGAGCTTAAAAGATTTTACGGGAACCTAACTTCGTATGTGTTTGTAATTGGCGGTTTGGCGCTTCTAAATTATTATACTACGGGATTTGGTTATATGTGGTTCCTGTGGGCCGCTTTTGGTTGGGGAATCGGTATTGTTTTCCATGCCATTAAAACCTTCGACCTTAATCCCTTTTTTGGAAAACAATGGGAAAAGCGCAAACTGGAAGAGTTTATGCGCGAGGATGAACAAAACAATAAATGGAAATAGTCATGGAAAACGTCAATAAAGAAAAGTACAATAGGGCTAAAAAAAGAGTCGATGAACTCAAGGGGTTTTATATCCATTTGGCCATTTATATAGTGATAAACGCCTTTATTTTGGTGAACATATACTTAAGAAACGATAATTTTTGGAGTTGGGAGCATTTCATCACCTTAATTGCTTGGGGCGTGGGGTTGTTGTTCCACGCATCAAAAACCTTTGGGTTCAATCCTTTTTTGAGCAAGGATTGGGAGGAACGTCAAATACAAAAGTATATGGACGAGGACAAAGAAGAAATGAACAAGTACAAGTAAGGTGATGTACGACAAACACAAAGCCAAGCAGAACGCCGAAAAGCGGGTCAAAGAGCTCAAAGGGTACTACAGGCATATAATCGTCTTTATTGTTATCAACGGCTTCCTGTACCTTCTTAAGGTAGGCGCATTGAACTCATTTTTGCCGGACACTTTTCCAAGGGAGTCCTATTATTATGATTGGATCAACGCCAATATTTTGATATGGGCAGTCATTTTGGTCGTTCACACCTTAATTCTGCAACGACATAAATTTACCTTCTTTAAAAAATGGGAAGAACGGCAGATACAAAAATATATGGACGAGGATAGGGGCAAGGTAGATAAATACAAATAATGCCATGGACAGAAGCACCCCTTTGGAAAGGGCCAAACAAAAAGTAAACGCCATAAAAAGGTTTTATCACCATTTGGCATTGTTCTTTTTTTTGAGCGCGGTTCTTTTGGCCTCAAAGGGAGGTTTAGTGGAATGGGTCAAGGAAAACAGTGCCAATCCGGATAAGGAATTTTTAAAATGGGTAGATTGGAATATTTTAGCGATTCCCATAATTTGGGGCGCTGTAATCGTTGTCCAGGGATGTTATACATTTGGATTCTTTTTGGATGACAAGAGAAGGTCAACGACCAATAATTGATAAGTAAAAAGAAATAGAACCGTCACCAAACCAAAAACCGAACTTATATGAATGTCCTGATCATTGAAGACGAAAAACCAGCGGCAAGAAGATTGTCCAGATTGCTCTCCGAACTGGAAATGGAGGTTTCCACCATGTTGCATTCCGTAGAAGAATCCATTGCATGGTTTCGGGAAAATCCGCACCCCGATCTGATCTTTTTGGACATCCAATTATCCGATGGACTTTCCTTTGAAATTTTTGATGAGGTCGAGGTGAAAAGTGCCATTATTTTTACCACTGCTTATGACGAATATGCCCTCCAAGCATTCAAGTTAAACAGCATTGATTATTTGTTGAAACCAATAGACGAAGAGGAGCTGGAAAGTGCGGTAAAAAAGTACCGGAATTTTAAACCTGAAAACCAAAAGATCCCCATCGATTTTAACGACATAAAAAAGCTTTTGGTGAACCCTCTGGAACGCGAATTCAAGAAGCGGTTTACAGCCAGGGTAGGGCAACACTTAAAAATTATAAACGCCGACGAGGTGGAATGTTTTTACAGTGAGAACAAAGGTACCTATGCCGCTACTTCGGACGGAAGAAATTATTTGTTGGACACTACCTTGGAACAGTTGGAGGAAGAGTTGGAGCCACAGACATTTTTTAGGGTAAGTCGAAAGTTCTATGTGAACATCAATCACATAGGGGACATCATTTCATACACAAATTCAAGGCTTCAGATCAAGTTAAAACGCTTTGATGAGCATGAGGTGATCGTGAGCAGGGAACGTGTAAGGGACTTTAAGTTATGGTTGGAGTAAGGTTTTTTAAAAATCTGATTATCAAAATAATAATAAAAATTAAAAACCTATCATAAATTTTCTTTATAGTAGTTTTTTTGAATGAAAACCCTATTTTTCCTCCACTCGGTTGTCGTCAAAAGCGGATGGAAGAAGTTTGGGTATCAATTTAATAAAAATGGGGAGAAGAATCGCTCCTCCAGGCAGCATAAAAATGGCCAAGGAAGGAATGCTTTTAAAAATATCAAGAAGTTGGTTTTGGACTTTTTTCTTCTCTTCATCGTTCAAATCTTTCACGGTCGACTTGGATAAAAGCGTAACCAATTCTCTACTTTGTGAAAGCTCTTTTTTTAATCTTTTGCTATTTCTGAGAATTAATTTGCTCACATTTTTGGACATTCCATCATAGAATTGAACGGCCAAATTTTTGTTGTTCAAGTAGGCAACTTTCTCCTTGTTCAACTCAAAGAAGTTCATCACAAAATCGAGCTCAAATTCCACCTCTTTTTTGGTCTTTCCGAGGTCCTTTCCGAGACCAAAAATATAGTCCGTTTCGGAGTAGTCCAATAGCTTGTCCTCCCATATCGTTAAGCAGGCCATATCCAGAAAATAATCCTTCTCGTTTTTGGTAAAGTTTTGGTTCAATAAATCGGAATATTCACCCTCAAATTTTGCATTGTCAAGATCTACATAGGTGAGCGAGGAACCCAATAATTGAATCAATTTGGCATCCGATTCATGGGTCTCCTTGGAGTTGAGGGCATGGTACACAATATTGATGGTGACATACTCCAAGAGCTGTGCGTGCTGCATCATATTTTTGTCACCTCTCAAATATATTTTGAAGATGAGTATGTCCACATAAAGCAGTGAATTCGTCAAACTATTTCCCAAGGCCCTGCTAAACGTGTTATCGCTCAAATAGATTCTGGAGTCGATTAACTTTTCCAGCTGTGAAATGGTTTTTGAGCCGCTCAATATCTTGCTCAAAAACGAGATTTTGCTCACATTTAAAGATTGGTAGTACTCGAATACTTTATTGACAAAGGCCTCGAAATCGGTCTTTCCAGCCTCAAATGTGTAGGTGTAATACAATGCGGTGAGCAGGTTGATCTTGGCAATCTCGTCCTCGCTCAAAGTGTGTTCCACTTCTATAAAAGATGGGATGCTCAAATGGACCCCATATATAAAACCATTCGTTTTGAGTTCTCTGTACAAACTGTCAAAGTCTTCAAAAGCGGAAGATTCTTGATCTACTAGATGACCAAACTTGTTGATCCAGCCAGAAGCGGAAGGGTTCATGGGTACGTATTAACGCCTCAAAGTAAAACAATTTCTCCGACTTTGTTTTAACACAGCTTTGTGAGTTTGATAAAATTACGTGAATAGAATTTTAACATTTAAAAACCAAACCGCACCCTGATCAGTTCCGTAGGTAAGAGTAGGCCGAGCCCCAAAACAAATAACATGAAAGCAACAGGACAGTATATATGTTTATTTCTTAGCATGATTTTTCTGATGTCGTGCGGGCAAGACCAGTATGTATTTAAGACCAACAGACAGGATTATGATTATTTTTTGACATCGGGTCCGTTGGGGGTAAAACCCGTTGGTCTTCAGTTTGAGGCAAGAACGGACAGTCCCCAATTACCTACGTTGTGGAACTTGGCCAATGAGAATATTCAGGTTTTTAAGGAGACGGGCGATATCAAATTTTTGAAAAATGCGGAGGAGACCCTTAAAAAGGCAGTGAGTGTTGCCACAGTTGAAAAATCGGCATACTTAAGAGCGTTGGCCAGAAACTACATGTTACAGCACAGGTTTAAGGAGGCTTTGGCCTTGGCGGAAGATGCAAGGGACCTGGATACCGATGTAAGGGCAACGCAAAGTTTACTTTTTGACCTGCACATGGAACTTGGCAATTATCATCTCGCGAACAAATATTTGGATAGCATAAAGGATGAGTCCAGCTATGAGTATGTGGTACGGTTGGCCAAGTGGGCCGATCATAAGGGAAATTTGGGTACGGCAATTCAACTTATGGAAGATGCAACCGCAAAGGCCAAAATTTCGCAGAATGAAGATCTGATATTGTCATCCTATACCAATTTGGCGAACTATTACGGTGAAGCTGGCCGTATCGAGGAGGCTTATGACCTATATCTGAAAGCACTCAAAATTGATTCGAACAATGTAAATGCAAAAAGGGGTATTGCTTGGATCGTATACTCTTATGAAAGAAATGGTAAGGAAGCCCTGCGGATTTTGGACTCCATTACACAAAAGAACAAATCTCCCGAACATTATTTGTTCAAAGCAGAAGTTGCCGCATTTATAAACGACGACATGCTCAGGGTGCAGGCCTTGGACGATTATTACAAAATGGTAGGAAGAAACACCGATTATGGGGATATGTACAATGCCCATAATGTAGATTTTTTATTGAGCATGGACGTGGAACAACGGGCCTATAAATTGGCGCAGGAGGAGGTGAGCATACGGCCCACACCCGATTCTTATGCGTGGTTGGCCTATAGCTTGCTTCATTTGGGAGAAGAGCAAAAGGCCATGGAGGTCATTGACCGTCACGTGATAAATGCCACCTTTGAGCCTGCCATTCTGCAACGTGCAGCAGAAATTTATAAGGCCAACGGCAAAGAGGGAAAGGTCCGGGAACTAAAGAAAAAATTAATGGGGGCAACTTTTGAGCTGGGTCCCATAAAAGAGGCAGAGGTTGCCAGTCTATAAATTTCCCCCAATAAAAGCAAGGTTGAGAACCGATGAGATCTCAGCTTGGTTGTTGTTTTTAGGTACGCCATGGTATTTTGCCATGGCGTTTTTTAATCATCGGCAATTGTGTTTTCGGTAATGTTCTCCTCTTCTTTCAATATTTCAATGCCCTTCTGGATCACGAGGTTGGTCGGAATGGTGATTCTTTTTCCGTCATCGGTGCGCATAAACAAATAAAATCCGCTGATGTCCTCGACTTTTCCGGTCCAATCAAAATCCTTGTCCATCACCCTTATTCTGTCCCCTAAACGCAAGGGATGGTTAAAAAAGAGAATAACGCTTGCGGTAAGGTTGGAAAGGATGGACCATTGTGCCACAAAACCTACGCCCAAAATGGCCAATATGGAGGAAATAAAAACTGAAAAATCTTCAAAATTAACGCCCCATATCAATGAAATACCAACAAAGGCTATGAGATAGAACATCAAATTGCTCAGATAAAAAATAATTTTCCGGCTGTTCATGTCAATAGAACTTGTTCTGCCAAAGCGCCGAATAGCTCTTTTGCTAACAGAATTTAACGCTATTATGATGGCCAAAAGAATTATGGTGAACAAAATCTCGGATTTGAAGGACATAGTGTCAAACATGATGCTTCTTAGTAAATTTGATTAAATTGATAACTCTAAACTACGAATAAACCCTTTCATATTTTAAGCCATGAAAACAGATTTTGAAGAAAATTCGTGGGTGATAAATTACTCTCCCGAAAATTACTATAACCACAAATTCTCTTTGGAGGATGATTTGTCGCTTTCAAAAGGAGATAAATCCATTACTTGGGTGAACACATATGGTTTGGATTATATGGATGAGTTTAGGCTAATGGTGAACGGTAATAACCTTGATGACTTTTTGCTGCGTCTGCTCTTGAACCAAAAAATGGGAAACAAGGTCATAGTTTTGGAGGACCAATTGTTTATAGCGGCGCGGATTCTTAAAACGGAACACGATAGCATGGAATCCGAACAAATGTATTTTGTGGTGTCCAAGGATTTTAATTGGTGCATTCAAGAAAAGTGGGGAGATCACTTTGATTGGATCCGTCAACGTATATTCGAGAACAAGGGCATCATCAGGAAAAAACGTGCCGATTACCTGCTCTTTTTTATTCTCGAGACCTTGATTACCAACTATAAAGATAAATACGAAGAGACCGTGATAATGGAAAATGCCTTGGAAGCCATTGTAAAGCGGGAGCCAACACCGGAATTTATGTTCGAGGTGGAACAGAAAAAAGCGGTTATACAAGATTTTAAAAAGGCTTCCCATGGACTTAGGGATATCATTATAAAATTGGAACGGGTAGAGGTAAAGGGCTTTCAGACCAAATACTTTAGCGAACTTCGGGAGCAGATAAATGGTTTGATAGCGGATGTCGACTCAGATATTATGGAACTCGAAAGCCAAATAAACCTGTTTTTCAGTGTCCAGGGCCACCGTTTGAACGAGGTAATGAAGACCTTGACCATCTTCTCAGTGGTTTTTATTCCCCTAACATTTCTGGCCGGCATTTACGGGATGAACTTCGAAAACATGCCCGAGCTAAGGTCTCCCTACGGATATTTTATCCTTTTGGGCGTAATGTTGGTGGTTACCATAATCACCATCATAATTTTTAAACGGAAAAAATGGTTCTAGAATGTTCCTTTGTGTTAGGAACCTACGGCACCAAGTGTGTACAATTGCTCCAATGTTGGTGTTTCACTACCTCCTTCGGGCTCTAGCGTAATACCAAAAGCTTCCGATTCGTTAGCGTTTTCTAAAGTGAACAATTTGGTGTCAACCGAAGCAAAATCATCCAATAATCCAATACTGGTAGGGGTCAACGGATCCAACTTTAGGGACCAGACCTGATAGGTGAAGCCTTCGGGCGGCTCCGGAAGTCCTTTGGCATCGATGATTACCTTGCTTTCTTCCTTGTTCCAATAGGCTTTCGCATAGGAAGAAGGGGATACGGTTTGTCCACCAAGTGCAATAACGGTAACGTTTTGATCTCTGATATCCTCTAGTAGCGATTCTTTGAAGGTGATTTCCTCTTGGGTATCGGATAATATGTCCTCCAAACTTTGTTTCTCTTGGTTGGTCAGTTCAATTTCGGATTTCAACTTGGAATTTTCCGTGTACATCCAGAAGAGTCCTATTGCCAACAATACGGATGCGGCCCATCCCAGATAACTGCCCCACGGGGTTCCTTTGCTTGTGGACCTTTCTGGCGTAAATGGAATAACGTCGCCTATTCTCGCTTTGATCTTGGCAAACCCATCCAATGGCATTCTTGGTGATGTTGCTTCGGTAATCGCAAGAATGGCTTTTTCTATGGCCTCTATCTCTATCCTTATTTCAGGATATTGTTCGGCATACTGTTGCACCTCCAAATTTTCTTCGGCGGGCAATGCCCCGGCAACATATAGTTCCAATTTCCCAGACGCTATGTATTCTTTCACATCCATGCTCATGCCATATTTTTTCTAATTTTCGAAATACAGCTTCTTATTCTCGTTTTAATGGTGCCGACTGGCGTATTGAGTTCTTTTGCGGCTTCTTTTTGTGTGAAACCTTTAAAATAAAGCATATCAATCAATAAAATGCACTTCTCCTTTAAACCTTTCAACAGGGACTGAAGCCCAATAGTGTCCATTTTACCATTTAGATCTTCGCCGTTTTCATAGATACCTACGAGAGAATCTACGGGGAGGTTCTTTTTTTTATTTTTATGGGTTTTGGAGCGCACTTCATCGATTGCCGCGTTCCTGGCAATGTTTAAAATCCAAGTAAAAAACCGACCTTTGGAGGTGTCGTATTGGTCCGACTTCTCCCAAATCTTTACAAATACATCCTGACAAATCTCTTGGGAGCGCTCAGTATCCTTCACGATTACATTGATTACCCCACATATATTGTCAGCATACATGTTGTACAGCGTTTCAAAGGCAACACTGTCCTTTTCCTGAAATTTTTCTATGAGGTTGTCCAATTGCATAACCGGTTGGTTAAAGATATAAAAAGTTGGCCGTGTTTGTACTATTCAATATTGATTCCCTTTAGTACCAGTGTTTTCCATTCGGGATGCTCTTTCAAGTATTTTGCAACGAAGGGGCACAAAGGTATAAGTGTCCAATCTTCTTTTTTAATGTGTTCCAGTGTCTGTTTAATGAGCTCTGAGCCTATACCTCGGCCTTCATAACCTCGGGGGACTTCGGTATGGGTGAGGTATATTTTTTCCTTGGCCTTGATGTATTCAATTTTTGCGATATCGCCGTTATCCAGTTCAAACTGGAATCTTTTGGCAGATTCGTTATCTACAAGTCGATATTGTTTTTCCACAAGATGTTGGCTATTGGTTATCGATAGCTCAATGCGCCGGATGGGCATTTTGAGATTTGTTGTTTTAATTGCTCGGTGGTCGCGTTTTCAGCCTTTATCCACGGTTTCTCTTTTGGATTGTACACCTGCGGAAGCATTTTTACGCAAATTCCGGCGTGTTGGCAAAGTTCGGGTTTCCAAATCACGGAAATATCACCATTTGAATATTCTTTCATAGCTAGTTGTTGGGTTAAAAAAAGAGCTGCTTGATCGCAGCTCTTTTAAATTATCTTATTGAATGATACCAGTGCACGCTATTCTTGCACCGGCAGCACCGGAAGGTTGCGAAGTAAAATCATCGGTTCCTTGGTGCACTATCACTGCTTTTCCTAAAATATCTTTGGTGTCGTCACCACATCCCATGCACCATTCGTCCGTGGTAAACTCAACAGTGGCATTACCGTCGGTATCTGCCGTGAAATTACCTATGTCACCTTTGTGATAACCTTCTTCGGAGCCCCATTTTCCATGTGGCTCTTTGGTGGGGTTCCAGTGGCCTCCGGTCGATTTTCCATCTGCGGAAGAGCAATCAGCTTTCTCGTGCAGGTGAATGGCATGTTCGCCCTCATCAAGCCCTGTAAAATTGGCCCTCATGATAACCTCTCCATTTTCCTCGGTAAATACAACCTCACCATTCACATTACTGTCACTTTTGGGCTCCATGGTAAAAGTAACCACTTCCGGGTCGAGCGTTTCAACTACCTGATCCACGGTTTCCTCTACTTCTTCAGTAGCCTCTTCGGTTTCTTTCTTTGCTTCTTTACAGCTAAACGCCGCTATAAATAGTAGCGCTAAAGCTATTGCTTGTATGCTTTTCATTAAAATGAGTTTTTTAGATTATCCACTAATTTAGACATTATTTACGCCAGAGCCAACCTCTTTTGTGCTCTATTGATCAGTTTTTTTGCCTTTAAACCATCCACTTAGATCCGGATTATAGAAAACCGCAAGTTGTAGGCGATCATAGACGGCATTGGCAAATTGGTTTCTCAAGTACCCTACCTGTACACTGCTGTTTTCGGTAATGTTAACACCAACAGCTGTATATAACCTGTTCTGTCCGAACAGATCATCCTGTAGGTTTATGAACAATTCATCATAAAAATTGAGAAAGAATGTATTGGTGAGCGGTAATGTCATTTGAATACGATAACGGGCCCGATGTTGCGTATCGGTAGTTTCGCCAAAATCCAAAAACCGCTGTTCCAAACGGTAGCGATGCTCAAACAGGAACTCCCAAACCTTGTTTTTAAGAATGAACTGCTCAAAAATCCGGTGCTCCTTGGAGTTGATCTCGCCCTCGAATTCATAAAAATTGTTGTCCGTATCAATATATGCGTAACCAGCGGTAGCAATGGCATTTGGGTCTATATGGTAGTTGAGCCCCGTACGCAACAACATTTGGTTAAAGTTGCTCGTGGTTTCATAAAATCGGAACTGTGCCTCCGAATGTACGCTAAAGCGTTCCGAAACCTTATTGGTGCCAAAGTACATGTACCAGGCACCCATTTCGTCCTCGCCGGGTTGTTGCGCGGTAGCGTTGAATATTCCAATCAATACCAATAGACCTGTTAATCTTTTGATCATTTACTCTCTTCTTTAATCGGAGTACTTGTTTCTTCTTTCAGGTACTCATCCAAAAATTCCAAAATTTTACTGTATGCAGTAATTTGATTTTCTTTTTTGACAAAACCGTGACCTTCATCCTCAAACAGAACATACTCCACGGGCACGCCATTTTTACGCACTCCGGCCACAATTTCATCCGACTCCGCTTGAAGCACTCTTGGGTCCTGCGAACCTTGTAGCACGATCAGCGGCTTGGTGACCTTATCGGTATGGAACAGCGGTGAAATTTGCTTTAAACGAACCGAATCCGCACTGTAAGGGTCCCCCAGCTCTTTGTAAAGGGCATCTTTAAAGGACTCCCACCATGGCGGAATGCTCTTAAGTGTTCGCATCCAGTTGGTCACCCCAAACAGGTTGACACCCACATCAAACTCTTCGGGAGTGTAGGTGAGGGCGGCCATGGTCATATAACCACCGTAGGACCCGCCGATGATTCCTATTTTTTCACCGTCGATCTCAGGTTGTTGGGCCAACCAGTTTTTGCCTTCCACACAATCTTTCAGGTCTTTATCGCCATGGTTCAGATCATCCATTTGGTAAAAGGTTTTTCCGTAGCCGCTACTGCCACGGTTGTTCACGGCCAAAATCGCATAGCCGTGGTTTACCAAATATTGGATGAACGAGCTGAAATTTTGGCGTGATTGACCACCGGGTCCTCCGTGCACCCAGACCAAAGCGGGCACAGGGTTTTCTGCACTTGCTTGGTGGGGCGTGTAGTAAATGGCCGGAATTTCCACCCCGTCAAAGGATTTGTACCGGATTACCTCGGCCTTTACCAAGTCCTGAGCCTGAACCTCTGGATTTAGGACGTCGGTCAACTTTTTCTGCTCTTTGGTCTCTAGGTTATAAACATATAGGTTTGATGGCGTATGCGAACCTCCCGCATAAAAGCGCATCATAGTCTCGTCATCGGAAAAACTTACACTGGTTATCTCCATGTTTTTGATAGTGGGCAAATCAATGTTTTCACCGGTTGCTACTTCCATAACTTCGATGGTGTTTTTGGCATCCTCATTAATGTAGGTAACTTGATAAGTGCCTTGGTCGGTAAAGTAACTTCCGGAAATATCCCAATCCCTTTCCATGGCTTTCTCGTAGGAGGCATCCGCAATGTTGTATTTCATCAAATAAGAAAACTCGCTGCCATCATCTGTAGTGTAATAAAATGCCGAGCCATCGGGTGAGAAATCCTGAGAAGAATTTCCACTTTGGTTCTTATTGATTTTCATGAGTTCACCTGACTCCAGATTGTGCAAAAACAAATCATTGTCGTTCGTGTTGATGGATTTGCTCAACGCAAGATATTTTTCGTCCGGGGAAACCACCCCGACATCATATCCATCATTATTTTGATAGACCAATTCGGACGTCAAACTTTCCAAATCCATTTTATAGAGATCTACATACCTATTGTCCCTTTTGTTGGAACCGTAGAAAAATGCCGTCTTGTCCTCCGACCATTGATAAAATAGCGAGCGAGCACCTTCTTCGGGTGTCAAATCCTTGTGGCTCCCATCGGTATCGCGCACAAAAATGTGATAGATTTCGTCCCCGTTGTTATCCATTCGGAACAACATTCGCTCATCTTTTGGAAAATAAGAGATGGCAAAAACCGAGGAACTGTCCGATTGTGTAATGGGTTGCATCTCACCTCCAGAGGTGGGTATGGTGTACATGTTGTAAATGCCCGAACGGTTACTGGATACTAGCAATTTGGATTTGTCGGGTGAAAAACTCCCGCCCGCAACGGACTCGTTGTCCATCATTTGCGAAATGGTGTACGTCTTCATCGTGTCTGCGATGGAGGGCTCTTTTTTCTCTTCTTTGCACGCCCAAATGCTTGTGATCAGGGCAATGGCCAATATTTTTTTCATGGTTCTTTAGTTTAAGTTAAAACGTTCTGTCTCCTTAAACGGAGATAGGTCCAATGATTCAATGGAAGTTCGGTAATATTTCCATTGATCATTAAAGAAAGCATTGGTCTTGTCCAACGCAGTCCTTAGTTCTTCCTCGGCAAAGCGAATCATTCTTTTTTCGGTTGCGGTAATCCCCGACTTCCTTGACCCTACATAATAGGAGGCATTGCCCAATCGGGACATAACATTGGGTTCGGGGTCGTCCGTTATGCCTTGGCGTTTGTCTTCCTTGCCCAAATACAAGGCAATCACGGAGTCGATTTGTTTTACGATTTCCTCCGAGGCCTTGATTTGCTCTTTGTATTTTTCCTTGTTCAGCTCTTTGAGCTCTTTTTTGAATTTATCTGCCAAATCCTTGCTCTCTACCAACTGTTTTACGGCATCGGCAGCTGTTTGTGTGTACCCCTCAAGTTTTTTGCTGCTCTCGTAGACTTCGTTGATGGAGGCCATATCAACATCCAACCTTGGGTCGGTCTTGACGGTGATGGAGGTTGAATCAGAAGCTTCGCCATAAATAACTTTTACTTTGTAAGTGCCTGGTTTCACATCGACCCCGCCTCTTTCTCTTTTGTTTTTACTGATGGTCCTTGATGGCCTGTCCGGTCCCTTTTCGTCCAAGTTCCAATAAATTCTGTGGAAACCTGCCTTTTCCGGGGTTTTGTATTTCAAAGTTCTGATGAGCCTATCACCATCATAAAACTCGAAGAAGATGGAGTCCTTGGTTTTTTCATTGGACTTTTTTTCGTCAGCTTCATCCTCAGCTTCTTTTTCCTCTTCATTTTCGTCTTTTTTCTCTTCTTGGGTCTTTTTGCTACCCTCTTTCAGGTAATAGGTGATCATGGCACCGGATTCCCTGTTTTCTCCACTGTAAATGGCATCTCCCCCAAATCTGCCACCAGTTGGCTGTTGATAGGCTGCTAAATAGGCATCTGGGCTATCGAACAAACTGATTTCTTTTTGTAAAGTAGCTGTATTGCCTGCCAACTTTCTCAATGGTCGGATATCGTCCAAAACCCAAGCGGCCCTTCCAAAGGTGCCTATTACCAAATCCTGCTCTCTGGGGTGAATCGCCAAATCTTTTGTGGAAACCGTTGGAAAACCCTTGTTCCATTTCTGCCAGCTGCTTCCTGCATCCAAAGAAATATAAAGACCATCGTCGGTGCCCAAGAACATAAGGTCAGGGTTTTCTGGGTCTTCAATTATGGACAACGTATAGCTTTCCACATCATCTTCATCTACGATTCGGGTCCAGGTTTTACCATAATCCGTGGTCCGGTATGCGTAAGGGGCGTAGTTGAACCTTCTGTAATCGTTGGCGATCAGAAGTGCCTCTCCTTTATTGTTATGGGATGCTTTTATCTGTGGAATCCAGCTTCCGGCGGGAAGACCTTTGATATTTTTTGTGACCTCTACCCAAGTATCACCACCGTTCAGGGTGTAGTGCACACGACCATCATCGGTCCCTATCCAAAGCATATCTTTTTCAACAGGAGAGGGTTCTATTACAATTATGGTGCAATGATTTTCGGCACCTGTGGCGTCCATGGTCAAACCACCGCTTTCGCTTTGCTTTTGTTTCTCCTTGTCATTGGTGGTCAGGTCCGGAGAAATTACTTCCCAGGTCAACCCCTTATCCGTGGATTTGTGTACAAACTGACTTCCAAAATATACGGTGCTGTTATCGAACGGGTCTTGGCCAATGGCCGCGTTCCAGTTGAATCGTAGTTGGGTGTCCGCATCGGGTGGAGTGGGGCGTACAATGTAGCCATCCCCAGTTTTCCAATCGTAACGGCTCACATAGCCTTGCTGGCTCATGGCATAACCAAACTGGCTATCGTCTCTATCAGGAACCACGTCGAATCCATCGCCAAAAGCAATTTCCTGCCAATAACTGTTTCTGATACCTTGGCTTTTCCAAACGTAGGCGGGACCTCTCCACGAACCGTTGTCCTGCATACCGCCATATACATTATAGGGATATTCATTGTCCGTGCTGATGTGATAGAACTGGGCAACTGGCAAATTGCCGATAAAACGCCAAGTTTGCCCCCCGTTTTTGGTGATGTTGAGACCTCCATCGTTGCCATCCAGCATAAACTGGCCGTTTTCCGGGTGAATCCACCATGCATGGTGATCAGGGTGAATGCCATTGTCCACGCCATAGGCGGGCATCAGTTGGGTGAAATTTTTCCCGCCATCTTCGGAAACATTGATGTAAGTGAATACAGAGTAGACCCGATTTTCATTTTGAGGGTCTACGTATATCTCCGAATAATAGAACGGACGGTTTCCGATATCGCTCTTATCGTTTATTTTCTCCCATTTGAAACCGCCATCAGTGGATTTGTACAAGGCATTTTTCTTGGCTTCTACCAAGGCATACACAATATTGGGCTTGTTCCTGGCAATCGCAACGCCAATTCTACCCAAATCTCCTTTGGGCAGACCATCATCAGCAGTGACTTCTCTCCAAGTTTTGCCGCCGTCATGTGTAATGTGCAGTCCACTGCCTTCGCCTCCAGAATTGAAGAACCAAGGTTCTCTTTTGTGTTCCCACATGGCAGCGATCAGTTTGTTTGGGTTTTTGGGGTCCATCACCAAATCCGCAACACCTGTTTTGTTGTTGACGAACAAAACTTTCTCCCAGGTTTCCCCGCCATCGGTGGTTTTAAAAACCCCACGTTCCGGATGCTCGCCCCAAGGAGAGCCAATGGCTCCGACATATACCACATCTGGGTCGGTAGGGTCTATGATCACCCTGTGGATGTGCCTTGTTTTTTCCAATCCCATGGATTTCCAGGATTTGCCTCCGTCCAGTGATTTGTAGATGCCATATCCGCCGTTTAAGCTGTTTCTTGGGTTGCCTTCGCCGGTACCAACCCAAATTACGGATGGATTGGATTGTTGAATGGCCACTGCACCGATTGATGCAGTTATTTCGTTATCGAACACGGGATTCCATTTAATACCTCCAGAAGTGGATTTCCACAAACCGCCCGAAGCGGTGCCCACAAACATTACATCTGGGTTGGAGTGTACAACATCAATGGAAGTGACACGGCCGCTCATTCCAGCAGGGCCGATGTTTCTTGGTTTCATGTCCTGGACCAAATCCATGCTGAAGTCTTGGGCCGTAGTGCTTGCTACAATAAGTGACAGAAGGAAGAAAATTGATTTTTTCATTAGTTGGTTTTGCTGTTTTTTTAAGTTTAGTTGCCTAAAGATACCAAAAACACTTACCCTATTTCTTAAAGGGATGTTAACGGATTTCTAGGTCATAACATTTACCAAAACCTTTTAATGGATAATCTTTCAAATGGTCTTGGGAACGGTATTATGTAAACCTTAAAACCTGATTTGTAGAACAGGTATTGTTTTTTATTCCCCCATGCTTTTGGGTTTTTCCAGTTTTTTGATGACTTTTAACCAAATCCAAGTTTTGAAGGAAACCAAACCAAGCTGGCTCTATTTATTGTTATTGATTCTTTCGGGTGAGGCCATCTTTATCCTTCCTTTTGTACTGCCGCGTGTTTTCCGCCCCACGGTTTTGGATGTTTTGGAGCTGGACAACGTGGAATTGGGGCTTTGCTTTTCGGTTTATGGTCTGGTCGCCATGGTTTCTTATGTATTGGGAGGTCCCTTGGCCGATAAATACCAACCCCGAAAATTGATAGCCATTGCTTTATGGATGACTGCATTGGGCGGTTTTTTGTTTGCCCAATATCCCGATTTGTGGGTACTTCAGATATTGTACGGTTGGTGGGGCTTTACCACGATATTTCTGTTTTGGGCACCCATGATCAAGGCCACTAGAATTTGGGGCGGTACCGATTCCCAGGGAAAGGCCTTCGGTTTTCTTGATGGCGGACGTGGGCTTACGGGCGCTCTTTTCAGTTTGCTGGGGGTTGTAGTGTTTTCGTTCTTTTTGTCCGAGTCTGTGGATGTTGCCAGTTTGGATAACCGTAAAGAAGCGTTTACCTATGTCCTCTACTTAACGTCCATAATCATCATTTTGGTGGGTGTTTTGGTCTGGTTTTTCATGAAAACCGACAAGAATGAAGAAAAGGTGACCTTAGAACGTATTTCTTGGAAAGACATCAAGCAGGTCCTAAAATTGCCATCGGTCTGGCTGTTGATGGTCATCATACTTTGTGGATATGTCGGGTACAAGATCACGGACATCATTTCCCAATATGCCGAAGAGGTGATGCTGTACAACCAAGTGGATTCGGCCAAGGTGGGAACCTTGTTGCAGTTCCTTCGCCCTACCACTGGTATTCTGGTAGGTTTGATAGCGGACAGGTTAAAAATTACATGGCTTTTGTTTATGAGCTTTGTTCTTGCATTGATTGGCGGGCTGTTGTTTGCCAGCGGAGCGATTGCACCTACCACTACGCTTTTGTTCTTTATATCGGTTGTGGTTATAGCAGCAGGGGTCTACGCCATCCGGGCATTGTACTTTGGCGTAATGCAGGTGGGACGTATTCCAATGACCTTAACGGGAACTGCCGTAGGTCTTATCTCATTGATTGGCTACACGCCCGATGTATTTGCCGGTCCTGCATACGGTATGCTGCTGGATGCGCACCCCGGCGAGGAGCTGGGTCACCAAAATGTGTTTTGGATGTTGAGTGCTTTTGCTTTTGTTGGGGGAGTGGCCGCTTGGATCTACCATAGAAAATACGGCAGATAAGTTTTACGTTCTGTATTTGATGTTTTTTTCCGAAAGGGATACGATTTCCGATATTCTTTTATTTCGGGTCTCTTGTCGTTTGGCCTGTTTTAACCAATAGAGATAACTTTTTCTTTGACCTTTTGTAAAACTTTTAAAGTTCTTATGTGCAGTTGTATTATGACCGAACGCTTTTTGTAAATCTTCGGGAACAATACCGTTTTCAACATCATCCAATTCGGTCCAAGAGCCATTTTCCTTGGCAATTTCTATCGCATCAAGTCCACTTTTATGCATCAAACCGTTGGATTTTAACTCCTTTATGTAATCCTTGTTCACCTTGCTCCAAGTACTTTTAGGTTTTCTGGGGCAGAAGTATTGCTTTCGTTTGCCGTCGCCGAGACTACGAACCGTGCTATCTATCCAACCATAACATAGGGCCACTTTTACGGCTTCTTCCCATCGCATACTATCCTTGTGGTGTTCCACTTTGTAGAAAATAAGATGTATGCCCGTGTGGGTGTTATGGTTCTCATGTAGCCAATCGCGCCACTCCCCATCATTTTTGAAGTAATGCTCTGGGTGCTTTTCCAAATCAGATTTTTTGGGTCTCTATGTAAAAGTTTTTATCGAAGTTCACTTGGCTTCCGTCCAATTTTTCTTTTTTCCATTCGTTGCTGGGGAACAGCCACTTTTCGGCACCATTTACAAAAACTCGGACTGGCATATCAAAATCATCCACTACATTGGTATAACGGTACTCAATCGAGTCTCCTTCCAATTTGTACTCCAAAGTTGGAATCATGGTCGTCCGAAGGTATTGGTCGAAAAAGGCTGATAGGTCTTTCTCCGTTTTATTGCTCAGGTAATCCTCAATTTCTTTCGTTGTGACCGTTTGATGATAAAAATCCTTGTTCAGGCCTCGAAGTACCTGTCTCCATTTTTCATCATCTTCCACCAATTGGCGCAGGGTGTGGAGGATGTTCGCACCTTTGTAATACATGTCTCCCGAACCGGATTGGTTTACCCCATAAGGTCCAATAATGGGACGGTCGTTTTGTATTTTGGAGCGTGTTCCTATAACGTATTCTTCGGACGCTTTTGTGCCAAAATGATAATCGAGATAGAGGTTCTCCGAGTAAGCCGTAAATCCCTCATGCACCCACATATCGGCAATGTCCTTGTAAGTGATATTGTTCGCGAACCATTCGTGCCCCGCTTCGTGTATAATGATAAAATCGAATTGAAGCCCCCATCCCGTGCCGGATAGATCGCTGCCCAAATATCCGTTTTGATATTGATTTCCGTAAGTGACCGAGCTTTGGTGCTCCATACCCAGATAAGGCACTTCCACTAGTTTGAACCCATCCTCATAAAAAGGGTAGGGGCCAAACCAATGTTCAAAGGCCTGGAGCATCATGGGGGTCTGGACAAACTGCTTTTTGGCTTTTTCGAGATTTTCGGGCAACACGTAATAATCCAGCTTCAAAGGACCGTTTTCACCTTCGTAAACTTCATCAAAATGGACATAGTTCCCAATGTTGACATTTACCCCATAGTTGTTGATGGGGTTTTTTACCACCCAATTGTAGGTGGTAAAATCACCTTTTTCCTCAACGCTCTCCAGTTGTCCGTTGGAAACATCCATTAGTTCTTTGGGAACGGTAACGCTTATCCGCATACTGTCCACTTCGTCGTACATATGGTCTTTGTTGGGCCACCAAACGCTGGCTCCCAATCCTTGGCAAGATGTGGCCACAAAGGGATTGCCATTACTATCTTCTTTCCATGAAAAACCGCCATCCCATGGGGCTCTTACCGCTTCTCTTGGATGTCCTGAATATGTGATCTTTATTTCGTTGAACTCTCCAGGGACCTGTTTTTTCTTTAGTTTGATGAAATGTGCATTGCCCTGCGAAGTAAATTTTAGTTTTTTACCGTCCTGTTCAATAGATGAGATTTCCATTGGCTTTTGAAGGTCGATTTGAAGTGTTTTGTGCTCCTCCAACACTTTATACCTCAACACATTGTAGCCCGAAATGAATTTTTTGGAAGGTTCCACTTTTACATTGAGGTCGTAATGGTTCAAATCCCACCATTCACGTTCCGGTGTAATACTGCCTCTCAAGGTATCCTGTTTGGTGAAATTTTGAGCATGCGTGGCCAAGATTCCAATAAAAAGTGTGGTAAAAAAGAGTATTTGCTTCATATATGCCATCGTAATTATCTAAAAACTTTGTTCGGGAAGACCACTGGGCTTTCGTGTCCATCTTTACCAACGGCGGCAACTCCAAAAAAGTAATTGTCTATTACCACTCCCTCCAAGGTGTGCTCTGTAACGTCGCCCACATACTTGTAATGGTCCCAAGTAGGGGAAGTGGTGTCCCTCCAATATATTTTGTACCCGACCGCATTTTCCACTTTGCTCCATCTAAACTTGGCACTTGGTTCAACCACGCCTCCGATTTCAACCGTCTCGGGGGCAGGTGGCGCCCATGCTATAGAGGCGAGGTTGATGGCGTTTACCGCGGTAAGTTTTTTGGCATATTCAAAATTCACGTGTTCCAAAACATCACCGTAGGCAATACCGTCCTCTTCGCGTATGTCTTGGTGTTGCTGTGTATAATTCTCGTGGGCTTCCATAATTCTGATACCTGCATAACCTACATCGTTAAAAGGTCTATGGTGACCGCCGCGACCAAACCTATCCAAGCGGTAGATCATCATGGGGTTCATTTCTGGCATATAGGTCTGGGTGGTTTTGTGTACATATCGTGCCAATTGTCGGGAGATTCCATCCACTTCGCCACCGTAAAAACGCCTTGCTCTTCGCTCTTCCTCGGTCTCGGTCGGGGGAACGGGTTCGGAAAAAATTCTAAAATCCCTATTGCTTACCACACCATCGACCCCCGTGATGTTTCCGATCATATCGTTGTTGAGGATGCCCACAATATCCCAGCCTTTTTCCTTGGCATGTTCAGCAAGACCTTTTCCGCCATATAGTCCTTGTTCCTCTCCGGACAGGCCTACAAAAATGATACTGCTCTCGAACTTGTATTTTGATAAAACTCTAGCAGCCTCAATGGTTCCTGCCATTCCACTGGCATTATCGTTGGCACCGGGGGAGTCAGATGTGTAGTTGTTAGGGTCGCTGACACGGGAGTCGATGTCCCCGCTCATGATGATAAAGCGGTTGGGAAACTTGGTGCCGCGCTGAATGGCCACCACGTTCACAATTTCCACATCTTTCACGATTCTGGCGTTATCGCCTTCTTCTATAAAGTTACTCTGATAAAATACCTCTAGACAATCACTACAGTCGGCTGAGATTTTCTCCAATTCAGACTTGATCCATCTTCTTGCAGCACCGATTCCCCGGGTTTGGGAAACCGTGTCGCTCAAGGTATGTCTGGTTCCAAAGTTGGCCAAAGTGGTTACATCGTTTTCAATTCGTTCTGCTGACACTGCGTTGATGATGTCATAGATTCTGGTATCGGTTTGGGCATAGATTGTGGTCGTGAAAATCACAAATAGCAAGTGGAGTATTTTTCTCATATTAAAAAGCGTTGGTTTTTTTCTGAAAGTAAACTGCGTGAAAATAACAAAAAGGACCCAAAAGAGCATATACGATACCTGGAAGACCGTAATATAATCCCAATTGAAGCTTGGCAATACCAATGGAGACTAGGGCAACGATCACAAAAAGCCCAAAATGACGAGCATAGAAAAGATGTTTCATGTTGCTGTTATCTGCTTTTTTGTACACTCTTAAATACATAAGCGCATAGCAGGCGAAAATTAGAAGAAACCCAAGACTGTACAGTTGGAACAATGATGAAAATTCATCTGCATTGATTTGTAGCGTGCCGGTCCATGAATTGATCAAGGACTTTATGGGGAAGATGTAATAGAGTATCAAAAAAAGGAGAACCGCATTTAGGCCAATAATAAGGTTGTCCATATAGCTGGTCCTTCGGAAGAAATTGTAATGTACCGACCATAATCCGACCAGCGCAAAAAAACTTACCCCAAAACTCAAAAACACCATCCAGTCTACCTGTAAGATTGAAGTTTCTGCCTGGGTGCCCACGGAAACCACCAATAAAGTGGCGGCAAAGGCAAAAACCCCATCGCTAAAGGCTTCAATTCTACTTCTATTATGAGGCAGTTTCATTGGGTTATTGAATAAACGTGACCTTCGCGATTTCTCCGTTCGTTACTTCGTAAATGGCGATGGCCTTAAAAACGCTTCCGTTTACGGTTACGGACTCATGGTCAATAACCTTGTTTCCGATTACGATCCTGTTTACTATCTCACAGTTCAAATCCGGTGTGCTCTCAAAAAATGAACCGTATTGTTGCTTTAATTTTGAAAGGCCTTTTGAGTTGAGCTTGTTCGGATATTGATAGAGTTCTATACCCTGCGAATAGGTGTCCGCAAAAGCATCCAAATCCCTTTTGTTATATGCATCCAGCTGTTCTTGAACTATGCTCTCGGCATCGGTCAACGGGCCATCGGGAAAAATAAAGGTCATCGAGGAAATAGTCCCATTGGCCACTTGGTAAATGGCCACTTGGCGACCGTCCCTGCCATCAACCTTGGTAACTTCCTCATCGATAACCGTGTTTCCTACTACGATTCGGTTAACGACTTCCACGCTCGAGGATTTGACGTTTTCAAAAAACCGTTCATAATTCTCCCTCATTTTGTCGCTGCCCTGATACATTTTCTCGTTAGGAAAACGGCTGACCTGCACATTTTCTGCAAAACATGAGACAAAGGCATCCAAATCCCTGTTGTTAAACGATCGTACTTGTTTTTGAATGATTTTGGCAGGAGATTCCTCAGCCACAAAGGCCAAGCGTTTGCCGTTGGGGCTAATGGCAATTCGACTAATATTGTTGATTTCTTCCTGCGGAAATTCGATGATAGTTTCCCAATCGGGATTTTCAGAATCAATGTCCAGCATCAAAAGTTTTTTGCCGGCCCCGGTGATAATGATATTTTCGTTCAACCAGCAAATATCCTCTTCTTTATCGTAGGTGTTTGTAATTTTTTTGGATTCTCCCGTAATGGGGTCAAGGGACAAAATTTCCCAAGCATTGTTCTTTTTGCCGATAAAGCTCACCAAATCGGTGCCGGGTATGTTGTGCAGCGACCGTCCCACATTTTGATAAACCGTTTTTTGGGTATTGTCTTCCAAATTGATGATCTTTAAATCCATGCGGTTTTCCACCAAGACCGTTGCAATCAAAATATGCTTGTTGTACCAAACGTGATAGCCAATTTTTAAATCGGTTATCGGGCTGGATTCACTGGTTTTAAAATCATATCTGTATAAACGTTGCAATCCGTCCACATCCAACCGGATGGCCGAAATTGCATTTTCTCCGGGGATACGGAGCGGAGAGTATTCGCTGCCTGCCGTGGTATAGGTCAGCCAAGAGGATGTACTTCCTTCATTCACATTAAATTGAAGAACATCCGTTTGATCTTGCCGATTGGATGCAAATAGAACACTGCCATTGTCCCAAAAAGAAGGTTGGTTGTCGTACCCCGGGTTGTTGGATATATTTTTTGGGTTGGTCAATACGGGTTTTCCATTATTCAGTTCCAAATCAAAAAGGTAGACCTCTGTTTCGGTCTGGGCAGAAATTTGGATGCTTGTAAGCAAAAAGCAAATAATGAAAATCGCTCGTGTCATGGTTTTGTAAAACGTTTTAAAAGCTGCCTAACCCTTGCAGTGTTTTCCACATGGTATTTGGCTTGGGTTTTTTTAAGTCCGACCTTAACGGTAATTGCCGAATCTGGTAGCTCTTGGAACATAAATTCATCGGTCCAGTCGTCACCTATGGCAAATACAAAGTCGTAATCATCTTCGCTCAACATTCTGGTGGCAGCCCTACCTTTGTTCACGTTGCTGTTCTTTATTTCCATGACCTTGTTTCCGTTAAGAACGCTAATATCGTCATTACCTATTAAACTACGCAAAACGGTATTCAACTCTGTGGCTCTTTTTTCCCCAAAGTCGGGATCGGTATTTCGGTAGTGCCAAGCCAAGGAATAGTTTTTTTCCTCGATAAACGAGCCGGGCGTCCTGTCCACAAAGGATTCCAGTACGGGCCTTATTTTGCTCATCCAATCGCCTTTTACCTGTTCCAACATTTTGAATGCTTCCCCATTTCTGGAAATCCATACCCCGTGTTCTACGATCATATTGTATTTTTTCTCAAGGAACCAGCGCGTAAAGGTTTCCTTATCGCGACCACTGATCAAGAACATAGTGGTGTTTTCCTGTTGGTGCAATTTATCCAGGAGTTCATATAGTTCTTCATCTGGAGAGGCTTGTTGAGGATCTTTGTGAAATCCGGCCAAAGTCCCATCATAATCCAAGAACAATAGTCTTTTTTTGGATTTGAAATATGATTCTTCCATGGATAAAAGGATTTCTGAAGACATTTTTTCGGAGATAAACGCCTTGCCCAAATCCCTTTTTTCCTTAAGGGATCTCATAAACTCATTGGCCCAGACTTCCACGTTGTAGCGCTCCAGTCTTTTTTGCAGAAAGGTGTTTCGGGAAACTTGCTCTTCCATGGGCATGTTAAAGGCTCTTTTGAGTGTATCCGCTTGTTGCTCAAAGTTGTTGGGGTTGATCAACAATGCTTCGTTCATTTCGTAAGCG
This sequence comes from Flagellimonas oceani, assembly GCF_011068285.1. Lineage (NCBI taxonomy): Bacteria > Pseudomonadati > Bacteroidota > Flavobacteriia > Flavobacteriales > Flavobacteriaceae > Flagellimonas > Flagellimonas oceani. The sequence continues at coordinate 2,051,154 of NZ_CP049616.1, read as the reverse complement.
GAACCTGCCATTTCGCTCAAAATCAGCACCCCGGATTTATCCGTTCGTGTAGCAATGTATTCCTTTGCCACCAAGTTCATACCATCGCGCAAAGGGGTGAGCCAGGCAATATCGCTAGAGGTGTAGAGATCAATCAAGCTTTCAAAGGGCAGGGAACGGTAGAAATACCAAATCGGCGTCCAGTTCACGGTGGACAGTTCGCCATTGATTCTACCGACCAATTCATCGACCTCTCTTTTTAATAATTGATATTGCGGCACATTGGAGCGGGAGGGCACGGCCAAAATGATCAACCTGACTTTTTCTTTGTATTCCGGGTATTTTTGAAGGAAATATTCAAAGGCATTGATGCGCTTTGCGATTCCCTTACTGTAATCCAATCGATCTATGGATAGGATGAGCTTTGCGTCTGGTGTTGAGGCCTTGTGGTTGTCCAAGCGAACTTGTAGGTCGCTTCGTTCTTCATTGCTTTTGGAGTCGTGTGAGAGTGCCGCATCCCTAAACTTTTTATAATCTATACCCATAGGGAAGGAATCCACTTTTATGACCCTGTTGTCGAGGTAGATCTCATTAAAACTTACGTCCAGTCCGAGCAGTCTTCGCACCGAACTCAAAAAGTGCCTTTCGTAGTCGTAGGTGTGGAAACCGATAAGATCCGAGCCCAACAATCCTTCCAGGATCTCATCGCGCCAAGGCAGTGTTCGGAAAATTTCGAAAGAAGGAAATGGAATGTGCAAAAAGAAACCAATGGTGGTATTGGGGCGCTTTTCGCGTACCATTTGAGGTACGAGCATCAATTGGTAATCGTGTACCCAAATGGTATCGTCCTCATCGGAATTCTCGATGATGGCATCTGCAAACTTTTGGTTTACGGCCTTGTAGGTGTCCCAATAATTCAGTTCAAACTCGGAATATTTCAAAAAATAGTGAAACAAGGGCCAAATGGTCCTATTGCTAAAGCCGTAGTAAAAACCATCTATTTCATCGGAATTAAGCTTTACTTTGGCACAGCCATGTTCTTTTAGTGCTTTGTCAATATCATCCTCCAGTTCCTCGGGGGTATCTTCGTCGGTTAATCCGGACCAACCGATCCATAGACTTTCACCTCCACTGTGCACGGATTTCATCCCAGTGGCCAAACCGCCAACACTTGGTATTGCATTAAGTGTTCCATTGCTAATTTGTAACTGAACGGGTAATCGATTTGAGATTATGATAGTTTTGCCCATAAAAGGATAAGTTTTGACGTGTTTTAATTTTTTGTTTCTTTAAAAATCGGGAAATTCGAGCGTAAAACCAATTCATTCTAACCCTTTTGAGAATTTTTGAGCTATGGATAATTTGAATTACGGAATTATAGGAAATTGCAGGAGTGCGGCATTGATTTCCAAAGAAGGTTCTATTGACTGGTGCTGTTTGCCACAATTTGACTCCACATCGATATTTGCCAAACTCTTGGATGAGCAAAAGGGCGGCAGTTTTGAGATTCATCCAAAAGGTGATTATACGGTACAACAATCTTATTATAAAAATACGGCCATTTTGGTGACCCGATTTACCGATGGCGACAATATTTTTGAACTACAGGATTTTATGCCCCGCCATCATAAAATGAACGGAAAATATAAGGCACAGCCAGAAATTATCCGGTATGTGAAATATGTGTCGGGATCACCAAAGTTCACGGTCAAATACGACCCTAAACTGGAATATGGCCTGGGAGAGACCAAGCATTTTGTAAAAGAGGACTTTGTGGCCAGCCTTACCCATAAATTAAAATACGATACACTTTTTCTATACACTTCTTTTGACAAGGAGGCGGTTCTTAAGGGTGAAGAGATAACCCTTAAGGAAGATGGCTATTTCTTGATCAGATACAATGAAAAGATATTGAAGCCGACCACGGAAAAAATGGGGCTGGAACTGGAACGCACCAAAGTGTATTGGTTGGATTGGTCTGCAAAGACTCCGGATTACCAAAAGTTCAAGGATGAAATTATCCGAAGCGCCATTACCCTTAAAATGTTGACCTACGATAAAACCGGTGCTGTGCTTGCGGCTGCGACCACATCGCTTCCCGAGACTATTGGTGAGGTCAGGAACTGGGATTATCGCTTTTGCTGGATCAGGGATGCATCGATGGTGATCAAGGTGGTTTCCGAACTGGGCCATAAAAATTCGGCCAAGCGTTACCTTCAGTTTATTATTGATTTGATGCCCGATAAGGACGAGAAGCTCCAGATCATGTACGGTATCAACAAGGAAAAAAAGCTGACGGAAATAACCTTGGGCCATTTGGACGGCTATAAAGGGTCTAAACCTGTTCGTGTGGGCAATGCGGCCTACATGCAAAAGCAGAACGATATCTACGGAATATTGATGGATGTGATCTACGAGCAGTTGAAAAATTTTAGCAACGACATTGAAAATGTGGAAGAGCTTTGGAGCATTACCAAGGGTATTGTGTGGATCGTTGGCAAACACTGGGAAGAACCGGACAAGGGTATTTGGGAGTTCCGAGGTGAGGACAAACACTTCACGTTTTCCAAGGTCCTATGTTGGGTCGCACTAGATAGAGCCATAAAAGTGGCCAAAATGTTCGGGAAAACACGAAAACTGGAACGGTGGACAGCGCTTGAACAGAAGATAAAGGATGACATCCATGAAAATGCATGGAACAGTGACATCAATGCATTTGTACAGAGCTATGGGTCCAGACATTTGGATGCATCCGTTTTATTGATGGAGCCTTATGGGTTTATCCATCCGCGCGACCCCAAATATGTGAGCACTGTAAAGGCTATTGAAGAAGGTTTGAGCAATGACGGTCTTTTATATCGTTACAAAAACGAAGATGATTTTGGATTGCCCTCATCCTCATTTACCATTTGTACGTTCTGGTTCATCAATGCCCTCTTTAAAATAGGGGAAGAAGAAAAGGCCCTGGAACATTTTGAGCGTTTGTTGGGTTACAGTAACCATTTGGGATTGTTCAGCGAGGACATCGACTTTAAAACAAAACGTTTGTTGGGCAATTTCCCACAAGCTTACTCGCATTTGGCCCTTATTGAGTGTGCGATTAATTTTTCCACTAAGCAAAAGGACGAGCGAATACTGGAGTCCATCAAATAAATAAAATAAAAAACGCCCCGATCGGGGCGTTTTCAAATCCAAGTGGGTTTTATCCCAACACTTATTTGAATTAGTCAAAGGTATACCCATTATCTGCGGCAACTTTGTCGGCGATCTGCGTTCTAAGTTTCACCACATTGGGTTGGTTTGTATACTTGGTAAAGCGTTTTAGTCCCATCAACATCATTCGTTGTTCATCACCTTCGGCAAAGGAAACTATGGCTTCTTTTCCTTTTTGCTGGATGATGTCAACCGCTCTGTACAAATACAATTTGGACATCGCTATTTGTGCTGCCTGGGCTTCTTCACCAAAGCGTTTTGCATTTTTCTCAGTTCTGAGAATGGCTGATTCCGCCATATAAATTTGAATCAAGATATCGGAAGCGGCCATCAAGAGCATTTGATGTTCTTCCAAATCGGGACCAAATTTCTGAACGGCGCTACCAGCGACCATCAAAAAGACTTTTTTCAGTCTTGCAAGCAAGTCTTTTTCTTCGGACAGCAATTCGGAATAGTCCGGTGTGTCAAAAGATGGAATGCCCATCAATTCCTCTCCCACTTTTGTGGCGGGCCCCAAAAGGTCCACATGGCCTTTCATAGCTTTCTTCACCAACATTCCAACGGAAAGCATGCGATTGATTTCGTTGGTGCCTTCGTAAATTCTGGAAATACGGGCATCTCGCCATGCCGATTCCATTGGGGTATCGGCACTAAAGCCCATTCCCCCGAATATTTGGATGCCTTCGTCCGTGGTATGTTGTACGTGCTCGGAAACGGCTACCTTCAAAATGGAACATTCAATGGCATACTCCTCTACACCTTTGAGCTCTGCTTCTTGGTGCGGATTGCCGCTTGCTTCGCGAATGGCAATTCTGTCCTCGATATTCTTTGCGGCACGATAGCAGGCTGCTTCGTCCACATAGGCGTTGGTGGCCATATCTGCAATTTTTGCTTTGATGGCACCAAAGTTGATGATCGGGGTTTTAAACTGAACACGCTCGTTGGCGTATTTTGTGGCTTCGCTGATAACACGGCGCTGCGCTTCCAAACAAGCGGCCGCCAATTTAATACGACCTACGTTCAAGGCATTCATCGCGATTTTAAAACCGTTTCCTCTTTCGGACAGCATATTTTCAACGGGAACCTTGGTTTCGTTGAAGAATACTTGTCGGGTAGAGGAGGAGTGAATGCCCAATTTCTTTTCCTCATCACCCAATGAAATTCCATTTTCCGGGTCGTTTTCCACGATAAACCCGGTGATGTTTTTGTCATCTTCAATTCGCGCAAAAACAATGAAAAGGTTACAGAATCCAGCATTGGAAATCCACATTTTCTGTCCCGTGATGCTGTAATGTTTGCCGTCATCCGAAAGCACGGCCTTCGTTTTTCCCGAGTTCGCATCGGAACCTGCTCCCGGTTCTGTTAAACAATAGGCACCGAACCATTCGCCGGTAGCCAATTTGGGCACATATTTTTGAATTTGTTCTTCGGTTCCGTACAGCGTGATGGGCATAGTTCCAATTCCGGTGTGGGCTCCAAAAGCGGTACTAAAGGAACCCGTAGCGCCCGAAATGTAATCGCAGACCAGCATGGTGGAAACAAATCCCATTCCCATACCGCCATAAGCTTCGGGAACGGCCACACTTAGCAAGCCAAGTTCGCCGGCTTTTCGCATACATTCCTCGGTGTAGGCGTAGTCTTTTTTCTCAAAACGCTCCCAGTGTGCCCAAAGTTCACGGTCCACAAATTCCTTGGTGCTTTCGCGCATCATTTTTTGTTCCTCGTTGAGGTCCTCCAGGGTGAATACGTCCTCGCATTTGGTCTCCTTGACCAAGAATTGACCTCCTCTCAGTATGTCTTTTTCTGTTGTTTCCATTTTTTTAATGATTAAAGAAGATAGAAAATAGACGAAAGACTTATTTCAATCCGTTTTGAAAACCCATCGTCATCTTTTGCCATTCTTCTATTTTATCTTCAAGTTTGTTTAAATTTTCAGTGTTAATATAATTTCGATGTTTAGCTATTAAAAGTTGCGTGCCTAATTCAAAAGAGGAGCCTAGAGCCACGTTGATAAAATATTTGAAGGATTTATCGGTTCTGGAGGATCCCTCAGCAATGTTACTTGGCATTGAAACTGAGCACCTGCTTATTTGGGAACTTAAGTCATATCGCTCATGAGTGGGAAAATTAAGTAGCAAATCAGAAATATCATTTGCAATTTCCAAACCGAGTGACCAAATCTTCAAATTTTTATAGTTATGCCTTTTCACGATAGGACGTCTCTTTTCTCTAATCTCTTTTCGAATATTAAGAAAGGAACTCGAATATCCCCGCAGCACCCTGGCCTGTACCTACGCACATGGTGACCATCCCGTATTTGCCTTTCATGTCCCGCTTTCTCATTTCATCAAAAAGCTGAACTGACAATTTGGCCCCGGTACATCCCAATGGGTGACCCAGTGCTATGGCCCCTCCGTTTACGTTCACGATTTCTTGGTTCAGTCCCAATTCTCGGATAACGGCCAATGATTGCGATGCAAACGCTTCGTTCAATTCAATAAGGTCTATTTGGTCCTGCTTCATTCCGGCTTGTTTTAGTGCTTTTGGAATGGCTTTTACAGGCCCTATTCCCATAATTCTTGGTTCTACTCCTGCTGCAGCGTAGTTGACCAATCTGGCAATGGGTTCCAAATTGAGTTCTTTGACCATTTCTTCGCTCATCACCATGACAAAGGCCGCTCCATCGCTCATTTGTGAGGAATTCCCTGCGGTTACGCTACCTCCTTCTGCAAAAACTGGTCTTAGTTTGTTCAATGTAGGGATATTGGTCCCTTTTCTTGGTCCTTCGTCCTTGTTTACGGTATAGGTTTTGGTCTCTTTTTTGCCTGATTCATTTACAAAAGTATGCTCCACATCAATGGGAACTATTTGATCTTGAAAACGATTTTCCTCTTGGGCTTTTAACGCTTTCATATGGGAATTGTAGGCAAAAACATCTTGATCCTCCCGGGAAACCTTGAATTGTTTGGCAACGGCTTCGGCGGTAAGTCCCATGCCCCAATAATAATCTTCATGTCCTTCCTTGGCCGTTGCGTAATCGGGTGTGGGCTTGTAACCTCCCATGGGGATGTAGCTCATGCTTTCGGCACCCCCTGCGATAATGCAATCTGCCATACCCGCTTGGATTTTGGCTGTGGCAATCCCTATCGTTTCCAATCCTGAGGCACAATAGCGGTTCACGGTCACCCCAGGTACATCGTCAATGTCCAGACCCATAAGCGAGATAAGTCTTCCCATGTTCAATCCTTGTTCGGCTTCGGGCATCGCATTTCCCACGATAACGTCGTCAATACGTTTTTTGTCCAATTGAGGAAGCTCTTTCATGATGTGTTCGATGGTTTCGGCAGCCAGTTCATCTGGACGCTTAAACCTGAACAGTCCTTTTGGAGCTTTGCCCACGGCTGTTCTATATCCTTTTACTATGTATGCTGTTTTCATTTAATAAGTATTGAGAATTGAGATGTTAGTATTGAGGTTAAAGCTTTTGTTGTAATGAATAAATCATTTTTTGTATTTCAATACATGCATCTATCAGTGTTTGTACATTCTGATTTTTAGTTAAGTTTAATTCAATAATTAAAATCAATTGCGTCTGTAATTCGTATAGAGAACCGTTCGCAATACCTAAAAAGTGCTTAAACTCTTTATTTGAATTTCTTCCAGCCCCTTCGGCAATATTGGAAGGAACTGATACCGCACTTCTTTTAATTTGATTAATCAAACCAAATTTTTCGTCTTTTGGCAATTCAGGCATGAGTAGATAGATGGACTTGGAAAGTTGAATCGATTTCCTCCAAATTTTTAAGTCTTCTACCTTGTGCATATCTAATTACTCAATTCTAGTATCTCACTACTATCGCAACAACTAGTTGCGAAGTGGTTTTCCTGTTTTCAACATATGCTGGATACGCTCCAACGTCTTTCTTTCGGTACAAAGGGATAGAAATGCTTCTCTTTCCAAATCCAAAAGATATTGTTCGGTTACCATTGTGGCTTCCGAAAGGTCGCCTCCGGCCATTACATAGGCCAGCTTGTCGGCAATCTTTTTGTCGTGTTCAGAAATGTAATGTCCAGCTTCCATAGAGTCTGTTCCTACCAAGAACATACCCAATGCCTGTTTTCCAAGTACTTTCACATCTTTGCGCTTCACAGGTTTGGTGTAACCCGCATCTGCCATAAGTTTAGCGTGGGCTTTTGCTGTTGCGATTTGACGGTCTTTATTGACCACAACAACATCTTTGCCTTTTTGCAAGATGCCCAAATCAAATGCTTCATAGGCCGATGTGGACACTTTGGCCATTCCGATGGTGAGGAAATACTCTTGAAGCACATTGAGCTCCACATCATTCTTTCTGAATGTGTCCGAAGCGCGAAGGGCCATTTCTTTGGAACCGCCCCCGCCTGGAATCACACCAACACCGAACTCCACCAAACCAATATAGGTCTCTGCCGCGGCAACTACTTTGTCGGCATGGAGCGAAAGCTCGCAACCACCGCCCAGCGTCATACCGTGCGGTGCGGAAACGGTCGGTATTGAGGAGTATCGCATCCGCATCATCGTGTCCTGAAACATTTTGATGGCCATGTTCAGCTCATCATATTCTTGTTCCACGGCCATCATAAAAATCATTCCGATGTTGGCGCCTACGGAAAAATTCGCAGCTTGGTTACCTATGACCAATCCTGCAAAATCTTTTTCTGCCAAGTCAACGGCCTTGTTCAAACCTGCGAGTACATCGCCGCCAATGGTGTTCATTTTGGATTGGAATTCACAGTTCAGGATTCCATCGCCCAAATCTTCAATCACGACACCACTGTTTTTGAAGACTTCTTTTGTTTTTCTGATGTTGTCCAAAATGATGAAGGCATCCTGACCTGGAACTTTTTCCATGGTCTTTTTGGGAATATCGTAGAAGTAGGTATTGCCCTCTTTTACCGTATAGAAGGACTCAATTCCTGCTTCTTTCATTTCGGATACCCATGGAGCGGCTTCCAAACCTTCGGCCTTAATGAATTCAAGACCTTTTTCGAGCCCTACGGCATCCCAAATTTGGAAGGGTCCGTGCTCCCAGCCAAAACCGGCCTTCATGGCATCATCTATTTTGTATAACTCATCCGTGATTTCTGGAATTCGATGGGTAACGTAGGCAAAAAGTGCTCCGAAGCTCTTTCGGTAGAACGCTCCGGCTTTATCTTTTCCATCAACCAAAACGGGAAAACGGTCAATAACTTTATCAATGGACTTGGTGAGTTCCAGCGTGGCGAATTTTGCACTCTTTTTGGCCCGATAGTCCATAGTGTCCAAATCCAAGGTCAGGATTTCGCTCTTGCCATCGTCTCCCTTAACTTTTTTATAAAAACCTTGTCCAGTTTTACTGCCCAACCACTTGTTGTCCATCATGGTTTGGATAAAATCGGGCAACTGGAACAGTTCGTGGCGCTCATCGTCCTTGCAGTTTTCACTGATTCCGTTGGCCACGTGCACAAGGGTGTCCAATCCAACCACATCCACGGTTCGGAAGGTAGCGGATTTGGGTCTGCCAATCACGGGACCGGTCAATTTGTCGACTTCCTCCACCGTCATCTCCATTTCTTTTACGGCATGGAAAAGACTTTGGATACTGAAGATTCCTATTCTGTTTCCAATAAAGGCGGGTGTATCCTTGGCCACCACGGAGGTCTTGCCCAAGAACTGCTCTCCGTACCCGTTGAGGAACTCCAGAACATCTTTGGAGGTTTTGGGTCCCGGGATGATTTCAAAGAGTTTTAAGTATCGTGCAGGATTGAAAAAGTGGGTACCGCAGAAATGCTTTTGGAAATCCTCACTTCTTCCTTCGCTCATAAAGCGGATGGGAATACCTGATGTGTTGGAAGTGATGAGTGTTCCCGGTGTGCGGTGTTTATCCAAGTTTTCGAACACCTGCTTTTTGATGTCCAAGCGTTCCACGACCACCTCAATGATCCAATCCACATCGGCAACTTTGGAAATATCATCTTCCATGTTTCCAGTGGTGATGCGATCCGCAAATTTTTTGTGGTAAATAGGGGAGGGCTTGGATTTGAGGGCGGACGCCAGTGATTCGTTCACCAAACGGTTGCGTACCGCTTTATCTTCCAAGGTAAGTCCTTGGGCCTTTTCCTTGTCGGTAAGTTCGCGTGGGACAATGTCCAGTAATAGAACTTCGACCCCAATATTCGCAAAATGGCATGCAATGCCACTTCCCATAATTCCGGAACCGATAACGGCAACTTTGTTTATATGCCTTTTCATGTGCGAGTTTGAAATTTAATTATTAGTTGTTTTTGTATAGATTTTCTTGTCTGTAATCAGTTTGTTGATGATGTCAATTATTTTAAAGAACCCCACCAAATCTTCTTGGGCGGTATTTTCTTTTACAACTTCATTGAAGCGTAATACCACTTCTTTGGATTCTTCCCTTTTTTCGAGGCCCAGCGGTGTCAAAAAAATAAGGACTCCGCGTCCGTCTTTGGGATTGCGCTTTCGCTCAATGTAGCCTCTTTGCTCAATATTTTTTAATATCCGGGACAAACTAGTTGATTCCATTCCCATTTTGGGCCCCAAGGTGGTACTCGGCGTACCTCCTTTTGGGTCAATACTCAATAAGGTAAATCCAATGGCCATTGTAAGCCCGTAGTTTTTTGCTTCCTCATTGTACATTTTGCTAACCGCCTGCCAGGTGGCCCTAAGGGCATGATCAATGGTCAAATCTTTCATAAGCTCGTTTGGTATTCTCAAATATATAAAAATTTATTATGCATGCATAATAAATTTAGGTTAAGTGTGCGCGATTTTCAATTAAAATGTGAATCAGAGTTCCATCCGTCAATTCAAAAGGGGCATCCGTCAGATCGTGGGTCGAAAAATGAAACAATAGCGGGATATTGTATCAAAATAAGTGTTTTTAATTAAAAATTAAATTATGAAAATCAGAAATCTAATTTATGGGATAGTTTTTTTAGGATTGCTTTGGTCCTGTAGTAAAGATGATGGCCCGACCCCAGCGGAAGAAAAAAACAAAGCTCCTAAAATTGAAGCACAGAGCTTCAGTGCAGCAGAAACAATTACGGATGAAGCACCTATCGGAACTGTTAAGGCAACAGACGAAGATCAAGATGAATTGACGTTCTCCATTACCGTAAACGATGAGAATCTTTTTGAAATCACAGATTTGGGCGTCCTTAGTTTGGCAAGTGGCAAATCATTGGATGCCACCGTTAAGCAAGAGCATATTATTACGGTAAGTGTGGACGATGGTGAGGATTCGGCCGAGGCACAGGTTACCATAAAAGTAACCCTTGTAAATCAGCCACCTTCTATGGAAGGTAAAGAAGTTACGGTTAAGGAAGATATAACCGAAGAGGAAATTATAGCAACCATGATGGCCAGCGATGGTGATGGAGATGCATTGGTCTTTTCCATTGAAGAAGATATTGATGATCTTTTTGCCATAAATGATGCGGGAGAAGTAAAATTGGCCCAAGGTAAATCTTTGGATTACGAAACCAAAACAGCGCATGTCTTAAAAATCAAGGTAGACGATGGTAAAGAATCTACTATTGCCGACCTTACCATAACCGTGGAAAATATAATCGAAGGTATTGCCGAAGACCCGACATCCTTTGTGACCACATGGAAGACCGAAACCAATGGTGAAAAGATTACTATTGGAGCCAATGATAATTACGAATATGACTTTACCATAGATTGGGGAGATGGCACGGTCGAAGACATTACTGAACAGACAGCAGTGTTGTTTGAGCATACCTACGCGTCAGCAGGCACTTATAAGGTGGCCATACAAGGAGACTTCCCATCAATAAACATGTATAGCATTTTTGTAAACCTAGGGATTTTGGAAACAGCGAAGCTAGTTAGTTTGGACCAATGGGGCAGTATAGTTTGGCAAAGATTATACGGTGGTTTTTCTTATTGCGTTAATATGGTTTATAATGCTAGCGATGCCCCTAACTTAAGTGAATGCGAGAATATATCTGGATTATTTGCAGGCGCTAGTTCATTTAATGGAGATCTTAGTAATTGGGATACTCATAATGTGAATAACATGGCAGGTACTTTTAGGGAGGCTAGTTCATTTAATGGCGATATCAGTACTTGGGATACGGCTAACGTTATTACAATGTTTCAAATGTTTAAGGAAGCTTCTGTATTCGATCAAGATTTAGGAGGTTGGGAAATTAAAAACGTAGCATCCTTTAATGGAATGCTTGATAATTCTGGAATGTCTTCGGATAACCTCAATGCCACCTTGATTGGTTGGGCGGATTATGTTCAACAAAATAATGCGCCTCTTAATGTACAATTAGGTATCGACAATCTTACATTTTGTGGACAAGAAGCACTAGAGGCTGCAACCAAGTTGATCACTCTTTACAACTGGGAGTTGCAAGGTAATTTTGGCCAACAGTGTAATTAACTTTACAATCAAATAAAATTGCCACCGGGAAACATTGGTTTTTCGGTGGTTTTTTTATGTCTTGAGCAATTCTTCCTCTCGATAGTTATCGAGACGTTCAGAATGACAGCCAAATTTTAAACACCCTGTAAATTGAACATTGTTTTAATGTTCGTAGATGTCATTGTACAAATCAAGGTACATTTCCTTAACGGGCTTGCGCTTTAATTTCATGGTAGGGGTAAGGTGGCCGTCTTCCACGCTCCAAACATCCGGGGTAAGCCTAAACTGTTTTACCTTTTCCCACTTGGCGAATTCTTGGTTGGCCCAATCCACTTCTTCCTGCATGCGAGCGATCACTTTTTCGTTTTTCACCAGTTCTTCGTTCGAGCCAACATCAATATTATGTCGTTTGGCCCATTCCTTGACAAATTCAAAGTTGGGCTGAATCAGGGCAGCGGGCATTTTCTCGCCTTCGCCCACGACCATGATTTGTTCTATAAATCTGGATTGCTTAAAGCGGTTCTCCAACAACTGTGGGGCCACATATTTTCCGCCGGAGGTCTTGAACATCTCCTTTTTACGATCCGTAATGCGCAAAAAGCCCTCTGCATCGATTTCACCAATGTCACCCGTGTGAAAATAGGCACCTGTCATCACCTCAGCGGTTTTTTCAGGGTTCTTGTAATAGCCCATCATCACGTTTGGCCCTTTGCAAAGAATTTCCCCGTCTTCGGCGATTTTTACCTCTACATCATCAATCATTTTGCCTACGGTACCGATTTTCCAGCCTTTATTGCGTTGGTCGTTCACAGCGATCACGGGAGAGGTCTCGGTGAGTCCGTAACCTTCCATCACGGGCATATCTGCCGCAGCGAAAACCCGGGCAAGCCTGGGTTGCAAAGCGGCACTTCCGGATACCATTACGGACAGATTGCCTCCCAGTCCCTCTTTCCATTTGCTAAAGATGAGCTTTCGGGCCAGGCCTAACTTGGTCTCGTACCACCAACCGTTGGTCCCGTAGGGTTCAAATTTGAGCCCCACCTCAACGGCCCAAAAGAACAATTTCTTTTTAATGCCGGTAAGCAATGCCCCTTTGGCAATAATGGCATCGTATACTTTTTCCAGTAACCGTGGAACCACTGTCATTACCGTGGGTTTCACTTCTTTTACGTTGTCACTGATTTTGTCCAATCCTTCCGCAAAATGGATTTGAACGCCACAATATTGGTACAAATACAAGATCATACGTTCAAAAATGTGGCAAACAGGCAAAAAGCTCAGGGCCACGCCACCGGTTTCAAAAGGTACCCTTACCTTACTGGATACCACATTGGACACAATATTGTTATGGGAGAGCATAACTCCTTTGGGGCGCCCAGTAGTGCCCGAGGTATAGATCAGGGTAGCCAGATCGTCCGGTTTTACGCTCTTTTTGATTTCTTCGACTTGATCTTGGTTGGAGGCATCCGAGCCCAATTCCAATAGTTCCCCCCAGTTTTTACAGTTGTTGAGCTGGTCAAAAGAATAGACATCTTTCAGGTTTTCCACTTTTGACTGTATGGCCTGCACTTTCTCCAGAACTTCATCACAGGAAACAAAACAAAGTTTTGCCTCGGAGTGGTTCAGGATGTATTCGTAATCCTCTTCCGAAATGGTAGGGTAGATAGGGACATTTTGCGCACCAATCTGAAGAATTCCAATATCCACAATGTTCCATTCCGTACGATTGGTCATGGAGATCACCGCAATCTTATCATTGGGCTTAACCCCCATTCGAAGTAAAGCCCTGCTTATGGCGTTGGCTTTATCAATATATTCCTGTGTTGATGTTGCGATCCATGTACCGTCACTTTTGGTGACCAATGATTTTTCTAACGGATAATTTTCGAGTTGATAGTATGGGAAATCAAATAATCGGGTAACAGTTTGCATAGTAAGTTATGTGTATAGCGAATGCAAATTAGGGAAAGAGAACCGTATTTTAAAACGAGTTATTCAAAAAAAAGCATAATTCTTTGGTAATTTTATTGAATATGCAATTTCATGCCCTCGTGGGAATCCCGAAAACCCAGTGCTTTGTAAAACTTTAGCGCATCCGGTCTTTTTTTGTCGGTGGTCAATTGCACTACATGGGCACCTTTTTCTTTTGAACGTTCGATGGCCCACAGGAACAACCGTTTCCCAATACCCTCGCCCCGATAATCTTCATGAACCCGTACCGCTTCAATTTGTGCGCGAATACCACCTTGATAGGTGAGATATTGGATAAAACTCAGTTGTAATGTTCCGATGATTTTATTCTCGGGCGTTACCATAACCATCAATTCTTGGTTGGGGTCATTATCGATATTTTCAAATGCAGAATAATATTTTTCGGGAAGAGGTTCTTGATAATCTTCCCTAAGCTTTCCCAAATCATCATTGGCAAGCATTTCAACTATAAAGGGTACATCGTCTCTTTTCGCTTGCCTTATGGTCATATTATCTGTTTTCCAACCAAACCCTTGCGTTCACAAAAGCTTGTAACCAAGGTGAAACTACATCTGTTCTATCCTTCGGATAATGTGCCCAGTTCCACGGGAAGGTCGAGCGCTCAATATGGGGCATGGTGACCAAGTGCCTACCTGTTCTGTCACAAAGCATGGCGGTGTTGTAATCACTTCCGTTTGGGTTGGCAGGGTAGCCTTCGTAGCCATATTTGGCCACGATATTATATTGGTCCTCGGTATGTGGCAAGCTAAATTTGCCCTCACCATGACTGATCCAAACACCCAATGTGCTTCCCGCAAGGTTGGAAAGCATCACGGAGTTGTTCTCCTGGATTTTTACCGAGGTAAAATTGCTCTCGTGCTTGTGTGAATCATTATAGGTCATTCTGCCATGGGTGCCGTGTTCTGGGTTGATGAGGTCCAATTCCATGAACAATTGGCATCCGTTACAAATCCCTACGGACAAGGTGTCTGGTCTTGCAAAGAAATCTTTTAAGGCTTTGTTGGCCTTATCGTTGTATTTGAAGGCACCGGCCCAACCTTTGGCACTTCCCAAAACATCGGAGTTGGAGAAACCACCAACGGCGCCGATAAATTGAATGTCTTCCAAGGTTTCCCTGCCGGTGATAAGGTCGGTCATGTGCACATCTTTCACATCAAAACCGGCCAAGAACATCGCATTGGCCATTTCTCGCTCGGAATTACTTCCTTTTTCACGTAGGATGGCCGCTTTGGGTCGATTTGCTCTTGGGACTTCTGGCAGAGCACCACTGAATTCTGATGGAAAACTGTATTCCAAGGGCTGCTCTTTATAATTATCATATCGGTCTTTGGCCAGGCCATTCGCGGTCTGTTTGTTGTCCAACAGATAGGAGGTTTTAAACCAAGTATCGCGCAGGGAGGCAATGTTCAAACCGATTTCAATGCCCTTGTTCTTGATTTTCAAGGTACTTTCCGTTGATGGAACACCGATTTTGGTAAATTCAACACCGGCCGATTTCAGTTCATTTTCCGCAGAGGCATCTTTGGCTTGGAAAACAATACCAATATTTTCAGAGAACAATAGTTTGATGATATCTTGTTCACCGATGTCGGACAGATCTAGATTGGCACCCAAATCATTATCAGCAAAGCAAAGTTCCAAAAGTGTGGTGATCAATCCTCCCGAAGCCACATCGTGACCTGCCAATATTTTACCATCTTTAATAAGTTGTTGCAATGTATTGAAAGCGGTCTTAAAGTAGCCAGCATCCAAAACGGAAGGAGCTTCATCACCAATACCGTTCAAAATCTGAGCAAAGGAAGAACCGCCCAATTTATGGCTGTCCTTGGACAGATTAATGTAGTAAATATCCCCGCCATCTTTCTGCAAAACAGGCTCTACCACTTGGTTGATGTTGCTGCAGTTGCCCGCGGCCGAAATAATCACTGTTCCGGGAGACAAGACATCTCCATCTTTATATTTTTGCTTCATGGAAAGCGAATCCTTTCCAGTGGGCACATTAATGCCCAAATCGATTACAAACTCCGACAAAGATTCAACGGCCGAATACAAACGGGCATCCTCGCCTTCGTTTCTACAGGGCCACATCCAGTTGGCGGAAAGCGACACGGATTTTAGTCCATCTTTTAACGGTGCCCAAACAATGTTGGTCAAGGATTCGGCAACACTGTTTCGACTTCCTGCTACGGGGTCTATCAAGGCCGAGATGGGGGAGTGGCCAATACTGGTGGCGATTCCTTCTTTTCCTTTAAAATCGAGCGCCATAACACCACAGTTGTTCAAAGGCAACTGCAATGGGCCGGCACATTGTTGCTTTGCAACACGTCCGCCCACGCAACGGTCCACTTTATTGGTCAACCAATCTTTGCTGGCAACCGCCTCCAATTGAAGCACTTGCTCCAAATAGTCGTGGAAGTGTTCCAAGGCGTAGGAGAGTGCGGGATATTTTTTCTGTGCCGTTTTATCGGCCAAGATGCTTTTGGGAGAGCTTCCGAACATGTCGGAAAGTTCCAGGTTCATCGGGGTTTCGCCGGTTTCACCCGATGTGAATTTAAAGGTGTGGTCTCCTGTAACTTCACCCACGTTGTACATGGGGGCGCGCTCACGGGCCGACACCCGGCTCAACAGGTCCAAGTCTTTTTCACCGATGACCAGTCCCATGCGTTCTTGCGATTCGTTCCCGATCAATTCTTTTTTGGAAAGTGTTGGGTCTCCAACCGGTAATTTGTCCGTATCGATGGTTCCCCCGGTTTCTTCCACCAATTCCGATAAACAGTTCAGGTGTCCACCAGCTCCGTGATCGTGAATGGAAACGATGGGGTTATCGTGACTTTCGAACAATCCGCGAACGGCGTTCGAAGCTCTTTTTTGCATTTCTGGGTTGGAACGTTGTACGGCGTTCAACTCAATGGCAGAGCTGAATTCACCGGTATCTGCACTGGATACGGCGGCTCCTCCCATCCCGATACGATAGTTGTCACCACCAAGAACAACTATTCTGTCTCCTTTGCTCGGTGTATCTTTCAAGGCCTGGTCAATCTTTCCATAACCGATACCACCGGCCATCATAATGACTTTGTCGAACCCTAATTTGCGTGCTTCTTCTTCATGTTCAAAGGTCAGAACCGAACCAGCGATCAACGGTTGACCAAATTTGTTTCCGAAGTCGGATGCCCCGTTGGATGCCTTGATCAAAATATCCATGGGCGTCTGGTACAACCAATCCCGTTCTTTCATTCCTTTTTCCCAGGGACGGTTTTCTTCCAAACGGGAGTAGGATGTCATGTAAACGGCGGTACCTGCCAATGGCAACGAACCTTTTCCACCAGCCAAACGGTCCCGAATCTCGCCTCCGGAACCTGTTGCGGCACCATTGAATGGTTCCACGGTGGTCGGGAAGTTATGGGTCTCCGCCTTTAGTGAAAGGACTGAATCAAATTCCTTTTCTTCATAAAAGTCAGGCTTGTCAGCGCTTTTTGGTGCAAACTGAACAGCTTTTGGCCCTTTGACGAAGGCTACGTTGTCCTTATAGGCCGAAACAATATCGTTGGGGTTGGCTTCGGATGTCTTTTTGATCAATTTGAAAAGGGAAGAAGGTTTTTCTTCTCCATCGATGACAAAAGTTCCATTGAAAATTTTGTGCCTACAGTGCTCGGAATTCACCTGACTGAAACCAAACACTTCGGAATCCGTTAATTTTCGGCCTAATTTTTTAGCTAGGCCTTCCAGATAGGCAACCTCTTCATCACTTAGGGCCAATCCCTCTTTTTGGTTGTAAGATGCAATGTCGTCTATCCCTTGAATGGCTTCCGGAACTATATCTATGGTGAATATATCCTGCCCCAGTGCCTTGTACTTTTGGGAAAGCATCGGATCAAAATCGGTAAAGTCTTCGGGTACCGAATGGAATTCCTCAATTCGAATAATTCCTTGGATGCCCATGTTTTGGGTAATCTCGGTGGCATTGGTACTCCACGGTGTTACCATGGCGGCACGTGGGCCAACAAAAAAGGCGTCGAGAGACGCCGCTTCAATCTTAGGTTGGTCGCCAAACAACCAAGTCAGTTTGTTACTATCTTCCTGAGCGATTTCCTGAGTGGTTTGGACGGCAAAAACCTTGGTAGCCTTGTCCCCAAAAAAATGGATCATACAATCTGTGCGTTGAACGGTTTAAGAAAGTGCAAAAATACGATTTTGCTCTGTAATTCATCCTACCGGAAAGGTGTTTTGTTAACGAACCCATGTTGATAGCTCATTCGTCAATTCAAAAGGGGCATACGTGAATCCATCACTTCGTATATAGTTTAATTGAAGTAGGTTTGATTTTGAACAGATAAACGATTCGATGAAAGAAAATGAAAAATCGGATAAACGGCATAAGTTTCAAATAATCACTTTTTTATTGGTAGTGACCATAATTTTACTTTTACTGTTTGATGAGGACAGGGAGTGGGCTAATTTCTTACGGCATTTTTTCAGGAATCTGCTGAAAAATATTTGATGGCAAACCGATTTACATCAATCAGCTCTGTTTCAGGTGGGACTAATTGAGAATTTAATAAAACTTGAGTTATACATTTTATCGGATCCCCAAAAGTATGCCCTTAAAGGCTTTCAATTAAACGGATTGAAGTAGTTTTCCTTATCTTAGAAGAATAATAGCTAACTCAAAACCAACCTTATGAAAACAACAAAAATCCTGTTGTCCGGGATTATGCTGTTCGCTGGCGTAGCCACATCAACAGCACAGAAAAAGTACTCCAAAAGTCAAATTAAAAAATTCAAGGCTGAGGTAGAAGCCCTAGTGGACGCCAATAAAAAGCAGACACAGGTCATGGTGGATAAAATTTTCAGTTTTGCCGAACTGGGCTTTCAAGAGGAGGAAAGTTCCAAATACCTCACAGGAATCTTGGAAGAAAACGGTTTCACCGTGGAGCATTCAGTCTCTAATATTCCCACCTCTTGGTTCGCAACTTGGAGCAATGGGGACGGGCCCGTTATTGCCTTGGGCAGTGATGTGGATTGTATCCCAAAAGCATCCCAATATCCTGGGGTAGCTTATAATAAGCCCATTGTTGAAGGGGCACCTGGTCACGGTGAGGGACACAACGCCGGTATTCCATTGAACATTACATCGGCCTTGGCGGTTAAGGAAGTAATGGAAAAGGAAGGCATTGGAGGCACTTTGATTCTTTGGCCCGGAATTGCCGAGGAGTTGGTCGCGGCTAAAGCCTGGTACGTTCGGGACGGACTTTTTGATGATATTGATATGTGCATTTTTACCCACGTGAGCAGTAATCTGAGTGTATCTTGGGGACCTACCCGCGGAACTGGGTTGATTTCTGTGGAATATATGTTCGAAGGTGAAGCTGCGCATTCCGCAGGAGCCCCGTGGAGAGGTAGAAGTGCTCTGGACGCTGCTGAACTTATGAATGTAGGTTGGAACTATAAAAGGGAGCATTTGCATCCATTAAAGCGTTCCCATTCCATTTTCACAGATTCTGGAGACCAGCCTAATGTGGTTCCTTCCAAGGCCGCTATTTGGTATTATTTTAGAGATATTACCTATGAGGGAATCATGGAAATGTATGCCGAGGCGAACGATATTGCCAAGGGTGCGGCCATGATGACAGGCACTACCATGACATCACGCGTATTGGGAACT
Source organism: Flagellimonas oceani (assembly GCF_011068285.1). Taxonomy (NCBI): domain Bacteria; kingdom Pseudomonadati; phylum Bacteroidota; class Flavobacteriia; order Flavobacteriales; family Flavobacteriaceae; genus Flagellimonas; species Flagellimonas oceani. The sequence goes on along the minus strand of NZ_CP049616.1, from coordinate 2,031,867 downwards.
GCATGGCCGAGACACTACAATAAAGTGATTGCCGAAACCATGTATGAAAACATAAAGGAAGTTGGACTTCCTGAATGGACGGAAGCAGACCAAAAATTGGCCAAAGCGGTACAGACCGAAGTAGCATCTGAAAAAATCGAAGGATTGCCTACCGAGCTATCTGAAATGGGACTGCCTGTTTTGGAGCCTGTTAGCGGTGGTTCGGATGATATCGGTGACATTTCTTGGAAGGTGCCTACGGTTACCATGCGTTTTCCTTCCAATATACCGGGATTGCCGGGTCATCACTGGGCCAATGCGATTGCCATGGCAACACCTATTGCCCACAAAGGAGTTACGGCCGGAGCAAAGGCAGAGGCAATGACCATTATCGATTTCTTATTGAATCCAGAACTATTGACCCAAGCGTGGGATTATTTTAACAAGGAACAGACCAAGGAGACCAAGTATGAGCCGATGATTTCTGCAGATGATATGCCGCCCACGTTCTTGAACAAGGACAAACAGGATATGTTCCGTCCAGCTTTGGAGGAATTTTATTATGATGAAACCAAATACGATACCTACTTGGAGCAGTTGGGTGTAGAGTATCCAACGGTGAAACAATAGCGGTTTATGCAGAGTAAATCCGGACAAGTTTGAATTGATAAAGCTCAGAACAGAACGTGTCCGGATTTATTTTTTAATTGAAGGAGGCCCTAAAAGCCATAGGAGATAGATTGGTCTTTGTCTTGAAAAGTTTACTGAAGGACTGTGAATGTTCAAAGCCCAAGGTGTAGGCTATTTCACCTACAGAAAGTTGGGTGGTGGACAATTTCTCTTTTGCTATATCTATAAGTTTTTCATGTATGTGCTGCTGGGTGCTTAGCCCGGTCAACATTTTGAGCAAACTGCTCAGGTAACTTGATGAAACATGTAAACTATCGGCTATGAATTGGACGGTCGGAATCCCTTTGTTGAGAACATCTTCTCCATTGAAATAGAGGTCGAGAAGATTCTCCAGCCGAACCAAAATCTCGTGGTTGTTGATTTTTCTGGTAATGAACTGTCTTTGGTAGTATCTTTCTGCATAATTGAGCAATAATTCAAGTTGCGAGACAATAATGTTTTGACTGAATTTGTCCATATTGGACTTATATTCATGTTGAATATTGAGTAGGATTTCGGTAATGGTTCGTTCTTCTTTGTCCGATAGAAATAAGGCCTCGTTTATGGCATAGCCGAAAAAGTCATAGTTCTTGATGGTCTTGGCCAATGGTGTGCCCCATAAAAAATCTGGATGAATCAATAATAACCAACCTGATGGTTTCTTCTCCGAGGGCAGCATTTGAAACTGAAGTACCTGTTTTGGCCCTACAAAGGTCAATAGCCCTTCATCAAAATCATATTCTTGTTGCCCGTACCTAACTTTGGCGTGGATATCCCTTTTCAATCCAATGGAGTAAAAATTTTGCATCCAATGGATTTCATTTTCCTTGGTTTTATATTCAACCTGCCCGTAATCTACAAGACTTACCAAAGGGTGTTCGGGTTTGGGCAGATCACAAAACTTATGGAACTCGCTGAGGGTGTTAAATGTGTGCATGTTATCTTGTTTAAAAGGAGCGAGCGTTTTTCCCTCGCTCCTTTTTTGAAATTAATGATTAATTCTTAAAATCCGTAGAGTGACTTAACGCCTTATTGTTTTCCAAGGCTGTTTCCAAGCTTTTCAACTTATCTTGGGCCATATTGTAGGAGTCGCTCCCCAAGAATAAATGAAGAGTTGGGTTCTCGCTTTCGGCCACTTCGATCAATACCTCCGCGGCCTTTTCAGGATTACCGAGCTGATTTCCAGCGATATCTTCCTTGTGCATACGTTCCGATTCCCGCGCCTCAGTATAAACATCCATTCTGTTTTTGGCCAAGTTTAAAGAATCATCGGATAGAAACTCGGTACGGAAATATCCCGGATACACTACCGTAGCATTGATTCCAAATGGTTTTGCTTCTGCGGAAAGTGCTTCGGTAAGCCCAACCACGGCAAACTTTGTGGCGCAATAAATGCCAAAGCCGGGAAAATTGGCCACCATACCTGCAATCGATGAAATATTGAAAATATGCCCTGATTTTTGTTCCCTAAGATGCGGCATCACTTTCCTTACGATGTTCAACATCCCAAAAACATTTACATCGAAGTTTTGTCGTGACTCATCATCGGATAGCTCTTCCAAGGTCCCATTTTGACCATAACCTGCGTTGTTGACGACAACATCGATACGATCAAATGCTTCCAAGACTCCGGAAATGCCAGCCTCCACGCTTTCTTCATTTACCAAATCTACTTGGAGGGGAAGAAAATTGTGGTGTTTGCCCACTGCACTTTCCAATGCATTTAAACTTCTCGAAGTAGCAGCTACTCGGTAGCCATGGTTCAACAATTTTTTTACCAAAATCAGTCCCAAACCTTTGGATGCGCCAGTGACCAACCATACTTTTTTTGTGTCCATTTTCTTTGAATTTTTGATTAATACAAATTGACACAGCAAAGTTGCCCATAGTTAGGAACAGGTATGTAGTCTAATCTATGATTGTTGTAGCTTAAATTTAGGAAGGATAACTCAAAATCAGTTTTTCTTCAACAGCGCCATATAAAATCCATCAAAGCCGGTCTCCGAAGCAAACACATTGCGTTCTTTTACAAATTCAAAATCTTTTCCGTTCTCGGACTCCAAGAATTTTTTGACTTGCTCTGCATTCTCTTGTGGCAGGATAGAGCATGTAGCATAGACCATTTGCCCCCCTTTTTTCACCATTTTGCTGTAATTCTGAAGAATATCTTGCTGCACACCCATAATGCGGTCCACGAATTCGGGCTCCAGTTTCCATTTGGAATCGGGATTTCTTTTGATGACGCCCAACCCGGAGCACGGGGCATCCAACAATAACCTATCGGCGCTATTGTGCAATTTTTTGATCACCTTGGTGGAATCGATCACTCTGGTCTCTACATTGTGGACACCATTTCGCCTAGCCCTCTTTTTGAGCTTTTTGAGTTTGCTTTCATAAATATCCAAAGCAATTAATTGACCCTTGTTTTGCATTTGTGAGGCCAAATGAAGTGTTTTTCCTCCCGCTCCGGCACAGGCATCTATCACACGCTGTCCCGGTTCAACCTCCAAAAACGGGGCGACCAATTGCGACGATGCATCCTGCACCTCGAACAACCCATCCTTAAAGGTTTGGGTCACAAAAACATTTTGGCGTTCTACCAGTTTTAGTGCATCGGGATACCCCTCTATAAATTCGGTGGCAATATCTTCCTTTGCCAAAAATGATTTCAATTGTGGTTTAGGGACTTTGAGCGTGTTGGTTCGTAGGATGACTTCGGCCTGTTTGTTTTGGGCCGCTATTTCCTTGGTCCAAACTTCAGTTCCAAGTGACCTTTCACCAAGTTCATCCATCCAATCAGGAATCGACTCCCTAAACTTTCGGATTTTGGAAAGTTCATCAAACCGACCTTTGATTCTTCTTTCAGGGGTGCCTTCCAACTGCTTCCAGTCTGGAATCCGAATACCGCGGAGTACGCACCAAACACCGAACAATCGGAATAAGTGCTCCCTGGTGTATGGCTCGTGAACTTCGGCTATTTCGGAATAGAGGCGTTTCCATCGAACGATATCATAGGTCGTTTCGGCGATAAAGCCACGGTCACGGGATCCCCAGCGTTTATCGTAACGTAATACTTTTTCGATTACTTTATCGGCATATTCCCCTTCGTTAAAAATCATGTGAAGGGCATCAATTACGGCAAATACCAAGTTTCTGTGTAAACGCATCATATAAAATAAGGTTGCAAAGGTATGATTTCTCCTTACTTTTGAAGAAAATAAATACAATGAGGTCAATCCTTTCCCTTTTTGCCGTTTTGGTTTTGTTTTCGTGTGCCGAAGAACCGAAAAAACAACCCTTTCAATCCGTTAACGTAACCGCGGTTTTTGAAGATTCGGTAAGTATTCGGGCCATCACATTTTTGGATGGTAGAACATTGGCCTTTGCAGGCAGCAATGGAGTGTACGGCACCGTGGATGTCAATTCCAATAAGGTCAGGACCAATATTCAATCCTACGACTCCATCACACCTAGTTTTAGGGCCGTGGGCGGAACTTCTGAAGATTTTTTCATGCTTTCCATAGAAAGTCCGGCCTTGCTATATAAAACAGGCGATACCGGAAAAATGGAATTGGTGTACACGGAAGAGGGCGAAGGTGTTTTTTATGATAGCCTTGCGTTTTGGAACGATACCGAGGGGATTGCGGTTGGCGATACGGTAAATGGGTGTCTTTCCATCATCATCACGAGAGATGGGGGAGTTACTTGGACCAAACTGGCGTGTTCCGATTTACCAAAAGGTATTGAAGGTGAAGGAGCTTTTGCAGCCAGTAACAGTAATATCGCCGTACAAGGAAACAAAGTTTGGATCGGGACCACCGAAGGTAGAATTTATTATTCCGCAGATAAGGGAGCGACATGGGGCATACAGGAAACCCCGATAACCTCCGATGAACCAACACAAGGGATTTATTCCATCGACTTTTATGATGAGAATGTTGGATTTGCCATAGGTGGGGACTATACAAAACCAAGTTCAAGTGTCAAGAACAAGATAAAAACCGTTGATGGTGGGAAAAGCTGGCAATTGATTGCCGATGGTCAGGAACCGGGCTATAAAAGTTGTGTGCAGTTTGTGCCCAATTCTGGCGGTGAAGCATTGGTGGCCACCGGTTTTACTGGAATTTCTTATTCATCTGATGGCGGGGCGAGCTGGAAGGGATTGAGCGAAGAACCTTTTTTTACATTACGATTTTTAAATGATTCGACGGCCTATGCTGCAGGGAGTGGGAGAATCGCGAAGTTGGAGTTCAAATAATTTTTTTCAGGAGTCAGGAGACAGGACTCCAACAATCCAAGAATCCGTCTTTCTACGAAGTAAACGACTGCATTTCCACTAGCTTTTTGTAGTTTTTTGCAGATTTTATCAATTCTTCATGGGTGCCTTGCTCCACGATTTCGCCTTTGCTCATCACTACAATGGTATCCGCATTCTGGATGGTGGACAAACGGTGCGCAATTACAATGGAAGTCCTGTTCTTCATCATTTTCTCCAACGCGTCCTGCACCAGGCGCTCACTTTCGGTATCCAGTGCCGATGTGGCTTCGTCCAAAATCATGATGGGCGGATTTTTGAGCACCGCTCTTGCAATGGACAGGCGTTGTTTTTGTCCGCCGCTCAATTTATTTCCGCTATCGCCGATATTGGTTTCATAACCATTCGGCAGTTCGCTTATAAAATCGTGGGCGTTCGCGACTTTGGCCGCTTCCATAATTTCTTCATCCGTGGCATTTTCCTTGCCCAGCGCAATGTTGTTCTTTACGGAGTCGTTGAATAGGATGGAATCCTGCGTTACCAGTCCCATAAGTCCACGCAGCGATTTCTTGGTGATGTTTTTGATATTGTTGCCATCAATCAAAATTTCTCCTTCATTTACATCATAAAAGCGCGTCACCAAGTTGGCCACGGTACTTTTTCCACTTCCGGATTGCCCTACCAAGGCGACGGTTTTTCCTTTATCAACCTTTAGGTTGAAATTTTTCAGTACATAATCGTCTTCGTATTTAAAGGATATGTTTTTAAGCTCTACACCAGCGTTGAAATCAGTTATTTCCTTTGCGCCGTCAATATCCTTGATGGGGTTTTCGGATTCGAGTATCTCCAAAACGCGCTCGGCAGCCGAATTTCCTTTTTTAACGGCATACGAAGCTTTGCTTATGGCTTTTGCTGGGGTCAAAATATTGAAAGCCAGTCCCATATAGGAAATAAACGATGCTGCATCCAAAGTTCCTTCCAAGAGGACCATTCGCCCGCCAAACCAGAGCAGGACGCCAAACACAACAATCCCCAAAAATTCACTGGTCGGCGATGATAGGTTCTGACGGTTCAATAAAGAGTTTGAAAATCTAAAAAAGCGGGTAGTGGAGCTTTTGAACGTATTGTAGAACTTGGATTCGGCATTAAATGCTTTGATGACCCGAAGCCCACCCAAAGTTTCTTCCACAATGGAAAGAAATTCCCCTTGCTCTTTTTGTACCCTGTCCGATTTTTTCTTTAACGACTTTCCGATTCGGGATATGATCATTCCGGCAATTGGAATAAAAATGAACACAAAAATGGTGAGCTTCACGCTGATGATGAACATCACTATGATTGTGAAAAGAATGGTCAAGGGCTCGCGCACGATCAATTCCAAAATGGAGAGGAAAGAGTGCTGTATCTCTAAAACATCGGAAGTGATCCTAGCAATAACATCCCCCTTCTTTTTCTCGGAAAAATAGGAAATGGGCAAATCCACGATTTTCTGGTACATTTTGTTGCGGATATCCTTGAGTACGCCATTGCGTAAAAAGGTAATAAAGTACATCGCCAAGTAATTGAAGATGTTCTTGAAGAGGAATAAAAACAAGATGAGTCCAACCGCCATCAGAAGCCCTTTCATGGGGTCTTCGCCAGAATATTGGGTTACTTGATAATTCATGTAGTCCATGAAATAATCCTTGAGCTTGCCAACGCCTTCATATGTCGGTGGCTCGTTGATTTGCTTGGTCTTATCAAAAAGTACATTTAGCATTGGGATGAGTGCAGCGTAGGACAATGCACTGAACAATGCATACAGAATATTGAAAAAAATATTCAGAATACCGAATTTACGGTATGGCACCGCAAACCGGAGAATCTTTTTAAAGTAGTTCATTCACTATAAATTCAGCTCGGACAGGATACCTTCTATTTTGGTTTCCAACTGCGAATTTACGGATTTAAAATCCGCTGCCTTGTCCAATTTTGCATTTGTGCTGATGTAGAACTTTACTTTGGGTTCTGTTCCACTGGGTCGAGCGGCAATTCGGGTGCCGTCTTCCGTTTCATAGATCAATACGTTGGATTTTGGCAAATGAAGCGTAAACTCCTCTCCGGTCTGTACATTTTTAACGATGGAGGTGTTGTAATCTTCAATGTATAGCAATTTTGAACCTTGAACGGTGTCCACTGGATTTTCTTTGAAATCCTTCAGCATCTGTTTGATTTCCTCTGCGCCGCTCATTCCTTTTTTGGTGATGGATATCAATTTTTCCTTGTAAAAACCAAATTCCACGTAGGCATCAATCAAATCTTTGTAGAAAGAGCTTCCGTTGGCCTTGGCCTTGGCTGCGATTTCGCAGGCCAATAGGGTAGAGGTCACGGCATCTTTGTCGCGCACGAAGTCGCCCACCATGTAACCAAAACTTTCTTCGCCGCCCCCGATAAATTCGGAACTTGGGAAGTCCTTGATCATTTTACCGATCCACTTGAAGCCCGTCAATGCTGTTTTGAACTCCACTCCATACGATTTGGCCATTTGCTGCATCATTGGGGTGGAAACAATGGTTGTGGCAATAAATTCGTTGCCCTTGAACCCTTTTTCTTTGTATTCGTCCAAAAGGAACTTGGTCATCAGCACCATGGTCTGGTTTCCGTTGAGCAATTCTATTTTGCCATCCAAGTTACGAACGGCTATGCCCAAACGATCGCTGTCGGGGTCGGTACCCACCACCATATCGGCACCGATTTCCTCTGCTTTGGCAATGGCCATGGACAATGCTTCGGGTTCTTCAGGGTTTGGTGATTCCACCGTGGGAAAATCGCCATTGGGCTCCGCCTGTTCTTCAATGATGGTGACGTTTTTGTATCCAGCTCGCTTCAATACTTCGGGAATAGCGGTAATCGAGGTACCGTGCAACGAGGTGAACACAATTTTAAAATCGCCCTTGCCTTTGGCATCAAAGCTTCCATTTTTAACGGATGCTTCAAAAAAGGCTTCATCCACATCCTTGTCGATCAAATGGATGAGGCTTTCATTCTTGTCAAATTTAATGTCCTCGAAAGATAGTGAGTTGATTTCTGCAATGATCTCACCATCTTGTGGCGGAACAATCTGTCCGCCATCGGCCCAATATACTTTGTAACCGTTGTATTCTGGCGGGTTGTGGGAAGCCGTGAGCACGATTCCGGCGTGGCAGCCCAAATATTTTACCGCGAACGAGAGTTCCGGTGTGGTCCTTAAATCCGAGAACAAATGCACCCTGATGCCATTGGCGGAAAAAACCTCTGCCACCGTTTTGGCCAAGGATTTGGAGTTGTGCCTGCAGTCGTATGCAATAACTACCCTAAGATCATCGTCGGTATAGGATTTTTTGAGGTAATTGCTGAGTCCTTGGGTGTTTTTGCCCAAAGTGTATTTATTGATCCTATTCGTTCCTACGCCCATTACACCGCGCATGCCTCCCGTACCGAACTCCAAATCCTTATAAAAACGTTCCTTGAGCTCTTCGGGGTCGTTTTCTATAAGGTGTTTGATTTCTTTCTTTGTGTCTTCGTCAAAAAAATCGGTCAACCAAGATTGTGCTGTGGTTATAATGGAATCCATAGTGTTTATCGTTGTTTTAGCGTCTTAAAAATACAAAGTTTAAAGGGTTTGGGTATGGCCTACAGGTTAATTTTATCGGAGATATTGTATCTCGTGTCGTTTTTTCGGGACCTTACCATGATTTCGCCCAGAAAACCGGCCAAAAACAATTGGGTACCTATGATCATGGCCGTTAATGCTATATAAAACTGGGGACGTTGGGTGATCAAGCGTCCCAATGGGTTTAAAAAAAGCTTGTCGATTCCCAAATAGAGTGCAAATCCAAGGCCCACTATAAACATAAGTACGCCCCAAGCACCAAATAGGTGCATAGGTCTACGTCCGAACTTGGAAACGAACCAAATGGTGATCAAATCCAAAAAACCGTTGATAAAGCGTTCCGCTCCAAATTTGGTGGAACCATATTTTCTCGCTTGGTGCTGGACCACTTTTTCCGTAATGTCGGAAAAGCCGGCATTTTTTGCCAAAACCGGGATATATCGGTGCATTTCGCCCGATACTTCGATGGTTTTTACCACTTTGTTGTTGAAGGCCTTTAGCCCACAGTTAAAGTCGTGCAATTTTACACCGGATGTTTTCCTGGCCGCCCAGTTGAACAGTTTGGAGGGAATGTTTTTGGTGATGACGGAGTCGTACCGTTTCTTTTTCCAGCCCGAGACTACATGGTGGCCCCCTTGAGCGATCATTCGGTACAGTTCGGGGATTTCTTCGGGATTGTCCTGCAGGTCGGCGTCCATGGTAATGACCACTTCGCCTTCGGCAGTCTTAAAACCGGCGTGCAGCGCTTGCGATTTTCCGTAGTTTTTCAGGAAACGGATGCCTTTTACATTCTTGTTGATGTTGGACAGTTCCAAAATGGTTTCCCAAGATGTATCGGTACTGCCATCATCAATAAAAATAACCTCATAAGAAAAATGATTGGATTGCATTACCTGTACAATCCAATCATGTAGTTCTTTAAGCGATTCTTGCTCGTTCAGTAAAGGAATTACAATGGAAATCTGCATTGTTCGATTCTGGAATTCCCTCCAAAAGTAGCATTTTTTGTTTTAGTAATCGGCTTTGGACTTTTTCAAGATCAAACCTGAGATCAAGCCAAAGATCAGACCAAGTACGCAGTTCATGATCAACAGAACCGGATACTGTATCCAGGCAAAGCTTTTCTGCATTTCTACGCCCTGTTCCCATTGTTCCTCGGTCATGTTGGGGTTTTGCGCCATAGCTTTTGGTTTGGCAATTTCCATGGCCTTGTCCATAAAATCGGGCTCAATAAAATTGGTGAGCACAAATTGATAGATCAAGGAAATTATGGCACCGACCAAGGCGATTCCCACACCGACCTTTAAAGCCTCCGAAATGGTCAAGTATCCACCATTGGCCTTTTTAAAGGCATTGACCCCTAAAAAGATGATGGCGGCCAAGATTACGATGGAGATTACGATGACCGCCGTACTGGTCTCGTAATGCATTTTTTGGGTGTAGAGCATAACGCCGAACACCACTCCGATTAGACCTAACAACAGTCCGTAGTTAAGTGCGAATTTTCCCGTTTTGGGTTGTTGTTCTTCCATGATTTTTAAAATTAGTGTTGCTTACAGATGGTTAGTAAAGGATTGCTTATTTTTGTTACACATAAATTTAACTTTATTTTTTTAGTGATTTTAACTTGGAGAGTTAAAAGAAATTATTAAATTTGCACCCTGAAAATTCTGAGATTAAGCATTTAAGACGATGAGAAAAGATATACACCCAGAAAACTATAGATTGGTTGCTTTTAAAGACATGTCCAATGATGATGTGTTCCTAACAAAGTCTACTGCAGAAGCTAAAGAGACCATCGAGGTTGATGGCGTTGAATATCCTTTGGTAAAATTGGAGATTTCAAGAACTTCTCACCCATACTATACTGGTAAGACCAAATTGGTCGATACCGCTGGTAGAATCGACAAGTTCAAGAACAAGTACAAGAAATTCAAGAAAGAAGAAGAGAAGGAGGCCGAGTAGGTCGTACTTTTTAACGAAATATAGGAGCGCTCTCGATACTTTTCGAGGGCGTTTTTTATTTTTGGTACTCAAAGCTGCGCTATGAACTATATCCTATCCGACGGCAATCACCGCGAAGACCTGTTCCCCTTTACCTTTACACGTCCCGTATCCGACATTCGGGTGGGCATCCTGACCATTGGCGAGAAATGGGAGAAATGGTTGGATTCGTCCGTGAGCCATCAAACGGAGGACTATCTTTCGGAAAAATTCCCGTTGACAGTTGCAGCGGAAAACACCGTGATCAATGGCAGCTACTTGCCCAACAAAATTTTGGTGGAAGCCATTCAGAAGCTGAAAATGGGCGAAGCTTTGATCGGGGATGATGGTTATATCGCCTACGTCACGGAAAATCTGGAAACTGGTTTTGAGGAATCGGCCTATACCGCGGTTCCGTTTGATGATGAGGTGTTGACCATCAAAAATACTTGGGACATTTTTTCCAACAACGCAGCGGCCCTTCAAGCGGATTTTGATTTGATCACGAAAGGCAGAACCAGTCAACCCATACCCGAGACCAACCAAGTAAAGTGTCCCGAAAACATATTTATCGAGGAAGGAGCATCGGTGGAGTTCTGTATTTTGAATGCCTCCACAGGCCCCATTTACATTGGCAAAAATGCTTTGATGATGGAAGGCTGTATGGTTCGTGGTGGACTGGCCCTCTGTGAAAACGCCATTTTAAAGATGGGCGCAAAAATCTACGGTGCCGTAACCGCTGGGCCGGGCTGTAAATTGGGCGGGGAAGTGAACAATGCAGTCCTGTTCGCCAATTCCAACAAAGGGCACGATGGCTTTTTGGGTAATTCCGTGTTAGGGGAGTGGTGCAACATTGGTGCTGACACAAATACTTCCAACTTAAAAAACAACTATGCCGAAGTCAGGCTTTGGAACTACAAAACAGGTGGTTTTGCCAAAACAGGGCTTCAATTTTGCGGTTTAATGATGGGCGACCACAGCAAATGTGGTATCAATGTGATGTTCAATACGGGGACCGTGATCGGAGTGAGCGCCAATATTTTTGGTAGCGGATTCCCACGGAATTTTATCCCCAGTTTTAGTTGGGGCGGGGCCACGGCAGGCTACACCACATTTAGGACCAACAAGGCTTTTGAAGTGGCCGAGGCCATGATGAAACGCCGCAACATGGAATTCAACGAGACCGAAGCCAAAATTTTGGAGCATGTGTTCGAGTTTACCCAAAAGTGGCGGAACTACTAGAAATCACTTCAATTTCCCCACTAACACCCAATCGTTGGCTTTGTCAATTACCGCCGGTGTAATGTGTATTGCCCTTTTTAAGCACAATGGTCTCCTTCATGGTCGGGCCACGGCCGTTGTTTTTGTAATCCTAATCTATATTGATGGCATCCCCCGAGGTTTAGGGCTTTAAATGGCCCACTTGCAAAAATTTTAGTTTCATTGCCAAAGTTTAAGTTAGAAGTTGAAGGTACTTAAGTTTGATGGGTGTTTTACGTGTTAATGGCTATTTCAAGCGCACTTCGAGCACAAAATCCGGTAGGTCGTAATCGCGGTCTTTGGGCAGTGAGACCAAGGTTCCGTAGGAGTTGGTAGTATGCTTCAACTTTTGCTTGGTTTGAAAATCCGTGACATTCTCAATATCCCCATCAATGGTGGGCAAAAGGAAATTGTTGGTCTTCCAATCGGTAATATGCACAAAGATTTTATCGTTTTTTTGAGTGGTCACCCCCCAGCTTTGCGCAGCGACCGGCCCTCCTCTTGTCCCATAAATGGTACTGCCGTATTTGTCCGTCCAATTGCCCACCACCTTTAAAGTGTCGATAAATTCTGGTTGAATCTTGCCATTGGGCATAGGCCCCACATTCAGGAGAAAATTGGAGTTGTACCCGGCGGCCCTCACCAAATATTGGATCAGTTCCTTGGAGGATTTGTAGGCCTTGTCCTGTAGCGAAAACCCCCATTGGTGCGCCATGGTCTCGGCAGTTTCCAGGGGCAGCTTGCCAACTTTGGCATCTGCGCTATAACCGCCTTTGTTCTCGCCGGGCAAATCCCTCTCGAACATTTGAAAATCCTCGCCCGGGTTGGGCGCTTGGTGGTGATTGCTCCCGATCATGGCCTGCGGCTGTAGCCCGTGAATCAGATCATACGTTTTTCTGAGTTGCCAATCGGCCTCTTTTTTGTCCCACCAACCATCAAACCAAATGCCGCCAACATCCCCGTAGTTGGTCAAAAGTTCCGTGAGTTGACCGTTCATGTAATCCAGATAATCCTCCCAATTGCCGCTGTCGGGTCTTCCCGCTTTTTTGCCCGTATCGCCCCTGGGGTAGTAATCGTTATGGTGCCAATCCAGTTGGGAATAGTACAAAAACAACTTTAAACCGTGTTTTCTACAGGCTTCGGCCATTTGTTTGATGACGTCTTTTTTGTAGACGGTCCGGTCCATAATGTCCCAATCGGACAGTTTACTATCGAACATGGCAAAGCCATCGTGGTGTTTGGTGGTAATGGTGATGTATTTCATCCCGGCGGACTTGGCCAAAAGCACCCATTCCTCCGCATCAAATTCGGTGGGGTTGAAGAAGGCCGGCAATTTCTCATAAGTTTTTTTATCGATGGATTTTGTCTCCATTACCCATTCGTGAACGCCCAACACGGAATACACCCCCCAATGGATGAACATCCCGAACTTGGCATCTTGGTACCACTCCCTATTTTCCAGGTTTTCGGCGGTTGGCTCGTATACTTGTGCAAAGCACAGCTCGGAAAAAATCAAAGCAAGTAGGGCAAAGGCGATACGCTTTTTCATTTGGTTTGGATTTAGTTAATGTTGAGCGTTGGTTAATAGGTTCAAATCGACCTAAAACAGTTGTTGTTGGTATGCGCAAACAAGTTAATCAAAAGATTTTAGAAGTCGGAAGTCGGAAGTCGGGAGGCAGTAGGCAGTAGGCAGTGGGCAGTGAGCAGCAAGCAGTAAGCAGTAAGCAGTAAGCATTTGGCAGTAAGCAGTTGGCAGTTAACAATGAACAATGAACAATTATCAGTTCGGGAACCTTTAACCCTTTACCTTTTTCCCTTTAACCAAATAACCAAGAGCCAGGACATAAGACATAGGACGACAATTAACAGTCAGAAGTCGGAAGTACGAAGTCAGAGGTCAGTTGACAATAAACAATAAACAATTGCCAGTTCGAGAACCTTTCACCCTTCACCCAAATAACCGAATAACCAAATAATCCACCCTTCGACTACCTGCCGGCCGCAGGCGGGCGCTCAGGGTCCGCTCTTCCAAGAATCCAACAATCGAGTAATCCCTTAACCCATCAACCATTAACAAATAACCGAATAACCGAATAACCGAATAACCGAACCTCCCCATCAACCCAAACCCCTCATCCGTCAACTCAAATGGGGCATCCGTCAATTAGTGGTTAAAAACCTCGGCAGAACTCCCGAATTTGCTTAAATATTTAATCATTAATCTAAAAAAATCATGAAAAAGATACTTTTTTCAGTATTGACCGTGGCCCTGTTGTGGTCCTGCGGCAAGGACGACGGCCCGGACACCCCGCCAGCGTCCAGCAAGCCCACCATAACGGACTTTACGCCGAAAACGGGCCCCGAGGGCACAGAGGTGACCATTACGGGAACCAACTTTTCCACCACAAAAACGGAGAACACCGTTAAGTTTGGCGACATAACCGCCACGGTGGACAATGCCACCGCTACGCAATTGATGACCAAGGTGCCCACCGGCGCCACAACGGGCAAGATAACCGTTACCGTAGATGGCCAGACCGCCACAAGTACCGGAACATTTACCGTTGGCGAGGTTGAACCCGATAACCAGGCCCCCGTAATGGAAGACCAAGAGCTTACCGTAGCGGAGGACATAACCGATACCGACGAGATCGGCCAAGTGGAGGCCACAGATAATGATAAAGACGACACACTTAAATTCTCCATTGTCGAGAATGACAACGACCTGTTCTTGCTCTCCGACGCTGGTGTGCTCACATTGGCCGAGGGAAAGACGTTGGACTATGAGACCGCGACCTCCCATAGCATTACCGTAAGCGTTACCGATGGCGAAAAAACCGACGAGGCCAAGATTGCCATTTTGGTGGAGAATGTTGCCGAGGCAATCGACCCGGACGACCCTACCTCTTTTGTGACCAAATGGGAGACCACAACCCCCGAAGAGACCATTTATATAGGTGCCAATGCCGATTACGCCTACGACTTTACCGTGGACTGGGGCGATGGTACCGTGGAGACCATTAACGAGCTGCCCGAGAACCATATGTTTGAACATACCTATCAGGAGCCGGGCATCCATACCGTGGCCATACAGGGAACTTTCCCTGCAATTCATAGTGAAATCGTTGATAATGATCAATTATTGAAATTAGTCGGTCTGGAGCGATGGGGCACCATCGTATGGCAAGACTTTGCCTATGCTTTTAGTGGGTGTGAAAATATGGTGTACAATGCCACCGATGCACCGGACCTTTCCAATGTTACAAGTTTATTAGGTATGTTCAATGGAGCTTCTTCGTTTAATGGCGATCTCA
The DNA here is from genome assembly GCF_011068285.1 of Flagellimonas oceani. Classification (NCBI taxonomy): domain Bacteria; kingdom Pseudomonadati; phylum Bacteroidota; class Flavobacteriia; order Flavobacteriales; family Flavobacteriaceae; genus Flagellimonas; species Flagellimonas oceani. Next base: position 2,016,776 of record NZ_CP049616.1, on the reverse strand, counting down.
ATGATTGGGACACGGAAACGATCACTGATATGAGTTATATGTTCGAAGGGGCAACTTCTTTTAACGGGGACATCAGCAGTTGGGATACTTACAATGTGGCCGCCGTGCAGTATATGTTTAGGGGAGCCACCTCTTTTAACGGAGATCTTAGTGATTGGGATACCACCAATGTGACCGACATGCAGAGTATGTTTGAAGGAGCCACCTCTTTTAACGGAGATATAAGTGGTTGGGAAACCCCCAACGTGACCAATCTGGTGAATATGTTCTTAGGGGCAACTTCTTTTGACCAAAACTTGGGCGGTTGGGATATTAGCCTTATTGGTCCGACTAGTATGGTATCTATGCTCGATAATTCTGGAATGAGTCCAGAGAATTACGATAAAACGCTATTGAATTGGGCTTTTTTGCCCCAGGGCCAAGTTCCTCAAGATATACTCTTCGGAGGCGAAGGGCTATTTTATTGTAACGATACATGGAGAAATGCATTAATGAACACTCATGGATGGGAATTTATTGGTGATGCACCAAGTCCCAATTGTCCTTAACAAAGTTTAGCTTATACATGCCCTTTCCCATATAGAGGGTAAAAAATCACCGGTGGCCTTAGGGTTTCCGGTGGTTTTGTTTTTTAGAAGTCGGAAGTCGGAATTCAGTAGGCAGTGGGCAGTTGGCAGTTGGCAGTGGGCAGTGGGCAGTTGGCAGTTTACAATGAACAATAAACAATGAACAATGAACAGTTACCAATTGTCAGTTCGAGAACCTTTTACCCATCGCCCATCAACCCATCACCAAATAACCAAATAACCGAATAACCGAATAATCCACCCTTCGACTCCGCTCAGGGTCCGCTCTTCCAACAATCCAACAATCGAGTAATTTCTTAACCCTTAACCTTTCACCCTTCAACCATTAACCAATAACCGAATAACCCAAAAGTAGACTCAAGAACCAAGACATAAGACATAGGACGACAATTAACTATCAGAAGTCAGTAGGCAGTTACCAATTGCCAGTTCGGGAACCTTTTATCCTTCAACCATTAACCCATCACCAAATAACCAAATAACCGAATAACCAAATAACCAAATAACCCAACACACCCATCAACCAATAACCCTTTGCGATAACTCCCAACAAATCACTATCTTTGCGCCCCTAAAACGCAAGGCGGGCAAATGAACAAAAAAGTCGCATTTTACACACTGGGCTGCAAACTCAATTTCTCCGAAACCTCTACCATTGCAAGGGGCTTTGAAAAGGAGGAGTTTGAGCGCGTGGACTTTTCGGAGGAGGCCGATGTGTACGTGATCAATACCTGTTCGGTAACGGAGAATGCCGATAAACGTTTTAAGACCATCGTAAAACAGGCCCAAAAAGCCAATCCCGAGGCATTTGTGGCGGCCGTGGGCTGCTACGCACAGCTAAAACCGGAAGAATTGGCCGAGGTGGACGGTGTGGATTTGGTGCTGGGCGCCACGGAGAAGTTCAAAATCACCGATTACCTGAACGACCTTACCAAAAACGACAAGGGCGAAGTGCATTCCTGCGAAATAGCCGATGCCGATTTTTATGTGGGCAGTTATGCCATTGGCGACCGAACGCGTGCCTTTTTAAAGGTTCAGGATGGCTGCGATTACAAATGTACGTACTGCACCATTCCGCTGGCCCGCGGAATTTCACGTAGCGATACGTTGGACAATGTACTGAACAATGCAAGGGAAATCGCTTCGCAGGACATCAAGGAGATTGTGTTGACGGGCGTGAACATTGGCGATTACGGCAAAGGGGAGTTCGGCAACAAAAAGCACCAACATACGTTCTTGGACCTTGTGAAGGCCCTGGACACCATTGATGGCATCCATCGGCTTCGTATCTCGTCCATTGAACCCAATTTGCTCAAGAACGAGACCATCGATTTTGTGGCGCAGAGCAATTCTTTTGTCCCTCATTTTCACGTACCCTTGCAGAGCGGTAGCGACGACATTTTAAAAAAGATGCGCCGCCGATATTTGTCCAATTTGTATGTAGATCGGGTAAAGCGTATCAAAAACGCCATGCCCCATGCCTGTATCGGGGTAGATGTGATCGTTGGATTCCCGGGGGAGACCGATGAACATTTTTTGGAGACCTATCATTTTTTGAACGAATTGGATATTTCCTATCTGCACGTTTTTACCTATTCCGAAAGGGATAATACCGTGGCTGCCGAAATGGGCGAGGTGGTGCCCAAAAAAGTGCGTAGCAAGCGTAGCAAGATGCTCCGTGGGCTATCGGCCAAAAAACGTAGGGCTTTTTATGAGAGTCAATTGGGAACGGTGCGCACCGTTCTGTTCGAGGGCGAGAACAAAAAAGGCTACATCCACGGATTTACCGAGAACTACGTGAAGGTAAAGGCGCCCTGGGACCCCGAATTGGTGAATACCTTGCACCAAGTGGAACTAACGGACATTGATGCGGATGGTCTGGTACGGTTCGAGTTTGTTTCCAGTGAGGTAACGGCATAAAAAAACCTCCCGATAAGGAGGCTTACATGCTTTTTGGATGTCCGGTCAGGATCAGATACGGATTCCTACCGGTAACATCTCTTTGTATTGCCTGTTTTTTCTAAGAAAACCTGCAATCTGTGGGCTAGTGGGCACAACCCTAAGGTTGTTTTCTTGGATTTCGTTCAATACCGCTTTAATAAAATCCTCTTTAAAACCCTCTTCGGTAATTTCTTCTGGAATAACCAGCTTTGTCAAAAATACCTTGCGCTCCTGTGAAGAGTACTCAATTTTGGCTAAATGCCCATTGACCGTAGTTTCAAATTGACGTAAGAAACTATTGTCAGTGATTTCCAATGTTGTCATATAGTACTTGTTTTTTTAAATGACCTTAGAAATACCGGAATAAGGCATTTCTATATTCCCCTGATTAAAAAAATATGTTCGTTTCGCGGGGTTGGCTGCAAAAGGGATACAAAATTAGTCAAAATATTGCTAATTTCCTAGTGCTTAGCGATATTTGGTGCCATATGTCCGATAATAAAACCCATGTGTACCTGATGCCGGGAATGGCTGCGAACGTTTCCATCTTTGACGGGATCGAGCTGCCGGAAAATCAATTTAGCGTACATAAACTGGAATGGTTTGTTCCCGAAAAAGGGATGAGCCTTACGGATTATGCCCAAAAGATGTGCGAAAAAATCCATGGCCCGGACCCTGTGCTATTGGGCGTTTCCTTCGGGGGGATGTTGGTACAGGAGATGGCGAAGATCATCCCCGTAAAAAAGGTCATTGTGGTATCCTCGGTAAAAAGCAGGCACGAATTGCCGAAACGGATGCTTTTTGCCAAGTACACCAAAGTACATAAGCTGTTGCCCACGGGATTGGTGAACAATGTGGAGCTGTTGGCCAAGTACGCCTTTGGTGAAACGGTGACCAAGCGCCTTCATTTGTACGAGAAATATTTATCCATTCGGGACAAGTATTACATTGATTGGTGCTTAGACCAGATCGTGAATTGGGAGCAAGAGACCCCGCCGGACAATTTGGTGCATATACAAGGTGATCGGGATGCCGTATTCCCCATGGTCAATATCAAGAACTGCCATGTGGTGAAAAATGGCACCCATACCATGATCATTCACCGGGCCCGATGGTTCAATGAGCATCTCCCCACAATTATTTTGGAATAATTTCGTCTTTATAATAGTATCTTTACATAACATTTAATCGGGAAGACATGAAACATCTGAAAAACATATTGGCATTTATAGGATTGATAGCTGTTGTGAGCACTTTGATTTTTGCCGTGCAGACCAATGAAGTTGAAGAGCAACCTGTAGCAAAGGTGGCCGAGCCGGAGACCACGGACAAAAATGTGGCGGACACCTACCAGATCAGTGCCATAGAGATTCCCAAGGACCTCAACTTTGCAGGTGAAGCCGTTCCGCAGGAAGACCCGGAAATCATGGAGCGGGTGGATCGTGAGTTTTTGGTGAACACCTATTGGCAGTCCAACGCACTTTTGTTGATGAAGCGGGCCAATAAATACTTTCCGATCATTGAACCGATCCTTAAAAAGAACGGCATCCCCGACGATTTTAAATATCTCGCCGTGGCCGAGAGCGGTCTGGAAAATGTGGTTTCCCCGGCTGGGGCCACAGGTTTTTGGCAGATTATGAAGGGTACCGGAAGAGAGTACGGCCTAGAGGTTAACGATAATGTGGACGAGCGCTATCATATTGAAAAAGCTACCCAAGTGGCCTGTGATTATTTGAACAAATGGAAAGATCGCTTTGGAAGCTGGACCTTGACCGCCGCCGCCTACAACGCTGGTCCTGCGGGCATCCAAAAATATATGGGCATTCAGCAAGTGGACGGTTACTACGATTTGTTATTGGGGCAGGAGACCGGACGTTATGTGTTCCGTATCTTGGCGATAAAGGAGATCATTTCCAACCGCGATAAATACGGCTTTCAACTGGAAGAGGAAGATATGTACGCAAAAGTGCCCACATTTAAGGTTGAAGTGGACACGGCCGTTACAAACTGGGCGGATTTTGCAGAGCTCTACGAGATCAATTACAAGATTTTAAAGCGCCACAATCCATGGTTGCGCGAGCCGCACTTGAACAACTCATCACGTAAAAAGTACACTATTGAAATCCCGAACAAAGGGTATTACCGCGTGGGGAGTACGGGGAGGTGATTTACACTTTTAGTTTTTTAGGAATTGTTACTACTTGCTGGCATTATCAATAATTTTATTTGCTAGTGCTCTGTTAATACCTAATTCTCCTTGCCATGAAGAAATGGGGAATTCGACATCGGCTCTTGGAAGGGAGCTTTTATGGATGTTTAATTCCCATTCGAGCTTTTGTTCATAGGGTACAAATGCATTCATAATGCTGTAATCGTTGTCATATGAATTTCTAAGTATTCCTAACTCAGCCATACACTTTACGATCCAGGTACGAGAAATATTGTTGCTTTTTGGAAGACAACGCTCCTTGGATAATCTCTTGAGTAGACCAGAGGGAGTTTCATCCCGAGGTGCTTTTTCAATAATGTCAAGTACTTCTAAAAAGGTGTTTTTTTCATCATCCGTAGCAATTACACCCTCAAAGGTTAGAATCTCTTTTAGATCCAAGAGTATTTCGCTATAGCCACCGAACCTGCAATATCCTATATATAGATCATACAGATTTTTGCTGTCATTGCTCCATACGGTGTCCTGTATACCACATACTCGGCAAACATTATTTTGCTCAAGTACATTGGCGGAGCAAGGTTTAAAATCATGAAGAGGCATGTTTTTGGCAAAATAGTAACTGAAAATAGGTTGTATTCCTCTATTGAAACCAGCCCCGACGGCCTTAATGAAAAGATTGGAGACCATGTATTCAAGGTTATGGTTCTCTATGATGTTCTTTAGTTCGTTTACAACTTCATTATGTTCATATTTTGTAATCCTGTTGGGTTCAAAATTACTGGCTTCAAGATGTTCTTGTTGTTGTGGAGCTAATTGATCGGTATGTCGGTAAACATCGATTTTCTTTTCAGGGTCATACTTCGAGTTCTCATACCTGTAGATTTTTGATAGAACTTTGATTAATTCTTTGTTCAGCATAGTTTGGATTTAAATAACTAAAGACATTTAAAAGGCACATAAACATGTGTTGATACATATTTAACTATATACCAAAGTTCGAGGGTTTCTTTCCTCGGGAGTACAGGGCGTTAAATTCCATTTTTCTCTTATTAGGTGACCTCCTTACTGAATTTTGAGTTTTAGTGCATCATAGGTATCCGTTCTTATGCCGATAAGTCCATATTTTGTTTCTCCTTTTTTTATGACCGTACCACTGATGTTGTATTCCAACAATTCAGTCTTTAACTTTTTATTGGCCGAACCTGCAACTATCATGTTTCCTCCCGCTATACCAGGACCCAAGACTAAACCAATGGGAGTGGAACTCGTTTCTACAGGTAAACCATTTGGGCCTGGTTTGGAAGTATAAAGGTTTAAAGGGGTCAAAAGTAAATACCACAGATAGGAAGCAGGACTTTGCTTTAGTGTTTTAAAGACTTTTTCATTTTCCATGATATAAACGCCATTGCCATTTTCATACTCCAATGCAACATCTTTACCAAACATTATATCCCGGTCAGAGTTGTTGGTAATTTTAACTGCAACCAATTTAACCCCGTTTTTTTCTTCTTTTTTCTCATATTTCTTATCCAACAGATCATATCTGTATTGAAGGGATATTCCACCAACTTCATTGGTCGAGATGTAATTGAGGCCTCCAGGCTGAATTGTTCTGTATTTGGAGGCACACCCTGTTAAGTATAGAACAACAATAAGAAGAACAGATGTTTTAATAATTTTCATGTAAGTATGGCATTAATCGGATTTGGTCGTGTTATTCGAAATCCGAAACGAGCGGCGAAGAAATAAGAAAACAGGGAAAAAAAGTACCCGCAATTGACGGATGGCCTATTTCAATTGACGGATGCAGATTTTACATAGTTTATACTAATAGGATATAGTTGAATTTTCACAAACGGTTTATTGTCCAATACTGAATACTAGAAATAAGCTCTTAGGTACATTGTTTTTAATATTTGAACAGGAAGTAGGGCGAAGGGAAATATGTTTCCACGTTTGATAGTAATCCTGGCGAAATGTATCCCCAATCGGAATATCCGGCATCCATCGCTGCTTGGGTGAGAATTTGTAGATGGACATGGCAAAACCAACCGCCGCTATCACTTTCTTTCCCGATATGCGCAAATTTTTGACCAGCTTTAATGTTTTCACCTTCGCTGACTGGGTGCGGTGTTTTCAAATGGCCATATAAAGAATAAAAAACTACGCCGTTGACATCATGCTTTAGGATGATATAGCCCCCGTAATTACCAACTACGGTTTCTTTCCCTGTTTTATGGACTTCGGCGTCCAGAGGGGAATACATTGGGGTGTCATACGGCACGATAATATCCAGACCGAGATGATAATACCGTTGTTCCTCGATAATATTCGGGTAAGCCCTTAGGAGACTCTTTCGCTCTTCCAAATATTTGCCAATGCCCCATTGGTGGGAAGATGCATCCAACTCGTCAAAAACCATGGTATTGAATTCCTCGAAATCGAATAGGTTGTATTCAAGATTCTTTGGGTTGTTGGATGAAAAATCAAAAATGTATGGTTCTCCTTTTAGGAAATCACCGAATAGGGGGTGAAGGGTAATACCGTTTAGGTTGAGGGGGAAATACATTATTGTATGGTTAATTATTGAGCAATAATTTTTGGGGAGTTACACTTATCGGTATCGTATAACCGTCAGTTACGGGTTAAATTAGCGATTATTTTCGGTTTAGCACAGGCTTTAGCAATTCCGAGTGGATTCGGACGTAGTTGAATCCGCCGTAATTGCGGTTATACATTGTTGTAGTGCGTTTTTTCATTTTTCAGATAACAGTTTTACAATATTCTGGCGATATTCCTCATCCTTTTCATTCAATTCGACAGTTCCGTTTTTTAAGTCAGGATTTAGATAGAATTCAGCGTATAGATTTTGCTCATTGTTGTCGTCAAAAAACAGCTTAAATTTAAATCGACCATTTTCTAAAGTTGCGTTTTCTCGGTTTAAAGGAAATATTGTGAAAGTCAGTTTTTCAGTCGAGAATTTCGTTTGTTTAGGTTGTCCGTAAAGTTTAGAAATTACACTTATCAGCTTATCGCTTTCAGTTCCGATTGATTGTATTTCAATTCCGTTTTCTACAAATCGTGTATTATCAAGCTCATTATTCACGATTCCGGCTGGAATTCCGTCCGCAATATTGATTTTTAGTCCAACAATCAGATTTTCATATTTTGCTTTACAAGTCAAACTCCAAAATCCATTGTCGATTTTTTCCTTTTTAGTGATTGTGAAAATTAAATCTTGCCAACCTTCTTCAGCGTCTTGATTTGAAGTCAGTTCAATTAGATTTTTGTTTTGACTAAATCCGAAAACGCTACTTAAAATTCCCATTATTAATATTAGTTTCTTTATTTTCATTAGGTTGCTCTCAAATGCACTACAACTATTAAGCTAAACGTCGTTTTAATGACGCTTTAGCGACAGATAAGTGAAGTTAGATTTTTTCTGGATAAAACATCAAAGGAAATTGACCAATGCCCCATTTGAATTGACGGATATGGACTTTGAGTTCATTTTGAGAGTCGACGTAAATTTAGATTGTACTTATCGGTTAGTCGATGAATCGTAGCTTGGCGATGGCCGGCTTTGATTTTTGGTATAGTGTTATATAACACTATATTTCTAAAGTTTCGATTGAACAATCATAGGTAGAGCTGCAAAAAATATATTTACCCTTTTTGATTAATTGAACAGCTCGTTCTTCAAATTTAATCTTTGCTTCTTCTTCGCTACCAAAAGATTGTTCTATATACAAACCATTTTTGTAATCTTCAGAAATCCAATGATTTTTATATAATGATGGTCCTTCCCAACCAGCAAAACCAATTCCAACTTTAATTACACCAGCCTTATTATTCGTATAGGAAGAAGAGTTTGCAGTAAAGTTTTTAATTACTTGAATTATTCTACGTTCATCTTCTTCTATACTATTAAGCGTACAAGACAGCGAAGCTATAATCATGCCAGGTCTATCTAAGAAGGATTTGGCAAAAAGGATAATTATTTTATTATGATATCTAATATATTGATTGATTGCTTTTTTACCGGTCCAAAAGAATAATTTGTTTGAACATCTATCAATATCCCTCACCATTTTTTTATGAAGTTTATTAATATCATCTCCAAAATTAAGCTGAAATCCAAATGGATCTTTTACAAAGGAATTGGAATCAAAATAATATAATTTGTAATCATTTTTTCCAATTGCCCAAAAGGTTTTATTCTTTTTATCGATTAAAAGAACTTCGTATAATCTTGCATTGGCCTTGGTCAACAATATTAAATCAATTTCATAATTTGTATACTTATAACTTTTTTTATGCTTTAGCAGGTCAAGAAGATTGGATACTTCATTATCAAATGTTCCATTTAAATAATCTTTGTAAAAATTTATAAACTTTTCTCTCTTTTTTTTAGAGATGAAATCATCTGTTTGATAAGTCTCATATATTTTCAACCATTCTTTTAGGGTAGACCTTTCTTTTTTTAATAAAACACCAAACTCAATGGCTTGTTTGTATATTTGAACATTTCTAAATCGTGACTGTTCTTTTTTAGTTTTTGATTTAAGAAAATCCTTATACCAATCAATGCTAGCTTCCAGTATATCAAATTTTTCAGCAATCGATAAATCAATATTGGTAAAAGATTTTTCCGACGAATAATTCCTTATAAAGCAATGGTCTTTAATTTCATTGTTTTTAATCAAGTTCATCACCATTGAATGATGTGTAGAATTCCATTTCTCTTCTTCGGCTGAGGTTAAATATCCTTTTTCTATAATTTCATCAATATCCATATTGTTTTATTTAAGATTTGGTTGTTATGTTGAATTGGCGGCATTTGGTATGCTCCCAAAAAATGAAACGAACTTGTACCCACGATACCAACAATATACTCTCAGGTAGCTTTTACAAGAAATATCGTTCTATTAAACGATATCAATGAATGTCCAAACAGGTTGAGTCTTTGGAACTAAACTATGGAATTTGAACTTAATAAATTGCAATGAATTTACGGATGGGCCATATGAATTGACGAATCGCCAATCCAATAGAAAAAAAAGAAGATAAGGAGTGGAGGAAGATTAAATCTTCTTCATCTGCTGCTGCATCATCTTGATCTGGTCGGTAAGCATGTTGTTCTTGTCCAACTTTTTGGCCTCGTTCAACAATTGGGTGGCTTCGCGCTTTCTGCGCTTTTGCATGGCAATGCCCGCCAAGCTCAATTTGGCCATGGCCACATCATAATCCATGGTGAGACCATATTTCAATGCCTTTTTAAAGTATTTTTCGGCCTGGGTCAGGTTTTTTTGTGAAAAGATAATGCCGTGCAAGTAGTTGTAGTACCCCACTTGTTTTTTGATCAGAGCGGACTCTGGGTTCTTTATTTTATCGAGCCACCGTTGAACCCCGTCCAAATCCTGCTTTCTCATCTTAAGAAAAGCCAACAGGATAAATTCATTCCTAAAGTACAGAAAAATGAACACGAGGGAGAGCAAGATCAATGCGATTCCGTTGCCAATATTGCCCTCCACAAACTGGTAAACGGCATAAGCAATGATAAGAACGGCAATAACGAGCTTGATATTTTTATTGAACATATGGTCTAGTGATTTTTACCTTAAGTTAAGCGCTGGCAAAAGTACTAAAAAGTTAATTAAATATTTTAAGTTTGGACTTGCCAAAGTAAAAAGTCTTCGTATATTTGCGCCCAGAATTTTTTAGGGAAAACAAATTTCCCATCAACAAAATCCATAAAACAGTTCGGAAATGAAAAGAACGTATCAACCATCCAAAAGGAAGAGAAGAAACAAGCATGGTTTTAGGGAGCGCATGGCGACTGCCAATGGTAGAAAAGTTCTTGCGAGAAGAAGAGCCAAGGGAAGAAAAAGATTAACCGTTTCCTCTGAGCCAAGACATAAAAAATAATGATAGTATCTATTATTTAAATTAAAGGTGTTACTTTTCTAGGTAACACCTTTTTTTTGACATATAAGCAAATAACGAGAAACCCCTAAAGAAAATGCCGAAAAGAAAAGATTTAAATTCCATTTTGATTATTGGTTCTGGTCCGATCATCATCGGTCAGGCATGTGAGTTCGATTACTCTGGTTCCCAGGCACTTCGCTCCCTTCGGGAAGACGGTATCGAGACAATTTTGATAAACAGCAATCCCGCTACAATTATGACGGACCCTGCCATGGCAGACCATGTTTATCTAAAACCGTTGACTACCAAATCGATCATAGAAATACTTCAAAAACACCCCAATATTGATGCTGTATTGCCCACAATGGGAGGCCAAACGGCATTGAACCTCTGTATCGAAGCAGACGAAAAAGGCATCTGGGAAGATTTTGGCGTGGAGATCATAGGTGTGGATATCGATGCCATCAACATTACGGAAGATCGTGAGAAATTTAGGGAACTCATGCTCAAAATAGGGATAGGTATGCCACCTCAAGCTTCCGCCACATCGTTCTTAAAAGGAAAGGAAATTGCCCAGGAATTCGGTTTCCCCTTGGTGATTAGAGCTTCGTTTACCCTTGGTGGGGCAGGAGCGGGTATTGTTCACGACCCGGAGCATTTTGATGATATGTTGAGCCATGGATTGGAAGTTTCTCCCATCCATGAGGTAATGATAGACAAGGCCTTAATGGGCTGGAAAGAATATGAGTTGGAGCTTTTGCGGGACAAAAACGACAACGTGGTGATCATCTGTACCATTGAAAATATGGACCCCATGGGTATCCACACTGGGGACTCCATCACTGTGGCACCGGCTATGACGCTTTCAGATAGTACATTCCAACGAATGAGGGATATGGCCATCCATATGATGCGCAGTATAGGGGACTTCGCAGGAGGGTGCAACGTACAGTTTGCCGTGAGCCCAGATGAAAAAGAAGATATTATAGCGATAGAAATCAACCCAAGGGTATCAAGATCGTCTGCATTGGCATCCAAAGCTACCGGATACCCGATTGCAAAAATCGCCGCTAAATTGGCCATCGGCTATACGTTGGACGAGTTGGACAACCAGATTACCAAATCCACATCAGCCTTGTTCGAGCCGACTTTGGACTACGTAATCGTAAAAATACCACGTTGGAACTTTGACAAATTCGAAGGTTCCGACAGAACTTTGGGACTACAGATGAAGTCTGTGGGAGAGGTGATGGGCATTGGACGTTCGTTCCAGGAAGCCTTGCACAAGGCCACACAATCCCTTGAGATCAAACGAAACGGCTTGGGTGCCGATGGAAAAGGGTACAAGGATTATGAGACCATTATCGAGAAGTTAAGAGTGCCCAGTTGGGACCGGGTTTTTGTGATCTACGATGCCATTCAACTTGGGATTCCATTGAAACGCATTCACGAAATCACCAAGATCGATATGTGGTTCCTTAAACAATACGAGGAATTGCACTATTTGGAACAGGAAATATCAAAATATACCATAGAAAGTTTGCCAAAGGCCTTGCTTTTGGAAGCCAAACAAAAAGGTTTTGCGGACAGACAGATTGCCCACATGCTGGATTGTTGGGAGAGCGAAGTGCACAGCAAGCGAATGGATTTGAACATCAATCGTGTGTACAAATTGGTGGATACTTGTGCGGCGGAGTTCAAAGCGGTAACACCTTACTATTATTCCACTTTTGAGGAGGAGGTAGAGACCGCCGATGGCGAGCGCTACGTAGCCAACGACAGTGTGGTTACGGACAAGAAAAAAGTTGTGGTACTGGGCTCGGGCCCAAACCGTATCGGACAGGGAATCGAGTTCGATTATTGCTGTGTGCACGGGGTGTTGGCAGCTGCGGAATGCGGCTATGAGACCATCATGATCAACTGCAACCCGGAAACGGTATCCACGGATTTTGATACGGCTGACAAACTTTACTTTGAGCCCGTATTCTGGGAGCATATTTACGACATTATCCTTCACGAGAAACCAGAAGGCGTAATCGTGCAGTTGGGAGGTCAGACCGCATTGAAATTGGCCGAAAAACTGGACAAATACGGAATCAATATTATCGGAACCAGTTTCCAATCCTTGGATTTGGCAGAGGATAGGGGGAGTTTCTCCACCTTGTTAAAGGACAACGATATTCCTTATCCAAGATTCGGTGTGGCCGAAACAGCCGACGAAGCCTTGGATTTGGCAGATGAACTAAAGTTCCCATTGTTGGTAAGGCCATCTTATGTATTGGGTGGACAGGGAATGAAAATTGTGATCAACAAAGAAGAACTGGAAGCGCACGTAGTGGATTTATTGCGTAAGATACCAAACAACAAGTTGCTGTTGGACCACTACTTGGACGGGGCCATAGAAGCAGAGGCAGATGCCATTTGTGATGGAGAGGATGTGTACATTATCGGTATAATGGAGCACATTGAACCCTGTGGAATCCACTCAGGTGACTCCAACGCTACTTTGCCGCCGTTCAACTTGGGCGAATTTGTACTGCAACAGATAAAAGACCATACCAAAAAGATTGCTTTGGCACTCAACACGGTTGGTTTGATCAACATTCAGTTTGCGGTCAAGGATGATATCGTTTACATCATCGAGGCCAATCCACGGGCATCGCGTACCGTTCCGTTTATAGCAAAGGCATACAAAGAGCCTTACGTAAACTATGCGACCAAAGTGATGCTGGGAGATAAGAAAGTAAAGGATTTTGACTTTAAGCCACATTTGGATGGTTATGCGATCAAGCAGCCAGTGTTCTCCTTCAACAAGTTCCCTAACGTGAACAAGAATTTGGGGCCAGAAATGAAGAGTACCGGTGAGAGCATCCTGTTCATTGATAGCCTAAAAGATGATGAGTTCTATAACTTGTACGCCAGGAGAAAAATGTACTTGAGCAAGTAGATAATATAATAAATCAGGTTATATAACCCTTATTATGGAAATATGTCAGTTCGAGTGATTTTTCTTTGAAAAAATCGTATCGAGAACCGCAGCATCAAGCTAAGGCTCTATTCTCGACACAAAATTCCTTAGGAATTTCACTCGAATTGACAATTAAGGGAACAAACAAGCACCTTAACCTTTAAAGCGGTTTCCTAATCGGTAAGTTCAAAAGATTCGGCAATCGTTTTAAAGGTTTTTTTATGCTCCTCCTTTTTGTTCTTTAGGGTCCAGCACATGAGCATATAAACCTTTTCGTTTCCATCAATAAAGGTCAAGAAATACGAGATTTCGTCGTCCACACCGTTTACCTTGGCATCTAGCTCCAAGGATTCTGCATCTAAACCATTGACCTTATAAGATTTTGAATTGGATTTGTTGATGATTTCCGTTGTCCTGGACAGTATCTTAAGGCGTGCGTCCCTATAGTTCTGCAATACGGAAAGTTCATCGTCATATTGCTCCAAATCCCTGTAAACCTCCTCAAAACCAGCTTTGGGTTCTTCAATAATGATCAAATAGGTTTCCTTGAGAAGACTTTGAAATTGCAACGAAGCTTCCTCGTTCAGTCCCGTGGTACCGTTCATGAAGCGGGGAACGCTTATCTGATATTCATTGTTGATTTTTATGGTATTGAAGTCTTCATCTTTTGCCTCAGCATCCTTTTCATCGGACTTAAAGTTTTTACATGCTGTGCAGCAAAGTACCAGTGTACATAAAAAAGCAAATTTGATTCTCATAACAACTTTGAGGTATTTAGCACACACTAATATAGGGTATATTTGTTTGAATACGTTAAACAAAAAAGGCCCAAATATGGGCCTCTGCAAGATTATTTTGCGCAAAGTACTCAATTCGGTATAGGTTTATGGGTGCTTATCGCAATTCGGTTCCACGCATTTATGGTGATAATGGCCATTATTATTTGGGAGAGATAATGTTCGTCAAATAATTTGATGGCGTTCTCGTAGGTTTCTGTACTAAGTCCATTTTTATGGACCAAGGTAATCTCTTCAGTAGCCTTTAAGATTACCCGTTCCTCTTCGGAGAAAAGCTCGGTCTCCCACCAAGCATCCAATAAAAACAATCGTTTTGCGTCCTCTCCCAACTTTAGGGCATCCTTGGTGTGCATATCCAAACAAAAGGCACATCCATTGATTTGGGACGCCCTTATTTTTATCAACTCATAATGGGTTTTGTCCAGCTGGCTTTGTTGTAGATATTTTTCCAGGCCGAACATAGCTTTAAAGGCCAAAGGTTCCACAGCATCAATTTGAATTCTTTTTTCCATAATGGTATCTTTTAGAATGATGACGCTAAGGTATTTCAATCGGGGGCCAGAAAAATTAAACGGGTTTAAGAACGATTCTTGGCCCGTATCTCACTTACATATTCCGGGGTCAACCCTAAAAAAGAAGCGATCAAGTATTGTGGAACACGTTGGGCAAACTCAGGAAAATGCTCCGTAAAATGAAGATAGATTTCCTCTTTGGACAAATCATAGACGTATTTTACCTTGATCAACGAGGCCCCATAAGCAATTTGATAAATGGTCCTAAAATAGCGCTCTAGTACGGGAAACTCCTTGAGCAACAGCTCCTGTTGTTCGTTGCTAATGCATAAAACCTGACTTTTTTCCACGGCCTGTACATTGAAATCTGTATTTGTACGGTTCTGGAAAGCCAAAAAATCAGTCAGCCACCAACCCTCCAAAGCAAACTGCACCGTACGTTCTGCGCCATTTTCCGATGTAAAGTACATATGTAGGCAGCCCTTGATTACAAAGTAATTGTGGTTGCAAGGATTGCCCGCTTGCATCGCTATTTCCTTTTTGGCTAAAGTGAGCGTTTCAAAGTGGGACAGTATTTTAGGAAAATCGGTATCCTCAAAAGAAACATATTTTTTTAAATGATGGTAAAAAGGGTGTTCGGTAGCTTTCAAAACGGAATGGTAACTTTTGCATGTAAATTAATGGAAAAGATTCAATTTGGACGTTTTTTCGTTCAAGTCATCAGTTGAAAAGTTGGGGTTCCGGGGAAATTTAAAAAGTACAATTTGTTTAATTCTAATTTTTGACCGGCGTTTACGAAATTTTCATCAAGAAAAATAGTCCACTAATCGATTTTAACCATAATTAACAACAACCATTTGTTGGATAACATTGGGTAACATAGCTTTGTCCCTTGAAATGAAAAAGGCATTTGCAAAATATTTGTTTCCGCTCTTTATCCTACTATTGGGTGGATTCGTCAATTTATATGCAGACTCGCAAACAACTACAGATGCGAATAATGCCTGCCATCTTCAAGATTTAGACAACCATCGCTCCGCTGCCACGTTCAACGCGCTCCAATTGGGATTGGAAAAAAGGCATTGCGCCGAAATCGACGTTGAGGAAAAGGAGGAGCGAGAGGAAGAAGTAGCATCACATAGTTTTTCAGTAAAACAGGGCACTATTTCTGCCGCCTATGAATTTGCCGCCTCATGGGGGCAACTGTTTTTGGAATCTAACGGTAATTTTGGGTTGGAACGGCCCAAATTGTCTTCTCCCATAAAGAAGCATGTTAGATTTCAGGTTTTCCGTATTTAGAATTTTTATTTAAGCAAGGCCGAACCTGTGCTTTGCTGCATCTACAAACCTTTGGGTAACAATCAATAACCAAGGGCAGGTCCCTTTACATGGATTCGGACTTCCCTTGACCATTTTCTAAATATTTTTTAAACCAGTAAAACTATGAGGAGATTTTCCATCTTCATCGGCTTGCTTGTAGCGATGTGCTATGTGAGCTGCGAATCCAAAAAACACGAAAACAAAGAAGAAACCAAATATCTTGTTTCAAGTCCAATACAGTTGGATACCTCTATAACCAAGGATTATGTCTGCCAAATTCATTCGGTCAGGCATATCGAATTAAGGGCCTTGGAAAAAGGTTATCTGCAGGATATTTATGTAGATGAAGGTCAATTCGTAAAAAAGGGACAGCGCATGTTCCATATCATGCCCAACGTGTACCAAGCTGACCTACAAAAAGCCAAAGCAGAGGCAGAGGTTGCCGAAATCGAATACCAGAACACCAAATTATTAGCAGATGGTGAAGTAGTATCGGCCAACGAACTGGCCATGGCAAAGGCCGAATTTGACAGGGCCAAGGCAGAGGTCGCATTGGCGGAGACCCACTTGGGCTTTACCAATATCAAGGCTCCGTTCGATGGTATAATGGACCATCTTGAGGTTAGGGAAGGTAGCTTGTTGGACGAAGGAGAGCTGCTGACCAAACTCTCGGATAACTCGCAAATGTGGGTCTATTTCAATGTGCCCGAAGCAGAGTACCTCGACTATATAATAAGCGCCAAGAAAAATGAGAAACAAAAGGTGGAACTATTGATGGCCAACAACAAGAGGTTCAATCAGCCCGGGGTGGTCGAGACCATTGAGGGAGAGTTCAACCACGAAACGGGAAACATTGCCTTTAGGGCCACATTCCCAAATCCGGATGGCATTCTTAGGCATGGTGAAACCGGAAGTATTTTAATGCGCGTTCCCTTGGACGGAGCAATGCTCATACCGCAAAAGGCAACATTTGAAGTATTGGACAAAAAATTTGTTTTTGTAATCGATGAGAACGACAAGGTACAGCAAAGGGAAATTAAAGTTGGCGCAGAGTTACAGCACCTATTCGTGGTTGAAAAAGGCCTTTCTTTAAAGGACAAGATCCTTTTGGAAGGTATCCGGATGGTAAGGAACGGGGAAAAGATTCATTATCAATTTGAAAAACCCGAATCCGTGTTGTCGCACCTTGAGTTATATTCTGAGTAACAATCCCATAATCTTTTACAATGTTTAAAAAATTCATACACAGACCTGTATTGGCTATTGTGATTTCGGTCATAATTGTATTTACGGGACTGCTGGCCATAAAACAACTGCCCATTTCGCAGTTTCCACAAATCGCGCCGACCACGGTCAATATTTTTATTGCTTACCCAGGTTCAAGTGCCGATGTGTTGGTGAAATCAACCCTTATTCCTTTGGAAACATCCATTAACGGGGTACAGGGTATGCGCTATATCGCTTCCGATGCCACCAGTGCAGGAGAAGGAACGTTGCGTGTCATTTTTGAACCCGGAACCGACCCCAACCAAGCTGTTGTTCGGGTCAAGACACGGGTAGACCAAGTAATGCCGTTATTGCCCGAACTTGTGCAACGCGAAGGGGTTATCATTACCCCCGTACAGCCCAGTATGTTGATGTACGTTAACCTGTACAGCGATGCCAAGGACAATGATGAGAAATTTCTCTACAATTATGCATACACCAAGATAATTCCCGAAATACAAAGGATCAATGGTATCGCAAGCGCCCAAATTTTAGGTAGCCGGAAGTTTGCCATGCGGGTTTGGCTAAAACCAGACCGCATGCGAGCCTATGATGTATCCGCCGAGGAAATCCTAACGGCAATGGAGGAACAGAGTATTTTGGCTCGCCCCGGACGTGTGGGGCGTAGCTCCGGAAAAAGGGCGCAATCGCTGGAATATGTGCTGGTCTATCAGGATAGGTATAACGAACCCGAGCAGTACAAGGATATCATTATTAAGGCGAACGGCGAAGGTGAACTATTGAAACTTGGTGATGTGGCCGATGTGGAGCTTGGAAGTGAGTTCTTTGATATTTACTCCAATTTGGACGGAGACCCATCTGCTTCCATAGTCCTAAAACAAACATTTGGCAGTAACGGTAGCGATGTAATAGATGCCGTAAAGGAAAAACTCGTAGAGCTTGAGGAGGAAATGCCACCGGGAATCGATTATAAAATCAGTTATGACGTTTCCAACTTTCTGGATGCTTCCATTGAGCAGGTTTTACATACGTTACGGGATGCCTTCATTCTAGTAGCGGTAGTAGTGTTCCTCTTTTTAGGCGATTGGCGTTCCACTTTGATTCCTATCATTGCCGTGCCCGTATCCCTTATCGGTGCATTCTTTGTGATGCAGCTCTTTGGGCTGTCCATTAACCTGATTACACTTTTTGCCTTGGTTTTGGCCATTGGTATTGTGGTGGATGATGCCATTGTGGTGGTGGAAGCCGTCCATATGAAGATGGAAAAAGAAAACATGACGCCTTACAAGGCCGCTTATGAAGTATTGGGGGAAATAGGTGGCGCTATTATCGCCATTACCATGGTGATGGTGTCCGTTTTTATTCCTATTTCATTTATGACGGGACCTGTCGGTGTATTTTATAGACAGTTTTCCATTACCATGGCGGGGTCGATTATTATTTCCGCGTTAGTTGCACTTACCTTGACACCGGTTCTCTGTGCCATGATGCTGAAGAACAATCACGGTAAGCCTAGAAAAAAATCACCCATTAACCGATTTATAGATTGGTTTAATAGGAGGTTCGAGAAACTCACAGGAAGATACATCAACGTATTGAGCAAGATTGTGAACCGAAGGATTGTGACCTTTGGCGTTTTGATAGCTTTTTGTGCCGGTATTTTCTTTACCAATCAAACACTTCCTGCAGGATTTATCCCCAATGAAGATCAGGGGATGATCTATGCGATTATCCAAACGCCTCCAGGTGCCACTTTGGAAAGAACGAACGAGGTTGCCCGAAAACTTCAGGCTATCTGTGAAGAGACCGAAGGCGTGGAATCCGTTTCCTCCCTGGCCGGTTACGAAATCATGACCGAAGGGCGGGGTTCCAACGCCGGCACCTGTTTGATCAACCTTAAGCCATGGTCGCAACGGGAACATTCCGTTCACGAGATTATGGAGGAGCTGGAGGAAGAGACCAAGGACCTTGGGGCGGTTATCGAATACTTTGAGCCCCCAGCGGTGCCCGGGTTTGGGTCTTCAGGTGGTTTTTCCATGCGTTTATTGGATAAAACGGACGGAACCGACTATCATGAGTTTGAGCGCATCAACAACGATTTTATGGATGCCTTGCGAGAACGAGAAGAGTTGAAGGGATTGTTCACCTTCTACGCGGCCAACTATCCGCAGTACGAGCTAAAGATCAATAATAAGGCCGCCATGCAGAAAGGGGTATCCATTGGAAAAGCGATGGAAAACCTGAACATCCTTATCGGAAGTACCTATGAACAAGGCTTTATCCGTTTCGGTAGGTTTTTCAAAGTGTATACCCAAGCAGCCCCCGAATACAGAGCGCTTCCTTCGGATCTAGAAAAGCTTTTTGTGAAAAACGAGAAAGGGGAAATGGTGCCGTATTCGGCCTTTATGAGCATGGAAAAAAGATTGGGCCCAAATGAGATTACCAGATACAACCTGTACAACTCAGCAGCCATTCGCGGTTTGCCAGCTGCCGGATATACAAGTGGGGACGCCATTAAGGCCATTGAAGAGGTCGCAGAGCAAACCTTGCCAAGAGGGTACGATATCGCTTGGGAGGGACTATCCTATGACGAAGCACAGCGCGGAAATGAATCACTTTACATTTTTATAGTCGTACTCATCTTCGTGTACCTCGTTTTGGCCGCACAGTACGAAAGTTTCTTGTTGCCCTTGGCAGTTATCCTATCGCTGCCCGTTGGTATTTTTGGCTCCTTTTTCCTCTTGAAGGCGATGGGGCTGGCCAATGATGTATATGCCCAGATCGGTATTATCATGCTGGTGGGATTGCTGGGTAAAAATGCCGTGTTGATCGTGGAATTTGCAGTGCAAAAACGTCGCGAGGGCTTTACCATTCTTAATGCTGCCATAGAAGGTGCCAGACAGCGTTTTCGACCTATTTTGATGACGTCCTTTGCATTTATTGCCGGTTTGATTCCCTTGGTGATCGCGACAGGAGCAGGTGCCATAGGAAATAAGACCATTGGCGGCTCTGCAATGGGAGGTATGATTGTAGGAACGTTATTTGGGGTTTTATTGATTCCCGGCCTATACTTCATATTTGCAAAAATGGCGGATGGAAAAAGCTTGATCAAGGATCAGCATGATGAACCAATGTCGGAAGAGTTTTTTCATCGAAATGATACGGTTTTTAAATTGAAGGCCCGTTTGCGCTTGATGAATCAACGTTTGAAAAAAATGACGACTTCAAAAAATGGAAAGAAGAATAAAAAAGGCAACCAAGATGAAGCATAGCAAATCACTTTTAGTCGGAATCATAACCATAACCATGGTGGCCCTCTATTCCTGCGTGCCCACTCGCGAGATAAGGGATGAGAACGTTACGGTCCCCGTGGTATATCAAAATCAATCCTCCGATACCACGAATACCGGTTTGGTGGAATGGAGATCGTTCTTTAAAGACCCTAACCTGATTGCACTGATAGATTCGGCCTTGGTGAAGAACCAAGAGTTGAACATTATGCTACAGCAGGTAGATATGGCCCAGAATAGGATTCAGGCCAAAAAGGGGGAGTATCTGCCTTTTGTCAACCTTCAGGCCGGCGCCGAGGTTGAGAAAGTAGGTGAATATACCCGAAATGGTGCGCTAGAGAAAAACCTTGAGGTGAAGGAAGGCGAAGCGTTCCCCGAACCCTTGACCAATTATAGGGTCGGGGCCTTCGCCACTTGGGAAATCGATGTCTGGAAGAAGCTCCGTAACGAGAAAAAAGCAGCTGTTTACGAATATTTATCCAGCGTAGAGGGCAAGAATTTTATGGTGACCCATCTGGTTGCGGAAATTGCCGACTCTTATTACGAGTTAATGGCCTTGGACAACCAAATGGCCATTATCGACCAAAACCTGGAGATTCAGCAGAATGCGTTGCGCATGGTAAAACTGCAAAAGCAGGCAGCCCGTGCCACGGAATTGGCGGTAAAGCGTTTTCAGGCAGAAGTGATGAAAAACCAAAGCCATAAATACGAAATTCAGCAGGAAATTGTAGAGGCAGAGAACCGATTGAACTTTTTGTTGGGTCGTACTCCTCAGCATATTCAAAGGGCGTCCGATGGTTTTATCGACACACCCATTGATACCATTTATGCCGGTATACCCTCACAGTTGCTGCGGAACCGTCCAGATATTCGAAACGCTGAATATGAATTGGCAGCGGCCAAACTGGACACCAAAGCTGCCAAAGCGAATTTTTATCCACAGTTTACCATTAAAGCTGGCTTGGGATTGGAAGCTTTCGATACCAAGTATTTGACCACAACCCCGGAATCGGTACTCTATTCCGCCATTGGTGATATGGTAGCACCATTGATTAACCGAAATGCGATAAAGGCCCAGTATAAGAATGCTACGGCCCGACAGTTGCAAGCGGTCTTCGAATATGAAAAGGCCATTTTGAATGGTTATATCGAAGTGGCGAATCAGTTATCAAATATTGATAACTTAAAAAAGAGCTATGAATTAAAAAATGGTCAAGTACAGGCATTGACGGAATCTATAGACTTGTCAACTCGTTTATTCCAATCCGCAAGGGTTGAATATATCGAAGTGCTTCTGGCACAGCGAGAGGCCCTGGAATCCAGAATGGAATTGGTAGAGACCAAAAAAGACCAGTTGTTGGCCCAGGTAAATATGTACCGCGCCTTGGGCGGCGGCTGGAATTAAGTCCCAAATCGATAGTTTTACCTGCTGTCTTGGCTATTGATTTACCCAAAATGAATCCCGGTTTACAATTGTAAACCGGGATTCTAATTTTATGATGAATTATTTTGTGGCGATATCGCTTAAAGCTTGATAAAGCTCAAATAGTACCGGATTTTTAAATTCATTGTTCCAAAGCACAACAATACGGTCGTTGTCAATAAAACGAAGTGCATAGCTGGAAGTTCCGGCCGAAGCTCCACCATGACTGACCGTTGAAGCAAATTCATTTCCCATATACGGGAAATCGATCAAGCTAAAACCATAGCCGTATGGACTTTGGTGAGGTCCCCATCCACTTTTTGCTTCTTCGGGCAGGGAATGGGGCTGAAATGCGAGAGCCCAAGACTGTTTTGAAATCAATTTATCCGTTCCAACGGCCATCATAAATTTATGCAAGTCCTGCAAGGTGGTTTTTTCCCCACCAGGACCGGAAAAATCAAGCTCCTTTGCCGGTAGCAACGGCTCGCCTGTTTCAAGATAATAAACGGGCATGCTTGGCCCATAAATGGGAGCGGACCAATACGTGTCCGACATATGCAGAGGCTTAAAGATTTTTTCCTGTAAAATGACATTGTAATCATCCCCCAAATGAGCCATTACAATTTCAGAAAGAAGCACATATCCTGTATTGCTGTATAAAAATGCTGTGCCCGGCTCGAATGCCAAAGCTGTTTTTGCAATTTTTTGCTCCAGAATACTCCTTTGGCTTTTTTGGTCGTGCTCCGCTTTCGCTCTTTCCTCATAAACTTGACTCGAGAACCCGGAACGATGGCTCAATAGATCGTGAACGGTGATTTTATCGGCTATTTTATGCTTGAACCATGGAAGGTGTTTGGATATGGGGTCTCCCAAAAGGACTTTTTCTTCTTCTAGCAGTTGTAAGATCAATACAGCCGTAAACATTTTGCCCACGCTTGCATCCCAGAATCGCATTTTAGGGGAGTTGGGAATGTTCAGGCTACGGTCGGCAAGTCCGAACGCTCCTTCATAAATTATGTTTTCTCCCTCGGCAACCAACAGGGCACCGTGCGTTTTTCCTTCATCAAAAAGTTGTTTGGCAAAGGCCTCGATTTTAGGCGCATCCTCTTTAGTAAGTTGACCAAAGCTTATGGACACGATAAAAAAACAATAAATACATATAAAATAGTTGACTCTCATCTATCAAATTTTATGTTTTATGGGTTCTTATGATTGTCAATTTGCGTTTGGGACAGTCCCAAAAACTCAGCGGCATTGTCATAAAAAATGTCCTCTTTTTGTTCCAGTGTCAGAAATTCTGCCGAATTGATGGCGTCCACCGCAATATCGATGGTCTCAGGCCATACCATTTGGTCGGTGCCAAACATGATTCTGTTACCGAAACCTGAATCCACCAAACCTTTAATGAAGTTATGGAATTCCGCTTTGGGCAATACCCAGTCAATCGCGGCCACATCCAAATATAATTGCGGATGCATGTACAGCATAGCTTTCATATCCTCTAAATAAGGCCAGCCTCCGTGCATTACATAAACCTTTAGGTTCGGATGGGCGACCAATACGTCCTCCAACTGTTTTGGGTTGGCGTTTTTTACCCTGATTTCACTCATTCCCATATGATAAAGTCCACCAGGAGGCCCTCCTGGCATAATATGGAAGCCTACGGGCAGATTCGCTTTTTCGGCCAAATCGAACAAGGGTTCAAGTGAGGCATCATCTGCGGTAACACCGCCGTAAAACGGATTTAGTTCACCAATGGCTACCAATTCCCCTTTTTCGGCCATCGTTTTCAACTGTTCAAGAGGCATATTTCGTCCACTTACCAGAATACGTTCTGGATCGTCCTGTTTCCATAATTGCCCATCGGAGGTCAGCGCCAGCACAATGTTGTGCTCATCCATTTTTTTAAAGGTTTCCATCTTTAGCTGTTCGGGTGTTTTCACGCCCTTGTACATTTCATTTTTCAATGGATTTGGATGGTCCATACCGAACATCATACCGCCTAATTCTTGATTGTAGGCGTGCAGGTGCATATCTATTATGGGGCCTATGTATTTTTGGGAGTGCAGGGTTCCCCAAAAGGAGAATAGTACCAACCCGATTAAAATTTTCTTCATGATTTGATGTACTGGTCGTTGAGTGCAACCAAGGTATCCGATTCAGAAATTCTGTAATTGTAAAAATCCGAACTCTTTGATTTGAACCGTAAGAACTCGGAAGGGGAGATTCCTCCAAATTCCCTAAAATCTTTAATGAAATGTGCCTGGTCAAAATAACCGCATGCATAGGAAATCTCGGTCAAAGAGCCATTCGAATCGCTTGAAAGCAATTGAGCGGCCTTGTTGAAGCGAATGATTTTTCGGTAGTATGCAGGACTCATTCCAATATGTTTTTTGAACAACTTTTGCAGTCCTCGATTTGAAATGCAAAGGGACTGGCTTAACGTATCAATAGAGATCGAGTTTTCGGAATTCAAAAGTTGCAGTGCGCAGGGGAGCCTGGGATCAATTTCTGGAAATCCCATTTTTTTGCTGATGAATATTTCCAGCAAGGAAAACATCTCTCCGATGGATTTACATTCTCGAAGTTGGGTGGCGATTTGCTCGATCTCGCTAGCTGGAAAAATGATATCCAACTCGCTCAACGTGTCCAGTAACTCGAAAGCAGGTATTTTTTTTAAATAGGAAAGCCCGTAACTACTAAATTGAATGGTCATGAACTTCATTCCAGTATAAGGTTTAAAGAACACAGTGGAGCTGCAGGAGGTATAAATGGAATGGGCCGATGAGGTTTTGTTGACCAGTATCTCCTCATCCAAAGAAAACAAAATATTGGTGGTCGCATTCGGAAATATGGCGGTTCTACCCTCTAAGATATCCTCTTGGGTCAACTCCACATAGGTCATAAACTTTACGACCTGTAAAAGTGTTGGATTTTTAGGTATGTGGAGTTGTTGAATCATTTTGGAGCCTACTTATTCTACCATAGTTGAGTCTGGAGTTTGGCCTGGCAACGGCAATTCGGTAACGGGAGCATCCCAGACCACTTTCCAATCTCCATCCATTTTTTCCCAGAGCACCATATAGTTGCCTTTATCTTCCATAGCTGGAATCGGCGAGTTTTCATTTGGTGTAAATATCATGGTGTATTTGCCGTATTCCGTCGCCAAATCACCACTGGCCTTCACTTCTTGCGTATTAAGGTCGAATTCCCATGTTCCAAATTGAATGTTCTGTTTCCAAGCGGCTTTATAGTTCTCGACCCCGATAACAGCAGGTTGGTTGGGCATAAACTGGATACTGTTGTCGGCGAAATGTACGGCAGCGGAGTCAATCATGCCCGAAGCATAAAATCCTTCGATTTTTTCATTCTTTTCTTCAATGATTTTTTGAATTTGCGCAGAATATGCCTCCCCTGACATAGGTTGAGGGGCGGGTTGCTCACAACTGGTGGCAAATCCAATGGTAAGCAATGCTGAAATACTAAGTAAGAATTGATTTTTCATAATGATATAGTTGATGGGTTATTACGCATTTTTATGTGCGGGGGAACTATATCAAATACAAATATTTAAAATATTATTCTACTACTAATGATGATGCAAGCTCCCTGTGCAACTTCCATTCACCATCTTTATCTTTTTTCATGATTACCATAAACGTATCTTCCATTTCGTGCACGGTTCCGTTTTCATCCGTATAGTACACGGAGCTTACGCCAAAATCGTAAGCCATGGTATCGGATAATATCACGGTTTCCTTAGGATTCATCTTTATACTGTCGTAACGGAATTTATTTCCGTGCTGTTCTCTAAGTTTTCGGTAGGCTATCCAGTCTTCACTTCCGGGACCAACGGAAATCATGTCCTTTGTCGTGAATTTTCCCAAATCCCCGTATCGTCTTTCCCTTACTGTTTGCTCAAAGGACTTTCTGACTTGTTCGATTTTTGCCAATTCTTCAGCTACATTGATTTTATTGGTCTGCTCTGGCTTCGCAACAACTTTGTCCTGTTTTTCATTACAGGAAAACAAAATCAATGCTATTATAAGAAATACTGGCTTTATCATAATGACATGGTTTATTCGCCCCCTTTGTATTTATCAAACCAAGCCAATACAGCAGCGATTTTCGCAATCAAGTTGCTGGGCTTGTTGGCGATACCGTGTCCAGCACCTGGAATGCGGACCATGGCGGTTTCCACGTTTTCCAACTTTAGGGCTGCGTAAAACTGCTCGGATTCCGCTATCGGCGTTCTGTAATCTTCCTCTCCCGTCAACAGCATGGTGGGGGTGGTCACATTGCCGACGTAGGTCAGAGGAGAGCGTCTCATATAATTTTCCGGGTCTTCCCAAGGTTTTTTACCGAACCAATATTTGGAGAAAAATTGAACCCCATCGGCATACAGTACAAAACTGGTCCAGTTGATGACAGGTTTGGCCACTACGGCAGCTTTAAAACGGTCTGTTTTGCCCACGATCCAAGCCGTAAGCACACCACCTCCGGAACCACCGGTAACAAACAAATTGTTTTCATCCACGTAGCCTTTTTCCAAAAGGGCATCCACGCCCGACATCAAATCTTCGTAATCGTGGTTGGGATAATCGTGGTGTATCAGGTTTCCGAATTCTTCACCATAGCTGGTACTTCCACGAGGGTTGGTGTAGAGCACCACATATCCCGCAGCGGCATAGGCTTGTATCTCGGCGGAATATACTGCGCCATAACTGGTAAAGGGTCCACCGTGAATTTCAAGAATCATCGGATATTTTTTTGACGGGTCGAAATCGGGCGGAGTTACTACCCAGCCTTGGATTTTTCTTTGGTCGTATGATGATTCCCACCACATTTCCTCGACTTTGCCCAATTTCTTGAAGGAGAAAAGGTCTTCGTTTACGTTGGTAAGCCGCTTAGTTGTCTTGGTATCGGCAGCCGCCAAATCGGATGGGTGACTGGTATCACCCATGGTGTAAGCGAATTTATTGTTGTTGGAAGCGGAGAAACTTGCTGCGTTATAGGGTCTTCCCAGCGATAGACCGCCGAGTCCGTCAGTAATATTATCCACCTTTCCCGATAGGCTGATCGAGCCCAATTTGCCCATACCTTGGTCGGTATAGCTAAAATAAAGCCCGTTGCCCTTACTGTTCCAAGCCATATCTTCCACATCACGGTCAAAATCGCCGGAGATCAATTGGGAATCGGAACCATCGGCGTTCATAACATACAAACGAGTAACTTGGTAACCTTGCAAGCGGTCGTCATAGCCCAAATACGCAATTTTGGAACCATCGGGGGACAAAACTGGACTTCCGTCTGGACCATATCGGTCTGTGAGCGGAGTGGTTTCCCCTGTAGTCACGTTAATTGAATAAATTTCACTATCGGCAGGTTCAAATTCTTCATCTTTATGGAAGTTGGCACTAAAATATAAATGACTGTTATCCTTGGCCCAAATAGGGCCTCCGTGGTCAAACTCGGAAAACGTAAGCTGTTTTGGTGTCCCTCCGCTAATGGGCAAGGTAAATAACTGGGAGTTCCCGCCTTTGTAATATCCGGCACCATCACCACGGTAGTTCATTTTGTCGATGTATTTTGGCGGGTCGTTCCATTTGGCCCCTTCTGGTTTGCCCGGCATTTTTATGATGGATTCATTCGCTTCGGGCACAAACATGTTGAAGGCTAGGTGCTTATCATCATGTGACCAAGAAACGGAGCCCGGGGATTGTGGTGTATTGGTGAGGGCCATAGTTTCCTTGGTATCCAACCACATGAGGTACAGCTTCATTTTATCATCCGCCATATTGGATTTGAAAACGATTTTTGTCCCATCATGAGACCATCTTGGGGCGAAATCGTTATGGTTGCCCGTGGTCAATGGGCGATTGTTGGAGCCATCAAAATTGATGATCCAAAGGTTGGACAGATTGCGGTCTGTCATCACATCCTTAAAATTTCGAACATAGATGATTTTTGAGCCATCCGGAGAAATCTGCGGATCGGAAACGTATTCCATATTGAAGATGTCCAATAGCTCCAGATTGGATTGTACTTGACCAAACCCTAAAGGGTTTATGGCCACAAACAATAACAGGGTGGCGAGTAATTTTTTCATGAAGTTGGTTAATTAGTTCTTTAAAAATAAGCAAATTATCCCTAGTTGGGATATAACTTTAAAAAGTAATACGATTAATAAGTGGTCGTGATGTTGTGGTCCATACTGAAATGAACAGGTCCAGTTTTTCTCTACTAGTGTTATTAAACCTATTAAGGTTCATTTTGAGAAGATTTGGTCGGAAAGGAAAGTTATATGCTAAAGAGAAGAGTGTTTTTTCATTAATTATCAATATAGATTTCAGACATTGACTTGTTATCGCTGCCATCAACTACAAATTTCACTTCTTTTTTGGATTTCGGAATCTGTACAATCAAAAAAGGGCTTAATTTTTTTCTGTCATTTTTTTCATTTGAATTGATAAAATTATACTCAATTATCAGTGTATCTTGACTTTCTTTAATTCCTTTCAAATGGATTTTATCCAATCCATTGTCAATGGAATTCGTCCTGAAAATCTCAATTAGCATCTGTTTTTTGTATAAACTTTTATCATCCAACTTGTATTTCTCGCGAAAATCAGGTGGGAGATAATCTTTATTGAAAAATTTATTGAAGCATACGATTTGTAAATTTTCGATGGGAGAATCAGTTCCCTCTGCAAGAACTGTGTATTCCACGTCTTTGTAATCATTGCTTTGTGAGAACCCATTATTTGAAAAAAGACAAAAATAGAATACACAAAACAACTTAAAAATGATGACTTTTAGTTTCATTGATTATCATTTTCTCGATTTTACCTCTCCCACTCCGTATGGAAAATACCATCACGATCCAAGCGCTCGTAGGTGTGAGACCCAAAATAATCGCGTTGCGCCTGAATCAAATTTAAGGGCAAACGACTACTGGTGTACGCATCAAAATAAGTTAGCGCATTGGAAAGTCCTGGCAATGGAATACCATTGGTGGCACCATAACTGACCAATTCCCTGGCGGCATCCACCGTGCTTTGCACTTTTTCCACAAATGAAGGGGACAACAGCAGGTTTTGTAAATTCTCATCGGCCTGATAGGCTTCTGTAATATCGGCCAACATGGCGGCACGGATAATACAGCCCGCACGCCATATTTTGGCGATTTCTCCCAATTCCAGTTCGTAACCATACTCTTTGGAGGCATCCGCCAATTGGTGCATGCCCTGTGCATATGTAATGATAAAGGCAAAATAAAGCGCTTGCTCTGCTTTGGACGTAAAATCAGCCTTGTTTACAGGTTTTGGAGAGGGCCGGTCGTACAATTCGTCCGCTTTTACACGTTCATCTTTTAGGGCGGATATTTCTCGCATGCTCACTGCAATATCAATGGTAGGCACTGGAATGCCCAGATCCATCGCATTTTGCGAGGTCCATTTTCCGGTTCCCTTTTGTTTGGCCTTGTCCAGAATCATATCCACAAGGTCGTTGTCCGTCAAATCATCTTTTTGATCAAAGATTTCGGAGGTGATTTCCACTAAAAAAGACTGTAGGCGACCTTCATTCCAATCGGAATAGGTTTTGTGAAGCTCATCGTTGGTGAGTCCGCCCGCTTTTTTGAGCAGGTCATAAATTTCGGAAGTCAACTGCATCAAACCGTACTCGATGCCGTTGTGCACCATTTTTACGTAGTTACCAGCTGATTTTGGACCCAAATAGGCCACACAGGGCTCTCCTTTATATTTGGCGGAAACAGCTTCGAAAATCGGCTTAACGTGCTGATAGGCTTCCTTGGAACCCCCAGGCATGATGCTTGGGCCTTTTCTGGCACCTTCGGCACCACCGGAAACCCCTGCGCCAAAAAAGTTGATGCCCTTTTCTTTTAGGTAGGCTTCGCGACGGTCGGTATCGGTGTAAAAGGAGTTTCCACCATCAATAATAATATCTCCTTCGTCCAAATGCGGCAACAATCCTTCGATTACACTGTCCACAATTTTTCCGGCCGGTACCAACAACATAATTTTTCGGGGGGTTGTCAACGCTTGAACAAAGGTTTTTACATCCGAAGAGGCGTTTACTTTGGCGGTATCACCACCTTCTTTGATCAGTGCACTTACCTTTTCTTCATCCAGATCATTTCCAAATGCGGAAAATCCGTTATCGGCCACATTTAAAATAAAATTACGTCCCATTACTCCAAGGCCCACAAGGCCAAAATCATACGTGTCTGCCATTTTATATTTTTTCTTCTTCTTAGGTGTTAAGACATCACTAAGGTTGATGTTTATTGAATTAGGAACCTAAAATAAACCTTATATTCGTGATGCTCAAAAATATTGACAGCTTATTAAAATGAATTTGTCAACGAGGGCAAAACTCGCCAGAAAACAAAAAACAATATGAAAAAGACCGATAATCAGATGCTCGTGATTTTTGGGGCATCGGGTGATTTGACCGCTAGAAAACTGATTCCTTCCTTATTCAATCTCTACTTGGCCAAACAATTGCCAGAAAACTTTGTGGTACTTGGTGTTAGCCGAAGCAATCTTTCGGATGAGGCATTCCGCGAACGTGTGGTGTACGATAGCGAATATTTGAAGAAAAAGACAAAAGATCTAGATCAAGAGAAAATAAAAGGTTTCGCCGACAAATTGTATTATGAGGATTTGGGCGATAGCTACGATACGGACTATGGTGCCTTGCGTAAAAGAGTGGAAACACTTAAGGAAAAGCACAATACATCGGGAAACATCATCTATTACTTGTCCACTCCGCCCACTTTGTACGAGACAGTTTCACAAAACCTGTCCAATGCGGGCATGAATGCCCAGAACAACGGTTGGAAACGATTGATAGTTGAAAAACCGTTTGGCTATAGTCTGGAAACCGCACAAGAACTGAACAAAGGATTGCATAAATATTTTAAGGAGCATCAGATTTACCGGATAGACCACTATTTGGGCAAAGAAACGGTTCAAAACTTATTGGTGACCCGTTTTTCGAACAGTATTTTTGAGCCACTTTGGAACAGAAATTACATTCAGCGGGTCGAGGTGACCAACGCCGAAAGTGTTGGGGTGGAAAAACGTGGTGGCTACTACGACAAATCGGGTGCCCTTCGGGATATGTTCCAAAACCATCTGTTACAGATTGTCTCCTTGGTGGTAATGGAGCCGCCAATCGGTGCCGATGCCGAGGAAATCCGAAATGAAAAGGTAAAGGCATTGAAATCCTTACGAATTATGACGGACGAGAAAGAGCTTTTTGAAAACACGATCAGGGCCCAATATGTGGCATCCAAAGTGGATGGAAAAGAGGTAAAGGGCTATCGCGAGGAAGATGGGGTTGATCCTGATTCCACTACAGAAACCTATGCCGCCATTAAGTTTTATGTGGACAACTGGCGTTGGCACGGGGTTCCTTTTTATGTGAGGACCGCAAAAAGAATGCCCACCAAGGTTACGGAGGTAGTGATTCACTTTAAAAAACCGCACCATCAAATATTCAAAGGGTCCGGTATGCAGGAAATGGACAATAAATTGATTATCCGTATCCAGCCCGATGAAGGAATCTTGGTCAAATTTGGGGTAAAAGTACCAGGGCAGGGCTTTAAGGTGGAACGCGCAAATTTGGATTTCTACTACTCCAGTTTGGTCGATACTTATGTAATGGAGGCCTACGAACGTTTACTATTGGATGCCATGCAAGGTGATGCCACATTATATGCACGTGCCGATGAGGTGGAGGCCGCTTGGGAGTTTGTAGACCCAATTTTAAATTATTGGCAAAGTGGCAAGGACGTTAGAATGTACGGCTATGCCGCAGGAGCATGGGGCCCCCAGAATGCGGATAATTTAATTGAAGACGATGGATATTGGCGAAATCCTACCGAGAACTTGGCAGATGACCCCGGCTATTGTGTAATCTGTTAGAAGTCAGAAGTCAGAAGTCGGAAGTCAGAAGTCGGAAGTCGGAGGGCGGGCAAAATATGTCAGTTCGAGCACAGTAGAGAACCAAAATTAATTCAAAATGGATTTAAAAATATATAAAGATAAAAAAGAGGTGGCCGAACAGTTTTCCAACTATTTGGTAGACCAGCTAAAGGATAAAGAAAGTTTTCACATGGCATTGTCGGGCGGTAGTACGCCAAAAATAGTTTTTGATGTGTTGGCCGATAATTTTGCCGATAAAGTGGATTGGAACAAAGTACATTTTTATTGGGGGGACGAACGTTGCGTTCCTCCTTCGGATGACGAAAGCAATTATAAAATGACGGTGGAGCACCTATTTTCCAAAATTGAGGTACCCAAAGCGAACATCCATCGCATACTGGGCGAGAAGAGTCCTACCGATGAAGCCATACGGTATGCCAATTTATTGGAAATTAACATGGACAGGGTGGAAGAAGTGCCCCAATTTGATTTGGTGATCTTGGGTATGGGCGATGACGGTCACACGGCCTCTATCTTCCCACATGAAATTGAGCTATGGGATGCCGAGGACCATTGTGTAGTAGCTACCCATCCAGATTCAGGCCAAAAACGGGTATCCATCAATGGTAAAGTCATCAATACGGCCAAAGAAGTGGCTTTTTTGGTCACAGGAGCATCAAAGGCTGAAAAAGTGGAAGCGGTGGTGGAGAAAACCGAAGGTTCAGAGGCATATCCGGCATCCTTGGTCAACCCGTCATCAGGAAATTTAGTATGGTTTTTGGATGAGGCGGCGGCATCATTATTGAAATAAAATATACAAGTACACTATTTTTAAACTTGACGATATTTGTAAAATCAATTTAGTCCTTCCACCACTCTGCCAATTCTATCTCTTTAGCTTTTTCATCATTATCAAACCAAGCTTTTTTAAAATTCCTCCACCCTTTATCATCATACTTTCCATTTGGATAAAACTCTCCAGCTCCAGTATCAAAATCTGGCCCAACGTTCGGAACATAATAATCTGCCCAATAGCAAATTTTAGCTTTCTTGGTTTTGTAATCCGTCCATTTGCCTATAAAGGCATTATTCTCTGGTCTCACCTCAAAATCATCGTATTTTATTTCATTTTTTATGTTTAAATACCATTTTGAATATAAACTTCCTTTAAAGGCCCCACTATACTTTTGTGATTTATTTTCATGAAATTTATAATTTGCAGTTAAAACACCTCTGTCCTTGATATGATTCAAATCAATCCCCTCGTATTCCAAATATTTGGGATGTACCTCTTTCAACCCAAATATTCTTGTCAGCGTTATGGTTCCTTGAAATTCGCAAATGTTGCCTTTGACATTGGATTTACCTTTCACTTTATATACTCTCGAATTTTCCGAATCCTTTTCAATTGATAATAGCTTAATTTTTATCCTTTGATAATTTTCCCCAATAATTCCAAAGATTCCATTGCTAGGGGTTTGGGTCCATATTTCTGAAAAATCAAATTTTTCGTAAGATGAAATCAAGTTTTCATTTTTGAGCTGATCGAGAGGAAGAAAATCGTTCAAGGCTTTTTTGTACCAAACGGTTCTTATTTGAATCGATTCTATTGTTGATTTTGTGTTGAAATCAGAAATGTTTAATGCTGTAAGGTCGCTCTCAAAAGAAATTTCTCCACCTATATAGGCGTTTTTGTTCAAAAAGAATTGAATCTTATCATTTGTTTCTATAAAGTAGTTATCATTGATATAAGAGTACCATAGTTGATAATCTGGATGAGCCATGACAAACTTTTCGATTGTAGTTCCCAAACCTATGTTCTCTTGTGTTTGAAATTCTTCCGATAGTACGTCAATAACACCAATGTTTGTATTATATGTATAGGAAGAATAATCAAATTCTGGAGTAATTCTTACTTGATCTTTATCATCAATGGAGAAAATGTAAACTGGTATATCTTCGGATCCTTCATCAGTATATTTTGTTTGGATTTCCTTTCTAACTTTAAAAAGTAGGTCCTTTGACTTCGCAAATGGTATACTTTCACCTATTTTGAAGATGCCTGCTTGACCATCGGAAATCAAGTACATATCATCGGATGGTTGAACCTTTTTTAAATTATCCATCCCTTGGACACTTGCGGTCACTGATAGAATGAAATAAAAAGTATTTATTATTTTTCTCATTTTTTATAATTTAAATTCGTTTTCAAGGATACCGAGGTTAAATTATCCAATAGAAAAATAGCTGATCAGTATATTTTTAAGTTTTATGTAATTCTAACTTGATTATGTTTTAAGTGGGGTCAGAAATGTAATTTTGGATTTTATCCGCATATTATCACAATTTTTTCAATAAAATTTGCAACTGATGAGATTTATTTTTTGAGCTTATCATATGAAGTTCATCTATATTCTTGTTCCTAAACAACATTGACCCTAGTAAAGGCCTTTCCAAGAACATTTTTTATGTTGGACCAAGATAAAAATATAAAGATCATTAGGAAATGCCGAGAAAATAGGTCAATCAAAATCCATCTTAACGTTTTCACCTTGTAGGAACTCCACGTACTCGTTTACTTTAAAATTGTTGGATTCGTACTTGCTATCACGTTTAAAAGCGGATTGCTTACGTTCTTTACTACGTGCAAAACGGCGGATATCCTGTTTGGTCTTTAAAACGAGCCCGGGAACTTTTTTATTTTTTCCATCTTTTCCTTTGGCTACCATGGTAAAATAGGAGGAGTTGCAGTGTTTTACCTCTCCTGTGGTCACATTTTCGGATTCCACCCGAACACCTACCACCATGGAGGTTTTTCCCGTGTAATTGATGCTGGCCTTTAACGTGGCCAGTTCACCAACTTCAATGGGGTTCAAGAAATCCACACGATTTACCGAAGCCGTTACGCAGTAGCTTTGCGAATGTTTGGAGGCACAGGCGAAGGCTATTTGGTCCATAAGGTTCAGAATGTGCCCACCGTGCACCTTGCCGCCAAAATTGGAGTGGGAGGGGAGCATGAGTTCGGTAATGGAAACCCTACTTTCTCGGGATGATTTGAATTTTTTCATATTTTGATGGAGTTTTGATACCCCCTTTTTTTAAAAGGAAATAAAAGACGTGCAAAATGATTATCAAATATAATCCAAAGCTTAAGGAACTTGCAAGGGAACTCAGGAGGAATGCTACGAAATCTGAAGTACGGCTATGGCAAAAGCTAAAACGTGACCAGATGCACGGATACGATTTTCACAGGCAAAAGCCTATTGATGAATATATAGTTGACTTTTTCTGCAACAAATTACAGTTGGCCGTAGAGGTGGATGGTTATTCCCATCAACTTGAAGAAGTTTGGGAGAAAGATGTAATAAAGAAAAATCGTTTGAACGAACTTGGTATAAATGTGCTTCGATTTTCAGATGCTGAAGTTTTAAGAGATATGGACAATGTTTTGCGAGCGATTGAAGCATATATTTTTCAGTTTGAAGCTAATGGAAATACACCTCCCTCAATCCCTCCTTCCTAGGAGGGAAGATGTTTATCCCCTCTAGAAAGAGGGGTTAGGGGTGTGTCTTTTAATTTCTAAAAATCGGTGATTTTTCAGATTTCACTTCTTTGATAAAATATTTGGTGTCGCCCAACCAAAAAAAAGTGGCGTAGCGTTCTTTGTAGGTCACCTTGATGTATTGACCTTGGAACTCCTTCATTTTTTCAATGATTTCCTTTTCACCATCTTCCACGGAGAACGAAAACACATTGGTGCCAGATAATCCCTGACTGATCTGTCCTTCCCAGGTCTTTACCAAAACACCTTTTCTACTGAATTTAATGAGCTCTCCCGAACGATACCCCTCGCTGTAGGGCACGTAATAGATAAAGGTAAAATACCCCACAATGCCAATAACTACGGCTGCAATAAAAATGATCAGGAATTTTTTCATAATATGGATGGACTAGTTAAGTTCTTCTTGGTCGTCATCAAGGGCACGTTTTAATAGTTTGTCGTCGATACTTTTGCTGGCCTTCGCTCCCAAAGATTTCAAATTCTCCACACGTTTGATAAGGTTGCCCCGACCGGTCAATTTTTTCATGGCACTTTGGTACGAATTCTGAACAGTGCCTATTTGATTCCCAACTTTCAAAAGTTCGTCGGTTAAATTGGTGAAGGAATCGTACAGCTTACCTGCCTCTGTGGCGATTTCAATGGCGTACCTTTTCTGTTTGTCATTTTTCCAGAGGTTGTCCACCAATTTTAATGCGGCCAAAAGCGTTGATGGGGTCACAATGATGACATCCTTTACAAAGGCATCTTCATACAGATTGGGCTCAAACGCCGAAGCGATTGCAAATGCGGGTTCTGTGGGTATGAACATAAAAACGGTATCCGGGCTTTCATCTATCAGGAGCTGATAACTTTTCTTGCTCAGTTCGTCCACATGCCTTTTAATGGAGTCTATATGCTGTTTTAGGTGGATTTCCCGTTGTTTTTCATCTTCTTCCGATACATAACGTTCAAAATGGACAATGGAAACTTTGCTGTCCACAATCATTTTTTTGCCATCGGGCAAGTGGATCAGCACATCGGTCTGGTATCTTTTACCATCCTCGTCCTTAAAACTGTCCTGTAGCGTATATTCTCGGTCCTTGGTCAGTCCGGATTTCTCTAAAATACGGGTCAATATTACCTCGCCCCAGTTCCCCTGCATTTTCGAATCCCCTTTTAAGGCCTTGGTCAGGTTTTCGGCTTCTTGTGTTATTTTCAGGTTTTGACTGCGCAAATCCAACAGTTGCTGTTTTAAGGCGGCGTGCAGCCCAAAATTTTCTTGCTGCGATTTTGCGACTTTTTCCTCGAACTCCTT
Organism: Flagellimonas oceani; assembly: GCF_011068285.1. Lineage (NCBI taxonomy): Bacteria > Pseudomonadati > Bacteroidota > Flavobacteriia > Flavobacteriales > Flavobacteriaceae > Flagellimonas > Flagellimonas oceani. Next base: position 1,979,804 of record NZ_CP049616.1, on the reverse strand, counting down.
TATTTTTTTATTGAGGGGGGTAAGGATGTTATCAATATTTTCCTTGTTGCTTTTGGTGAATTTCTCGCTTTTCTCGTCCAAGATTTTGTTGGCAAGATTTTCAAACTCCTTGGTGAATTTTTCCTGCAGTTTTTCCAGTTCTTGCTTTTGTTCCAGCAGTTTTTCTTCCAGATTGTCCGATTTGGATTCTTCTCTGGCCAAAGCAATTTCCAGTTCTGACTTTTTGGTCTGAACCTCCCGTAATTCTTCCTTCAATAAGGCTTCGGTTTCCTTGGATTTGATTTCCCTGTCCTGCCAAACACTTTCTGCGGACTTGGTTTTTAGTTTTTGAATGTACACCCCCGCAAATAGCCCAACGGCCAATGTGATGATGAAGCCTATGATAATATAGATAAGTTCTTCGCCCATTAAAAAATTTCTGAAGGATAAAGATAACGGATTACAAAGATAATATGTCATTCTGCGAAAGCAGAAATCCACAAAATGAATGTTGAAATTTGTCAGTTCGAGTGTTTTTTGGAAAAAACGTATCGAGAACTAAAATTTCAAATCCAAAAACTAATTCTCGATACAAAATTCCCTTGGAATTTCACTCGAATTTACAGTTCTTGCTAAAACGAACTTTCTAGATATAACTATCTGCAATCTCTATTTTGAAATCTTAAACGAACCCGTTTTAGCATCAAACTGAACCATTTCCGAAGGAAACAAACGGTCAAAATGTTTTTGTTCGATAAGTTGGCAAGGGTCTCCGAAGGGATTGCCTTTTCCATCCAAAATCAATATGCGGTCGCATAACTGAATGGCCAATTCGATTTCGTGGGTAGTGAACAGGATGGTTTTCTGTTTGTCGTGGGCCAATGCTTGAAGCATTTTGAAAATCTGCACTTTGTGGTACAAATCCAAATGCGTGGTGGGCTCATCCAACAAAATCAAGGAAGTGTCCTGTGCCATCGCCCGTGCCACCAGCACCCGTTGCAGCTGACCATCACTAAGCTCGTGGCACTTATTGTTGCGAAGTTCGCTCAACAAAAAAGCTTTCAAACTAGTTTGGATCTGTTGCTTGTCTTCTTTCGTCAAGGTGCCCAACCAATTGGTGTAGGGTTGTCGCCCCAAGGCAATCAATTCCTGTACGGTCAGGTTTTTGGAAGCAGGCTGCTCCGTCAATACCACGCTGAGTTCCTTGGAAAGGTCGGAGGAGGTGTATTTTTCCAGACTTTGGCCTTTCAACCGAATGTTTCCATCAAGTTTAGGCTGAAATCCCCCCAAAGTGCGCAACAAAGTTGATTTTCCGATGCCGTTGATGCCCACAACCCCGCATAGCATTCCAGTTTCCAAATCAAAATTGATACGCTCAGCGACTGTTTTGGAGTCATACCCGATGGATAAATCAGAAATTGACAATATGTTTTTTTCCGTTTTTTCCATCAAAACATCATTTTACGTTTACGAACCAAGAGCCAGATGACCACAGGAGCCCCCACTAAAGATGTAACGGCGTTTATGGGCAATACGCTGGCGGAATTGGGCAATTGCGCCAAAGTATCGCACAGCAGCATTAAAATGGCGCCGTAAAGCATTACGGCAGGAATCAATACTTTGTGTTCCATCGTATTGAAAATTTGACGGGTAAGATGCGGCACGGCCAATCCCACAAACGCAATGGGACCTGCAAATGCAGTGATACCACCTGCCAATAATCCTGTCGCGACAATGACGGTCAATCTGGATTTTTTCAAGGAAACACCAAGACTTTGCGCGTAGTTTTCTCCCAAAAGAAAGGCGTTCAACGATTTTATGGAGATAATACTCAGTAAAACACCTAGTGCGACAATGCCCCCCAACAAAAGCAGTTGGTTCACAGATAGATTGCCCACACTTCCGAAGGACCAAAAAATGAAACGTTGCAGGTTTTCTGCTGTGGAAAAATAGGCCAGAACGCTAACAATGGCCGAGGTAATGCTCCCGAACATCAGCCCTATGATCAACAGCGCCATGGTATCCTTCACCCTTTGGGCAACTATCATTACAATCAAAAGGACCAAAAAACTACCGATACTTGCGGCAATGGCCAAGGAAACATCGCCCAGAAAGGTAAATGCGCCATATCCTGTCAATAAAGTGATACCCATCAAAAGTAAAGCGGCTCCCAAACTGGCCCCCGAACTGATTCCCAATACAAACGGGCCGGCCAAGGGGTTCCTGAACAGGGTTTGCATTAAAAGTCCGCTCAAGGAAAGTCCGGCCCCGACCACAATAGAGGTAAATGCCTTGGGTATCCTATAATCCCAGATAATGTATTCCCACGAAGTGATTTTCGGGTTTTCTCCGAACAGGGTGGACAACATATCCGCGAAAGGGATGTTCACCGACCCCGAACTCACATTTAGGAGCCAAGCGCACAACAAGGCCAAAAGCATTAGCAAAAAGGAGAACCGATATGTTCGCGGCCCCTGCATTTATGGCAATGGTTTTATGAATTGCAGTTCGTGTTCCGGCAATAATTCCGGATGCAATATTTTGATGAGGTCCCTCAACACCACATCGGGGCGGTGAGGGGCCAACTCATAAAAAATAAGCCCTCCGGTTTCACCTTTGTCAATGGCGTTGGAATAGACGTGTTTGGTTTTAAATGCATCAAACTGTTGATGGTGCGTATTGGCCTCGGCCAATTCGGAGTAAGTGGTCACTGCTGATGGATTGAACCAATATTCAGCATCTTGGGCTTTTTCCAGGACCGACTCCAAACTGAGTCCTATGCTTCCGGTTTCATCAGTATCGGACCAAATATAATCGGCATTGGCATCCTGCAAAAATTTGGCCATCCAACTATTCCCACCGGCCACGTACCAGACATCTTTGTACAATCCGCCGGTTAAAACCGTTGGTTTGGTCTTTGCTTTTTGGGCAATCTCTTTGGCTTTTTTGTATGATGATTCAACCGATGCAAAAATACTGTCGCCCAAGGCTTCTTTTTGAAAGAAAGGAGCGAAGAATTTTATCCATTCCGCTTTTCCCAAAGGTGTGTGCTCCACCCAGTCGCCATTGTAGACTACTGGCGTTCCTGATTTTTCAATAATATCGTAGGCCTTGTTTTCATTATTGATGCTGAACCCGACAATCAGTTGTGGATTCAAGGCAAGCACCATTTCCGTATTGAGCTTATCGTTCATCCCCAAATCTTGGATTTGTCCGCTGTTCACGAGTTTTCTAGCTTCTGGGGAGGAGATGTAATCCGTATTGGGGAATCCGACCACGGTAGGGAGTTCCCCCAATTGTTTAATGGGTTCAATATGGGTTGTGGAGGTAAGCACTACTTTTTCTACAGGTGTTCCAATGATGGCATCATAAGCATCTCTGGGAAAAGACATGGCGGCCAGTTTTTCTTTTGGCACCAAGGCGTATTTATAATTGTCCGCTCCCGGCCACGCGTTGGATACTTCTATAACCGTAATGTCACCCTCATGTTGCACCGTGAAACCCGTTGCATGTGCAATGTTCGAAACTGTGTCATTTTTCTGAACAGGTTGCTTTTTTTCTGCATGTTTGCATCCCATCAAACCCACCAAAAGGAAGCTCAGGAATAGAATTGACCTTTGTTTTGTTGCCATACACCAAAAGTAAGATTATTTAAGTTTTACGGGAAAAGATTAAACAGTTTGATTAGCTTTGGCCTCGAATTTTGGTTCGCACGGATGTTTCCGTGGGATTAAAAGGGAATCCGGTGCAAAACCGGAGCTGTTCCCGCAACTGTAAATGTATGTGCCGAATCGGCACTGATGTTTTTTGAGCATCAGTACGTAGTAGGCGATTGTCTCTTCTTCAAAGCCACTGCCCAATGGGTGGGAAGGTAGGGGGCAAAACACAAGCCAGGAGACCTGCCAGATTCAAACAAACAATGTTAAACTTTCGGGATAAAGGTTTACGTATGGGTATCATACTATTCTCCCGTTTATTCAATTAAACGAAATGAAAAAAAATCATTTATGGTTAATTACCGCCCTATTGGCGGGGAAGGGCATTTTTGCGCAAAATGTACCGCAAGATTCACTTAAAGTGCAGCAACTGGACGAGGTTGTCGTAAGCGATTCAAAATTTGAATTGAAAAGAGAAAACTCAGGAAAAACAGTAATCAAAATCACTGCCGAGGAAATGCAGCGCAACCAAGGCAGGACGGTTGCGGAAATCATCAATACCAAAAGTGGTATCGAGATTGCCGGTAGTCGCGGCCGTGACGGCGACGTGCTTGGGGTGTATGCCCGTGGTGGTCGTGGGCGTCAGGTCTTGATCATTATTGATGGTGTCCGTGTGCAGGACCCATCAACATTTTCTGCCGAGTACGACCTTCGTTTGCTTTCGCCCAACACCATCGAATCCATAGAAATCATTAAAGGAGCGGCAAGTACTTTGTACGGTACCAATGCGGTTACGGCGGTGATCAACATCACTACAAAAAAAAGCTCGCAAAAGAAGATTGCCGGTAATTTTGAAACGAGTGTAGGAACCAATCAAACGGCGGATGACCAAAATTACAATCTTGGAAGTATTCAGAATTACGCCAATGTGAACGGGACTTTGGGCAAGTTCAATTATGGGGTCGATTTTTCCAACAGATATAAAAGTGGATTGTCGGCAGCGGTGACTCCCGAAAACGAAGAGGATATTTTTTCCCACTTTAGCACCAATGTAAAGCTGGGCTGTCAGTTTTCGGAAAGTTTTGGAGTTCAGGTTTATGGAAACCAAACAAAGTTTAAGAATGAATACGATGCCTCGATGGCCGAAGCTCCAAATTTGGGCGAGAACGAGCAGCAGCGTGTTGGTCTTTCCTCCGAATTGAGCTATGGCAAAGGTTCTATACACTTGAACACGGCGTTTACCGATTATGAGTCTGTGGCCAACGATACCTTTGGTGAAAGCATTACCGAGGGAAGCAATTGGGTATTGGATGTCTATAACAAATATGTTTTTGGTGAGCAATTCCACACTGTTTTAGGGGTGAACTATATAAAGGATGAAGCAATATTCGCTGATGAAGTTGATTTTACCATCGTCGACCCTTATGCGAATGTGGTCTATGTTTCGGACTTTGGCCTGAACTTGAATGCCGGTGCACGATTGAACACTCACTCCGAATACGGAAATCATTTTGTGTACAATGTGAACCCATCCTATGTGTTTGATACGGAAAATGGATATATAAAATTGATGGGGTCGTATGCCACATCGTACATTACCCCTAATTTAACGCAATTGTTCGGTGCTTTTGGCGGAAATCCCGAGTTGGAGCCGGAAGAAAATTCGACCATTGAAGGTGGTATTGAATTTAAACTGGACCATACGTTCAGAATCAGCACGGTTTATTTTGATAGAAATGAAACCAATGCCATTGGATACGATGCCAATTTTATGAGCATCAATGTGGCGGATGAAATCGATGCCAATGGGGTAGAGGTAGAGGCTACGTGGTTGCCCTTGAGTAATTTTAGTGTCAACGCCAATTATACCTTTACGGAACGGAAAGGGGACAATGCCATCCGTATTCCAAAACACAAGGCCAATGTTTCTTTGTGGTATCAGTTTTGTGAAAGCACCAATGCATCGTTGGATTATGCCTACACCGGGGAACGTTTTGATACCGATTTCAATACCTTTTCGGATATCGCTTTGGAACCATTTTCCTTGTTGAACTTTTCCATCAGGCACGAGCTGATCAAGAACAAACTCAATGTGTTCGTGAATGCGGACAACTTGTTGAATGAAGATTATAGGGAATTGCTTGGCTTCACTACCCGAGGACGAAACTTTAGGGTTGGTCTCAACCTAAACCTTTAAAAAAGAAAAGCGGCCGATCGGCCGCTTTTTTATTACTTGTTCAATTGTAATGGGTTTTCCAGATACATATTGTCTTTGACCGGAGTGTGCAGTCGTGAACTATCAAAATATGCTGCGGGCATTTTCACGGTAAAGTCCGTTTTTGCGGAAACCCCGGTTATTTCTTGAAGGGCGCGGGCCAAGAGAGGTTCGTTTACATCCCCCAAAACACCAAGGTTGGTCAAATCTTCGCTTAGGGCAATATCTGGAACCAGACCGCTGGTATAATCGGAAAATCCATCCGCATTTTCGTTTCTGCCCACTAAAGGCTGCAATCCCCAGCTATTTTGTGAATTGATATTGCCTTCTCGATCACTGTTATAGATAAAGGAATTGCCAGGGTCGTCGACCAAAGTAATTGAAAATTCATTTTTTCCACTGGTAACTTCCCCAATATGAATAACATCCATGTACGGGGCAAGACCGTTCATAACAAGCTCGCTTGCGGAAGCGGAACCATTTGTTGCGAGCACAAATACTCTGTTCAAATTAAGTGAATTGATAGCTGATTCTCCAGTAGTATTTGCAAAATAATCCGTAAGATCTTCTTCGGAAAACTCAGCTTGAATCTTATCGTTCCATCGTTGTTTAATGTAAACATCGCTGGTATTGGCACCATAAATCATGCTTGCCAAGAGGCGAGAGGTGTTTACACTTCCGCCCGGATTGTAGCGGACATCCAAAACCAATTCTGTAGCACCCTCGGCCTTAAATTTTGCAAAAGCATCATTCAAATCTTCATTAAAACTGCTCAAAAAACGGTTGTACATCAAATAGGCAACCTTAGTGCCGTTTACGTCCAGGGTTTCTGCGATCAAAATAGGGTCTTCCACTTGGTTTTCTACTTTGGTCAGGGTTACCTCTTTTGCACTATCGGAAATGGTATTGTTTGATACGGTAGCCATTCCAAGTGTGTAAGTGCTATTATCGCCATATAACAGTTCAATATAATTGCTTACGGTGAGCTGCACGCCATCCACTCTTGTGAAAAATTCTCCTCTGGATATATCCTTGGTAGCAGCATCGGAATCGGGCCAAACGTATTGTACAAACCCAAAAACATCGTTGGTGTCCCCAATTGTGCCCAATCCAAACTCCAAGCCATTACTTTGGGATATGCCCGAAAGACTGTTCACTAAATCTTTATAGTTATCATTCTCAGAGCTGAAACGGTCAATAGCGGCATTTGAACCCACTATTTCCCTATGGTTGTTACAAATACTGTAATAAAAATTTTCCGGATCGGGATAAGATTCTAAAAATGCGGTGTATTCGGCATTGGTGGTGAACCTGTCATCAGCAAGGTCAGGTACATCAGCTTGCCAAAAATACCACAGGTTCATGGCCCTCCACATAAAATTTTGGGCAGCCACATCTGCTGTTGGGTCTGGGTTAGGGTTTGGACCGGGTTCAATGCCATTGTCGTCATTGCTACAGGATGCCAGCAACAAGGACAATCCTAAAAACAGGAAATAATACTTTTTCATAGCTTAATTTTTAATGAATTTACTCAAATTTTGTTCCAAATTTATCAGAGGTGTAGGTTGGATTGAGTAAAATTACATGGTAAACCATGCAAATTTCCTTTGCAAAATAGGCTTATATAGGCAGATAGCAAATTTTTTGTAACAATTTTCGATATGTATCGTCTGGATAGTGTAAGTCGATATTAACGGCACAAAACAACTAAGACAACCAAATGAAACAAACAGAATTTTTAAATGTGGTATTGCCCTTTCAGGACAAACTGTACAGGCTCGCAAAGCGACTGTTGGTTTCCAGGGAAGAAGCGGAAGACGCCACTCAGGAAATTTTGTTGAAGCTTTGGTCAAAGAACGAGTCCATGTCAAAGTACAAAAATGTAGAGGCCTTTGCCATGACGATGACCAAAAACTTTTGTTTGGACCGTTTAAAGTCCAAGCAAGCAGGAAACCTAAAATTGGTCCATAGTAACTACAGCGATGAGAACACCTCCCTACAGAAACAATTGGAGGCCGAGGACAGCATAAGTTGGATGGAACGGATTATGGAGGAACTGCCAGAACAACAAAAAATGATATTGCAGCTACGGGATGTAGAGCAATACGAGTTCGACGAGATATGCGAACTCTTGGACATGAAACCCACAGCAGTGCGCGTAGCACTGTCGAGGGCGAGAAAAACAGTTAGGGACGAATTAATAAAAAAACACAGCTATGGAATTGGGTAACATAGAAAAAATATTGGAGAAGTATTTCGAGGCCACTGCAACAGTGGACGAGGAAAGAACACTTAGGGCGTATTTTTCACAAGATGAGGTCGCACCTCACTTGGAGCAGTACAAACCTATGTTCAACTACTTCTCCATGGCGAAGGAAGAAAAGTACACCAAGCAGGTACCATTAAAACCTAGAGTAAACTATTACAAGTGGCTATCCGTTGCAGCGGCAGTAGTTTTGACCTTCGGTATTTATTTTGGTAATCAGTACCAAGAAACAAAGCGTTTGGAGGAACAAAAAGCGGAATACGCTTACCAAGAAACCAAAAAGGCTTTTGAACTCTTAGCAGAAAATTTTAGCCGCGGAACAGAAAAGGTGGCCTACTTAAAAGAGTTCGAAGAAGCGAAAGAGAAAATTTACAACAACAATTAAAAAACGAAACAAGATGAAGAAGTATATTTTAATCACAGTAATGGCATTGTTGCCCTTGGCAGGTTTTTCACAATCCCTTTTTGACCAATTTGAGGATTTGGATGAAGTTACATCCGTAGTGGTGAACAAAAGTATGTTCAACCTGCTGGCAAAAATCGATGTGGAGGTCGATGACCCCGAAGCACAGGATTTTATGGATATTGCAAGTAGCCTGAAAAGCCTGAAGGTCTTCACTACCGAGGACAAGAAAATAGGAGAGAACATGAAGTCTTCTGTGGACAGCTATCTTAGGTCTTCCAAAATGGAGGAATTGATGCGGGTTAAGGACAAAGATGCCAATGTCAAGTTCTACATTAAAGAAGGCAGGGATGCCGACCACGTTAGCGAACTGCTTATGTTCGTGACAGGTATGGGAGATGTTGAGGCGAACGGCAGAAAGTTCGAAACGGTCATCCTGTCCCTTACCGGGGATATCGACCTGAACAAAATCGGTTCGTTGACCAAAAAAATGAACTTGCCCGAAGAGCTCAACGAAGCAGGGAAGAAGAATTAATCATACCACGGTTGACAATAGTGGGTCGGTGATTGTAACAAAGCACAATTAAAGCCAACTAATTATTGTCAACCGATTTTTAGGTTACGGAATCAATCAAAAACATAGAAAAGATGAAACATATTATTAAAACCATGTTGGTGGCCGGAGCGGTACTCTTAGCTTCATGCGCATCGCAGCCAAGTCTACAGGAATATTATGTGGACAATTCGGAGAATCCCAACTTTTTGTCCATAGATGTTCCGGCGAGCATCCTCAAATTGAACGAGGAGGAACTGAACCCGACGCAAAAGGAAGCCATCGAATCGCTTCGTAAGTTCAATCTGTTGGCATTCAAGAAAAATGCAGAGAACGAAGTGGAATACGAAATGGAGAAGAAAAAAGTACGTGAAATCCTGAAAGGGGATGACTTTGTGGAATTGATGAAAATCAATTCAAAATATGGCAAGGGCGTCATTAAATACTTGGGCGATGAGGATGCCATAGATGAGGTCATTATTTATGGGGATAGCGACGACAAAGGCTTTGCCTTGGTACGCGTATTGGGAAAAAACATGAACCCGGCGCATATTATCCAATTAATGCAGGCCATTCAAAAATCCGATTACAAAGGGGAAGGACTTGGTGAAATAGGGGATTTTCTAAAAGGCTGAAACCAACGGTAACAAGAAAGTTTTACAAGGGCGACAAATGTCGCCCTTTTTTATTATTGCATAAAACGTGACCTTGTTTAGTATCTTAGTGTCTCATAATAAGAACACTAACAAAACCAACCCCTATGGAAAAAGCACAAGAATGGTTCGATTACGCAATTGAATTGGCAAAAGAATTTGGCCCCAAACTGGTTACCGCCCTCATCATTTATTTGGTGGGAATGTGGGTGGTAAATAAAATAATCAAGGGTACCCGAAAGGTGATGTCCAAAAGCAAGTACGACCAATCCCTGCAGAAATTTTTACTGAACCTGTTTTCTTGGGCGTTAAAAGTGTTCTTGATAATCATAGTAATTTCCAGACTGGGGGTGGATGTTACCACTTTTGCCGCGGTCATAGCTGCTGCGGGTCTCGCGGTAGGTTTGGCGCTGCAAGGTTCGCTCTCCAATTTTGCGGGAGGAGTGCTCATCATGATTTTTAAGCCGTACAAAATCGGCGACCTTATCGAGGCACAAGATGTTTTGGGCAGGGTAAAGGGCATCGAAATATTCACCACAAAATTGGTTACCCCTCAAAATAGACTGGCCATTGTTCCCAACGGTGCCATGGCCAATGGAAACATCATCAATTATACCGCGGAAGGAAAAGTTAGGGTCGATACCGTTATAGGGGTAGGATATGACGAGGATATCAAAAAAACCAAAGAAGTACTGTTAAAGGTGTTGACCTCGAACGATAAAGTGCTCGAAGATCCTGCACCCTCCGTAAATGTTTTGGAACTGGCGGACAGCTCCGTGAATTTTGCCGTACGTCCCTTCTGCAAACCGGAAGATTATTGGGATGTTTATTTTGCTACCTATGAAAACAGTAAAGTCGCTCTTGACGAAGCAGGTATTGAAATTCCTTACCCGCATCGCGTACAGGTGCAAAAAGGAGGTTGATTATCTCCGCTTCCCTTAAGATATTAAACCCCAGTGTAATTCGCCGGGGTAATTTGTTTCAACTCAGTTTTAATATCATCTGAAACGTTCAAGGTCTCAATAAAATCTGCAATTGATTTTTGGTTGAATTGGTGTAAGCCCATAAAAAAACTGAGTATTCCTTGACCTAAAGGCTTTAGTTGGATTTTATTGTATAAAATTCTAACTTCACCATTGCCTGCCAGCTTAGAGGCATCTTTTTCACTAAAATAATAGCGTAGATAAATTAAGTTCTATAGTTGCAAGTCATTACCTCTTCATAAGTTAATTTCAGCCAATTTGAGACTGAAATAAATTTTACTGGAAGGTCTGCGTAAATTGCCGCTAGGAAATAAATCTAGATTATGGATGGCAGGGAACTTTTTAAATAAATACCATCATTTAATTAAAAAGCGGACGAAATTGATTGCTAAGGACCAAGAAGGTTGGTCCAAGGATATATTGGCTACCCGTTTTGGTGGTCAACCTGCTGGAAAAGTTGGAATGGAATGGCCAATTTGTAAAGCATGTGAATGGCCTATGACATTTATTGGACAAGTCCATTCCTCTTCATATTTACACGCTTCTCCATTCCATTTTTTTTCTTTTTTTTATTGCCACTCATGTAATACTGCGCTATCTCGAACATCGGTATCGTTTAATGATGAAACGGAAACGGCATTAGGTTGGAAAATCTTTGCATATGAAACATTAAAGACCGAAGATGCCTTTTTAATCCCTTTACCGGATTACGGTGACCCTAAAGAACTACTGATCAAAGAGCAGCAGGTGGAGTCGATTTTGGAAGATAGTTTTCCGGATTTTGTAGGGTTTGAATTGTACATACCCGTTATTTGGAGCGACATGAACAAATTGATTGACCCTGAGACAAATAGAGTTACAGGGGAATATTGGGACAAGGTGGACAATATTGAAAAAGCTGCCGGTACCCTGGTTGGCTTTAAGCAAAACCCACATTTGAGAAATAAAGGAGTTATGCTTGGGGGTTATCCATATTGGTGCAACGGGCCAGATGAGACACCTAGTTGTACCATTTGTGAATCCCCAATGGAGCTATTATTGCAAATTTCACCTACCCAAATTGTAAAATATAATTGGGGGGATTGCTGGACTTCATATATATTTTATTGTTCCAAACACAAACAACAATTTGCTTTATGTTTTCAAGGAACCTAGGTTTTGGAAAATAAACCTAACGGGAGAGTCAATACAATTCGCTTTTATGGAGCCAAACTAAACCCCAGTGTAATTCGCCGGGGTAATTTGTTTCAACTCAGTTTTAATATCATCTGAAACGTTCAAGGTCTCAATAAAATCTGCAATTGATTTTTGGTTGATTTTTTCGTTGGTACGCGTCAATCCTTTTAGAGCTTCGTACGGGTTCGGATAGCCTTCCCTTCGCAAAATGGTCTGGATGGCCTCGGCAACCACGGCCCAATTATTTTCCAAATCCTCTTCGAACTTGGATTGGTTCAATACCAACTTGTTCAAACCTTTCAAGGTCGATTGAAACCCAACAAGGGTATGCGCGAACGGCACCCCGACATTTCGTAAAACAGTGCTGTCCGTAAGGTCGCGTTGTAATCTAGAGATGGGCAATTTCGCCGATAAATGTTCAAAAACCGCATTGGCCAAACCTAAATTCCCTTCAGAATTCTCAAAATCAATGGGGTTTACCTTGTGCGGCATGGCCGAAGAGCCTACTTCCCCCTTTTTTATTTTCTGTTTGAAATAATCCATGGATATGTAGGTCCAAATGTCCCTATCCAGATCAATCAAAATAGTATTGATTCGTTTTAGACAATCGAACAAAGCGGCCATATGGTCGTAATGCTCAATTTGGGTGGTTGGGAAAGAGTGGTGCAACCCCAGTTTTTCCTGAACAAATTGTTTGCCGAAAGCCCTCCAATCAATTGTTGGATAGGCAACTTTGTGAGCGTTGTAGTTTCCGGTGGCACCACCAAACTTGGCAGCGCTCGGTATATCGTTCAATAAATTGAACTGCTCTTTGAACCGTTCCACAAAAACATCGATTTCCTTGCCCAAACGGGTAGGGGAGGCAGGTTGACCGTGCGTTCGGGCCAACATTGGGATGTTTTCCCATTCCTTGGCCAGCTCCTTCAATTTTTCAAAAACCTCCAAATAGGAGGGTACGTAAACATCGTTCATGGCTTCCTTGATGGATAGTGGAATGGCCGTGTTGTTGATGTCTTGGGAAGTCAACCCAAAGTGGATAAACTCCTTGTATTTTTGAAGGTTCAGGGCATCAAACTTTTGCTTGATAAAGTATTCAACCGCCTTTACATCGTGGTTGGTGGTTTTTTCAATATCCTTGATGGCCTGTGCATCTTCCGTAGAAAACTCTTGATAGATTTTCTGCAATTCAGGAAACAGCGCTGTATTGAAATCGGCCAGTTGCGGCAAAGGAATTTCACAAAGTGCGATAAAATACTCGATCTCTACCTGAACACGGTATTTGATCAGGGCCTCTTCCGAAAAATAGTCTTTTAAGGCTTTGGTTTTGTTTCTATATCTACCGTCAATTGGCGAAATGGCGTTTAGTTGTGTCAGCGACATGGTCCAGAAAATTTTGAAAGGGTCAAAGATACTTAAACGCCGCGGTTTAGACACCCAATTTGGCCAACTTATCCAGAGTTTTTTTTGCCCGGTTCCTGTATCCTGTGGTTCCCGAGGCGTAGCTGTCCTCCAAAACCAGTTTGAGTTCGGAATGCACCCAACCAAACTTTAGCCCAAGATAATAAAGACTTGTCATGGCGAATACCTTTGGTGCAACGTTCATGGGGCCAATGAGCCAATCAAAACAAGAGGTCACCATTTTGTTCAACTGTTTGTCCGAAATATTTTGGACGAAAACGGGATCTTTTTTCTTGAAATAGCGTTCGCTGACCATTTCGCAAACGTGGGCGATGGGACGAATGCAGGATTCGGACTTTAAATCCGATAAACCATCCACAAAATCATCAATAAAGGGAAGGATATAGGGCAGTTCCTTGCGCATTAAATGGTCGAAGGTCCAACTCGCGTTGAAGGTCCCTTTTTTGTCTTCGAGTAAAACTTCATTATAGAGGGTTTGTGCCAGTTGTGGAGCTGCTTGCAACTCCTTGACCAATCCATCAATTTGAGATTTGGATATTCTTCCTGAATTAAGCGCAATATGAAGTTCCTCACGGTTCATCTGCGATGTTTAAGTTGATCGGCCAATTCTGTAATACCGATTGCAGCGGTTTTGGGGATGATGGTAAGGTTGTCAAAATCGGTGGACCGGATATTGGGTTTGGGATCAATAAAGTAAATAGGTGTTTGTTTGGGTGCATAATGAATCAGACTTGCCGCTGGATACACCTGCATGGAAGTGCCGACAATGATCAATATTTCCGCTGTTTGGGTAATTTCCGCTGCAGTTTCAAGCATTGGAACCATTTCGCCGAACCACACTATATGTGGTCGCAACTGATGGCCATTATCGTCCAAATTCCCCAAAACCAAATCTTTTTTCCAATCCAGAACATGGTTTTCATCCACTGTGCTTCGAACTTTGAACAATTCCCCGTGCAGGTGCACTACATGGGAGCTCCCGGCCTGTTCGTGAAGATTGTCCACATTTTGGGTAACAATGCTCACATCAAAATCTTGTTCCAGTTCTGCCAGTGCCACATGGCCTTTGTTTGGGGAAACCTCCAATAATTGCCTTCTTCGTTGGTTGTAAAACTCAAGCACCAACTCTGGGTTGCGGGCAAATCCTTGCGGCGATGCGACTTCCATAACATCGTGTCCTTCCCAAAGTCCATTTTCGTCACGAAAGGTTTTGAGGCCGCTTTCGGCGCTCATTCCAGCTCCGGTAAGTACTACGATTTTTGGTTTGGACATATTCTTGGTTTTTATTCAAAACTAGTCTTCTTTCCAGTTTTGGAGACGGTCCAAATATAAATAGCTTTCCACAAATGTGCGATGCTCTTTGCTTGTCATGGTTTCCAAAAGGTTCAATGCGGATATATAGCTTGCCAAGTTGCCGTTGGACGAGTAAAATTTTCCATCTTTCACAAAGGTTACCAAACTATCGTCCTGAACTTTTAAGTTGGGGTAATCCTTTTGAAGTTGTTTGCCACCGCCTATCCAAGTTACGATTTTCTTTCCGTCCGCAATTCCAGACGCGCCAATGAGGTGTGCCCCGGCACAGTTGCTCACCGTATATTCGGTTTCGTTGTTTTTCTTTTTGATGAATTCCACTATTTTTTCATTGTGCACCTGTGCATACATATCATAAGCGCTGGGAACGAACAAAGCGGTCAATTTAGGGCAATCATCAAAGGTATAATCGGGAACAAAATGCATGCCCTCCTCGGTGGTTATTGGGTTTTCTGTCTCGGCTATGGTGATAACGTTGAAGAGTTGTTCTCCATCGGCCGATGGTTTTGCGAAAACGTCGGAAGTAGCTACCACTTCGCTTTGGAGCACCCCGTTGTACATTAAAAGCCCGATGGTGGGCAGGTCTTGTTTAAACGGTTTTAAATGTTTGGTCAACGTATCGGATGGGGATTGGGTTTCCACAATTGCTTCTTTCTTGGAATCTGTGGACTGTTTTGTGTTGCAGCTAAACACTAAAAGGGCAAAAAATAGCACAAAGGAGGTTCTCATAAAACATTGTTATTTAATTATTATCCAATACAAATGTACCCATCAAAAGTCTGGAAAAAATTAAACAGGTTTAAGAAGTCTTGGCATTGAGCACCTCCAATAATTTAAACAAAGTTTTCTGGAAGGTGACGATTTCTTTTTCGGAAATGGTGTCATCCCCAAAGGAGGCTATGATTTTTTCGGGAACTTGTTTGGCCTTTTTCTTCAGTACTTTTCCTGCTTTTGTCAATGAGATCATAACCGTGCGCTCATCTGTTGTGGAGCGGTTGCGTTCAATGAGTTGCTTTTGCTCCAGTCGTTTTAGCAAGGGGGTAAGTGTGTTGGATTCCAAATACAGCTGTTGGCCAATTTTTTTTACGCTTTGGTCGTTATGCTGCCATAGAATCAGCAGTACCAGGTATTGTGGATAGGTAATCCCTAATTCCTCAAGGTAGGGGCCATAAATTTTTGTGGTCAGCCGAGATGCGGCGTACAATGGAAAACAAAGTTGGTTCTCCAAATAAAGTTCGGGGGCATTCATATTTTTGGTCACAATAGTTTTTCGATATCCTTTTCAATCTCTTTTGGCACTGATGTTGGTCCGAACCTTTTTACGGGAACCCCATCCTTATCCAGTAAAAACTTGGTGAAATTCCATTTGATCTTGCTTCCGAGCAGGCCGCCGGAAAGTTTGGATTTTAGGAATTTGAAGATTGGGTGTGCTTTTTTTCCGTTCACTTCGATTTTTTCGAACATGGGAAAACTTACACCGTAGTTTACTTGACAGAATTGCTGAATTTCTTCGGAGGTCCCCTCTTCTTGGTTGCCAAACTGATTACAAGGAAAACCAAGGACCACAAATCCCCTGTCCTTGTATTTTTGATATAGCTTTTCCAGCCCTTCATATTGTGGGGTCAACCCACAGGCGCTAGCGGTATTTACAACTAAAACGACCTTGCCCTTGAATTGGTCCAGTTTCATTTTTTCACCAGTCAGGCCATTGGCCTCAAAATCATAGAAAGAAGGTGTCTCCATGTCAATTTTTGGATTTGTTCATCAAATGTTTCAAAGCTCCAGTGGACCATAATGCCCAAAAAATCAGCACAGGTTGAAAGAACAGTCGAATCAATCGTTTTTGATCGGTGTCCAGCCCAAAAGCATCGATTCCGTTGGTGTATTGCGATATATTGCCCGGGAAAATAAGGACATAGAATAGGGCAAGTACAATCCCTACTTTTACTTGGTGCTTCCAAAGGAAAATCATGGCCAAACCGAGGGCTATTTCCACCACACCCGATGCTACAACCACAAAGTCCATGAATTCTGGGCTGCTGGGCAGCCACCTTGGCACTTGGGCTTGAAACTCTTCTCTTTGGAACGTGAGATGGCCTATACCGGCCAAAACCATCATACCTCCGAGGACTATCCGCATTATTTTCTGAAATAAAGTAGTTTTCATGTATCGTAAAGGATTAAATCGTGTGCGATACAAATGTATGAAGTTTAAACCGAAAAACGAAATGTAGGGAAATGGTCATCTGCCTTTGACCAAATTATTTGGTCAAAGTGGACTTGTACCTTGTGTTCCTATCGGTATAACTCTAGTTTCCCCCGACTCCTTCAAAAGTCATTACAACAGGTTTTATGGTGCCGTCCGCATTAAATTCCATTTTGTCCATGCAGGTTACGCGATGGTCACGGTCCTTGTTGGGAATGGGTCTACGGTGATACACGATAATCCACTCATCCGTACCCGGTTTGTTAATCACGGAGTGGTGCCCCGCCCCGGTAGCGATATCACCTTCCTTTGATTCCAAAATGGTTCCGATTCGCTGATACGGTCCTGTTGGCTTATCCGCCATGGCGTAGGCGACTTTGTAACTGCCGTCCGTCCAATTACCCTCCGACCACATAAAGTAATAAACCCCATTGCGCAAAAACATAAATGGCCCTTCCACATAACCTTCCGGGGTAATTTCCTTGAAAAGGTTGCCATCTTCCCATGGTTCAAAGCCTGTAAAATCGGCATTGAGTTTCCCCAAGTTGCAATGGCTCCATCCCCCGTAGAAGAAATAATGGGTGCCGTCCACATCTTTAAAAACAAATTGGTCGATAGGTTGCGCATCGTTATAAAAGTCGGAAATCAATGGTTCGCCCAAATGATCTTCAAAAGGTCCGCCCGGGTTATCCGCCACGGCCACACCAATGCCCCCATAATGATTGATGTCGTTATTGGGGTCGTAGGAACTTCTTCCGGGCCGTTGAATGTCGTTGGCACCGAAGAACAGATAGTACTTGCTATCTTTTTCAATGATGGAGGGTGCCCAAAGTGCCTGTCTCAACCATTTGATCTTGGTGGTGTCCAAAATACGCTCGTGCTTTTCCCAATTCACCAAATCCTTGGATGAAAAGGCATCAAAATGAAGTTGTTTGTCGTAATCGTCCGAAAAAGTAGGGTAGACCCAATACGTGTCCCCAAATACAATGCCTTCTGGGTCGGCGTACCATCCTTCAAAAATTGGGTTGTTCTGTGTTTTTTTAGATTGTTGGGCAAATATGCATGATGTTCCAAGCAAAGCACAAACTATGATAAATAGGTTTCTGGCGATCATATGGGTTTATTTGTTTTTTTATGTTTGATATATCAATTTAGCATCTAATATAACATTTCCAATTTTTCCTATATTGGTTTTATGTTTGATGATGATTTGTTGACATATCTGGAATCTTACCTGACAGAAGAACGCAAACAACGTTTTTTGGATGTTCTTCGGCAACGTACCCGGCATATTGCCATTGCTGTTGAGGATGTATACCAACTGCACAATACCAGTGCGATCCTGCGTAGCTGCGATGCCTTTGGGATTCAGGACCTGCACGTGGTGGAGAATCGATTTGGCAAACGTTTGGACAAGAATATTGCCATGGGCGCGGAACAATGGGTAGATGTGCACCGCTATAAGAATGTTACAAATTGTATTTCCACATTAAGGGACAATGGTTATCAAATAATCGCTACCACGCCCCACGATGATTCCACTTTGCTCCCGGACTTTTGCCCAAGGGAGAAATCCGCTATCTTTTTTGGCACGGAGCGGCAGGGGCTGTCCCAAGAGGTGATGCAACAGGCCGATGGGTTTCTTAAAATTCCCATGGTGGGTTTTTCCGAGAGTTTGAATGTTTCCGTTTCGGCGGCAATCATTATACAGCAATTGGCACAAAAGGTACGGGATTCCGACCTGGATTGGCAATTGTCCGATATGGAGGTGCTCGAAAAGCGTTTGGATTGGACCAAAAAGTCCATAAAAGATGTAAAGGGCATCATAAAAAGATATCTTTCCGCATAGATAATTTTTGTATTTTTAATTGGTAACCAATCATTTACAGTTATGATAGTGCTTTATATTGTTTTGGGCATACTTGCCCTGATTCTTTTGTTGGCGGCCATTGCCCCAAAAAGCTATAATGTCTCCCGAGCTATTGAAATCAACCGGCCGAAGGATGTTGTTTTTGCATATGTGAAATCCTTGAAAAATCAGGATGAGTGGTCGCCATGGGGAAAGCGAGACCCAAATATGACAACGGAGTTCACTGGAATCGATGGCGAGGCAGGGGTCACTAATAAATGGAAAGGCAACAAGCAAGTAGGGGAAGGGGAGCAGGAGATCACCAAAATTGTTGAGGGCAAGCGTATTGAAAGTGAACTCAGGTTTTTGAAACCGTTCAAATCCACTTCGGATGCATATATCGAAACCGTGGAGGTGGGCAGCGATAGGACTAAAGTAATCTGGGGCTTTTCGGGAAAGAATGTATTTCCCATGAGCATTATGATGCTGTTTATGAGCATGGACAAGGCGGTGGGAAAGGATTTTGAAGAAGGTTTGGACAGTTTAAAACAAATTCTAGAAAACAAATAAGTTATGGATTACAACATGGTGGGCTGGTTCGAGATTCCTGTTGCAGACATGGAGCGGGCCAAAACGTTTTATGAAGCCGTTTTTGAGGTAGCGATAAGTTTACAGGATTTTGGGGGAACCAAAATGGGCTGGTTTCCTGCGGACCATGGAAAACCCGGAGCTGCGGGCTCTTTGATTCAAAACAGGGATTGGTACAAACCCAGTGATAGCCAAGGAACGCTCATTTATTTCAATAGTTTGGACGTTCAGAACGAACTGGACCGGATTGAAAAGAACGGAGGAAAAATTGTTCAGGCCAAGACCCATATTAGCAAGGATATAGGTTACATGGCCGTTTTTTTGGATTCGGAAGGAAATAGGATTGCATTGCATTCCAGACAGTAGAAACTACTCTACAAGTTCCAGTAGGGCAATATCAAAATCATTTTCCAAAATTACCTTTCCGTTGGCAACGGTCACTTCGGTTTCGGAGTAGGTGTCGTACAATACGGTGCCATCTCCAAAAAAGCCTTTTACCCAGAGTGATTTTTTCCCTTTGGGCAAATCCAACCCCACTACAACTTTGTCCCGGTATTCGCCACTTACATAGGTTCTTGAGAACACATACGGCGATTTGGCCAAGCGTTTGTGCTTGCCGGCACCTATTGCGGGGTGGTTGGCCCTAAACTGACCCAATTTTTGCCAGTGCCTGTGTATTTTTTGGGTTTCCGGCAGACTGTCCAAATCTTCCCAGTTCATAAAGGAGCGTAGGGTGGCATCACCTTCAGTGCCCTCAATGGTCAAGCTGCGTGCAGTTTCGTCCCCATAATACACTTGGGACGCCCCAGGGGTGAGCAACAATACATTGGCGGTTCTATATGGTTTTGTCCTGTCCTTGTCATACGGTGCGCCGTCATCATGGGAGGTTAAATAATTGAGTACACTCTTATCCTTTAACTTACTGTTCAGCAGGCGGTTGTATTTTTTAAAGATGTTCTCGTAATCATCATCTGCATCCTGTTTCAGTTCAAAATTGATGAGACTTTTGAATCCATAATCAAAGAAGTCCACTTTTTTATCCCCAAAATCAAATTCTCGACCGCTGGAAATACCATAATTGTAGACTTCTCCCACCATGTAAAAAGGGTTGTCGTCCAATATGTCGTCCTGATGTTTCTTTTTCCACATTTCAAACGCATAATTGGCTTCTTTGTGAAGGTCGGCCCATGCATTTTCGTTTACATGTTTTACGGTATCCACCCGAAAACCGTCAACGCCAAATTCGTTGATATAGTCGGTCAACCATTTAATGATGTAGTAACGTGGCGCCCTTGGATATCCTGTGCGTTCAAAAAACAATTGTAGCTCATCGAGTTCCTTGCTCAAACGGCCTTCCTCTTTCCATTTTGCCAAAAGGGCATCGGGGAGCTCCACGGGCTCTTCCGATTCGGTAAGGATATCGGGCAGGTTGGCCACTAAAGTGCATTCTGTGGTGTTCTCGTAGGTAGTAAACTCACACGTTGGGCCGGTTCTTACCCAGTCATCTGGCCAAACAGGGTCCTTTTCCGTAACAGGTCCGGTATGGTTTAGCACAACGTCCAATATTATACGTATTCCTTTGCTATGTGCTGTTTTTACAAGGTTTGATAGGTCTTTTTTGGTACCGAAATTGGGGTCGATGGTAGTCCAGTCCTTGGTCCAATAGCCATGGTAACCGTAGGTTTTTCCCGTGCCCTCGTCGGTGCCGCCGTGGATTTGTTCTACGATCGGGGTAAACCATATGGCATTTATCCCCAAATCGGTGAAGTAACCTTCTTCAATTTTTTTTGTGATTCCCTGAATATCGCCTCCTTCAAACCCTCTGAGCACTGCGGTTTCTTCGGTTCGGTCAAAGTTGACATCGTTGTTTGGGTTCCCGTTGTTGAAGCGATCCGTCAACAGAAAGTAAATATTGGCGCCCTCCCAAACAAAGGGCACATCCTTTTTGGGAGCTTCTTCTTTGACTACTTTGGTGATTTGTTGTTTCTTTTCAACTTTTTTGCAACCAAGAAATAGGGATAGTAATGCCAAAACAACAAGCGGTTTTTTCATGTATTGGGATTTTCTCTAAAGCTATAAAATGCATATGTAACTATGAAATTTATTTATAGCCCGCCGCGAGCAGATCACAATACAAGGGGTCAAGGGGGTTATTGGGTCCTGTTCAGTACTTTATATTCTTCGTAACAACTGGAAATCGCATCCAAAATTTGAAGGTCGTTCGCCGTTTTGATAAAGGATTTTGAATAGTTGCAATTGTTGAGTATGTCCTCAATGTCCACTTTTTCCAATTGGAGCAGTTCCGTTAGGGTTTCCCTATCAAATTTTGAGGCCAATAAATCCCTGATGTTGTCATCTTCCTTAATTTGACGAAGCTTGCGCATCTGTCTTGGTTTTTTGCCAAAAAGATTGCGCAACAAATCGGCGGGGTTTAGAATGGCCCCCAGTACTTTTGTAACGGCACTAGGGCTTTTATTGCCCGCTTCGTAACTGGTGTTGAGTCCGGAAATACTATATTGATAGGCGTTGTTCACCGGAAGGTTTTTTACATCTATTTCCAAATAACCAGTAAGTTGGTAGGGTCTAACCACCACTTCTTCCAAGGCATAGGCCAGCTCGGTCAATGCAATTTCGGTATTGCCAAACCGGAACATATCGTTGGTGACCCTCACTTTTTGGGTTTTAAAGCCAAGATAGGAGAAGTACAACGTATCATTGACTGCTGCGGGAATGGTAAATTTTCCATCCTGATCGGTAATGGTACCCTTAACTTGATTGAGGTTGACCACGTGCACGCTCTCCAAGGGATATTCCGTTTGGGCATTGATCACCGTAGCGGTAAAATCATTTACCTCTTGGGCTTCGTCACCTTCAATTTGTGAAAAACCGAGGAGTGGGATCAGGGACAATAGTATAAGTAGTACTCTTCTCATGCAATCTTTGTAGGTATAAAAATACTAAACAAAGAAAAATAAATAGGAGAGACTTACCATTTAATATAGAATTAACTAATAAAATCCCTGTTTCTTTTTACCTCCCTTTTTGCCATAACCACCTTTTTTTCCGCCTTTATAGGAGCTGCCGCCCTTACGATGGCCTCCGCCTCCGCCTTTTCGGCCACGACGTTTTTTTCCTCCTTTTCCACCGCCGCCGGCACCTGGATTCTTGGAAACTTCTACATTGATAAAACGTCCTTCCAATTTAAAATCGGTAAAGGTTTGAAGGATGAATTCGGTAAGTTGTGCATCGGTATTGAAGAAAGAGAAAGAATCTTTGGTGTCCACATTGTAAACATCCTCTTTTTCCAAGTTCAAGGTGTCGCGCAAGAAATCTTTCAGGCTCATCCAATCGTATCCATCACGTTCCCCAACATTGATAAAGTAACGAACGGAACCTTCGGATGGAACATCCCCTTTCGAAGCTCCCCTTTCCTTGCCGGAATCCTGACTGTTGAGATCTTTGGATTTGCTGTAGTAATTGTAAAACTGTGTAAATTCTACAGAAACAATTTTTTTGATGAGTTCGTCCCGATCAATACCTTCCAAAACATCGTTGATGGCCGGTAGGTAATTCTCAATTTCTTTATTGATTTTGGTTTCCTTGATCTTATTGGCCAAGTGATATAATTGGATCTCGCAGATTTCGATGCCGTCCGGAATATTCTTGGACAAGAACTCCTGTTGAATCTTTTTCTCGATGGCCTTGATCTTTCTCAATTCCGAACGAGTGATGATGACCATGGAGATACCGGATTTTCCGGCACGTCCTGTACGGCCACTTCGGTGGGTATAGGTCTCGATTTCATCAGGCAATTGATAGTTGATCACGTGGGTCACGTCATCCACATCGATGCCACGGGCCGCCACATCGGTGGCCACCAACATCTGCACTTGTTTTTTTCGGAAGGAGTTCATGACCAAATCACGTTGGTTTTGACTCAAATCCCCATGCAAAGCACCGGCATTGTAGCCATCTTCGATAAGCTTTTCGGCCACACGTTGGGTATCCCTTTTGGTTCTACAGAATACTACGGAGAAGATACCTGGATTGGCATCGGCCAAACGTTTTAGGGCCGCATAGCGGTCACGTCCGCCCACCACATAATACTCGTGCTGTACGGTAGAAGCTCCGGCATTTTTGGAACCCACGGTTATCTCCACAGGGTTTTTCATGAACTTTTTGGCGATCGTAGCCACTTCCTTGGGCATTGTCGCAGAAAAAAGCCATGTGAATTTTTCTTGAGGGGTGTTGGACAAAATGTCCTTGATATCTTCGTAGAAGCCCATGTTCAACATTTCATCGGCTTCGTCCAATACACAATAATCGATTTTGGAGATGTCCACCATGTTTCGGCCGATCATATCCTTCATACGGCCAGGGGTTGCCACAATAATCTGTGCACCTCTTTTTATCTGTCTGGCCTGTTCCGTAATGCTGGCGCCACCATAAATGGCCACAACATTAAGTCCTTTTATGTATTTGGAATAGAGTTTTAGTTCGTTGGTAATCTGTAAACAGAGTTCCCGGGTAGGGGAGAGAATCAACCCTTGGGTGGTTCTGCTGTCGTGTTGGATTTTTTGAATCATCGGAAATCCAAAGGCAGCAGTTTTACCTGTTCCTGTTTGCGCCAAGGCAACCAGATCGGTTTCTTGATCCAATAAAATTGGGATTGATTTTTCTTGTACTTCAGAGGGGGATTCAAATCCAAGGTCGGAAATAGCATCCAATAGGGGTTTGTCCAACCCCAAGGCTTCAAATTTTGTCATAGCGGTGTAAATACCTTAAATCGCAAATATGTTTGTGTTGTATAGAGCGATTTTTAGTATTTCCCGATCAAGCCCATCACAACACCTTGCCCATACCGGCGGCGTTAATAAAGCGGCAAAGGTACACTTATTTTGATCGGTGCAAGCTAAGTGGCCTTCTTTTTTAAGAATTGCACCAATTTTTGGATGGCCCTACCTCGGTGACTGATAGCGTTTTTGGTCTCGGAAGGCAGTTCACCAAAGGTTTTGTCGTATCCATTGGGCTTGAAAATAGGGTCGTAGCCAAAACCACCTTTTCCATGGAGTTCTGTGGTAATTTCACCTTCCACAATGCCATCGAACGTGAAATTTTCGCCCTGGAGGTTTAAATGGACGACTGTTTTAAAGTGTGCCGAACGGTCGGTAGCCCCCTCCAGTTCGGTTAATAACTTCGACATATTGTCCCCGGCGTTCTTTTGTTCACCGGCATATCTTGCCGAATAGACTCCCGGAGCTCCGTTCAAGGCATCGACCAGCAAGCCTGTATCATCAGAAAAACAATCCAGACCATAGGTTTGGGTCACATAATCCGCTTTGATCTTTGCGTTTTCTTCCAACGTATCACCGGTTTCGGGAATTTCATCAAAACACTCAATATCCTTTAAGGACAATAGCTCAATGCTTTTGGGTAGCAATTGCTGAACTTCTTTCAGTTTATGGTCATTATGGGTAGCAAAAACGAGTTTCAAATCAAAAGGGTTCTAATTGAGTTTCAAAAGTAGTAATTTCGAAGTTTAAGCCAGTAATATGAAAATGAAAGTGCCACCAGCTTTGGTGATGTTGATTTTTGGAGCCCTAATGTATGTTTTGGACCTATTTTTGCCCGTTGGCGAGTTCGATTTCTTTGGACGGCAAGAAATTTCCGCATTTTTGTTTGGACTTGGATTTTTGGCAATCCTCATATCCGTGATTCAATTTTTTATCAAAAAGACCACAACAGACCCATTGAATCCAAAAAAGGCATCCAGTTTGGTCACCAGCGGCATCTATAACTTTTCGCGGAACCCCATGTATTTGGGCATGTTACTTTTTTTGCTGGCTTTTGGCCTAAAGTTGGGAAACGCATTTAATACGTTGGTCGCGGCGGGTTTTGTTTCGTATATGAACCATTTTCAGATCAAGCCCGAAGAAGAGGCGCTCAAAAAAATGTTCGGTCAGGAATATACCATCTATTGTAAGCTCACAAGACGTTGGTTTTAAGAAGATGAAATTCAAAAATTCTCTTTTTTGGGTATCATTTAAAACAAATTGTAACGGATTTTTGATTTATCCGTAAATGTGTAAGGTTTTTGGGATCTTCCGATTATAAGGATGGAATTAATGTTTAATTTTACGCTTTAATTTTTTTGAAACGACCCATGGTAGAGACAGGACGCAAATATGTGTTCGATTTTGACAGTACGCTCACACGTGTTGAGGCGTTGGATGTTTTGGCGGAAATGACCCTGCAAGGCAATCCAAAAAGGAACGAAATCGTGGCGGAAATCCAAAAAATCACCAATTTGGGAATTGATGGGGATATTTCTTTCACAGAATCTTTGGAGCGAAGAATCCGCTTGTTGAACGCCAACAAAAGTGATTTGGAGGCTTTGGTCAAGGAACTCCGACAAAAAATCTCAAAATCAATTGAATCGAACAAGCAATTTTTTCACGAGTTCTCGGAGGATATTTATGTGATTTCCTGTGGTTTCAAGGAATTTATTGATCCCATTGTTGAAGAATACAACATCCCATCCGATAGGGTGTACGCCAACACATTTAAGTTTGATGCCGATGGAAATATTATCGGTTTTGACGAAACGAACGTACTGGCGGCCCACAACGGAAAAATTGATTGTTTGAGGAATCTGGATTTGGAAGGCGAGGTCCAGGTAATTGGCGATGGTTATAGCGATTATGTAATGCGCGAAGCCGGGATAGCCCATAAATTTTTTGCCTACACTGAAAATGTGCACCGAGAAAAGGCGACCAATAATGCCGACCACGTTGCACCTAACCTAGATGAATTTTTATTTGTGAACGATTTGCCAAGAAACTTATCATATCCTAAGAACAGAATCAAGATTTTATTACTGGAAAATGTACACACCGCGGCTTTTGACAATCTTTCTGAAGAAGGGTTTTCCGTGGAGTTGATCAAGACCAGCCTATCCGAAGATGAACTTATTGAGCGCATCAAAGGTGTGCATGTGTTGGGAATTAGGTCCAAAACACAGGTAACCCAAAAGGTTTTGGATGCGGCCGATAAATTATTGGTCGTTGGCGCCTTTTGTATCGGGACCACCCAGATAGATCTCGAATACAGTAAAAAGAAGGGGGTGGTTGTGTTCAATGCACCATACAGCAACACCCGTTCCGTAGTGGAACTTGCCATAGGGCAGATCATTATGTTGATGCGCAGTATTTTTCCACGAAGTACGGAAATCCATAATGGCGAATGGAACAAGACCGCTGCGGGATCTCAAGAAGTTCGAGGGAAGAACCTGGGCATTGTTGGTTATGGCAACATTGGTAAACAAATGTCCGTTTTGGCCGAAGCCATGGGGATGAAAGTGTACTATTATGATGTGGATGATCAGTTGGCTATCGGAAACGCCATAAAATGCAGTACATTGGAAGATCTATTGAATGTTTCTGACGTGGTCACATTACATGTTGATGACAATAAGGCCAACAAAAACTTCATTGGGGAGCGTGAGATCAACCAAATGAAGGATGGTGCCAAGCTAATCAATCTTTCTAGAGGTTTTGTAGTTGATATTGATGCTTTGGCATCCGCCTTAAAAAGTGGTAAGTTAGGTGGTGCGGCCGTGGATGTTTATCCTTCGGAACCACGTAGCAATGGAGGTTTTGAAACACCATTGCAAGGTTTGTCCAATGTGATACTTACCCCGCATATTGGAGGTAGTACCGAGGAGGCACAACGCGATATTGCGGATTTTGTGCCCAATAAGATCATGGATTACATCAATACAGGAAATACGGTCGATGCCGTTAACTTCCCGAATATACGGTTGCCCAAACAGAACAAGGCGCATCGGTTCCTGCACATTCACCGCAATGTTCCGGGCATCATGGCCAAGATCAACGAAATATTGGCGCAATACGGTCTCAATATCTCAGGACAGTACCTTTCAACCGATAGTGAAGTAGGTTATGTGATTACCGATTTGGACAAGGAATACGACAAGGATGTGATCAAGGCCCTCAAAAAAATCGAGAATACCATCAAGTTTAGGGTACTATATTAACAGAAGCAAGACCGCTGCGCTTCAAGAAACAGGAACAAGGACAGTTTTGGTCTTGGTTCTTGGCTCTTGCCTCTTGCCTCCAATGATGTCATTGATGATGGTAGGGTTCATTTCGTAGAATGGTGAACCCCCTGTAAATCTGTTCCACAATGAATAATCGCACCATTTGGTGGGAAAAGGTCATTTTGGACAAACTTATTTTACCTGAGCTCTTGGCATAGACGGCATCACTAAACCCATAAGGACCTCCAATGGCCAATACCAAGTTTTTAATGCCACTGTTCATCTTTTTCTGCAAAAACTGGGCAAAGTCCATCGAACTGTATTGTTTGCCCTTTTCATCCAGCAGTATCAAAGTATCCGTAGGTTGCAATTGAGCCAGAATAAGCTCCCCTTCCTTATCTTTTTGTTGTGCTTCGGAAAGATTTTTTCGGTTTTTAATATCAGGAATAATATCAATTTGAAACTTAACATAATGTTTCAACCGTTTCTCGTAAACAGTGATAAGTTCTTCAAGTTCAGACTTATCGGTTTTTCCAATGGCAACTAAAGTAATCTGCATGCCCAAAAATAAACGTTTCAGCTTAAATTAAGGGCACGCAAGTCGTGGACAACGAACAATGTTTTTACTACTTTCGTTAAAAGCTCAATTGGATGATTTCCGAAGAACAATTTCAAAACGAACTGGATTTGATCATTGCCAATGCCGTAAGAGAAGACGTTGGTGATGGAGACCATAGCTCCTTGGCTTGCATACCTGCGTCCGCACAAGGAAAGGCAAAACTTCTCGTAAAAGATGAAGGTGTTATTGCCGGAGTGGCATTTGCCAAAAAAGTTTTCCAATATGTAGACCCTGGCCTGACCATGGAAATTTTGGTGGATGATGGCGCACAAGTGAAGTACGGGGATATTGTTTTTTATGTGGAGGGCAGCTCGCAGAGCATATTAAAGGCCGAGCGTCTGGTGCTCAACGCCATGCAGCGTATGAGTGCCATCGCCACCAAAACCCAAGATTTTGTGTCCCTTTTAGATGGTACCGATACCAAGATTCTGGACACGCGCAAAACCACTCCGGGCATTCGGGCGCTGGAGAAGTGGGCCGTGAAGATCGGGGGAGGCGAGAACCATAGGTTTGCACTATACGATATGATCATGCTCAAGGATAACCACATCGATTTTGCGGGCGGAATCACCAAGGCCATCCAAAAAACACAAGATTATTTAAGGAATAACGGGAAAGATCTAAAAATTATAGTAGAAGCCAGAAATTTGGACGAGGTCGAAGAAATATTGAAATCCGGTGGGGTGTACCGTATCCTTTTGGATAATTTTGATTATGATGAAACACGGGAAGCGGTCAAAAGAATAGGGGATAAGTGTCTGACAGAGTCCTCCGGAGGAATAACCGAGGACACCATCCGTAAATATGCGGAATGTGGGGTCGACTATATTTCTTCGGGTGCGCTTACCCATTCCGTTTACAATATGGATTTAAGTTTAAAAGCCGTTTAAATGTCAGCAGGCATCGAAGAGCAGTTGGAAAAAATACCCGTCATCAATTGGGTCGTCCGGTTGATGAAAAAGATAAAGCTAAAAGCTTTTGAAGGACTCTCTTTATACGACCTCATAGAAATGTATTTGGTCGGAATCGTAAAGGGAACACTCTCATCAAGGGCCAGTTCCATTGCCTTCAGCCTGTTTTTGGCATTGTTTCCCTTGCTGATTTTTATGGTGACGTTGATTCCGTTCATAATTCCCTACGTTAGTGTGGGCAACGAGAATTTTGACGCCCAGTTTTTGGACTTTTTGGAGTCTTTTTTGCCTTCCGCAACGAGTGATTACTTTGGGGAGATTTACCAGCAGATCAAGGACCAGAAGCAGGGAGGGTTATTGTCCTCAGCCTTTATTTTATCCATTTTTTTAGTGGCCAATGGCGTTAATGCCATTTTCGGGGGATTCGAGAATTCGTACCATGTGGAACTTACCCGTAATTTTTTTCGTCAGTACGCCTATGCGCTTATGGTCGGGTTGATTCTTTCCATTTTATTGATTGTTGGTGCCGTTGCTTTTGTGTATTTCGAATTTTACATTGTGGAATATACAAGCGAGTACCTTGGAAAAAGATTGGGCTATGATGTGGAAAAAGGGGATACGGTGGGCATACAAATCGCCAAGGTGCTGTTTTTCTTGTTTCTATCCTATTTAACAACTGCGATACTGTACTATTTTGGAACTGCAGAGGGGAGAAATGCACGCTTTTTTTCAGCGGGAGCCCTTATGACGACTCTCTTGTTCTTGCTCACCTCTTATCTTTTTGGTATTTACGTGGATAAATTTGCACGATATAATGAACTTTACGGGGCTTTGGGCGGATTATTGATCTTAATGGTGTTTATTTGGTTAAATTCGAATATCTTATTATTGGGTTTTGAACTGAACGCAACCTTAAATTCACTAAAAAAACGACATGAAAGGCAGAAAAATGAGGAGTAAATGGATTTATCCGCTGTGTTTTCTGCTTTGCCAGATAACATGGTCCCAGACCGTTTTTGGAAAGTGGAAAACCATTGATGATAGAAACGGTGTGGAAAAGGCCATTATCGAAATCTATAAAGAGGATGGAATGCTTCACGCAAAAGTGGTCAAGATTCTGGAAGAAGGAAAAAAAGGCGCGCTGTGCACCAAATGTGATGGGGAGAAAAAGAACAAACCTATTCTCGGCATGACGATCATGAACGATTTTGAGGAACATAAAGATGGTGTTTACAAGGGCGATAGCCTATTTGATCCCGAACAGGCAATGACATTTCGTGGAAAGGTATGGCTGGATGAGGATAATGTGAATCGATTGAAAGTAAGAGGGTATTTGGCATTTTTGCACCGGACACAGACATGGCATAGGGTAGAAGAGAATTAGGTTATGGATTATTTTTTGGATGTTGTTCTTCCCATTCCTTTGGAAAGACGCTTCACATATAAAATTACGCAGGCCGAAGCGGATTTTATCAAGGAAGGAATGCGCGTGGCCGTTCCTTTCGGAAAATCAAAAATTTATACTGCCTTGGCCTATAGCGTGCATCAAAATGCACCTGAAGCCTACGAACCCAAGGAAATTTATCAAATTCTTGACGAGCAACCTGTTGTGACCCAAGTGCAGTTGAAGCATTGGGAATGGGTGGCCAAATACTACATGTGCACTTTGGGAGAAGTCATTAGGAGTGCCCTGCCCAGTGCTTTTATGTTGGAGAGCGAAACACTGATTTTGCCCAATAAAAATGCGGATGTAGATGAAGCGGAGCTTACCGATGATGAATTTTTAGTGTTCGAGGCCCTGCAGCATCAAACCGCCTTAAAAATTTCCGAAATCAGTGATATTGTTGACAAGAAAAACGTTTTGAAACTCATCAATATGTTGGTGCATAAAGGTGTAGTGCTTCAAAAAGAAGAATTGTACGAACAGTACAAGCCCAAGTTGGTACGCTATGTAAAACTTTCGGAAAAATATGATGATGAGGAACAACTGGCCGACCTGTTGAACGAACTTACCCGGGCGCCCAAGCAAAGCCAAGTAGTGCTTTCTCTTTTTCAGCTAAAATCTAAAAAAGGAAACAAGCCCATTGCCATTGCCGAACTGGAAAAAGAGAGCAGGGCCTCCCGAGCGGTGATAAAGTCGCTTATCGATAAAAATATTTTGGAAGAATACCACATTCGAAAAGATCGAGTGGATTTTGACGAGCGTTCGGAGGCATCTCGCCATATAGATCTGAATGAATACCAGCAGCAAGCTTTAGAGGATATCAGCAAAGGTTTTGATGAAAAAAAGCCAGTGCTTTTGCATGGCGTCACATCGTCAGGGAAAACCGAGGTTTACGTAAAACTCATTCAAAAATGTTTGGAAGAAGGTAAACAGGCGCTGTATTTGCTTCCGGAGATTGCATTGACTTCACAATTGATCAATCGACTGAGGCAATATTTCGGACATCAAGTATCCGTTTATCATTCAAAATACAGTATCCACGAAAGGGTAGAGGTGTGGAACAATGTGTTGGGGAATGCCGAAAAGGCTCAAATTGTACTTGGTGCCCGTTCATCACTCTTTTTGCCCTTCTCCAATTTGGGTTTGGTAGTGGTTGATGAAGAACACGAAAATTCCTTTAAGCAATTTGATCCTGCGCCGCGCTATCATGCCCGGGATGCTGCGGTAGTTTTAGCTTCCATGCACAGGGCCAATATTGTTTTGGGTTCCGCTACGCCAAGTATAGAGAGTATGTACAATGCCAGGATAAAAAAGTATGGCTACGCTTCCATTGCGCATCGATTTGGCGATGTATTGATGCCGGACATCAATTTGGTGGATATAAAGGAAGCGACCCGTAAGCGTAGGATGAAGGGACATTTTTCGGAAATTTTGATCAAGACCATAACAGAAGCATTGGAGGAAGGGGAACAAATCATTCTGTTTCAAAATAGACGGGGCTTTGCCCCGGTGGTGGAATGCACAACCTGCGGACATGTGGCCCAATGTCCCAATTGCGATGTGAGCTTGACCTATCATCAGCATAGAAATCAATTGCGTTGCCACTATTGCGGCTATCATATGGCCTTGCAACAAGCTTGTTTGGCCTGTGGAAGTTCTACTTTGGATAACAAGGGCTTCGGCACGGAACAGATTCAACAGGAATTGGGGCAGTTGTTCCCCGATGTTTCGGTAGGGCGAATGGATTTGGACACCACAAGAGGGAAATATGCGTATGAAAAAATCATTTCATCTTTTGAAAACCAAGAGATGGATATTTTGGTGGGTACCCAAATGGTGACCAAGGGATTGGACTTTAGAAATGTAAGTTTGGTAGGCATCATGAATGCGGATTCCATGCTCAACTTCCCCGATTTTCGCGCCCATGAACGCAGTTTTCAAATGCTCACGCAGGTTGCGGGCAGGGCAGGGCGTACCCAAAAACGTGGAAAGGTGCTCATTCAGACCTACAACCCGTACCATCAGATTTTGCAGCAGGTAACCACCAACAATTACGATAAAATGTTCGAAGAACAGTTTTATGAAAGGGAGCAGTTCAAGTACCCACCTTTGGTGCGACTCATCAAAATCACGTTAAAAGATAAGGATTTCAATAAATTGAACGAGGCTTCGGATTGGATGGCGGGTTCGTTGCGCAATGTGTTGGGCCCAAACATTCTTGGTCCCGAATACCCACCTGTGGCTCGGATAAGAAGAGATTATTTAAAAAACATAATGGTCAAAATACCTCAGAAACAGCCTTTGGCGCAAACAAAAAATAGCATTAAAAGAATCGAGAAATCCTTTAATGCTATTTCCAAGTATAAAAGTGTACGGTTGGTCTACAACGTGGACCACATATAATTATACGTTGGCCAGCGCTTCCGCCAGTTCTGTCTTTTTGTTTCTGCTCAATGGAATCTGTCTGCCCCCTACTTCAACATTTTTACTGTTGAATTTCTCGATCTTCTCCAGATTCACAATATAAGATTTATGGATACGTAGAAATTTTTCGGCAGGCAATTGCTTTTCGAAAGATTTCATGGTGGAAAGGATTACGATATTGGCTTCATCTGTCACCAATTTAATGTAATCTCCCAAAGCTTCTATCCATTTAATGTCGTTTAGGATAACCTTGCGTTTTTTAAGGTTGCTCTTAACAAATATATGCTCTTCATCCTCGTCCACCCTGTTCATTTGCTCGTATTTGGCAACAGCTCTTTTTACGGAAGCTTCAAAACGGGCCAAAGTGATGGGTTTGTGAAGGTAATCGGTAACGTCGTAATCGAACGCTTTTAGTGCATAATCAGGTTTTCCTGTAATCAGGATTACCTGTGGTGGGTTCTCTAGGGCCTCTAAAAGGTCAAAACCGCTGATGATCGGCATTTCAACATCTAAAAAGATAAGGTCGATTTCGTGGTTTTTCAGGCCATTCTTGGCTTCAATGGCATTGCTGTACTCAGCGACCAAAGCTAGGTGTGGATGATTGTTGACCAATTTCGCAACGGCCATGCGCTGCATGGAAGAATCGTCTACAATTATACTTTTTAATTTCATGAATGGGGTGATTTGTAGGGTTTTAAATCGTCGGCAAATTACATAAAAAACACGGTTAAGAGCAACAAAAGATGTAAACATGGTCTATTTTGTTGTGTAAATTGCCATAAGTGTTATTTAGGTTTATTAGGTTTTTTACTGTTGATAACTCATGTACTTAAACGAAGTTTTTTTACTTTTCTTGCAGGGTGAAAGAAATATTATTAATTTTGCGCTCCTTTAAAAATATATTATAATGAACCATTACGAAACTGTTTTCATTTTGAATCCCGTTCTGTCTGAGACACAGATAGAGGAAACAGTCAAGAAATTCGAGGATTTCTTGATTAAGAATGGTGCCAAAATGGTCTCCAAAGAAGATTGGGGACTTAAAAAATTGGCCTATCCCATTCAGCACAAGAAAAGTGGATTTTACCACTTGTTCGAATTCCAAGCTCCAGGTGAGGCCATTGGCCCTTACGAATTGGAGTTTAGGAGAGATGAGCGCATTATGCGTTTCCTGACCGTTAAATTGGACAAGCATGCAATTGCTTGGGCGGAAAAAAGAAGAAACAAACTAAAAGCAAAGGCATAAGGGTATGGCATCTATTGAGCAACAAGCAAAATCGAAAAAAGATGGGGAAATCAGATATTTGACCCCGCTTAACATTGAGACCAGCAAGCAAAAGAAGTATTGTAGGTTCAAGAAGTCAGGTATCAAGTACATAGATTACAAAGACCCGGATTTCTTGATGAAGTTGGTGAACGAGCAAGGTAAATTGCTTCCAAGAAGACTTACAGGTACTTCCTTGAAATACCAAAGAAAAGTGGCGCAGGCCGTAAAACGTGCCCGTCACCTAGCGTTAATGCCGTATGTTGGCGATATGTTGAAATAAAAAACACCAGAGAATGGAACTTATTCTAAAAGAAGATGTACAGGATTTGGGATTTAAGGATGATATCGTTACCGTAAAGAACGGTTACGGCAGAAACTTCCTAATCCCACAAGGTTTGGCCGATTTGGCTACACCATCCGCCAAAAAAGTTTTGGCAGAGAACCTTAAGCAAAGAGCTCACAAGGAGAAAAAAGTTATTGACGAGGCTA
The DNA here is from genome assembly GCF_011068285.1 of Flagellimonas oceani. Taxonomy (NCBI): domain Bacteria; kingdom Pseudomonadati; phylum Bacteroidota; class Flavobacteriia; order Flavobacteriales; family Flavobacteriaceae; genus Flagellimonas; species Flagellimonas oceani. The sequence goes on along the minus strand of NZ_CP049616.1, from coordinate 1,945,334 downwards.
CCAAGATTGCCGATGCGCTGAAACAATTGGAAATCAAAATCGCCGCAAAAGCTGGTGCCGGAGATAAATTGTTCGGTTCTGTTACCAATATCGACCTTGCCGCTGCTTTGGACAAGGAAGGACACCAAATCGATAGAAAATTCATCAATATCAAAGGTGGAGCTATCAAAAGAACTGGTCCTTACGAAGCGATTATCAGATTGCACAGGGAAGTCGTTGTGGAATTCCCATTTGAAGTGGTTGCGGAAGCAAACTAAACTTCTAAACATATAGAATAAAAACCCGGGCAATCTGCTCGGGTTTTTTTGTGGTCAGAAATATTTTGAATCTGATTGATTCCCCCCTAGTTTGATGTACTTTACAAAATAGAATCACCCATCCAAACAATATGGAAAAGTAGGATTTTAGTGTTTAAATTTTCGTTAATAAATCATTAAAGAGTTATGGGTGCACAGCACTTTTTTTATCTATGTTTGTAATAGAGCAAACTAATAACTAACTCATTATGAAGAAAATTCAACTCTTTGGACTCCTTTTTTTATTGGTATTCACTTCTGTTTTTTCGCAGGTTACCACTTCTAACATTCGAGGAACAGTTTCGGATGATCAAGGAGAGCCTTTATTGGGTGCAAATGTGGTTGCCGTGCACACACCAACAGGTACTCGTTATGGTGCCATAACCAATGAGGAAGGACGTTTTAACCTTCTTAACTTAAGGGTGGGAGGGCCCTATGAGGTTTCAATTTCTTATGTTGGTTTTAAAACAGAGACTCAGACCGATGTTTTTTTATCGCTAGGTAAAACATTCAACCTCAATGTCAACTTGGCTTCCGATAGCCAACAATTGGAAGAAGTGATAGTTGTATCGGATAGGGGCGGCACCTTTGGCAGTGATCGTACAGGTGCAGAAACCAGTGTAGGTCGAAGGGAGTTGACCCGTTTGCCGACAATTTCAAGGTCGACAAACGATTTTACTCGATTGGAGCCCACTGCCAGTGCAGGTTCTTTTGGAGGAAGGAACGATCAATTCAATAACTTTTCCTTGGATGGAGCCATATTTAATAATCCTTTTGGACTGGATGCCGCTCAACCGGGAGGGCAAACAGATGCCAATCCGATTTCCATTGATGCCATAGAGCAAATCCAAGTGAGCATTGCTCCGTACGATGTTACCCAATCCGGATTTACAGGGGCCTCCGTAAATGCGGTTACCAAAAGTGGTACAAATGAGTTCTATGGTACAGTTTATGGTTTCTACCGCAACGAAGATCTTACTGGAGGTAAAGTAAAGGGTGATGATGTGTTCAAGGCAGACCTAAGTCAGTCTCAATACGGAATCAGTATTGGCGGTCCTATTGTAAAAAACAAGTTATTCTTCTTTGCCAATTTTGAAAAAGACGATAGAACCGATTTGGGAAGCGGAGGTTTTGTGCCAAATAGAGGAACAGGTGGAATCAATGAGTCTCGTGTATTGGCCTCGGATTTTGAATTGGTTTCCAATATTTTAAGCCAAGTTTCCATTGGGGATGGACAATTTTACGATCCTGGAAGTTATGAAGGCTTTAATTTTGATCAAGAATCTACCAAAGGAATATTTAAATTGGACTGGAACATAAACCAAAACAATAGGTTGGCCATTATCTACAACTTCCTGAACGCCTCTAAAGAAAAACCTGCACACCCGACCGCACTGGGGTTTAGGGGGCCTAATCTAACCACGTTACAGTTTGAAAATGCTGGTTACGAAATCAATAATAAAATTCGATCGGTTCAATTGGAGTTAAATTCTACATTATCTGATCAAGCAATCAATAAATTACAGGTAGGGTACACTCATTTTGATGATTTCCGAAATCCAAAATCCACGCCTGCACCCACCATCACCTTGTTGGATGAGAATGGAAGTTCCAACTATATCATTGCAGGACATGAACCGTTCTCCATTAACAACCGTTTGGATCAAAAGGTGTTTCAGCTTACCAATAATCTAAACTTTTTTGAAGGAGATCATACCTTTACGATCGGTTTTTCCTTTGAAAGGTTCGAGTTCGACAACTCCTTTAATTTAGGTGCTTATGGTGACCAAGGTGTATTCTTCCCAACGGGTTCCATAGCGGATTTTAGAGATCCGGCCAACGAAGCCGACCTCGTAGCTTTCTATCAAGATGCTTTCAATGCGGCCATTGCTGCGAACAATTCTTTGGAGGCCAATGGTGAAGGAAATCTGGGAGGATGGGCCTTGGCCGAAACCAATGTGGGGCAATTGGCTTTTTACTTGCAAGATGAATGGAATGCCACTGAGAACTTTAAATTGACTTATGGAGTGCGCTTTGATCGTCCTCTTTATTTCGATTCTTCTAGAAAAGCACAGGATGTAATAGATGTTGCCCCGGCCTATGTTCCCGATATTCCTTATATAAACCCAAATAATGGTGAGACCGTATTTTTTGATTCCACCAAAATGCCCACCGATCAGTGGTTGATATCACCACGGTTAGGATTTAATTGGGATGTAAATGGAGACAACACGCTTCAGTTAAGAGGAGGAACCGGTGTGTTTACAGGGCGTTTCCCATTTGTTTGGTTGGGTAATCAAATAGCCAATCCAAATGTATTCTTTTATCAAGTAGTAGATCCGGATTTTAAATGGCCGCAAGTATGGAGAACTAGCTTGGGCGCGGATTATAGATTCGACAATGGGTTGATCCTTACGGCAGACCTTTCATATTCCAAAGATGTAAACGGGCCGCACGTACAAAACTGGGGCTTGACCGAACCATCTGAGACATTGCAAGGAGTGGATTCACGGCCCGTTTATGCCGATAGTGATTTGATCAATAATGCTTATGTGTTCTCAAATTCCGATAAAGGTAGAATTTGGAATGCAGTGCTTAAGGCGCAAAAAACTTTTGACAATGGCCTGTACGCCAGTTTGGCCTATAGTTATTTAAATTCAAAGGATGTTAATTCCATCGAAGCGGAAATAACCGGCGATGCTTTTGTGGCCAATGCCATTTCTGGTAATGCCAATGATGATGTATTATCCTACTCCAGATATGGGGACACCCATAGGTTTGTCGGAGTTATTTCAAAAGCCTTTAAAACAGGTACCACCATTTCTGCCTTTTATGAATATGCACAAGGAGGGAGGTATAACTATATCTATGGTGGGGATATCAACAACGACGGGTCGGCCATAAACGACCTTTTATATATACCCACTGCATCGGAAATTGGCCAAATGAATTTTGCCAGTGCTGATCAGGCCCAAGCCTTTGAACAATTTATTCAACAAGATGATTATTTAAGCGATAATCGAGGGGAATATGCCGAAAGATATGGGGCGTTGGCCCCTTGGAGAGGTAGATGGGACATGAAAATCCTCCAAGATATCAAGATTGCCGATAAGAACACCATTCAATTAAGTGTTGATGTTCTTAACATAGGAAACTTGATCAGTTCTGACTGGGGAGTCGTTGAAATTCCTCAGAATCAACAAGTTTTGGGGGTTACTGTAGATGAAAATAATGTGCCAACATATACCTTTGATACAAATTTTACAGAGACGTTTAGTTCGGACACAAGTTTGTTGTCTAGATGGCAGGCCCAATTCGGAGTTCGCTATATCTTTAACTAGCTGCCACATAAATACATTGGCAAGGCTGCGCAATAGCGCAGCCTTTTTTATTTTTTTAAGATGAAGTACAGATGATTGACAAAAGAGAAATTGGGGGAGCTCCATCCAGAATTCATCAATTTTATTGTTGATTTAAATATTTTTAAAATCATCCATCAATTCAAAAGGGGCAACCATTGGTTCAACAGGCCCATCCGTCAAACGGGTAAAAAATAGAACGATGTGAAATAGTATCATTGGGGAATTAACCGACCTAAATTGTACAGGCTTTTATTTCCTTTTATGATGTGCGGGTTCCTAGGTCTTTCTCAAAGCATCGACCTTGACCGATTGGGCAAAGCAAAACTCTTTGATTACAGCGGAAGCTTATCGGCCAACGGTGTTTTCTATGAAGGTACCGCTAACCGCCAGGCATTTACCTATTTTGTGAACGGAAACCTCAATTTCAATATCGCTGAGGTTTATAATGTTCCGCTCTCTTTTGCCTACACTAACCAAAATTTTGATTTTTCCAGCCCTTTTAAGCTGAACCGCTTGAGCATAAGCCCATCCTATAAATGGATTACGGCGCATATCGGCGATGTGGCCATGTCATTTTCACCCTACACGCTCAGTGGACATCAATTTACAGGAGTTGGAATCGACCTTGTTCCTCCGGGGCCGTTTAAAGTCAGTGCCATGTACGGCAGGTTTTTGAGGGCGGTGGAGTATAATATTGACAAACCCAACCAACAAACAGCTTATTTACGGCGAGGTTTCGGACTAAAGTCTTCCTATGCTTTTGAGAAGTTTAATCTAGGTTTGATTTTTTTCAAAGGGTTCGATGATAAAAACTCCCTCCACGAGCCTTTTCCTGTGGAATTGGGACTATCGCCCAAGGATAATACGGCTGTATCCTTTTTGACCGATTTTCAGGTAAAAGAAAAAATCAATATCCGAATGGAATATGCCGTCTCCGGCATTACGGAAGATGTTAGGGTAACTGATAAAAGTGGCGACAGCGGGATGCTTTCTTTGTTTCTAAATGAAAACATCACAACCCAATATACCAACGCTTTCAATGCATCCATAGGTTATAGCTTGGGCAATGGAACCCTGGGCGGCGCATACGAACGTGTGGACCCTAACTACAGAACGTTTGGCGCCTATTATTTCAACAACGATCTGGAAAACATTACGGTAAATGCCTCCCAGACCATTTTTGACAATAAACTCAATATTGGTGTTAATGCAGGTTTGCAACGTGATAATCTGGACGATTCCAAGGCCTCGGCAATGAAACGATTGGTAAGTGCCATCAACCTGAACTATGCCCCAACGGAAAGATTGGGCATCAATGGTTCCTTTTCCAATTTTCAATCCTATACCAACATCAGGGACCAGTTCGACTATATCAACCAAGTGAATGGATTGGATAACCTGGACACCTTAAACTACCGCCAAATCTCCAAAAACGCCAATTTGAGCGTAAACTATACGGTAAAACAGACCGAAACCCGAACTGACAGGGCCAACATCAATGTGGTGTATCAGGATTCCAATGAAGAACAGGAAGGTGCGGCCATTGAAAACAGCGGAACCCGATTTTATAACGGTTCAGCTTCATACGCCTTGGGTTACCCACAACAATCGTTGACCATAACCGTGGCGGCCAATACCTCCTACACCAAAACCGGGGAAATGGACGCGGGTCTTACGCTGGGCCCGACCTTGGGCGTTGCCAAACAGTTTTTTGACAAGAAGTTGCGTAGTAATTTTTCAGCTTCCTACAATACCTCTTTTGCCAATGGAGCGCAACAGAACCAGTTCTATAACCTTCGGTTGGGGGGCAATTATGCTTGGAAGGAAGGGCACAATTTTTCGTTGAACATACTTTCCCTCTTCAGAAATACAGTGCAAGCCAGTACCACGGATTTTACGACCACTTTTGGCTACACCTATACCTTTGGACGAGGGAAAAAGAACAATGTCGACCGGCCCCCGTCCTCATTCGGGCAAAGTCCACCACAAAATAATCTGTTGACTTTCCGCTACAGGGATGTGGTGTACAGTGGAACCCCTTCGGAAATTAAACAGCAACTGCAAAATGTGTTGCAGCAATCCCGATACGACCCAATGCCCCAAGAAAAGCGTGATGAACTCGAACAAATGTTGATGGATTTTGAAAAGGATAACAATACAGACCGATTGAAGGACGTAGCGATTGCTTTTTTGAAGGAGCTCCATCGTTTTGAGGAATTGAACAAGACAAAAGAATAAACAAAGACAGTGCCGCCCCAAGCCTGCCGATTAAAATGCCTACTTATGAAAATGACCGTCTACACAGCAAAAAGAAAATGGTTGTACTGGCCAATGTTATGCTGCTTACTGCTGCACAGCCATCTGTCCATAGCCCAGTCCTTTCCCGTACAAGTGATTGCGCAGGCCAACCCTCCCGCACCTGCCAATTTCTCCGATTTTGCCAATGCAGGGACACTGAACGGACCGTTGCGGGTACAAATTGTACTCAACGATTTCCAGATTTCCGACCGGCAGGTACGTTTACAGGTATCGTTCAACGGGAACGGCATCGGTTTCCAGAGCAACGAAAATGTCATCGGGGCCACACCGTTCTTTTTGGAAGGCGGCATCCCCACCGTGCTGGAACATACCCAGCTCGCCCCGTATTTTGAGTTCGGCAACCTTACGGGGATAACCCCCAATGTGTACGGCAGTCCCATCCCCGATGGCGTTTATCAAGTCTGTTTTCAGGTGTTCGATGTCCTCACGGGCAAACGGCTCTCCAACAACGCCTGTACCGCTATAAACGTATTCAAGAACAGTCCGCCCATCTTGGTATTGCCCGAAAATGGAAGCGATATCGTGGAACGTAGCCCTCAGAACATTGTGTTCCAATGGACGCCACGGCACATCAACGTAAGCCAAGTGGAGTACGAGCTCAGTTTGGTGGAGATTTGGGACAACGCATTGGACCCCCAGGCCGCTTTTTTGGGCTCTACACCCATGTTCACCACTACCACCAATGCCACCACCTACGTGTATGGCCCAAGCGACCCCATGCTGCTGCCCAACAGAACATACGCTTGGCGTGTACAGGCTAGGGCCAAACAGGGAGCAGAGGACATTGGCATGTTCCTGAACCAAGGGTACAGCCAAATATTTTCGTTCAAGCATATAGAAGGCTGCTACGTGCCCAATGGCATATACCATGAGGTAAGGGGCGCCAACCAAGCCAACATTTTTTGGGAGGACAACAGTACCAGCGTACCCCAGTTTAAGGTACGGTACCGTGCCAAGGGCAACGGGAACGCATGGTTCCATAACCAGACCACAGCCAACTGGACTACGCTTTGGGATTTACAGGCCGACACCACCTATGAATACCAGTTACAAAAGACCTGTGCCGTGGCCGAGAGCGATTGGAGCCCCCTACGGCAGTTTACCACCAATCTGGAGACCGAGGAAGAGGATCTGTACCAATGCGGCGTGTCTCCCGATGTGGACATTACCAACCAAGACCCCTTGCCCCAATTGGGCGTAGGCGAGAGCTTTACCGCGGGCGACTTCCAAGTGGTGGCCACCGAGGTGCACGGCGGCAACGGTTACTTTACGGGGAGGGGCTATACCCGCTTGCCCTATTTGGGCAACATAAAACTGGCGGTGCACTTCACCAATATATTGGTGAACACGGACAGGCAGCTTGCCCAAGGTACCGTGATCACAGAGTATGACCCCACCATGGGCAGTATTGTGGACACGGGCGATGTGGTGGAGACGGTAGGGGAGCTTGCTTCGTCCATACGGGAGCTGCTCCAAAACTTTACTGGAACTCCAGAGCAAATAGAGCAACTTGAAACTGAAAACGAGCAGCAGGAAAGTTATGTGGAGGAACTATTGGCCGATGAATCCATTCCCCAAAACATAAGGAACGAACTGGCAGCCAATCACAGTGCCTATAATGCTGCTAGCTTAGACTTGATAAACGAGGCCACCCAAGGAGGCCCCAACCCAGAGGGTTATAACACTGCCAACCAGATACAGGCGTACAACGATCTTGAGGAAAGTATACAAGATGCGGAGAGTTTCCGAGATGCCTCATCCAGCCCCAATGAAATTGCCTTTGACCCCGAAGATGCTCTTGCACTCGAAGGAACTACCGAAACAAACATTGTAGTCTATGTGTCGCCGGCGGGAGTACCCGTAGCGTTGTCTGGAGAGGTGCCCGTAAAATATTATACGGTCAAAAACGGGATTACCGCTTATGGTTCCTTACAGAGTTTTACCATTGAGGATGGTACCAATGCAGGCGAGTACAAAGCCCATAAAAAGGGAAATGAGTTTACGGGCTATAAAATCAATAAAGATTCAGAGCCCTATGATTTTGGAGCACTTCCAGACCCGAAAAACATCCGTTTTAGGTACATAAAAGAGGAAAAAACCTGTGCTCCCATTTTGTACGAGGCACAATACCAACCTGAAAGCATAAACACAACAGGCGAGGGAACCTTGGTTACGGATTGGGGCGATATACAATGGAACTTGTTGCCCATTGAAAAGCAGGGGTACACTACCTGTTTGCCAGGCTTGGACTACGACGGGTTTACCGAATACTTTATGGGAACCTATAACCCCTTTGGCTATGGCGGCTTTTTGCGCAAAGTGGTGGCCATTGACGGTAGTGTGGCCCATGTGTACTCCATTGCCGACCAAGAAGGTTGGATAATCCACTACCAGTACAACAGGGGCAACGGAAGATGGGAGCCCATCGCTGTGCCCGAGTATGATGTGGACACCGCAGCGGCTCTCGATTACCTTTTTGGGCAGGTGTTTAGCTCCGCGGCAGGGCATTTGGTATTGGATGCCGCGGGCATGGTGCCCGTGGCCGGAGAGGTTTTTGATGTGGCCAACGGCATATGGTATACCATTGAAGGGGACGGTACCAGTGCAGCCATCTCCTTTGCCTCCACCATACCCTTGGTATATGCCACTACGGTGAAAAATGCGGGAAAAATTGTTAAATTAGCCAATGGCACCACCGTTTTGGTAAAGTTCTCCAAGGAGGCGACGGAGCGGTTGGTGGATGTTCTTAAGAGATTGGACTTGGATGCGGCGCAGCTCCAAAAGCTAAGTGACGACCTTACGGACAAGGAGTTTGCCGAGGCGATTGCGGAGAACCCTGATTTGGTCGAGAGTTGGAAAATACTTTCAAATGGAAGCACTTCTTTAAAAAGTATCGACAATATCAATGCAGTGCATGCTTTTAGGGCAGCCAACCCACAAATTGCGGACGATGCAATACAAGCAGCGTTTGACGGATTAAAGACTAGTAGAAAACAGCCTTTCATTAATGCCTTGGGAAGCTGTGCAGACAATACAAGCCTGATAGGTTCATTGAAAAAATCAAAGCTTGCTTCAGTTGAAGAAATCAAAGACGCTCTAAATAAAATACGTGATTACAGAACTGGAAAAACCGGAGGAGGAAATTATGGGTATTTGGAAGGGGATATACCAAATGTTGATATCAATAATAATAAAATGTGGGAGAGTGTTTCGATTGAAGATGCTGAATTAGAAACCCATATTTTTGATGCAGTAGAATCAGTTGGGGTTTCGGGAAGTTGGGTAAGAATTACAGATTCGGAATATCGAATGTTGAATGACTTAGCTAAAAAATTAGGAGGAGTTAAAAATCAAGTAAACGATAAAATAGAGGGAACATTAAAAATCGTATCAGAAAATCCATACTGTACCTCTTGTCAAGGTGTTATACAACAGTTTAGTGAGATGTTTCCTAACATAGAAATAAAGTTAATCGATGGAGTTAGATAAAGAATTAGTTTTTAAAGTATCAGTTACTTTTCCAGAATTATTAGAGAAAGCTATCGAAAATCATAATAGGTTTAGAGGCACAGATTTTGAAATTATTGAACATATCCCAGACGAAGTGCATTTTTGTAAATTAAGGGTAAGTAAATTTAAACCGGAAGACATTTTTGGTTTAGGCTACAAATTGGCAGCGTTACAATATAAGATGCGAGAAGAAGGGGAGATTGATTGGTGATTTTAGAACTAAGGAGGTTCCTATCAAATCCTGAAATTATCGAGCCAAAAGGCTGATGATTTGATTGCCCCCCGCTAGCGCGAGCCTCCAGGCTGGTGCCGAATATGAGTAAGATATTGAAATTATCATATAAAAGTTCTTTGAGATACTTTAAGAATAAAGTAAATACTCGAGAATTCGTAGCCAAAAGCTCAATCTCCATCACCACATTAATTTTTTTAATACACCAAAACTGTTTTCTTGGTAACATTCACTCTTTGTAAAAAGTAGTTAAAAACGGGAAAAAATATTTCCTGTTTGGATTTTCGTTAACTCATTTGGTGCATTCGTCAATTCAAACGGGGCATCCGTAAATTCATGCCCCAAATTTTGTGAAGTATTGCCTTACTTACCACTTGTCCGTTCATTTTAAAGTGCAGCGGCAACAAAACTATATGAAAACCAACCTACTTACAATTTCACTGTTATGGTGCTGTGTCTCCTTGTGGGCAACAACCGCGCCGATCGATTCGGTTACCAAAGGTAAACCTACGCACCCCTTGCGGAATATAGGTCATGGCCAAACCGATACCACAGATTTAAAACAAAACAATATAGCAGGTTTGCTGCAACGATGGCAAAAGCAGAAGTCCCAAAAGCAAGTGTCCAAAACTAAATTCAGGAGCTTTTCCGAGCTGGAATCCCCCAATATGGACATTCATTCTGGACTGTGGGACAATGTGGCCGAATTTTCGCCCGATTATGTGGCACAACAGTTCAATATTGAGCCCGAGACCCAAAAAATATTGAATGATGCCCAAAAGGTTTTCCAAATTATTGAGGATGAACAACGCTTTATACAAATTATAGGAGGGGAACAGGCTGTTGAGCTGCCCGTGGGAATACGGCAGAATATTTCCCCCGATTCCGAGGATTCCTCCAACAAATCCAATTCATACATCACCTTGGGCATCTTCCGTATGGAATACCACCCCACCTACACAGAGGTTGACCTGTTTGCCAAAGTGGAACTGGGCGAGTTGAACACAGAACTTATGTTCAGTGCCACCAATGTAAGGATTTCCAAAAATGGAGGTATTTATGAGGAGGCAAGCCTTAATCTATTGATCGATGTTCCCGTTGGTATGGGCGGAGGGCAATGGCTGCTTACCTTTTTGGGAGGTATTGACCCAAGCGGGGAAGCGAATGGACAAACCTTTATCACCATCAACTGCGAGGGAAAGATCAGGGAGCTTTCCATAAGTGCCGATGTACGTATCGCCAAAACCGTGGCCATTCCAATTACAGAAAACGGTAAAATCAAGTATCCGGACAAAACGGAGCCAGGCAGTGGAGAAAAAGCGGTGGGGAACGATAGCTATGTGGGAGCCAACTTTTCTATGCACACCACCAACATACACGATTTGCTCATTCAGCTCGACCTGCCACCCTTCGAGCTCAGGGCTTTGCCCAAATGGGGCTTTAAAATGCAGAACACGGTGCTGGATCTGAGCGATACCGCCAATTCCGCAAGTATGGACTTTCCTCAAATGTACACGGCACAGAATCTATTGGTGCCGGGCAATGAAAATCTGTGGCGAGGCTTTTTTGCGGAAGAAGTGAAAGTATATCTCCCCGAAGAATTTGGTAAAAGAAATTCCGATGAACGCGTAAGCATAGGTGCACAAAATTTATTGTTGGACAATTTTGGGGTGTCCGGCGATTTTTTTGCTACCAACATTATCGGTATCGATGAGGGAAATGCGAATAAATGGCAGTTCTCTCTGGACTCTTTGGGAGTAGATATTAAAGTGAACCGGTTTATGAAAGCCGGTTTTAGCGGAAGAATCGTCTTGCCCATAAGCGATTCGGAAAGTTCTGGTGGACAATTGGGTTACTCTGGAGTCATTTCTTCCAATCAGGATTATTTTGTCAAGGTTAAGGTGGAAGAAGACGTTCCCTTCAATATTTTCAGTTCAAAAGCAAGAATCTTTAAGGAGTCTTACATCAATTTAGAGGTGGAGGACAAGAAGTTTTATCCAGAGGCCAATCTTTCCGGGATAATGGCATTCGACCCAGAACAAAATGCCCAAGTATCAGGTTCGGATGAAGAATTACTGACATTTTCAGGGCTTAAATTCCAAGATCTACATATTCAGACCAAAGAGCGACCCTATTTGTCCATTGGATATGCTGGCTATTTGGATACCATCGCTCCTCCCGAAATTGCAGGATTTGAACTGGGAGTTTATGATGTTTCCATGGAAACCATCGGTAATGATGAGGCAAGGCTGTCCATGAACAGTTATATCAATTTGGATGAATCTGGAATACATGGGGATGTAAGGGTCCATATTTTTGGCAAATTGGAGGACGGTGATTATTTAAAATGGAAATACCATACCACCGAAGTTAGTGAGGTACAAGTGGATGTTACCCGAAAAGGATTTGAATTCAGTGGTCGATTGGCATTTTTTAGGGAGAATGCAGTCTATGGAAAAGGTTTTGCCGGAGAGCTGGATCTGTATTCCGAAAGTCTCGGTATTGAAATAGGGGCACAAGGCTTGTTCGGAAATACAGGGGAGTACCGCTATTGGTATGTGGATGCCCATGGAAGGCCAACGGGCTCCGACAACCCAAATTTTACGATCTATGATATTGGCGGTGGGGTGTACCACCACATGCGAAAATCTGGCCTAAACGATGCTGCTGGCTCCATGTCGGGAATATATTATGCTCCAGATGAAAATATTGGTCTTGGATTTAAGGCCCTTGCAGCATTTGAGGTGAAAAAAGGAGCGGCTTTTACAGGGCTGGTCGCTATAGAAATGAGTTTTAACTCGGCCACCAACGGAGGAGGGCTAAGTAGATTGGGATTCTATGGGGCAGCTGCTTTGATACAGGGAGGGGGGCAATCAAGAGACCCCTTCGGTTCGGTTGGTGATATGCAGCAACAAGTATCCGACAAAGAGGCATCGCTGTCAAATTTCCACGAGCTGTCCATAGACCGTGAAGGCATTCAATACTTTGTAGATCATGTTTTCCCCGAAGTGCTTACAGGAGAGGAACTTTTTGCCGCCCAGGTCGCTATAGATTTTGATTTTGAGAACCGTACCTATTGGGGCATGTTCGATGTTTTCCTGAATGCCGGGCCTATAAAGGGGGCAGGGGAAAAGAATCGTTTAGGCTATTTGGAGTTCTACAATGCTCCAGAGGATTGGTACATTTATGTGGGAACGCCTTACAAACGTTTTGGATTGCAGGGCATTCCCATTGGCCCGCTTACGGCAAAAGTAGACCTGTACTTTATGACGGGAACCATTCTTCCAGACCCAGCAAGGCCGCCACAAAATGTCATCGATATTCTAAATCTTAAAGGGGATGAACTTCTATTTGGACGAAACTTCGACCAAAATTTGACGGAAGGTGCAGGATATGCGTTCGGCGCATCCTTCTCCGTGGGCAAAGAAATTGACTGGGGAATCGTTTATGCCAGTGTACGGGCAGGAGTAGGTTTTGATTTGATGCTCCGTGATTTTGGCGATGCCCATTGTTTGGGAAAATCTGGACCGCTAGGTATGGATGGATGGTACGCCACCGGTCAATTATATGCATATCTACAAGGGGAAATTGGGGCACAGGTCAAGTTGTTCGGCATGCGTAAGCGTGTTCCGATTTTAAAAGCAGGACTTGCCGTTTTGGCACAGGCCCAATTGCCCAACCCTTGGTTTATAAGAGGGTATGCAGGCATCGATGTAAAGGTTTTGGGGGTAGTAAGTATTCGGACCCGATTAAAAGTGACCATTGGTGAAGAGTGTGAGATCGTGGGCAAGTCTGGAATTCAAGATATAGTAATGATTTCGGATGTCATGCCAGGTGACGGTTATAGGGATGTCGACGTTTTCGATGCTGTCCAAGTGGCCTTTAATGCGCCAATGGAGAGTGAACTTCGTATACAGGATGATGAGGGGTGGAAAACCTACAGGGTACATTTGGATGATTTTATCATTACCAACCAAGGAAACCCCATCGAGGGAGCGTACGAGTTTAATCAAGAACAGGATCTTTTGGTATTCAAATCATTCGAGATCCTTCCTCCTGAGGAAGAAATATATGTGAAGGTCAAAGTTGGTTTTCAGCAAAAAATAGGGAACAGTTGGATAATGGTAAGGGAGGATGGAAAACCCATAATCGAGGAAAAAGAAGTCACCTTTACCACAGGTACCGCGCCAACCTATATTCCAAGAAAAAATATAAAATACATGTATCCTGTTGTGGACCAGAAATATATGTTGCCCAAGGAGAGCAATCAGGGCTACGTTCAATTGCATTCCGGACAAGAATATCTTTTTGGGAATGGGTACAAGGATGAATTATACTTTTTGGATGAATCGGGGAACAAGATCAAAGCTGATTTTCAATATATAGCTTCCCAAAAACGACTGAATTTTTCAATCCCCAACCTAAAGAATGAAACAACCTATACCTATGCATTGATCACTTTGAATCCGAGTGATGTGGAGGAATCCTTGGTAATGACGCAAGAGGAATTCAGCCAAGTTTCGGAGGATTTGGAAATCTCGACCAATAGTATAGTTGGCAGCGCTAAAAGCGGGGCTTTTATTTCCCGATTGAACTTTTCATTTACAACAAGCCGCCATGATACGTTCAAGGAAAAAATGAATGCAATGAAGGTCAAAAATACCATTACCTATCTGGATGGCTACCAAGATTCAGACGCCATATCCAATGTGGCTAGAATGTCGTTGATCATGGAGGAGTATGAGCCTTTCAGTATCGAAGAACTTGTGGGAACTGTCTATACTCAAAACACAGCTTTGATAAAATTCGATGCAGTCTTGGATGATGAATATTACAAAAAGGACATTTATTCTTTGGTCTATGCAGAGTATCCTTTGGATGGAGATTTAAGGGTGCAAAGGAACACAGCGGTCTTGGGTATTCCACCAAAGAAATCGATTCAAATCAGTTCTAATTATGTGAACTACCAGCAAACTGATGATGGAAACAACTTTTTAAATACGTATTTCCCTTATCGTTGGCATCTGCCCATTACCTATTATTCCGATTTTAAGGATTTACAATATCAAGTATCCAACCGGTATTTGGTGGACGATGTAAATAATCAGGTCAAACTTCAAAAATACGAGCACATCATGTGGGGCAGGTTTCCATTTATAAGACAAGAAAAATATCGGGTTCGATTTAGTTATGTTTTACCGAACAAAAGTTCTGGAAATTCACAAACCATTATTTATAAAAACTCGCTCTAAAAAAGATGGATAAAAAAAGAGCATACGGATTCTGGTTTTTTATTCTCTTCGTTTTTTTTGGATGGACCCAGGACGAAACTTTGGATACCATACAAGCTCCCAAAATAGTTGTAAAAGGTTTCGCCAAAAAGGAAGCTATATATCTACGTTGGGCTGTTAACGACAAATGGGCCTGGAAGTATGGAAATGAATATGGGTACCATGTGGAAAGAGTAACCATTTTCAGGGATGGCAGTCCTTTGGAACAACCAGAAAAAATACTGTTGTCAGGTAGACCCGTTAAGCCCAAACCATTATCGGAGTGGGAATCCCTTATCAAAGATAATGATATGGCCGCAGTAGCGGCCCAAGCAATTTATGGGGAAAGTTTTTCGGTAAATGATGAGAATGAAAGCTTATTCATGAGGGTGGTGAACGAAAGTGGTGAGTTGGAACAGCGTTTTGGGTTTTCCATGTTTGCCATTGATCAAGATTTTGTTGCGGCACAATATGCAGGTCTTGGTTATATGGACAATGACGTGAAACAAGGGGAAAGATATTTGTACAATATAAGACCGGCAACTCCTCCAGAAATCCTAAAAATTGATGAATACGGAATTTTAATAGCGCCTACAGCGCAATTCAGCTTACCCAAGCCTTATGATTTTGCAGGGTATTATTACAACAATGCCTTTGTACTGATTTGGGAATACGATGGATTACTGGATTTTTATACCACCTATGACCTGGAAAAATCGGAGGATGGCACAACATTTAAGAAGATAAACGATGTGCCCATTACCAAATTGGCCGTTACCGATGTATCGGGAATATCGTTTACGGATAGTATTCCGGAATATGGAAAAAAGTACTGGTATCGTGTAAGGGGAAGAACTTTTTTTGATGAAGTGGGGCCACCTTCCGATACCACATCCATTATTGCTTTTAAAGAACTGTTGGCAGTGCCCCAATTCACTAAAAACAAAATTCTTTCAGAAAAAGAAGTCGGGCTGCAATGGGATTTTCCAAAAGATGAGGCATGGAAGCTGACAAATTTTGATGTGCTTCGAGCGTCCAAGGCCATAGGTCCCTACAAGGAAGTGGCCACGGCGCTGGACAAGCAAATAAGAAGCTTTCAATACAATGGACTGGAAACCATCAATTATTTTAAGGTCAGGGCACACGGAATAGCTGGAGATCATCAAGACTCTTCGCCCGCCATGATTCAGCCTGTGGATTCCATTCCCCCCGATAAGCCTGTTGGACTTCAGGGTACAATGGATACGCTCGGGGTGGTGCAATTATCTTGGCACCCCAATACCGAAATGGATTTAAAGGGGTACACGGTACTTCGAGCCGACCGCGACAACCAAGAATTCACCCGATTGACCAAAAGAGAGATTTTTGAAACTAATTTTAAGGATACCATCAACATAAAAAGCTTTACCAACAAGGTATATTATCAAGTCATCGCCTCGGATTTACGTTATAACGAATCCCAACCCTCGGATACTTTGGTACTGGAACGTCCCAGTCGTGTGCCACCGACAAGCCCTGTTTTTACGGAATATGAACTCTTGGGGGATACCGTTCTGTTAAGATGGACAAGAAGTTCTTCGGATAGACTCGCTAAGCAAATTATTTATAGAAGAGACCCTTCGTTGACCAATGGTTTATGGGAAAATATTTTTGAAACCAAGGATCTGTCCTTGACGACATTCAAGGATGTCAAGATCGGACCCAATACCAGATACAGCTACACCATAACGTCGATGAACACTGCTGGACTGGAAAGCAAACCATCTCCTGTGGTAACCATTACAACGCCGCAAGCGTTGTTAAAGCCGAACATTAAGGGATTTTATGCCATGGTGGACCGGGAAAGCAAGCATGTTACCTTGACATGGCGCTATAATCAACCTAACGTACTGGAAATACAATTGTTCAAAAAGGAGAATGAAGGAGCTTACAGTTTATACAAAATTTTTGAACCGTCCACGGGCCAATTTTTGGACACAAACCTTATCCCAAATTCCAATTATGGATATGGCATAAAAGCGGTTTTTACTGATGGCAGCACAAGCCAGTGGGAGGAAATTGACATAAAATATTAGAATAATGAAGAATACAATTTGGTTTCTGTTATTGGTTTTTGCTTTCACTCCGTTTTTCACAATTGCCCAAAATAAATATAAGGTTGAATTTGTAGGCACGGATAATGGAAAATGCTCACCTAGGAGTTATGGTATATATATGGATTTAGAAAATTTCAATGAAGATAACTTGAATACAGCATATCAACTGTTCTGGGTTAATAGAACAGACGTTCATAATAAATCCATTGATAAGATAGTCACAAGTGGAAATGAATATGGGTATGTAAGAAAAAAACTTGCAAATGGGGATCCAAACCCCTCTTGCCCTTTAGCTTATTCAGAAAATGAATATACCTTTTTAGGATGTATAAATAATGGTTGGGGTTATGGTCAGGCAACTCCTGAGTTTGATGTTGAATATTTTAATGTATATAAAATTGTTAATTTAAAGAATATAAATGATTTAACAGAAATGGGTCTTTGCGAATCTCAGCCCATTCGAATTGCAAATATCAACAATGGATGTTATACCAATTATTCCTTATCCATAATTATTAACAATAATGAACAAGTGCTCTTGCCTTATGGAAAGCATTCCAACCCATATATGTTCAAACCCTCAGAGATAGATGGAGTCCAAGAAGGTGAAGTGGTGTATTTAAAAGTATACCACAACGAAGAGGGAACTGTTTCAAGTTTATTGAATATAGATATTAACCCTTGCGTCCCCGTTTTAGACCCAGATGTCCAGAACAATTTGGTTGGAGAAGATGTGACTTGTCCAGGAGGGGAGGATGGAGGAATAATTGCGACTTTTGATAGCCCTTTAAAAGATGATGAGTCAATGGTTTTGGTATTTAAGATAGGGGATGCGGAAAAACATATGTCACCTCCACTTCTCAAGTCTGATTTTGAGGGGAATATATTAAATTACACAAGTAATGAGCTAGGGGCAGGAGATTATACAATGCATTGGAATGTTAAAGTGGGCAACAACTTTATCGTTGGAGGGCAAGAGCCAGTAACTATCGGAGAACCCGATCTCTTCAATATTGAACTAGACGACATTATTAATGCTACCTGCCAAGGCGGTAACGATGGCGAAATTACCATAACACCTTCGGGAGGCTCCCCACCCTATACGTTTAATTGGAAAAGAGACGAAAATGATTTCGTCTTGCCCCAAGGTTCCACCGACACCCATTTGGTCAACCTACCGGAAGGGACATATAGCTTAACCTTGACCGATAGCCACAATTGTAATTATGAGTCCCAAGTATTTATGGTTGATGCAGATAACGCAAGTCCCCAACTCGATTCCCATCTGCAAACACAACCGGGCACATACCCAAATTTCCTGCCCACAGGATCCATCGTAATTCAAAACATTATCGGGGGTAGTGGAAATTATCTTCTCCACTGGGAAAAGGATGGTGTTGAATTCCAACCACAAAATCCCTACAATTTAAGTCAATTGGAATCAGGAAGCTACGTTCTGACCATTGAAGATGCTGATACAGGATGCTCAACTGAAGTGGAACCACCATTTGAGATTATAGAGTTGGACCCATTGACCGTTGAAATAACCGAAACTATCGGGATAACCTGTGAAGGAGACCAGGGAACCCTTAAAGCACAGGGAGTAGGGGGGACAAACTCTTATTCTTATGAATGGTCCACAGGGGAAACCACGCAATCCATACATGTGGGGCAGGGCGAATATACTGTTACGGTAACGGATACCGGTGAAAATATAGCCCAGGAAATATATCAATTTGATTACGCCAATCCCTTGCTTACCGTTGAGGTCAACACCACCAATGTGCTTTGCAAAGATGAGGCCACAGGAGCCATCGAACTTGATGTTTCAGGAGGCACCGGAGGCCCCTATACCATTGGCTGGTTGGACACACAAGAAGATAGCTCCGTACGAACAAATTTGGAAGCCGGAGAGTATATTTATTTCGTTTCGGACGGGGAATGTCAGGTTACCAATGACAACGAACCCATCGTCATCGAAGAACCCGAAGGCTTTTTTACCGTTGAAAATATTTCCCAGACACCTGTTAGTTTAAATGGGGAAAGTGATGGAAGCTTTGAGGTTTTATTGGAAAACGGACAGCCTCCATATATCTTTAGTTGGACCAAGGACGACCAACCTTACCAACCCACGGTCGAATCCTCAGAAACGAATTTGGTAGGTTTGGAAGCAGGGACTTATCAGGTAATCGTGTTAGATGCAAAAGGATGCCAAGCCACACTCGATGTCCCCATAGAGATCAACGAACCGGACCCCTTGGCCATCATTCAATTGAATACAATGGATGTAAGCTGTAAAGGCTCATTTACAGGTTCGATCACTGCTGAGGTAACAGGAATCCCCCCTTTTGCCTACACATGGAAAAAACAAGGTGATATCAGTTTTTCAGCGCCCGACCAAAAAACCATCTCAGGACTTTCCAGCGGCACATACATATTGTCTGCTTCCGACAACTCCATTGTTCCAACAGTGACCGAAGTGGTTGTAATTCATGAACCAGTCGCAGAATTAACGGCGACAGCAATGCCCAATCTTACCGAATGTTTCTTGGGAAATGAAGGTGAAATCCAAATCATCGCTTCGGGTGGTGTAGCCCCATACCAATACTCGAACAATTCAGGTCTAAGTTTTCAAGAACAGCCAATTTTTGACGAATTGGAGTCGGGAGTATATGAGGTTATCGTACGGGATGCCAATCAATGTGAATATCAAACCTCGGTTATACTTGGGCAACCCGACCAAACCAATGCGGAATTTGCATTGTCCACACAAGTATTGACAGGCGAAACCGTTTTGGCGGTAGACCTTAGCTATCCAATTCCCGACACGTTGGAGTGGGTGGTTCCGGAGGAGGCCATTGTATTGAGCAAAAATTCAGACGAATTGGAAATGGTCTTTAATCAACCTGGCGAATATGAAGTGGGTGTTTTGGCGTACCGCGGAGATTGCCTGTCAACAGAAACGAAAAAAATACTCGTTTTGGAGAGCGATGGAATATCTGAAGAGGTACAGGAAAACGACACAGGTAAAAAAATACAACACTTTATTCTTTATCCCAATCCAACAACGGGGAACTTCAATGTGGGGGTACAGTTAGGTGCCCCTAGCAATATCAGTTTAAAAATATTTGGTTTGGCCAGCAATAATCTTATCCGTCAGGAACAAGCATTTGGCAGCGAAACGTATGATATACCAATGGATATATCAGGTTTGCCATCAGGTTTGTATGTAGTTGTTTTGGAGACTCAGTTCGGTATTTCAATTCAAAAGTTGATACTTAACTAAAACGGCTTAGAATAAAAAACCCCGGGCAATTTGCTCGGGTTTTTTTATAAAATCATTTAAAAGCTGAGTTACTGCTGTTGTTCCAAAGCCGCTTTTAACCGCCCCTGTAGTTCCGTATCGCTTTGCAATGCCATGGCAATGGTTTGGTACCTTTCCATACTCAGACCCTCATTGCTGATAATTTCTTCGATTTGCTGGGTGAAGCCTACCTGCATCTGCTGTATCTCGTTCATTAATTTGCCAAATCGTTCCTTTTCCTCGTCACTGGCATCTACCGTTTTTTCGGGAGAAGCGGCAGCTTGGTACATTTCGTTGAATCGGTTGGCCTCAAAACCACTTTCCTCAACGGTTTTCATTACTTTTTGCTGCGCTTCCATATTCACTTTTTGGATGTCTTGGAAAGCGGAAGCTATCTTGTTCAGTTCTGTATCGCTGACCTCTACCTGCTCTTGGGCGTTTATTTGGGAAAAAGCTGCCGCGCCAATGGTTGCCATACAGACCATGAACGTTTTCATTGATTTCAAAAATGTCATTTTATCTTCTTTTTAATACATGTTAATTTCCGAAACTACAATATTTAAAGAGGCTTGCCAAACATTCAAGGTTAAGGTAAACTTAAAGCGAATACCTCTGATCAATGGATTTGACGGTTTTCTTGGCCTAAAAACGAAGGGGTTCTGACTTACCTTTTATATTTTTGCAGCATGAAGTACAGACGACTGACAAAGGAGCAATTAGAGGAGCTCCATCCGGAATTCATCAACTTTTTGGCCACCCAGTCCATTACTGCGGAGGAGTGGGATACCCTTAAAAAGGAAAAACCAGAGTTGGCCGAGGAGGAAATCGATGTTTTTAGCGATTTGATATGGGAAGGTGTCCTGAACAAGGTGGAGTATCTTGAAAATGTTTCCGAAAGGCATATGCACCTGTTCCATTTAACGGATAAGGAAATGAAGTTGCTTTCCGTTAAAATCCTAAACCCGGAAATTGACCTAAGGACCGAGGTTGGTTTTGGCTGGTTCAAACGTAATTACCAGTCCGATTTTGTAGAATACCTTACGGCTTCCAAGGCGTATGGTGAGGATAAAAATGTGGACAAGTTCGAAATCATCAAGCAAGGGGCCGTTATCACCAAAGGTGAGCTGTATCAATGGTTTGAACAGATTGTGGAATAATCAGATCTCGGACATCAGATGTCAGACTTCAAATATTGGGTTCAAGAAAGAATAAACCTGCTTGTCCGTTCGAGCGCAGTCGAGAACCTATCAAAAGAAGAATCTGGTTAAGCCTTTACTCATTTGACCTTGACCCTTTAATCAAAACTGTATATTTACATAGGAATTTTAATACCACATGGCACAAAAACCATCCATAGCTAAAGGAACCCGCGATTTTTCACCGGCAGAGGTGGCCAAGCGCAACTATATCATCCAAACCATTAAAAAACACTTTGAAACCTATGGTTTCCAACCGATAGAGACGCCATCTTTCGAGAATTCCGAGACCTTGATGGGCAAATATGGGGATGAAGGCGACCGCTTGATTTTTAAAATTTTGAATTCAGGGGATTTTATTTCCAAAGTGGATGATGTGACCTACAGCTCTAAAAATTCTGCTTCGCTGACCCCTAAAATCTCCGAAAAGGCGTTGCGCTACGACCTTACAGTACCTTTCGCCCGTTATGTGGTGATGCACCAGAACGAGATTGATTTTCCGTTCAAACGGTATCAAATTCAGCCCGTATGGCGTGCCGACCGTCCCCAAAAAGGGCGTTTTCGCGAGTTTTACCAATGCGATGCCGATGTGGTGGGAGCGGATTCCTTGCTTCAAGAAGTGGAATTTGTACAATTGTACGATGCCGTTTTTACCGATTTGGGCCTGACAGGCGCCACCATCAAAATCAATAACCGAAAAGTACTTTCAGGAATTGCCGAAGTGATTGGGGCCAAACATTTGTTGGTCGATTTTACCGTCGCTCTGGACAAATTGGACAAGATAGGAGAGGAGAAGGTCAAGGCTGAAATGATGGAAAAAGGCATTTCCGAAGCAGCCATAGCCAAAGCCCAGCCTTTGTTTGATATGGTAGGAACCGCTTCCGAGCAGTTGGAAAAGCTAAAAACCATTCTTGCCGACTCCGAAGTGGGAATGTTGGGAGTTTCCGAATTGGAAGAGATTATTTCCACGGTGGATATGGTCGGACTCCAATCGGCAAGACTTCAATTGGATGTGACCCTTGCCCGTGGTCTTAATTATTACACAGGCGCAATTTTTGAAGTAGCTGCACCCGAGGGGGTAAAAATGGGTTCCATTGGTGGCGGCGGTCGGTATGATGATCTTACCGGCATTTTTGGACTCAAGGATGTGAGCGGGGTCGGTATTTCCTTCGGATTGGACCGTATTTACCTGGTTTTGGAAGAATTGAACCTGTTCCCGGATAGTTTGGATTCCTCCTTGGACGTGCTTTGCCTGAATTTTGGAAAGCGAGAAGGAATGGCAGCCTTAAAATTGGTCTCTGGACTGCGAAAACAAGGATTGCGTGCCGATTTATACCCTACGGATACAAAAGTGCAGAAACAGTTCAAGTATGCCGATAAGAGGGGAGTTCCGTATGTGATTCTTTTGGGAGAGCAAGAGTTGACGGATGGCAAATTTGTGGTCAAGAACATGAAAACCGGCGACCAAAAGGAGTATGCTCTCGATGCGCTCCGGGAATTTGCGGAAAAAGTCACGTCCGACTTTTAATTGCTTTGATAATGGTTTTGTAATAGGTGGGTCCGTGAGGTACGTATTTGCCCACACTGGCGAGGCCCCAGGTTTCTTCGGCAAACTTAAAAAGTGGAACAAGCGCCAAATCATCAACCTCACTTTCTTGTTTGTTGAGTTGGTTCAAGGGAACGGTTAATTGGCACAAAAAAATGTGGTGTAGTTCGGCATCGGTAAAGTCTTCGGATATTTTATGAATGGCCTTGAAGGTGCACAGCAGCTCCAAATCGGATTCCGATACCGTAAGTCCAACCTCTTCCGCTACTTCCCTAACGGCAGCGTTAACAATATTTTCTCCCGCCGAAACATGCCCTGCCACCGAGACATCCCAAAGTGAGGGATGCGTGGCCTTGTTTTTGCTCCTTTGTTGTATTAAAACCCGGCCATCGGGAGTATACAACCATACATGAACCGTTGGGTGCAACAGGCCTTTTTGGTGTGCTTCCGATTTTAAACAAGATTGCCCTGTCGGTTTTCCTTGGTCGTCCAAAATGTCAACTAGCTCATCCATATCACATAAAGATAAAAAAAAGTCACCCCGAAGCTGGCTCGGGGTGACAAATTTTATTATCTCGAAAGATGGACCGAATCCAGTTAATCAAAATAACTGAACGTTTCTCCTTCTTTAATGTTCAACAAGGTTTCATAAATCAAGCGTATAACGTTCTCCACATCATCTTTATGAACGGTTTCCACTGTGGTGTGCATGTATCGTAGCGGCAATGAAATCAATGCAGAAGCAACACCGCCATTACTGTAGGCAAAAGCATCGGTATCGGTACCGGTATATCGAGAAGATGCATTGCGCTGGAAAGGAATCTTGTTGGCCTCTGCGGTTTCCAAGATACGCTCGCGCAACTTGTTCTGCACGGCAGGCGCATAAGAAATCACAGGACCGTCACCAATTTTGGTCTCTCCCTCCGTTTTTTTATTGATCATCGGGGTAGTGGTATCGTGACATACATCCGTTACGATCGCTACGTTCGGCTTAATGGTCTGCGTGATCATTTCGGCACCACGTAGCCCAATTTCCTCTTGTACGGAATTGGTAATGTACAATCCAAAAGGCAATTCTTTTTTGTTTTCTTTGAGCAAGCGTGCAACCTCAGCGATCATGTAGCCGCCCATTCGGTTGTCCAACGCTCGGCAAACAAATTTATCCTTGTTCAAAATATGGAATTGGTCGGGATAGGTGATCACGCAACCTACGTGAACGCCCATTTTTTCCACCTCTTCTTTATCCTTGGCACCTATATCAATAAAAATGTTGTCCAATTTTGGTGGTTCTTCCTTAGCCTTGTTCCTGGTATGTATGGCCGGCCACCCAAATACACCTTTTACGATACCATTTTTGGTATGGATGTCCACCCATTTGGATGGTGCAATCTGATGGTCGCTACCCCCGTTTCGGATAACGTAAAGCAAACCTTCATCGGTGATATAGTTGACGTACCAAGAAATTTCATCGGAATGCCCTTCGATGACCACCCTGTATTTCGCATCTGGATTGATAACCCCTACGGCAGTTCCGTAAGTGTCCGTGATAAATTCATCCACATACGGTTTTACGTAGTCCATCCAAATTTTCTGTCCTTCCCATTCATATCCCGTTGGGGATGGATTGTTCAGGTATTTTTCTAAAAATTCAAGGGATTTTTCGTTAATGATTTTCTCTTTTGACATGTATCTGATTTAGAACACAAACTTAAGAATATTCACTTTTATTTAATAGCCAAATCACACCTTTATACTTACTTTTGGCAAGACTTTTGAGAAAGAAATATGATGCTACGTATCTGTTTTTTAGTTATTTTCTTAACTATTTATGGCTTTGGATGGGCCCAGGAATCGAAAGGGGATTCCATTATAAGTCCAATGGATTCCATAGCCAATGATTCCATAGAGGACTACTATGTTCGGTTCGAAGGGGATTCCATTTTGATGAGTTCCATTGAGCTCGAAGAGGTCTATATTTTCGGAAAATTGGACTTTGCCAGTCGTGAGGATAAATTACGGTACTACATTCTTCGCCGTAAAACCTTAAAAGTATATCCCTATGCCAAATTGGCCGCCGAACGGCTGGTGGAGCTGAACGATAGTCTCCAACATATCAAAAAGCGTAGGCACCAAAGGCGATATACACGAAAGGTTCAAAAATATATAGAAGGTGAGTTTTCCGAAGAACTTAAAAAATTGACCCGTACCGAAGGGCAGATTCTGGTCAAACTGATTCACCGTCAAACAGGTACAACCGCTTTTGATTTGGTAAAGGATTTAAGAAGTGGTTGGAGGGCGTTCTGGTACAATACCACGGCCAGTTTGTTCAAGATCAGTTTAAAAGAAGAATTTCGTCCCGAAGAAGTACACGAAGATTATCTCATCGAAGATATTCTGCAACGGGCGTTTGCTGCAAGCCGATTGGAGCGGCAAAAATCCGTTCTGGACTATGATTATGCCCAACTTTCCAATAAATGGAAAAACCAACCGCCCAGCACGGGGAATTAGTCTTCTTGTTTTTTACCGAAAACAGCATCCATCACAATACTTACGGACCTAAATCCGAGGTAAATGGCCAAAATGGCGCAGATAATGCCTAAAATCAAAACAGGCCAATAAAAGGGGTGCCCCTCATTTTTGAATGCTTCGTAAATCAAAAATGGCCCCATAAACATGGCGAGTACCGTGTAGCCAAACGATTTTATTCCCTTTACCAGAAGTTCCTTGTTGGTATGCCTCATAGGACCAAAATAGGAATATTAGCTTATATTTAGAGGGAATAGCGCTAAAAATTGACCATGGAAATTCTAGTTCTCGGGGTTGTTGTCCTCTTCATCATAATTGCGACGGTAAAATTTAAAATGCACCCCATATTTTCTTTGACCATTGCCGCTGTGGCCTCTGGTTTTTTGTTGGGAATAGCACCTGGCAATATCATGTCCACCATGGCGGAAGGGTTTGGCAATACGCTTTCGGGCATTGGATTGGTCATTGCGTTCGGTACCGTAATCGGTATTTATTTGGAAAAGACTGGCGGCACTCAAGTGTTGGCCAATAGTATTTTAAAACTTATCGGGTTAAAACGCTCTCCCTTGGCCATCAATCTAGCTGGATTTGTCATTTCCATTCCAGTGTATTGTGATTCCGGGTATATCATTCTCTCTTCTTTAAATAAAGCTATCAGCAAAAAAACGGGTATACCTGCCTTGGTTTTTGCCATTGCCTTGGCCACGGGATTGTATTCCGCGCACGTTTTTGTGCCTCCCACACCGGGCCCCTTGGCGGCCGCGGCCATTTTAGGTGCAGATTTGGGAATGGTGCTCATCTTTGGACTTATGGTTGCCGTTCCGGTTTCTATCTCAGGATATTTTTGGGCACGGTTCATTGGCAAATCCTTACAAGAAGATGAAACTGCCAACGTACGGGAAGAAAAAGAGGTTGTTCACGCCACAGTAAAGCCTTTTCAAGCTTTTTTGCCTTTGCTTGTTCCTATAATTTTGATCGCAATGAAATCTATAGTGGATTACCCGACCCACCCTTTGGGTGAAGGGATGGTGTTCCAAGTTTTCAGTTTTCTGGGCAGCCCGGTAATCGCCTTATTGATTGGTGTTTTCTTTGCATTTGCCTTGGGAAGAAATGTTCCTTCGGATGAGAAAAAAGGATGGGTGCCCGAAGCGTTCAAACAGGCCGGGGCCATTGTGCTCATTACAGGAGCTGGGGGTGCTTTTGGTGCCATTTTACGGACCATGGACATTGCATCCATCATTAATTTGGAGTCCAGTACCGGAGTCGGTGGACTTTTGATTGCTTTTGCCATAGCAGCTGTGCTCAAAACGGCCCAAGGTTCCTCCACGGTTGCCATCATAACCACATCGGCAATCATTGCCCCGTTATTGGAGACCTTCGGGTTGGTATCCATTACCGATAAGGCCTTGGCGGTTCTTGCCATTGGGGCAGGGGCCATGACGGTCTCCCATATCAACGATAGTTATTTTTGGGTGGTGTCCCAATTTTCGAACATGAAGGTTAAAACGGCTCTACGGGGACATACCCTCGGTACGTTGGTTCAGGGAATTGTGGGCATTTTGATGATACTGCTGTTATATGCACTTGTATAGTTCCGGAGTTATTCGATTATAAGGCTGCGCCGATATTCCTGAACCACGGCAAAGTAGCCCAACGCAAAATCATTGGGGCTTTCCACATCGTCGATTACCGTAACATTCTCCGAACCCGTAATATCAAAAACGTTTCCGCGAACTGTGGCCACGGGTGTCTGAAAAGGCCCTCCACCATTGCCGGTCTGTTCCAATACCAAGTCCATATAATTGTAAAAGCCCCGTGTGGCCCCTAAAATGCTCACCGTTATTTCATCGCCGGGTTGGGTCTCTTCATCATAGAAAAAAGAAAATTCAAACTGTTGGCCCTGGAAAAACTCGTCTTCCACGGTTTGAAATTCACCGAACATAAAATCGAACACATAAAAGTTGTCTGTGCTCCCATCATCCGTAAATGTTACTTTGACCTCTGTTTGCTCTTCATCAAAAAATACTTCGTCACCTTGTTCCAGATTGTCAATAGGAACGGTCGGGGCATATTCGGTCTGGGCAAAATAATACTTGTCCTCATAATCGATTTCCAAAATGAATACCGTTCCCAGTTCGGCTGCCGATGTAGGTATGCGTTGGTCCGTTGGCAAATTGGGGTCTGGAATATATATTCCCGAGCCCGGTGTTTCCTCGACCAAGGATGATGTGGATAGGTTGTCAAATGTTCCTTCGTCGTTCAATTGGCCATAGGATATGGTCACGTTTTCGGCCTGCACGGGCTGGTTTTCTTCGAAAAAAATACTGCTGGTCCTAAGCCCTATACGGACATTTATGAATTGTTGTTCCTTGTCCACACGCAAAACGGCATCAACTACCAGTTTGGATTCTGTCTCTGATAGATCAACATCGACGACATCTTCACAGGAACCGAGTATCAGAGCAATAAAAATGAAGGTCAGTAGCTTTTTCATGCCGTTAAAATTTAAAATTATAGGTCACGGAAGGGATAATCCCAAAAATGGAGGTGCGAACGGCTTCGTTTCTGCCCGTATCCTCGTTCTCCCTAAAATTAATGGATGCCGCATTTTTACGACTGTAGGCATTGTAAATACTGAACACCCATTCGGATTGAACCCTCCTTTGTTTGTTACGTTTTGGTGTTAAAACAGCGGAAATATCCAGTCTGTGGTAATCGGGAAGTCGCTCTTTGTTCCTTAAGCCATAATAGGGCACGGTAATATCTTCAAACTCAAATTGACCGATGGGGTAATTGGTGGGTTGCCCTGTTTGATAGATAAAATTCGCATTGAAACTCCATTTTTCATTCAGCTCAAAACTACCATATACAGAAAGATCGTGGGTTTTGTCGTATGGCGTGTTGTACCATTGTCCCATGTTGATTCCGGTTTCCAAGTCGGACCTGCCCGGGGTCCTTTGTTCAGATTTCGATAGGGTGTAGGCCAGCCAGCCTGTAAATCGACCTTCATTTTTTCGGAGCAAAAGCTCCAGTCCATACGCTCTGGCCTCACCATTCAAGATAACCTGTTCTATGGCATCATTGGCAATTAGGTTGGCACCGTCTATATAATCTATCCTATTTTGTATGGTCTTGTAAAATGTTTCAGCTTCCAAGCTGTAGGCACCTTCTTTGATATTTCTAAAATATCCGATGGCATATTGGTCCAACAGCTGTGGTTCCACAAACGGGCCACTGGGTGTCCATACATCCAACGGTGTAGGGGAGTTTGTATTTGAAATAAGATGGAGGTACTGTGCCAATCGGGTATAACTGGCCTTGATGGAATTATTTTCCTTAAAGGTGTAGGACATTGAAATCCTTGGTTCCAGATTAAAAAAGCTTTTGAGTGTTTCGCTCCTGCCCGGATTTATGGTATCTATCGGGTTTGCTTCTCCATACGTCTGGGTAAAAGCATCAAATTCCACGGGATTATCATCCGCATACACAAAAAACTCATCCTGTCCGAACCTGCTAAATTGACTTGCCCTTAGACCATATTCCACGCTTAGGTTATCCGTGATTTCATGTTCCACATCAATATAAGCGGCGTTTTCGTTGGCGTATTTTTTTGTAAGCTGGTCTTCCACGATTCCGGAATCCGGGCTGTTGGGCACTATTTTCCCTGGATTGAAAATATAGTAGATGCCGTTTATCCCGTAATTCAACTGGAGTTTATTGCTTAGGTAGTGCTTTAGGTCGTACTTCAAGTTAAAGTTTTGGATGCCAGAATTCCACTCAAATCCCACAAAATCAAGCTCAAGGCCATAATAATAATCGGAATAAATAAGCGATAGATTGGAAAAGAGTTTATCGGAGAACAAGTGGTTCCATCGCAAATTGCCAACGGCATTTCCATATTCGTTCACAAAACGGTCACTTACATTAAAAAGGTCCCTCCCAAAATATCCGGAGAGAAAAATGCTATTGTTCTCGTTGATTCTATGGGTTATCTTGGTATTGAGGTCATAGAAATAGGCCTTGTTCTCAATATCAAATAATGGGAGGAACAAATGTGCATACGATGCCCTTCCACCAGCTAAAAACGAAGTTTTGTCTTTTTGTATGGGGCCTTCAATCAATAATCTACTTGCTACGGCACCTATGCCGCCGTTTACTTTGAATTCTTTGCTGTTCCCCTCCTTTTGAAAGATATCCAGCACAGAGGATACCCTTCCTCCATATCGTGCAGGGATTCCACCCTTAAAGAGTTTTACATCCTTTATCGCGTCCGGATTGAATACCGAAAAGAAGCCGAACAGGTGGGAGGAATTGAACACCGTTGCCTCATCCAAAAGGATAAGGTTTTGGTCGGCAGCACCGCCGCGAACATTAAAACCGGAAGAAGCTTCGCCGGCACTGGTGACACCTGGTAAAAGCAAAAGCGATTTTATCACATCGGACTCACCTAAAACTACCGGGATTTCCTTGATTGTATTGGACGACAAAGAGGTAACGCTCATCTGGGGTTTCCGAATGTCGAGTTTTTCCACGTTGTCGGTGACCACGACTTCCTGAAGTTCCTCGGTCTTTTCGGTCAGATTAAAATCTAGCTTTATATTTTGGTCCAAGGTGATGGTCCTTACCACTTCTTGAAAACCCAAATAGCTCACTATGATTTGATATTCGCCCTCGGGAAGTGTGATGGAGTAAAAACCGTACTCGTTGGTCGTGGTTCCCGTTTTTAATTCCGATACGGCAACCGTTACCCCAATCAGGGATTCGTTGCTGGATGCTTCAAAAACAGTACCGCTCAGGGTATATTTTTCTTGGGCTTGGATTACAAAAAAATGCCCAAACAGGGCTAGCAAAAATGCAAGATAATGTCTGGGCATTCGATTGTTTTTTTAAAAGTAACCATTTATCTGGCACCGAAAAAACGAATGTAGCCACCTAAGATTATTTTAACATTATTATAGGATAAAATAAAAGGCAGCCGATTGTAGGGCTGCCTTTTTATTGTCATTTATGTTTATTTTGATTATCCAATGGAATTCAAAATGTTGTTTAAGGTTTCGCTGGGCCGCATGGCTTTGGATGCCATTTCTGGATTTGGCAGGTAATATCCTCCAATATCCACGGGCGAACCTTGTGCATCTATCAACTCTTGTGCAATTTTATCCTCGTTGGAGGACATGGCATCGTACACTTTGCTGAATGTGTTTTTAAGTTCCCCGTCCTTGTCCTGTTTGGCCAATTGCTCCGCCCAATATAGGGCAAGGTAGAAGTGGCTTCCACGGGTATCTATTTCATTCACCTTTCTGGATGGTGACCTATCTTGGTTCAAGAATTCTTCGGTTGCTTTGTCCAAGGCATCGGCAAGTACCTGGGCCTTTTTATTGTTGTTCTTTTCCCCAAAGAATTCCAAGGAAACGGCCAATGCCAAGAATTCACCGAGGGAATCCCATCGCAAGTGACCTTCTTCCAAAAATTGCTCCACGTGTTTGGGAGCAGAACCTCCGGCACCTGTCTCAAACAATCCTCCACCGTTCATTAAGGGCACAATGGACAACATCTTTGCACTGGTTCCAACTTCCAAAATAGGGAAGAGGTCGGTCAAGTAGTCCCTCAACACATTTCCTGATACGGAGATGGTGTCTTTTCCTTCTTTCATTCGCTTCAAGGTGAACTTGGTCGCTTCGATGGGGGAAAGGATTCTAATGTCCAGCCCTGAGGTATCGTGGTCTTTTAGGTAAACGTTTACTTTTTTGATCAATTCGGCATCATGGGCCCTGTTTTCATCCAACCAGAAAACGGCCGGGGTACCTGTTGCCCTTGCCCTGGAAACGGCCAATTTTACCCAGTCCTGGACCGGGGCATCCTTTACTTGGCACATTCTCCAGATGTCGCCTTCTTCCACAGCGTGCTCGATCAATGTTTCACCAGCTTTGTTGACAACTTTTACGGTGCCTGCTTGCTCGATTTCGAAGGTCTTGTCATGGGAACCATATTCCTCTGCTTTCTGCGCCATCAAACCTACGTTGGGAACCGTTCCCATGGTTGTGGGGTCGAAAGCTCCATGTTCCTTGCAAAAATCGATAGTGGCTTGGTACACGCCAGAGTAACTACTGTCTGGAATGATAGCTTTTGTATCTTGAAGCTCACCGTTCTTGTCCCACATTTTACCAGAATTTCGGATCATAGCGGGCATGGAGGCATCGATGATCACATCACTTGGCACATGAAGGTTGGTAATGCCCTTATCGGAATTTACCATGGCCAAATCAGGTCCGTTTTCAATGCTTGCTTTTATGGCGTTTTCAATTTCCTTGTGCTGGTCTTCTGGCAATTTCCCTATTTTATCGAAAAGGGTTTCCAGTCCGTCGTTCGGGTTGATTCCCAGTTTTTCGAAAGTATCGCCATAGTTTTTGAACAGTTCGGCGAAATATACTTCCAATGCATGTCCAAAAATGATGGGGTCGGAAACCTTCATCATAGTGGCTTTAAAGTGCAATGAAAGCAAAATACCTTTTTCTCTTGCATCTTTGATTTCCTTGGTCAAGAATTCCACCAATGCTTTTTTGCTCATCACTGTGGCATCGATAACTTCACCTTTTATAAGCGCAAGTTTGTCCTTGAGTACGGTTGTGCTGCCGTCCGACCCCACTAATTCAATACGAACTTCATCCGCATTGGATAGGGTCAAGGATTTTTCGTTGGATTTAAAGTCTCCATGCGACATGGTGGCTACATGGGTCTTGGAATCCGAAGACCATTCGCCCATGGTGTGCGGATGTGCCTTGGCGTAATTTTTTACGGCTTTTGGTGCGCGTCTGTCCGAGTTTCCTTCGCGGAGCACTGGGTTAACGGCACTGCCTTTTACTTTATCGTATTTGGCCTTAATGGCTTTTTCCTCGTCCGTTTTTGGCTCATCGGGATAATTCGGTAGCTTGTACCCTTTTTTTTGTAGTTCCTCAATGGCTTCTTTCAATTGTGGAATTGAAGCACTGATGTTTGGAAGTTTTATAATGTTAGCCTCGGGGGTTTTTGCAAGTTCCCCTAAAATGGACAAATCGTCGGGTATTTGCTGGTCCTTGGTCAACAATTCCGGAAACACGGCAGCGATTCTACCGGCCAAAGAGATGTCTTTGGTCTCTACTTCGATATCGGCGGTTTCGGTGAAAGATTTTACTATGGGTAAGAAGGATAATGTTGCTAAGGCGGGTGCCTCGTCTGTTTTGGTATAATAAAGTTTAGCCATTTATATGTATTTGTTTGAGCGGTTGCAAATATACAATATATGGACGGTGAAGTACGAATGGAAGTGACTAAAAGTGTGGGTATTTGGTGATAATTTGTTAAAAAACAAAAGCCATTTCCTTGTTTTTACCAAGGAGATGGCTTTCAGAATGGACTCAAGATTTGTTTGGTGGTACCAAAACTGTAACCGATTTGATTACATCTTTTGCCCTTTCGACGTTTGCTTTGCCATGTTCTTAATTTTTCAATTAATCTACATTTTGCAAAGTATACTGCTATATTCCTAAATTTTATCAAAATGGAAAATTGCTCTTCCATCCGCACATAAAATCTATTATTTCTCATCGGGTCTCGCCAAAGCATTCACCGGTTCGAAATTCCTTTTGTGATCAGTAGTGTTACCAATTAAAAGGGAATCTACAGTTTTAAAGAACGTCAACTTTAAATCGATATCATTGTGATGGTATCGCAATCATATCTTTGTCTAAAGTAGGTTGTAAAATCAAATTTTGCAATTTTGCAAGGCATTAAAAATCAACACGATATGAACCATGGTTATTAACAATTGTTCATAAAAAAAGCACCCTGAAAAGGGTGCTTTTTAATGTTGTTGGAATAAGGATTATCCCTTAACTTCTTTAATACGGGCCTTTTTACCGGTAAGACCTCTAAAGTAGAAGATTCTTGATCTACGTACTTTACCTTTTTTGTTTACTTCAACTCTTTGCAAAGCTGGCATGTTTACCGGGAAAATTCTTTCCACGCCTACCGTACCGGACATTTTGCGAATGGTAAAAGTTTCTGTTGCACCGCTTCCTCTGCGCTGTATCACAACACCTTTAAAGAACTGGGTACGTGTTTTTTCACCTTCCTTGATTTCGTAATAAACAGTGATGGTATCACCAGCTGAAAATTTTGGAAATTCTTTTTTTGGAACAAATTCGTCTTCAACAAATTTTATTAAGGATTCCATTGTATGTGTTTTAAATGTTTTTGCAAAACCAACTTACACGGATTTCGTCAGAGGTTAATTTTGAGATTGCAAAAGTAATCTAATATTTAGAAATAGCAAGTTGTTTTTTGCCTTTTTGAGTTATTTTTCCAAAAGATCGGGCCTTCTTTCCTGTGTGCGTTCCAGAGCTTGTTGTTCCCGCCATTTTTCAATTTTGGGAAAGTTGCCGCTCAACAAAATTTTGGGCACTTCCATTCCTTTGTATTCAGCGGGCCGGGTGTACACAGGTGGCGCCAACAAATTATCTTGGAACGTATCCGTTAGGGCAGAGGTTTCATCATTCAGTACGCCGGGCAACAATCGAATTACCGCATCGCACAAAATGGCTGCTGCCAATTCGCCTCCGGAAAGCACGTAATCACCAATGGAAATTTCACGTGTCACGAACATGTCCCTCACCCGTTGGTCCACACCTTTGTAGTGGCCGCAGAGCACAATGATGTTCTTTTTCATTGAAATCTCATTGGCCATCCCCTGATTCAAGGTTTTTCCGTCCGGGGTCATATAAATGACCTCGTCATACTCCCTTTCCGATTTGAGTTGGGAAATACATTTGTCGATGGGTTCTATCATCATCACCATGCCGGCACCGCCGCCAAACTGATAATCGTCCACTTGTTTATAGTTTCCGGTGGTGTAGTCCCTTAAATTATGAAGGTGCACCTCTACCAGATCCTTTTCTATGGCCCGTTTTAGGATGGACGCTTCAAAAGGACTTTTTAAAAGCTCGGGGAGTACGGTAATGATGTCAATCCGCATGGACATTGTTGCTGTGTATTGATTTGCCGCAAAAGTAATGAATGCCGGCAATAACTACCCTATAAAAAGAAAGGCTTCCGAAAAGGAAGCCTTGATTCTTATTTTTTCTGCTTGTTGAGTTCGTCCTGAAGCTGTCTGCTTATTTTCTGCTCGCGCTCCAGAGCTCTTCTTCTATGATTTTGATATTCTTCTTCCAGCTCGGCAAGGGCCGATTTGGCCTCCTGCGTTAAAAAGTTGCTGTTTCTAAATCTGTATATAAAGAATAATAGGAGCAACAAGAGCCCAAAAATAATGGACCACAATATAAAATTGTAGGTTCCCTTGCTGATTAGCATACCAAAGAACGAAATACTGTCTTTTTCCTCGGTTACACTGTTCAATTTATTGGTGGTTTCCTGCAGTTTGCCGTTCAGGTCCTCTATCTCTGCATCGTTCGCCGTAATGGTCGCGGATAAGTCCTTGATGGTCTTATTGGCGGTCTCGATGGAATCAAATACGTTTTCTTTTGTTTTATATAGGTCGGTAATCTTCACCACCTCGTATTGGATACCATTGGCCCTATAATTGCCCGACTTACGTTCCAATTCCTCAAACTGGCCCCTAAGGCTGTTGTCAGTTTCTTCTGTTGATTCTTCTTCCTGTGCGTGTAAGGACAGGGCAGGGATGAGTAAGGCTAAGGCAAATAAAATGCGTAAATGCTTCATGTTCAATAATGTTCTCGTATTAAATATAGATTAAGGGTGGGGCGAAATTACATCAATATACCTAATTTAAAAAAAGAAAATCAGTTCAAAGAACAATTCGTGCCCCATTAATAATACGTATAACGCCTAACTTTTGCGATATATTTTGCCAATCGTACAACTTGATGCGAATAACCATACTCGTTATCGTACCAAATATACAATACGACATTTTTTCCGCCGGGAGCTACAATAGTGGCCTTGCTGTCATAAATTGATGGCGCTGAGGTACCTACAATGTCCGAGGAGACCAGTTCGTTGCTCAGCGCATACTTGATTTGCTCCACCAAGTCACCTTCCAATGCATATTTTTTTATAATGGTATCAATGCCCTCTTTTGATGTTTTGTTCTTGACCTCTAAGTTTAAGATGGCAAGTGACCCATTGGGTACGGGAACCCTTATGGCGTTCGAGGTCAGTTTTCCCTTTAGCGATGGCAATGCTTTGGCAACTGCCGACCCTGCACCTGTTTCCGTAATCACCATGTTGAGCGCTGCCGCACGGCCACGACGGTACTTATTGTGCATATTGTCCACCAAATTCTGGTCATTGGTATAGGCGTGGATGGTCTCCAAATGCCCTTTTTTAATGCCCAGGGAATCCTCGATGACCTTTAGGATAGGGGTTATGGCGTTGGTAGTGCATGAAGCCGCCGAATATATTTTGGTCTTGTCCGGATCAAAATCCTTGTGGTTTACACCGTGGACGATATTGGGCACCTCTTTTCCGGGGGCGGTCAACAACACCTTGCTGGCCCCTTTTGATTTTAAATGACGGGACAGTTCCTTGTTGTCCCTAAACGCTCCGGTGTTATCGATAATCAAGGCGTTTTGGATGCCGTATTGGGTATAATCGATATCTTCGGGTTGATTGGCATTGATGATTTTTACGGTTGTACCATTAATGATGAGTGCTTGCTTTTCCATATCAACATCAACAGTTCCGGTAAAAGGTCCGTGAACCGAATCGGTCTTAAGGAGTGCGGCCCTTTTTTCCAAAACTTCCTTGTTCATTTCGCCGCGGACTACAATGGCACGCAATCGTAACTGACTCCCTCGGCCCGTTTTGGCCATAAGTTCGCGCGCTACCAAACGGCCAATTCGGCCAAAACCATACAGCACCACATCTTTTGGATTTATGGCTTTGGAGGTTTGGGCTCCCTTTAGTTTATCGATAACAAAGGCCTTTACATTTAAATGGGCGTTCTGGCTGGAATTATACTCGTAGGTCAATTTGCCGATATCGAGTTTGGCAGGAGGGAGGTTAAGATCGTTGATGGCCCGTAGGATTTCCACGGAATCAAAAATGGACATGGGTTTTTGAACGAATTCACCTGCGTATTCGTGCAGGTTGATGATGTCGCTCACGTTCTTGTCGATGATTTGATTTTTGAAGAGAACCACTTCGATGGCCTTGTCGTACCAAAGGTCGCTTATGATTTTTATGAATTCGGTAGTGGCTTTGCGTCTATCTGCCTGAAAGGCAAGTTCTTTTTCGTAAGATAAATTGTTGTTCATGGATGATGGTTGCGGTTGTGATGATTAATTTCGTGGCTAAATTATATATTTCAAACGTTTTCGTAAAACAAAACGAATATAAAAAAGGCGCCTTTTTACGGACGCCTTTAAGTGTTTTTTCAGCACTTTTTACTGAAGTATCATATGTTCTTTTTCACCATCTTCATTGATCATGGTGAAACTGGTTCGTCCATATCGGGACAATTGGCCAAAGCGTTGCTTGGCATCATCAATATTATTGATGGGTTCACCATCCAATTCAACGATGACCTTGTTGGTCAAACCATATCTAGAGTAACCTTGGGGAACATCAATAATCTTAACGCCTTTGGATACGCCAAACTTCTTTTTGTCCTCTTTGGTCAAGTTTTTGACTTTAAAAGAAGTAGCTGGTAGAATAATGCTGTTCTGCTTTTTCAAGGTTACATTTTTTACCAGATTTTCGCCATCTCGGTCCAATGTTACTTGTACCACATCGCCGGGCCTTTTGGAATTTAAATACCCTGTAAGTTCAGAGAACTTGCCAATATTGACGTTATCCACTTTTTTAATGACGTCACCTTGCATTATACCGGCCTCATCGGCGCCGGACTCTTCTTCCACGCCTGCCACATAAACACCTTCAAGCTCATCGAGCCCCATTTCAATAGCTTGTGGAGACCTGGTATTTGCAGCGGAAATACCCAACAGACCTTTTTGGACATTACCGAACTCCATAATATCCTCCACGACCTTTTTGGCAATATTACTGGGAACCGCAAAGGCATAGCCTACGTAGGAGCCTGTTTGCGAGGTGATGGCGGTGTTTATGCCTATAAGATCACCATTGGTGTTCACCAAAGCGCCACCACTGTTTCCCGGGTTGACCGCGGCATCGGTCTGTATAAAGGATTGTGCGCCGGTTGGGGAAAGTGACCGTGCTTTGGCACTCACTATTCCAGCAGTTACGGTAGAGGTAAGGTTGAAGGGGTTGCCAACGGCAAGTACCCACTCGCCAATTTTCGCATTGTCGGAATCCCCGAAAGCCAAATAGGGAAGAGCATCCTCGGCATCTATCTTTAAAAGGGCGATGTCCGAGTCGGCGTCGGTTCCGATTACTTCGGCCTCGTATGATTTGTTGTTGTTCAATACCACTTCCAGTTGGCTAGAGTTGGCGATTACGTGATTGTTGGTCACTATGTAACCATCTGGAGAAATGATCACCCCGGAACCGGTTCCTACCTGTGGGGTCGATTTACGTTCATACCCATAAAAGAACTCGGCAATACTGGACGGCCCCCTACTGCTCATGGTCATATTTTTTACGTGTACCACGGAATTCACCGTTTTTTCGGCCGCAGAGGTAAAATCAACCTCGTTGATACCTGCCCCACTGGCGGAAGTTTCCAGATTACTCGTGGTTACAAAAGGTGTTTCCTCTTGCGTAGTGACCCATTTATAGCTTTCTTTCTCAAAAAATAATTTGTAAGCTCCCAGTGTAATTGCTCCCGCAAATACAGATACAAGGAATAAACTAGCTATTTTCTTCATAATTCATTAACAATTTAACATTAAGCTTTATCAAAATTAAAAGTTTTCAATTTTTGGCTAAGTCGGTTTAACGCTGTTTTAACTCCAAAAAAAACCTTAAAAAACCCCATATATTTGTTCCTTTGTAGATAATCATGGAACTACAGTTTTTTAAATACCAAGGAACGGGAAACGATTTTGTAATTATTGACAATCGTCAGGATATATTTCCCAAAAACAATACCAAACTTGTGGCACAGCTCTGCGACCGAAGATTTGGCATTGGAGCGGATGGTTTGATACTGCTCGAAAATGACAAAGTGTCTGATTTTAAGATGGTTTACTACAATGCAGATGGTGCAGAGAGCAGCATGTGCGGTAACGGAGGTCGCTGTTTGGTGGCCTTTGCCCATTATTTGGGGGTGATAGAAAGGGAGACCACCTTTAATGCGGTTGATGGTTTGCACCATGCAACGGTAGATGGACATATGGTGAATCTGAGGATGATAGACGTGGACAAGATCCACGAGAAGCAAAACCATAGTTTTTTGGATACCGGCTCCCCGCATCATGTGCAACTAGTGAACGAACTGAATAAATTTGATGTGCAGAAAGAAGGCAAAAAACTCCGCTATGGAATTTACGGTGCCTCCGGGAGCAACATCAATTTTGTGGAGCAGACCCAAGACAATGCTTTTGATGTACGTACCTACGAAAGGGGAGTGGAGGGGGAGACCTTTTCCTGTGGCACAGGGGTGACGGCCGTGGCCTTGGCCATGTACGAATCCGGTAAAACCGCCGCCAACGAAGTTCATATCCATACTATTGGAGGGGATTTGACCATTTCTTTTGAGAAAAAGGAGGGTAAATACAGCAATATCTTTTTAAAAGGACCTGCCATTCAAGTATTTAAAGGAACCGTCGAATGCTCAATCTAAAAGGAAAACACGTCTATTTGCGGGCCTTGGAGCCCACCGACCTCGATTTTCTGTACAAATTGGAAAACGATACATCGGTGTGGGAACTGAGCGGTACGCTAAAACCCTACTCCAAAAAGGTGCTTCAATTGTATCTGGACAATGCCCACAGGGATATTTATGATGTAAAACAATTGCGTTTGTGCATCAGTAATCATCAAGATGACTGCATTGGCTTGATTGATTTGTTCGATTTTGACCCGAAACACCAAAGGGCCGGTATTGGAATCATTATTGTGGAACCTGGGGACAGAAACAAAGGCGCAGGGGCCGAGGCATTGTCACTTTTGTGCGATTATGCTTTCTCCACTTTGGATTTGCATCAATTATACGCCAATATCTTGGAGGATAACGAGGCCAGCATCCATCTCTTTCAAAAAATGGGTTTTGAAAAAATCGGCATCAAAAAAGAATGGATAAGGACGAACCAAGGGTTCAAGAACGAAATAATGTATCAAAAGATAAAATCGGATGAATCTTAAAAAAGTACTTTGGGCAACGGCCATTCTCGGGTTGTTGATTTGCGGTTTTGTGGCCTACCAAATTTATAGTGCCATTTTTAGCCCCAATACCCAGTTCAATAACGACGAAGCGTTTGTTTACATTGAAACGGGTGCCTCCTTCGTCGATGTTAAAAATTCGCTGGAACCTTTGTTGCAGGATTTGTCCACTTTTGAGTCCGTGGCCAAGCGCAAAGGATACACCACCAATGTCAAAGCAGGAAAATATGCTTTGAAGAAGGGTATGAACAACAACGAAATCATAAACACCCTGCGCAGCGCCAATATCCCTGTGCAAGTATCCTTCAATAATCAAGAATCGCTGGCATTGTTGGCCGGAAGAGTTTCTGAACAGATTGAGGCCGATAGTTTGGAATTGCTTCAAACCTTTAATGATGCAAGTTTTTTGGAAGAAACCAAGTTTGACGAAGACACCAAATTGGCGATGTACATTCCAAATACCTACGAATTTTTCTGGAATACCGACGCCAAAAGTTTTAGGGACAGAATGCGCACCGAATATGAGCGTTTCTGGAACAGTGACCGTTTGCAAAAGGCAAAAAACCTTGGATTGACTCCCAATGAGGTTACGGCCTTGGCGGCGATAGTCCAGAAAGAAACTGCAAAAGTGGATGAGCGCCCCCGTGTTGCCGGAGTATACCTGAACAGGATTAGAAGGGGAATGTTGCTGCAAGCGGACCCGACCGTGATTTATGCCATTAAAAAGGAAACCGGCAATTACGATACCATCATAAAACGGGTGCTTTTTCGTGATTTGGAAATGGACTCACCCTATAATACCTATAAATATGCGGGCGTTCCCCCGGGGCCGATAACCATGCCGGACATTACTTCAATCGATGCGGTTTTGAACCCCGAAAAACACGATTATCTTTATTTTGTGGCCGATGTTTCCAACTTTGGCTACCACATGTTTGCCAAAACTTTGGCGCAACACAACCGAAATAAGGTGCAGTACACCCGATGGTTAAATCAACAAAAAGTTCTGAGATAAGGTTCTTTGTCGTTGATTTTCATCCATTTAACGTATTTTAAGGCTGATTTAAGAAATCTTTATGAGCTTTAGGGTGCCCTTTAACTTATCTCCATCTATATTTGCCGGCCAAATTGATTTTTGATACGTATATAGTATCGAGATCACAAATATGAACATTATGAAAAGATGGATAGGTTTTGTACTACATCTTGCCATGATCGTAGTTTTGACAAGTTTTGGTTCCTATACCGTAATGAAAAAGGAGACTGTTGAAATTCCCGATTCATTGAAGGTAACGGCCAATTTGGAAACTTTTGCACCGCAGGTTTCCGTTGAACTTCTTGACGAGGACGAGGTAACCCCTCCTTTTCTGGGAAAAGCCTACAATGGCTTTAAGGAAGCACTTGCTTTCAAGGAATCCCAGGGCAAATATCAAAGAGTAAATACATTGGGTTATTTGGGCAAATACCAGTTTGGTAGCAGCACATTAAATTTGATGGGAGTTTACGATATGGATGAATTTTTGGACAATCCAAAACTTCAGGAAAAGGCTTTTGTGGCCAATATTGCCCGTAACAAGTGGATTTTGAGAAGGGACATTAAACGTTTCAACGGAAAAACTATCGGAGGCATCAAAGTAACCGAGTCTGGTATTTTGGCTGCGGCACATTTGGCCGGAGCAGGCAATGTCAAAAAGTATCTACGATCATACGGACAAACAGATGTAACCGATGCTTACGGAAGTAGCATCTCGTATTACATGAAAAAATTTGCAGGTTACGATATTTCGAATATCAAACAGCAAAAAAATGCAAAAGTCTAATTGGTACAGATGAACTAAAATAAAAAAGCCCCGAATTTCGGGGCTTTTTTTATGCTTGAATAATATATATTGTTGGTCTTTTGTCCAGGTCTATCTCTATTTCGCTCCATTCATGGGCGCTTTTAGTGGAGATAAACTCTGTGGGCAACGTAATATCGCATGCAATGCACAGGCGGGTTGATTTCTGTAATGTTTTTACAAGTTCCTTTACCAACTTATTGTTGCGGTAAGGGGTTTCCATAAAAATCTGTGACTGTCCTTTGTCCTTGGATAATCTTTCCAAGCTCTTCACCATTTTTTTGCGCTCTGCATTATCGATGGGCAAATAACCATTGAAAGCAAAGTTCTGACCGTTCATGCCACTGCTCATCATGGCCATCAAAATAGAGGAGGGGCCCACCAACGGTACCACTTGTATTCTTTTTTCATGGGCCACACGAACTACATCGGCCCCTGGGTCGGCAATGCCCGGACAACCTGCTTCGGACAAAATGCCAATATCATGTCCATGAATACAGGGATCCAAAAAACCGGGGATTTCTTCCGGTTTGGTGTATTTGTTCAACGATTGTAAATGGAGTTCCGGTTGCGATTTGCTGGGGCTCACCCGTTTTATAAAACGTCTGGCCGTTTTTTCGTTTTCCACGATATAGTGGTCAATACGCTCAATCGTCCCTTTTACCGAAATGGGCAGAACTTCCAAGGGGGCATTGTCTCCCAACGCTGTGGGAATCAAATAGACTTTGCCCACTACCAAACCAGGTTTTACCTCTTCCATGGGCTTAATTTAGTTTTTTCGCAATTGCCTCACAAGCCTTATCGATCATTTGGTATACATTTTCAAACCCATCATCACCACCGTAATAGGGGTCCGGGACCTCTTTAATGTCCAATTCGACCTCGCTCAACAATAATTTTATCTTGTTGGCTTCTTCTTGGTTTGAAGCAAGACTGGCCACATCGGAAAAATTACTTCGGTCCATCACATAAATATAATCGAACTCGGAAAAATCTTGCTTGGAAAATTTTCTACACTTTTGGGTGCTTATATCCAGACCATGTTTATGGGCCACTGCAATGGAGCGTTTATCGGGCGGATTGCCCACATGATAGCCTGCAGTACCTGCGGAATCCACAAAAACGGAATCCGAATCAACTTTGGATTTTAAGATGCCTTCGCCCAAAGGTGACCTGCAAATGTTTCCCAAGCAGACCATCAAAACTTTGGTTTTCATAAATGAGTTGTGAAAATTAAGAGAATTTCTTGCTCAAATCCTCAATGTACTTTCTGAATTGTTTATCGGTCTCCGCAAGATTGTCCACCGTTTTGCATGCATGCAGTACGGTCGCGTGATCACGCTTTCCTATTTGTGAACCGATGCTGGCCAAAGATGCCTTGGTGAATTTCTTTGCAAAGAACATGGCCAATTGCCTTGCCTGTACAATGTGGCGTTTTCTTGTTTTGGATTGAAGCGTGGCCACATCCATTTCAAAGTAATCCGATACTACTTTTTGGATGTAGTCGATGGATACTTCGCGCTTGGTATTCTTTACGAATTTCTCCACCACTTGTTGGGCCAGTTCCAAAGTAACCTCGCGTTTGTTGAAAGATGACTGCGCAATCAACGAAATAATGGCACCTTCCAGCTCACGGATATTCGTCTTGATGTTCTTGGCCACGTGATCAATGATGTCATCGGGCATTTCAACCCCGTCACGGTACAATTTGTTCTTTAAGATGGACACACGGGTTTCGTAATCGGGGCTTTGCAGTTCTGCGGATAGCCCCCATTTGAAACGGGAGAGCAAACGCTGCTCAATGTCCTGCATATCCACAGGAGCTTTGTCCGATGTCAAAATCACCTGCTTGCCATTTTGGTGCAAATGGTTGAAAATATGAAAGAAAACATCTTGCGTCCCGGATTTCCCCGATAGGAATTGTACATCATCAATGATAAGTACATCTATCAACTGGTAAAAGTGGATAAAATCGTTTCGGGTATTCTTTTTTACCGATTCTATGTATTGTTGCGTGAATTTCTCCGCAGAAATATAGAGCACGGTCTTTTCCGGGTACTTGTCCTTGATCTCAACCCCAATGGCATGGGCCAAGTGGGTCTTTCCCAAACCTACACCACCAAAAACCAATAATGGGTTAAAGGATGTCCCGCCCGGTTTGTTGGCCACGGCCATACCGGCCGACCTTGCCAAACGGTTGGAATCACCTTCGAGGAAATTATCGAAATTATAGTTGGGATTTAACTGGGATTCAATTTTGATATTTCGAATACCAGGAATCACAAATGGATTTTTAAGCTCTGGACTTTTGGACGTAATCGGTACATCCAATTCCTGCGGTCCCACAGCGGTACGGTTAGAACTTGGAATCTGTTCCGTAAAAGGTTCCTTGTTGCCGTATTTGTTCTCCATTTTTATAACGTAGATGAGCTTTGCGTTGCTGCCCAATTCACGGGTCATGGCAACCTTAAGAAGCTTCACATAATGCTCTTCGAGCCATTCGTAGAAAAACTTGCTGGGTACTTGGATGCTGAGCGCCTTATCAGTTAGTTTTATAGGTTTGATGGGTTCAAACCATGTTTTGAATGCCTGCGGTTGGATGTTATCTTGGATAAAAGCCAAACAGTTGTTCCATACGGAATTAGCAGTAGCACTCATAGAAGTTTTTCCTTGTTTTAATGGTTAGCTTTAAACTTAAGAGTAAGCATCTAAAGGGTTATAAGATGCTTATTGGATGCGACAAATATGTGAACAAATCTTTTAAAA
This sequence comes from Flagellimonas oceani, assembly GCF_011068285.1. Classification (NCBI taxonomy): domain Bacteria; kingdom Pseudomonadati; phylum Bacteroidota; class Flavobacteriia; order Flavobacteriales; family Flavobacteriaceae; genus Flagellimonas; species Flagellimonas oceani. Next base: position 1,900,817 of record NZ_CP049616.1, on the reverse strand, counting down.
AAAAAATCAATTTGACATTGAAAGTTTTGTTTTTTTTTCGCATGTTACCCTCAAAATAAGCAAGCCACTAAATATATAATTTTTCAGTTAAAAATGGGTCTAAATTCATATTCTTTTCGGGTTCGGTATGCAGAAACCGACCAAATGGGGGTTGTTTATCATGGAAACTACGCACAGTATTTTGAGTTGGGCCGGGTGGAGTGGTTAAGGAACATGGGGATCACTTACAAGAGCATGGAAGATAATGGTATAATGTTGCCCGTAATTTCCTTACATATTGACTACAAAAAGTCTGCGTTGTATGACGATTTGCTAACGGTACGTACCCGATTGAAATCCATACCCATGGTGAAGATAGAGTTCGATTATGATTTGCTGAACGAGGCAGGGGAACTACTTGCCACTGCAAACACGGTCTTGGCCTTTATGGACAAAAAAACCGGAAGGCCCATTAAATGCCCCGATTATATCTTGGATAAATTGGATGATTGATTTTTTTTAGAAGTAAGGAGTAAGGAGTAAGGAGTAAGGAGTAAGGAGTAAGGAGTAAGGAGTCAGGAGTCGGGAGTCAGGAGTCAGGAATCAGGAGTCGGGAAAAGTCTTTATTCTTATGTCCTACAGCGCAGCGGTCTTATATCTTACAGCGTAGCGGTCTTAGGTCTAATCTCTAACAACGCAGTGGTCTTATGTCAATCCATCATGGTAACATCCACACCGTGCATTTCATCGAAAAGTTGAAAAATTTCTTCAGATTCACTTAATCGAACCGAAATAATAAGCTCACAATCCAATTCCATTTTTTGGGAAACAATGTCCAAATCTTTCTGTTTGATGGTCCGCATGACAATATCCATTTCTGGATAACCAAATTGCAGACGGAATTGCGCCTTGATCGTTTTCTTCACGATTTTGGCACTTTCCAAGGCAAGTTGCGCAGCGGTTTTGTAGGCCTGTATCAATCCGCCCACCCCCAGTTTGGTGCCGCCGAAGATTCTAGTGACCGTAATCAGCACATTGGTCACATCAAAAGATTGGATTTGTCCATAAATCGGCATTCCTGCCGAGTTGTTCGGTTCACCATCATCATTGGCCCTATATGTTGGGTTTTTGGTTCCCAATTGCCAAGCGTAGCAAACGTGATTGGCCGTATGATATTTTTTGCGGAGTTTTTCTACAATCGGTTTTACGTCATCCTCGGAAGCAATCGGATGAACTTGCGCATGGAATTTGCTTTTTCTGTCCTTATATAAAATCTCTGGGGAAGTTCTGGTAACGGTCCTATAAACATCATCTTTTTTCTCCATCAGAACAAAGCTACCAATATTATGCTCAAAACGGCGAGGACAACACCTCCCCAGTTTTTTGGACTGAGTTTCTCCTTAAAGAACAAAATTCCGAAAAGAGTGGAGCACATCACAATGGCAACGTTGTTTAGGGTAAATATAGCAGCACTACTCAAAATATCGGCCCGAAGGGCGCGAATCAGAAAATAGATGGAAAAGTAGTTGGGAACCCCAAGGGCAATTCCGCCCGCAATATTTTTAAGGTTGATTTTTAAGGGAGTTTTTATTGCCTTTATTCCGATAAAGATAAACCCGGTAAAAGCCGCAAAGCCAAAGATCATGGATGAGAAGACTGGAATCTCTTGGTCGGTCAAGTGGATTTCCTCAAAATATTGAATACTGGTATCGATAACTCCCGACCCTAGAAACACCAATAAAGGTAGAATTAGTGCCTTACGTACGATTTTAATGCTCTTCTCTTTGATTGAAGCCAAGTAAACGGCGACCAGTGCCAGCACAATCCCAATAATTTGAAGTGCGCTTAACTGTTCCCCGTAAAGCACAACACCCATCACTACGGGAATGGCCAACGACATTTTGGTGGCCACCGATGCAACCGAAACTCCCGACACCTGAGCCGTTCGGGCCATCAAATTGAAAATCACAATAAAAAGGACACCTAATAATATAGGACCGATGAGCCAAGGTTTACTGGTAAAGTCACTAACTCCAACAGGGCCATCGTACAAAAAGAATCCAACGGCACAGGCAACCACATAGTTGGTGATAATGGCGTAAAGCGTCTGGATTTTAAAAACGTCAAATAGTTTAAAGACCACAAAAATCAAAGTCGAGCTCAGAACGCTCAAGATCAGGTATACCATTTACAGTTTTGATTTTAGTTGGGTAATATCCTCTTTGCCCACTTGCAAGTTCCAGACATGGATTCCAAATTCCGCTGCGGAATCGGTATTTTCTTTAACGTCGTCCACAAAAAAAGTTTCCTCGGGAACAAGATTGTTTTCTTGCAATACAAAATCAAAAATTTCTGAATCTGGTTTCCGCATCCCCATTTCGTAACTTAGGTAAAACACATCAAACGCATTTTTGAACCTATTGAACCGCTCCATTCCCATTTGTTCCTTTACACGTTCCATATGCAAGTCGTTGGTGTTGCTCAGCAAAAGCATTTTATATTGATTTTCCATCGCCAACTGCTCTATGAATTCTAGTCGGTGCTCTGGAAAATCCAAAAGAATGGAGTTCCAGGCTTGCGTTAAATACTCCCTGCTGGCATTTGGAAAATGTGCTGCGACTTCATCCAAGAAATCAGAAGAAGCAATTAAGCCTTTCTCATAATCCTGAAACAAGCTTTCCAAGTTAGGAGTAACTTCGGTAAACCCGTGCTGCACCATTGCCTTTGCCGTGGCAGGTTTATCCAGATTGATGAGGACGTCGCCAAAGTCGAGTATAATATTTTTAATCATTTCGGTAAATGGATAAGGTGTCGGTTAGGATTTGCTTTTGATAGCTTAAAGTTCCAAACAATTTCGGAGCAAGCAAACCTTTTTCAAAACAAACCGCACCTTTAAAAACACGGGCTTCGTCCCACAAGTTCTCATCGATAAAAGTTTGAAGCATTTTTGCCCCTCCTTCAATAATTACACTTGTGATGTTGTGTTGATGGAGCGCATTGCAGATTTGTTGGGCCAAAGGTTGTGAAAAATCGATTGCCACATAATCAATGCCTGCTATATATTTTGATGCATCTTCAATCTTCGTTAGAATTATGGTCTGTACAGCTTTATCCAAAACGTGATGGCTCGAATCAATTTTCAAATCCCGATCCAAAACAACACGTATTGGGTCTTTGCCTGCCCAATTTCGGGTTGTCAACTTGGGATTGTCCTCCAAAATGGTGTTGGTTCCGGCCAAAATGGCCTGCTCTTGGCTTCGCCATTGGTGAACCAATTGTTTGGAATGGGAATTCGTAATCCAAAAGGGTTCCGGATTTTCACTTCGTTTGGAGGTGTCAGGGGACAAAAAACCGTCATTGGACTCCGCCCACTTTAAAATAATATAGGGTCGCTTCTTCTCCTGAAACGTCAAAAATCGTTTGTGGTGTTCCCTACATTCATCTTCCAGAATACCCACAGTCACCTTGCAGCCAGCATCCTCCAATTTTTTGATGCCTTTTCCTGCCACTTTATCGTGCGGATCCTGTAAACCGATAAAAACTTCTTTGAGTTGGTGCTTGGCAATCAAATCGGCGCAAGGGGGAGTTTTTCCATAATGCGAACAGGGTTCCAAAGTAACATATAGCGAAGCATCTTTCAACAAACTCTTGTCCGTTACCGAATTGATGGCATTCACTTCGGCGTGCGGACCTCCGTAGGGGTCGGTAAAACCCTCCCCAATAATTTTTTGATCGTGAACGATAACACATCCAACCATAGGATTTGGGGCCGTGGTTCCCAGTCCCTTTTTGGCTAGTTCTATGCAGCGAAGGATGTATTTTTGATGTATATTCACCCCGCAAAAATAGAACATTAAATACAGAAAAATGGGAGATACGGTGATTCGTGAAATAACCCCCGAAGACAACGCACAGGTGGCCCAAGTAATACGAAAGGTTTTTGAGGATATGGGCGTTCCCAAAGTGGGCACCGCTTATGCCGACAAAGCTTTGGACGATATGTACTCCAATTATAATGTGCCCAAGGCGGCTTATTTTGTGGTGGAGTTTGATGGGCGAATTATTGGCTGTGCAGGTGTGGCGCAGTTGGACAACTATGATGGAAACGTCTGTGAACTTCAAAAAATGTACTTTTTGGAGGAGGCCAGGGGCAAAGGCCTTGGCGCCAAAATGATCGAAGCTTGCCTGAACAAGGCCAAGGAGTTTGGTTTTGAAGCCTGCTATCTGGAAACCATGCCCTATATGGAGGCCGCCCAAAAGTTGTACAAAAAGAACGGTTTTGACTATATCGATGCCCCAATGGGCAACACAGGACATTATTCCTGCCCCGTTTGGATGCTTAAAAAACTGTAATGCTCCTCAAAGAAATCAAAGATATTTTCCATAAGGAACTAGGTGAAATCTATCCCAAAGAGGAAATCGATTCCTTTTTCTACACCTGTATCGAGCATTATTTGAAGTTGCAACGGTTTATCTTGGCGATTCAGCCCGGAATTACCTTGACCAAAGAAGAAGAGCAGCCCCTTTTTGAGGCAATGTCCGAATTGAAATTGGAAAAACCACTTCAATATATTTTGGGAACGGCCCATTTTATGGATTTGGAGCTTCAGGTGGATGAAAATGTACTGATTCCGAGGCCTGAGACCGAAGAATTGGTGCAATGGATTTTGGACGATTGTCAGAAGGAGGAACCGTTTAATTCGGACGCTGTGCGCCCGCCTGCCGCACGGGTAGGGAGCCAAATGGTCATTGAGCGGAGTCGAAATGACCATTCTTTACGGATTTTAGACATCGGAACAGGAAGCGGTTGTATTGCCATTGCCTTGTCAAAGTATCTTCCGGACACCAATGTGTTTGCTTTGGACGTTTCCGAAGGTGCATTGAAAGTGGCCCAAAAAAATGCAGCATCAAACGGGGTGGACATCACGTTTTTGCACCAAGATATTCTTAATCCTGAACTTGAATTTGCATCTGAACTTGTTTTTGATGTAATCGTGTCCAATCCGCCTTATGTCAGGGAGTTGGAAAAGAATGGGATTCAAAAAAATGTAAAGGATTTTGAGCCGGACACCGCTCTTTTTGTGGCGGACGAAGACCCGTTGATTTTCTATAAAGCCATAATCAATTTTTCGGAACGTCATCTACAGGAGAATGGAAGCCTATACTTCGAAATCAATCAATATTTGGGTGAGGAGACCAAAGCGCTTTTCAATCATCGTAATTTTTCAGAAATTGAACTGCGAAAAGATATGTTTGGCAACAACAGAATGCTAAAAGCAAATGTCCCCTCGAGGGGACTTTAGGGGTGTTTTTTAATCCTGATAAAGAAAACCAATGAGTATAGAACAAAAAATAACCTCCCTGCGCGAGGAGCTAAGGGAGCACAACTATAAATACTACGTGCTCGATGAGCCGTCGATTTCCGATTACGAGTTTGATATGAAGTTGAAGGAACTTCAAAAACTGGAAGCGGAACATCCCGAATTTCACGACCCGACCTCGCCAACCTTGAGAGTGGGCGGGATGGTGACCAAAAACTTTGAGACCGTTCCCCACGAGCATCGAATGTATTCGCTGGACAATTCATATTCCAAAGAGGATTTGGAGGATTGGGAGAAGCGTATCCAGCGTATTTTGGGGGATGCCGAAGTGGAATTCACGTGTGAGTTAAAATATGACGGCGCTTCCATCAGTCTTACCTACGAAAACGGATTTTTGGCCAAAGCGGTAACCCGTGGCGATGGTTTTCAAGGGGATGATGTGACCAATAATATCAAAACCATAAAATCGGTTCCCTTGCAATTGAAAGGGGATTATCCATCAAAATTTGATATTCGAGGGGAGATTATCCTAACACTGGAAGGTTTTGCCAAAATGAACGCAGAGCGTGTGGAAGCGGGTGAGGAGCCTTACATGAACCCTAGAAATACCGCATCTGGAAGTTTAAAATTACAGGATAGTGCCTTGGTGGCGCAACGACCGTTGGAATGCCTATTGTACAGCATAGCCGGCAATGATCTGGGAGTAAATTCCCAGTTTGACGTATTGGAAAAAGCACGCTCATGGGGATTCAAGGTCCCCACGGTCGCAAAGCTCTGTAAATCCACTGCGGAAGTAATGCAGTTTGTGGAATACTGGGCCATCCACCGTCACGATCTGCCCTATGAAACGGATGGCGTCGTGGTCAAGGTAAACAGCATCCAACAGCAAGACGAACTGGGCTACACCGCAAAATCCCCGCGTTGGGCGATGGCCTACAAGTTCAAGGCGGAACAGGCCACCACCATATTGAACAAAATCACCTATCAAGTTGGGCGTACGGGCGCGATTACCCCTGTGGCCAACTTGCAACCCGTTTTGCTGGCAGGAACTACGGTAAAACGTGCTTCGTTGCACAATGCCGACCAAATTGCCAAGCTCGATGTGCGCGAAGGCGATTCCGTTTTTGTGGAAAAAGGCGGGGAGATCATCCCTAAAATCGTGAAGGTCGATTTCACCAAAAGAGACGTAAATTCAAAACCCACCGAGTATATAACGCATTGTCCCGAATGTGGCACGGAACTCATCAGAAAAGAAGGCGAAGCCCAGCATTTTTGTCCGAATGATATTGGTTGCCCCCCACAGATTACGGGCCGTATCCAGCACTTTATTTCCAGAAAGGCCATGGATATCGAAGGTTTGGGCGGTGAAACGGTGGAACTGCTCTTCAAAGAGGGGTTGATCAACAATTATGCGGACCTCTACATTTTGACCAAGGAACAGATTTTGCCCTTGGAACGTATGGCGGACAAATCTGCCGAAAACTTGGTGAACGGCGTGCAGGCATCCAAAGCGATTCCGTTTGAACGGGTACTTTTTGCCTTGGGAATCCGATATGTGGGGGAGACGGTGGCCAAAAAACTGGCAAAGGCCTTCAAAAATATAGATGCATTGATGGTCGCTTCGCAAGAACAACTGGTGGCCGTGGACGAGATAGGGGAGCGGATTGCCGAAAGCGTGGTCAGTTTTTTCTCCGAGCCTGCGAATGTTGGGACGATTGACCGTTTAAAATCCTACGGACTGCAATTTTCCTTGTCCGAAGCGCAATTGGAGAATCAAACGGAACTGCTCAAGGGCCAGACTTTTGTAATTTCGGGTGTGTTCGAGACCATTGGCCGTAACGATCTTAAGAAATTGATCGAGGACAATGGGGGCAAAGTGTCTTCGTCCATATCCTCGAAAACCAGTTTTTTGGTCGCGGGCGACAATATGGGTCCCAGCAAGCGAACCAAAGCGGAAGGTTTGGGCGTGCCCATCATATCGGAACAGGAATTTCTTCAAAAATTGAATGTATGACACCCAGCACCTACGAAGAGTTTGAAGCTACATTGAACCAGTACAGACCGCCAGCGGAATGGTCCGCACCCTTAAAATCCCTTTGGCACGATGCGAAGGGCGATTGGGAATCCTCGCACGATATTGCCCAAGAATTAAAATCCCAAATGGGCAGTTGGATCCACGCTTACTTGCACCGAAAGGAAGGGGACAAATGGAATGCCGGATATTGGTACGGACGGGCCGATAAGCCTTTTCCCGAATGCAGCTTCGAGGAGGAGCTGAGGGAGTTGGTGGAAGCGAATCTTTGATCAATTTACAATAAACAACCATCCATTCCGGGCGTGCGGAGGTCGGATAAAGGCGCCAAGAACCATGACATAAAAATGGAAGTCGGAAGTCGGAAGTCAGAGGTCAGGAGTCAGTGGGCAGTGAGCAGTGGGCAGTTGGCAGAGAGCAGTTTACAATGAACAATTACCAATAACCGAATAACCCAAAAGTAGACTCAAGAGCCAAGACATAAGACATAAGACGACAATTAACAATCAACAGTTAACAATTACCAGTTCGGGAACCTTTCATCCTTCATCCTTCATCCTTCATCCTTTAACCATTAACCATTAACCATTAACCATTAACCATTAACCTAATAACCAAATCACCGAATAACCGAATAACCGAATCATCCACCCTTCGACTACGCTCAGGGTCCGCTCTTCCAACAATCCAACAATCGAATAATCCCTTTCCCCTTCAACCAATAACAAATAACCGAATAACCGAATAACTGAATAACCCAAGAGTAGACTCAAGAGCCAGGACATAAGACAAAAGACATAAATGTAAGTCAGAAGTCAGAAGTCCGAAGTCAGGAGTCAGTGGGCAGTACGCAGTACGCAGTGGGCAGTTGACATGAACAATGAACAATTGCCAGTTCGAGAACCTTTTACCTTTAACCCAATAACCGAATCCCCCCATCAACCCAAACCCCTCATCCGTCAACTCAAACGGGGCATACGTCAATTAGTGGCCCAAAACCTCGGCAGAACTCCCGAATTTGCTTAAATATTTAATCATTAATCCAAAAAATCATGAAAAAGATACTTTTTTCAGTGTTTGCCGTGGCCCTGTTGTGGTCCTGCGGTAAAGATGACGGCCCGGACACCCCGTCGGAAGACGAGAACAATGTTCCGGTAATAGCCGCGCAGGACTTTAGTGCTGCCGAAACCATTTCCGATACCGAGGTGATCGGTACGGTAAAGGCCTCCGATGAGGACGGGGACACGCTCACCTTTACCATTGAAGCAAACAGCGACGACCTGTTCGAGATTACCGCCTCCGGTGACTTGAGCCTTGCGAGCGGAAAGAGTTTGGATGCAGCGGCCAAGGAACAGCACAACATTACCGTTAAGGTGGACGATGGGGAGGACACGGCAAGTGCCACGATCACCATTAAAGTGATCACAGTTGCCCCGACCAACGAAGTCCCCGTAATGGAAGACCAAGAGCTTACCGTAGCGGAGGACATTGCCGATACTGAGGTAATCGGCCAAGTGGTGGCCACAGATGCCGATGAAGATGACCTTACCTTTACCATGGAGGCCAACGACCTGTTTATGCTCTCCGAAAGTGGTATTTTGACCTTGGCAGAAGGCAAATCCTTGGACTACGAGACCGCCACCTCTCATAGCATTACCGTAAGCGTAACCGATGGCGAAAATACCGCCGAGGCCAAAATTGCCATTTTGGTGGAGAACATACCAGAGGCTGACCCCAACGACCCTACTGCTTTTGTGACCAAATGGGAGACCACAACCCCCGATGAGACCATTTATATGGGTGCCAATAAAAATTATGAATATGACTTTACCGTGGACTGGGGCGATGGTACCGTGGAGACCATTAAGGAGCTGCCCGAGAACCATATGTTTGAACATGCCTATGCGGAGCCGGGCACCCATACCGTGGCCATACAGGGAGAGTTTCCAGCGATTAAAATGCAATCTCTTTCAGTTCAACAATTGTCTAAATTAAGGAGTTTGGAACAATGGGGCAATATAGCATGGCAAGATCTTTCCAGTGCTTTTTATAAGTGTGGTAACATGGTGTACAATGCTACCGATGCACCAAATCTCTCCAATGTAAAGGATCTGAGTTCCATGTTTTATGCAGGCGTCGCTTCTTTTAATGGCAGCCTTAATGATTGGGATACTTCCACAATCACTAATATGTCATCCATGTTCGCGCAAACAACCTTTAATGGCGATCTCAACTGGAATACCTCCTCAGTAACCAATATGAGTGGAATGTTTGCTCAAGCATATGCTTTTAATGGAGACATTAGTGGATGGGACACTGGCAGTGTAATCGATATGCAGAGTATGTTTTATGAAGCCAATGCTTTTAATGGAGACATTACTGGGTGGGACACTGGTAATGTAGTCATTATGTATGGTATGTTTAATGGTGCCGATGCTTTTAATAGAGACATTAGTGTTTGGGATGTTAGTAATGTAAGCACAATGCAGAATATGCTTAAAAATGCCCTTGCTTTTAATCAAAACTTGGGCGGTTGGGATATTGGAAATGTAAACACAATGGCCTTTATGCTCGACAATAGCGGTATGTCCAAGGAGAATTTGAATGCAACATTAATAGGCTGGCATAGTTATGCTTCCCTAAAAACCGCCCCATTAAATGTGAATTTGGGCCTTAATGATCTAACTATTTGTGGACTCACTGCCATAGAAGCAAAAGCAGACTTGATGGCAAGTTATGGCTGGACTTTTTCCGGTAACCCAGATGAAGAGGACGCGTGTAATTGATTTTGACGCCACGATTTTTTAGACAATTTATTGCATAACATACCGGGAGGGCCAAGTGCTTTTCCGGTTTTGTTTTTTTGGGGTTAGATGTGAGATTTGAGTAGTGAGTAGTCAGAATTCGGATATTTGAGGTCGGAAGTCGGAAGTCAGAAGTCAGTAGGCAGTACGCAGTGGGCAGTTGACAATGAACAATGAACAATGAACAATTAACAGTTACCAATTGTCAGTTACCAATTGCCAGTTCGAGAACCTTTTACCTTTAACCCAATAACCCAATAACCCAATAACCAAATAACCGAATAACCGAATAACCGAATAACCGAATAACCAAATAACCAAATAACCCAATAACCGAATCCCCCATCAACCCAAATCCCTCATCCGTCAACTCAAACGGGGCATCCATCAATTGGTGGCCCAAAAGTCCGTAAGTTCTCACGATACTTGCTTGAATTTGCAATAAATGTATCATGCTTATGACTAGTAAGAAACTGTTTTTATCGATGTTTGCAATGGCCATACTTTGGTCTTGCTCTAAAGATGATGGGCCAAAGGAATTTGCCAATCAACCTCCTGTAATATACGACCAGACCTTAAATGTTTTGGAAAAAACCGTAACGGACACCCAAACGGTGGGCCTGGTAAAAGCCTATGATGCCAATATGGTCACCAAGCTGGCCTTTAGCATAACCGCCAACAGCAACGATTTGTTCGTGATCGAGGGGGCAACAGGCGCATTGGGCATAAAAACTGGTAAAACCCTTGACCTTGTGGAGACTCCGCTGCAAAAGATAACCGTAGCGGTCACGGATGGGGAAAGGGAAGATTCGGCAGAGATCACCATTTGCGATTGTACCCCCACCTTTGCCAAGGATGCATATGAATTTGAGGTGAGTGAAAATATTTCTTCCGATGAGTTGATCCATGCTTTTGAGATTATCGATGTGGATACCGACCCGAAAGACCTTGTAATAACAATATCCACGAACGACAATGGCCTATTTGCCATAAATACCAAAGGAGAACTTAGATTGGCCTCCAATAAGAGCCTTGATTTTGAGACGGCGACCGAACACAATATCAAAGTAAGTGTTACGGATGGTGTCGAAACCACCGAAGTGGAAGTGAAGATCGTTGTACTGAACGAGGTGGAGGGCATATCGGATGATCCAACTTCTTTTGTGACCACTTGGAAAACAGAGGAGGCGGGTGAAAAAATAGTAATTGGTACTCAAAATGCTTACAATTATGATTTTACCATTGATTGGGGAGACGGTACTGTGGAAGATATTGTTCAGGTGAATGTGGGTAGTTTTGAGCATACTTATGAAGAGGCAGGTACTTATACCGTTGCGATACAAGGAGTTTTTCCGGCCATCCGAATGGAAAATAGCAACACTAAGGGCAATCTTATTGGTCTTGAGCAATGGGGCGATATAGCGTGGTATTCAATGACAGCCGCTTTTTTGGAGTGCGAAAATATGATCTATAACGCAACAGATGTGCCAGATATCTCGAATGTTAGTTCTATGTTGGTAATGTTTGCTGGAGCTACAGCTTTTAATGGAGATCTTAGCTTATGGAATGTTGAGAATGTTACCGACATGGGTGCTATGTTCAGCGGTGCAACTACTTTTAACGGAGACCTTAGTGACTGGGATACAAAAAATATTACCAATATGTCCTATATGTTCAGCAAAGCCGAAGCATTCGACCAAGATTTGGGAGGGTGGAAAATCGGCAGTATAGAAGATATGTCCAATATGTTCGATAACAGCGGCATGTCGAAAGAAAACCTAAATGCCACCATAATAGGTTGGAACAGTTATGTGGATGCAAATAATGGCCCAATCGATATTAGTGTTGGAATAGATAATCTTACCGTTTGTGGTGCAGCGGCATTGTCTGCCGGTGATAATTTGATGTTGAATTACAATTGGGAGTTCACA